>CAYZWT010000001.1:0-195951 GCA_964482225.1 uncultured Anaerolineales bacterium
TCGCCGCCGCCGTCCACAACGTGTTGGCTGCTTTCGCCGCCAATTCTGAACTGATACCATGGGCGGTGCATGCCCCTATCCCCGCCGGCCCAGGGTCTCGCTCAGCCGCTGGAGCGCCCCCGTCAGCACCCGGATGGCCCGCAGGTATTCGTCCAGATTGATCTGCTCATCGGGCGTATGGTCATAGGCGGAATCGCCGGGGCCATAGGCCACGATGGGGCAGCCCCAGCGCGGGCCGATGACGTTCATATCCGAGGTGCCCGTCTTGGTGACAAAGGCGGCGCGCCCGCCCTCGGCGCGCACCGCCGCCAGGAACGCGCCGGTTAGCTCGTTGCGCTTGTCCGCGCGGAAAGGCTCCTCGCGGCCATGCAGCGTCACGCGGGCCTCGCCCGCCCAGGGGCCGGTGAGGTTGGCCTCCAGCGCATCAATATCCAGCCCCAGGGGCAGCCGCAGGCCGATCCGCATCTCGACCCACTCGCGCAGGCCGTCGCCATCGGAGCGCAGGGCGCGCAGCGAGGGGTCCAGCGTGGCAAAGGCGCCGGCGTCGGCGCCATTCTGGTCGCGGTTGTAGGCGGTGGCCCAGTCGCGCACGGCCAGCCAGTAGGCCACGGCCTGCTCGCAGACGGCCACGGCCTGGCCCGCCGTGTGGGAGACGGGCTGCTCCAGGCGGTAATCCACCAGCAGGCGCCCCTTGTAGCCCAGGGTGACCCGGTCCCATCGGCTGGGCTCGCCAATGACGACGGCGTCGGCAGGGGAGTGGTGGGCCACCACATGATACGCCCCGGCGGAGGTAGCGGCCTCTTCCTCCACTGCGCCCACCACGACGATGCGCAGGTCGGCCCTCGCCAGGCCGCCGGCGGCAGCGCGGGCAGCAGCGCAGACAAAGGCCGCGAACGGCCCCTTGGCGTCCACGGCGCCCCGGCCATAGAGCAGATCGCCCACGCGGCGCACGGGCACATGGCCCGGCACAGTATCAATGTGCCCCAGCAGGAGCACGGTGCGCCCACCCTGTCCGGTGCACCCCACGGCGTTGCCCACGGCATCCACATGGGCGTCGAACCCCCAGGCTGTCATAGTCTCCACGGCGGCCTGGGCGACGGCGGCCTCCTGGCCCGAGGGGCTCTCGATGGAGACCAGCCGCTCCAGCAGGGCGATGACCTCGGCGTCGGTGGGCGCGTGGCTCTTCACGCCCTAGAGCGCCTGGTTCAGCACGCGCTCGACGGCGTCGCAGGCCGCAGCCAGATCCTCATCGCTGATCACCAGGGGCGGCAGCAGGCGCAGGACGGTGCTGCCGGCGGGCAGCGCCAGCACGCCCTCATCCATCAGCGCCCGGAGATAAGGGGTGGCCCGGCGGCGCAGCTCGATGCCGATCATCAGGCCCATGCCGCGCACCTCGCGGATCACCCGCGCATCCAGGGCCCGCAGGCGCGCCAGCGCCCACTCGCCCTTGCGTTGCGCCTGGCCGGGCAGGTCGTGGGCCAGCATATAGTCAATGGCGGCCAGGGCGGCGGCGCAGGCCAGAGGGTTGCCGCCAAAGGTGGAGCCGTGCACGCCGGGCTTGATGTTCTGCACGCGCTCGCCGATCAGGACGGCGCCCATGGGCACGCCCCCGGCGATCCCCTTGGCCACGGCCATCAGGTCGGGGCGCAGGCCGTGGTGCTCGCAGGCGAACATGCGCCCCGTGCGGCCAAAGCCGGTCTGCACCTCGTCCACGATCAAGAGGGCGCCCACGGCGTCGCACAGCTCGCGCGCGCCTTGCAGGTATGCGGCGTCACCGACGTTTACGCCGCCCTCGCCCTGCACCACCTCCAGGATCAGGGCCGCCGTCTCCTCGCTCAGCGCCTCTTGCAGGGCCTCCAGGTTGCCATAGGGGACGTGGCTCACGCCGGGCAGCAGCGGCTCGAACGGCTCGCGGTAGGCGGGCTCCCAGGTGGTGGAGAGGGCGCCCAGGGTGCGCCCATGAAAGCTGCGCATGGTGGCCACGATGCCGGGGCGCCCGGTGCTCAGCCGCGCGAATTTCAGCGCGCCCTCAATGGCCTCGGCGCCCGAGTTGACCAAAAAGGCCCGCTCCAGGCCGGGCGGCGCGATGGAGATCAGGCGCTCCAGCAACTGGGCGCGCACGTCGTTGTAGAAAATCTCGGGGCAGGTGATCAGGGTGCGGGCCTGGTTGCAGAGCGCCTCGACCACGGCGGGGTTGCAGTGGCCCACGATGGCCACGCCGTGCCCCGAGACGCAGTCAATGTACTCACGGCCCGTATCATCCCACAGGCGCGCGCCCTCGCCCCTGACGATGGCGATCTCGCGCTTGGGATAGCACCCGCTGGTGTAGCGTTGCTCGCGTTGGATGGTGTCCATGAAAAGCCCTCCTTGATGGTTGCGGGCGATGATGTTGGGGCACGGCATGCCCGTTGGGGCGCCTCTTTCGCGTTCCCGTTGGGGCACGGCATGCCCGTTGAGGCGCCTCTTTCGCGTTCCCGTTGGGGCACGGCATGCCGTGCCCCTACCCCCGCCCCTACCGCGGACCGATGACGGTGCCCTTGCCCGCCAACGCGGCGCGCACGGGCGCCTCGATGCGCGCGTCGCCGAACACGACCTTGCCGATGCCCTCCTCCAGCGCCTCGATGGCGCCCAGGACCTTGATGCGCATGCGGCCCTCGGCGTGGGCCATCATCTCTTGGGCGCGGGCGGGCTCAATATGCTCGATCAGGGTGCTCTCGTCGGGGAACTGGCGCAGCAGCCCCGGCACGTTGGAGAGGATGATCAACTGCTCGGCCCCCAGCGCGGCGGCGATCTTGGCGGCGGCCCGGTCGCCGTCCACGTTGATGGCGACGCTCTCGACGCTGATGCCGGGCGGCGAGATGACGGGGGTATAGCCGTTATCCAGCAGCAGGCGCAGCAGGCCCACATTCACGGTGTCCACCGTGCCGGTGTAATCATCGCGCACCACCATGCGGCGGCCCTGGTGCATCACCTTGAGGGCCTCTTTGCGGCGCCCCTCCAACAGGCGCCCGTCTATCCCCGAAAGGCCCACGGCGTTGACGCCCAGGGCCTGCAGGCGCTCCACCAGGCCCTTGTTGATCTCGCCGCAATAGACCATCTCGAAAATCTGGAGCGTCTGGCGGTCGGTGCGGCGGCTGGTGAACCCCGAGACCGAGGTGAGGAACTGGGGCGGATGGCCCAGCTTTTCGGCCACGACGTTGGTGCGGGCCGAGCCGCCGTGCACAAACACCAGTTCGCGGCCCTCGTGCACCAGCGCGGCGATATCGCAGCACACGGCGTCCAGGTCAATCCCCTCGCTGCCGCCCACTTTGATGACGATCATCTCTCTCTGCCCCCTCGTTGCTACACCGGATGCAGGCCGGGGAAGGTGAGCCCGGTGGTCTCGTCCCAGCCGCACATCAGGTTCATGCACTGCACCGCCGAGCCGGCGGCGCCCTTCATCAGGTTGTCAATGGCCGCGATGGCCACAATGCGCCCGCTCTCGGGATCATAGTCGAACCCCACCTCGGCATAGTTGCTGCCCGCCAAGATCTTGGGTTCCGGGTAGCGATAGACCCCCTGGCGCTCGCGCACGATGCGCACAAAGGGCTCGCTGCCATAGCTCTGGCGATAGACTTTCCAGAGGCCCATGACGTCCATGCCCTCGCGCAGCTCGGGGCGCACAAAGGCGTGGGCCGTGGCCAGCACGCCGCGCACCAGCTCGATGGCCGTGACGGACATATGCACCTGGGTTGCGACGCTCGCCTGGCCCAGGGCCTGCAGCACCTCGGCGGTGTGGCGGTGGCCCGTGGGCGCAAAGGAGCGCACGGCATGGCTACGATCCGGGTGGTGCGACGAGGGGCCCGCCGTCGCGCCGCTCTCGCTCGAGCCCGCCTTGACCTCGACGATGACGCCCCGCGCGGGGTCGGCCACGCCCTGGGCAAAGAGGGGCCAGATGGCCAGGTTGGTGGCGGTGGCGTTGCAGCCCACGCCGCTCACATAGCGCGCCCCACGGATCTGCTCGCGATAGATCTCGGGCAGGCCATAGACGAAACGCTCCAGCCAGTGGGGCGCCGGGTGCTCGTGCTCATACCAGCGGGCATAGGCGGCGGCATCCCGCAGGCGAAAGTCGGCGGAGAGATCCACCACCCGCTCGGCCAGCTCGGCAAAGCGATCCATGCGGCTGGCGGCCTCGCCGTGGGGCAGGGCCACAAAGAGCAGGTCGCAGGGCTCCAGCAGCTCCAGGGGCGTGAATTTCAGCCTGGTCACGCTGCGCAGGTTGGGGTGGCGGGTGTGCACAAAGCGGCCCGCCGAACTCTCGCTCGTCACCTGGCCGATCTCGACCTCGGGATGAAAGAGCAGCAGGCGCAGCAACTCGCCGCCCGCATAGCCGGAGCCGCCGACGATGGAAACCTTGATGCTCACGCCTCGCCCCTCCCTACCGCAATGCAATAGTCCGCCACATGGCCGGGGATATTGACGCCGGTGGTGTCAATGCTATTGCGGAACTCCATAGTATAGTTGACCTCGCACACCGTCAGGCCGCCGTGGGCATCCTCCAGGATATCAATGGCCACCACGCCGCCGCCCACCGCTTTGGCCGCCGCCTGGGAAAGGGCGTCAATCTCGGGGGTGACGGGGCAGTTGCTGGCCTGGCCGCCCCGCGCCGTGTTGGTGATCCAGTGCTCCGAGGAGCGATAGATCGCGGCGATGGTGCGGTCGCCCACCACAAAGCTGCGGATATCCCGCTGGGGCTTGTGGATATACTCCTGGATATAGTAGATCGAGTGGTGATACGAGCCCAGGACGTGCTTGTGCTCCAGCACGGCCTCGGCGGCCTCGCGGTCGTTGACCTTGGCGATCAGCCGCCCCCAGGAGCCCACCGCCGGCTTGAGCACGGCGGGGTAGCCGAGCTGCTCGATGGCGGCCAGGGCCGATTCGGGCGTATAGGCCATGAGCGTGCGAGGAGTGGGCACCCCCTGCTGCAGCAGCGCCAGCGACGTGCTAAACTTGTTGCCACACACGTTGGCCACATGGGCGCTATTGACCGTGGGCACCCCCCAGGCGTTGAGCATGTCCAGGGTGTAGAGCGCCCGCGAGTGGTTGATGCAGCGCTCCACCACCACGTCATAGCCCTGCATACGCTCATCGCCGGCCATATCCAGCACCAGGTCGCGGTCGTCAATCAGGTCCACGGGGTGCCCGCGCTCCCGAAAGGCCTCGATGAGCAGCTTTTCCTCGATACGCACCCGCGAAAGCAGCATTCCGATCTTGATCATCTCGTCTCCAACAGCCGTTCGATACAGGCTTTTGTCACTTGTTCCGTGGTCGCGTCGCCGCCCAGATCGGGGGTGAGCGGCCCCTCCACCAGCACGGCCTGGATGGCCGCCTGCACCCGCCGGGCCCAGAGCGGCTCGCCCAGGTGGTCCAGCAACATGGCGACGGCGCCCATCGTGGCCAGCGGGTTGGCGATGCCCCGCCCGGCGATATCGGGCGCAGAGCCGTGCACCGGCTCGAACAGGGCATGGCGCTCGCCCACGTTGCCCGAGGGGGCCAGCCCCAGGCCGCCCACCAGGGCGGCGGCCTCGTCCGAAAGGATGTCGCCGAACAGGTTAGTGGTCACGATCACGTCATACTGCTCGGGCGCCGTGATCAGCCGCATGGCCACGGCATCCACCAGTTGCTCCTCCACCGTTACCTCGGGGTACTCGGCGGCGACGGCAAAGGCCGCCTCGCGAAAGAGCCCGCAGGTGGCCCGCAGCACGTTGGCCTTGTGCACGATGGTCAGGTGTTTGCGGCGCCGGGCGGCCAGCTCCAGGGCGCGCCGCGCAATGCGCTCCGATGCACTGCGGGTGATCACCCGCTCGGTGACGGCGCGATCCGGCTCGCGCCGCTCGATCCCCGAGTATAGTCCTTCGCTGTTCTCGCGCACAATCAGCATGTCAATGCCGGGGCGCGAGCCGGGGATCGGCTGGGAGACCACGGGGCGCAGGTTGGCGTACAGGTCCAAGTGTCGCCGCAGGGCCACGATGGGGCTACGATAGCCCTCCACCGGGCTCAGCGGCGACGAGACCGCGCCAAAGAGGGTGGCGTCGGCAGCCTCGACGGCGGCCAGGGTGGCCTCGGGCAGGGCAACGCCATAGCGCTCGAACGCGCCCCAGCCCGCCTCGGCCTGGACAAAGGACCAGCCCAGGCCGGTGGCCTCCAGCAGGCGCCGCCCCGCCGGGATCACCTCATGGCCGATGCCATCCCCCTCGATGAGGCAGATGACGCGACTCATGCGCCCTCCTCCAGGGGCAGATGCCCGTGGTTGAGATAGTACTGGATGATGCCGCCCTCGGCCCAGGCCTCGCGCAGCCACACAGGGGGCTTGGGTAGCTCCAGCCACTCGCCTGCCACGAGCAAACCCGGCCGCGCCAGGTCCAGCTCGACGGCCTGGCGGTCAGAGACGCGCTCGCGGATGTCAGTCTCGAACAGCCGCAGCCCCAGGTTGAGGGAATTGCGGAAAAAGATGCGCGCAAAGCTGGGCGCAATGATGGCGGCCACCCCCACGACGCTGAGCGCCCGGGGCGCATACTCGCGGGAGGAGCCGCAGCCAAAGTTCTTGCCCGCCACGATCACGTCGCCGGGCTGCACCTCGCGGGCGAACTCGGGGCGCGCCTCGATGAACGGGTACTTGCCCAACTCGGCCTCCGAGTTCATATAGGGCGCATAGCGGCCTGGCACGATCTGATCGGTATCTATATCATCGCCAAAGAGCCAGATGGTTGCCATGTGTTGCCTCCTAGAGCCGCGAGGGGTCGCTGATAAAGCCGGCCAGCGCGGTAGCCGCCGCCGTCTCTGCCGAAGCCAAGTACACGCGCCCATTGGGCGAGCCCATGCGGCCGCGGAAATTGCGGTTGCCGGTGGAGAGGCAGGTCTCTCCCGCGCCGATGACGCCCATATGCCGCCCGATGCAAGGGCCGCAGCCGGGGGTGCCCAGGGTGGCCCCCGCGGCCAGCAGGGTCGCCAGGGTGCCGTCGGCGGTGGCCTCGCTCAGGATGCGGTGCGAGGCGGGGATCACCAGCAGGCGCACGTTGGGCGCCACATGCCTGCCCGCCAGGATGCGGGCGGCGGCCTGCAAGTCGCTCAGTCGGCCATTGGTGCAGGTGCCGATGAACACCATATCCACGGGCACATCGCCCACCTGGGCGATGGCTGCCACATTGTCGGTGGCATAGGGCATGGACACCTGGGGCGTGAGCGCGTCCAGATCCAAGACGATGGTGCGGCTATAGACGGCGCCCTCTTGCAAGGCCAGCCAGTCAGGCACGCCCCAATCCGCCGCCGCCGGGCCCGTGGGCGGGATGATGCCCGCCTTGGCGCCCAGCTCGGTGGTCATGGAGCAGAGTGTCTCGCGGCCATCCAGATCCAGCCAATCCAGGCCGTGAAACTCGACGGTCTGATAGCTCGCGCCATCCAGCCCCAGCAGGCCGCAGAGGTACAGGCTCACATCCTTGGGGCCGACGCCAGGCCGAAAGCGGCCCTGGACCTGGACGCGGATCGTCTCGGGCACGCGCAGCCAGTTGCGGCCGGTGGCCATGGTGAGGGCCATATCGCGAGAGCCGACGCCGGTGCCAAAGGCGCCCACGGCGCCATAGGCGTTGGCGTGGGAATCGGTGCCCATGGCGATCTGGCCCGGGGCCACCAGCCCCTCCTCGATCATGACCACATGGCACACGCCATAGCCCACGTCGTAGAACTGGCGGATGCCCTGCTCGCGGGCCCACTGGCGCACCAGCACCTGGGCGTCCGCCGTGGCCACCGAGGCCGCCGGGGCCACGTGGTCAATGAACACGGCGATGCGGTCGGGGTCATATACGCGCTCGGCCTTGAGCTCGTTTCGCAGAGAGTCAATCACCTCAGGGGTGAGCGAATCGTGGGACATGCAACGATCCACCTCCACGATCACCAGGTCGCCGGCGTGCACCGGATGGCCCACGGCGTGGGAGAGGATCTGTTCCGATAGGGTGAGGGCCTGATCAGGCATGGTGTACCTCTTGCTGATGATGGTCGCCGGTCCAGCGGCGCAGGATGGCGTCTACGTCGTCCAACCCGATGGGCTTTTCGTCCGCCAGGGCCTTGATGTGTTGGGTGGCCGCGCGCAGCTCGTCATCGGGGATATCGAGCTGCAACTGCTCGGCGCGGGCCTTGATGGCGTTCCAGCCGGTGAGCCGGTGGGCGATGCTGATATAGCGGGTGAGCCCGAAATCCTGGGGCGCCAGGATCTCATAGGTCTCGGGGTTGTTCAGCACGGCCTTGGCATGGATGCCCGCCTTGTGGGTAAAGGCGGTGATGCCGGTGATATAGTTGTTGAACGGGATGTCCACGCCCACGATCTCGGCCACCATGTCATCCAGCTCGCGGATCACGGGCAGGTTGTACTTATGCACGAGATCGCGATCCAGGGCATACAAACGAGCTATCATGCCCCCCAAAGAGGCGATGCCGTTGCGCTCGCCGATGCCCAGGATGCTGGTATCCACATGGGTGGCGCCGGCCTCCAGGGCGCAAAAGGCGTTGGCGATGGCGCAGCCCGCGTCATTGTGGCCGTGGAACTCGATATCGCACGAGACGCGCTCGCGCACGCGCCGCACCAGATCATAGACCTGCAACGGCGTCGCTACGCCCACCGTATCGGCGATGCCCACGCGGTTCACGCCCAGGTCGGCGACGGCCTCATAGATGGTGAGGATGTCATCCAGGTTGCTGCGGAACGAGTCCTCGGTGCTGAAACGCACCTCGAACCCACGATCCAGCACATGGGTGATCACGTCTCGGGCCCGATCCAGAATGGCGGGGATATCCATGCCGTGGCTGAACTTGCGCAGCATGGACGAGGTGCCGATGAGCAGGTCAATGCCATCCACGCCGGTGGCGATGGCGGCCTCGGCGTCGGAGAGGGTGCAGCGCACGTGGGTGAGCACCTTGGCCTTGAGGCCCAGCCCGGCAATGGTGGTGCAGTCGTGCATACTCTGAGGCGAGGCTACGGGCGAGGTCACCTCGATATACTCGACGCCGAACGCGTCCAGCGCCTGGGCGATCCGGACTTTTTGCTCGGTGGTGAAATTCGCGCCGACGAATTGCTCGCCTTCCCGCAGTGTTGACTCGATGATGCTGAACGGACCTATGGACATGTTACTATTCTCCCCAATCTTCCTCTTCCTCGGGCGCCACATCCAGAACCAGCGGGTCTACCGCTACGACCTCCAGTTCGACGCCGCAATCGGGGCAATCCACGATCTCCCCTTCGAGGGGATCGTCTAGCTCGATCTCGGCTGCACATTCGGGGCAGGTACCGATCATCTCTCTCACCTCCTTTCTGATCCAGATTGTCCATCACCGGGGCAACACTGCGGGCCCGGACGCCGATGGCGGGCATGAAAAAAAGAGCGCTCCCCTCTGGTCTGGGGAGCCGCTCTTGTTTTCAGAATACCTCTTGTTGCGAGGCGTGAGCAAGCTTAGCCTGACCAGGGGGCCAGCTTTTGACGCTTGCTCTTCTTCAGCCAGAGGGACTGGGCCCTCTGCTCAATTATACTTGGACGGCTGCTGTGCATCTCTGTACCTCGCAACGTATGGCGGGCATGATAGCACGAGGAGGGCGGGCTGTCAAAAAGGGCGCAACGTTTACACGGGGCAGGCAACTGTTCAGATTTGGGGGTCGGCCAATGAAGGTCTGTCAGTTCCAAGTCTGAACTGATATGGCGGGCAGGCGCCAGGGCGTGGTTTCACGCCCTGGCGCCTGCTTTGAGCCCGCGATCACAAGGGGGTATCCACGAATCCCGGCTCCACCGTGGCCGAGATGGGGGCCGCGTTGCACGAAAAGCCGAACTCGTCCTTGCGATCCACCTGCACAGAGCCGGTGAGCGCCCCTTGCCACAGGTTCCGGTTGGGTACCCACTCGCCGACGAACTGTGCGGTGAGATGCTCCCTGTAAATGCATCCGTCCGGCCCGCAAGGACATGGTCCCTCATCGCATGGCTCGCGGGTGAAGACCACGACCATATCCAGCGTAAGCCTGCCTTGGGCGTCTATGCTGCCCGAGCCCGTGGCCACCAGGTGCTTGCCATTCGTGAATTTGTCATAGTCAACGGTGGCCTGGTTGCCCTCGATCTTGACCGGGAAGCGATTGAGCCGCGCCCACGAGTTGTACCCCCCGGAGAAATGTGCGTCGCAGCCATCGTCGAACTTGAGGTACATGGTGTACATGCCAGAAGGAATGGCCGTCTCGGCGACCCGCAGGTTGAACGCGATGCCGCTGCGCCCCGAAGCGTTGGTGGCCTGGATAAAGAGGCGGTCGCCGGAGGCCAGGTGCAGCGAGATCGGCTTGCCAACCTCGACGGCCAGCGGCCCCGCGACGATGGGTGAGAGCTTGTCGTCGCCCCGCACCACCGTGGCAAAGACCCAGCCGCCCTCGCCCCCCAGCCGCTCGACCGTCACATCCCGCTCCTTCTGGTTTTCGATGGCCCATATCTTGGAGGCGTAATAGTCTACCGAAAGGGTATGGGTCTCTTCCGTCTTTTCCACCAGGAACCGGCTGAGCTTGTCCGCCACCTCGCCCGAGAGACTGGCCACCGAGGGCATGGGGCTGATGGCATCAAAGACATAATGCTGGGCAAAGCGCACATACCAGAGCCCCAGCGGCGCGCCTGATTTGGCCGTCACCACGGGATCCAGCAGCTCTAGCGTATTGTCGCCCCCGGCAGCGGCATCCCACAGCTCTTTGAAGGTCATAGTCGGGATCTGGGTGTGCAAAAAGGCGAGGAAATGGGCGGTGGCGTAGTCGTGATAGTCCTCACGCGAGACGATGGGCAGCTCCAGGTATTTGGGGCGGATATCGCCGCCCATGGTGCCCGTGCCCCCGATGGCGGCCCAGGCTACCTCGCTGGAGGCATACTCGGCAGTAGCCTCCATCCACCAGAGGCGGCGGTCCATGGTGCGTGTGCCAAGTTGGTGCATTTGCACCACGTGAAAGAGTTCGTGGGCCGCCTGTTGCCGCAGCAGGTTCACATCGTACCAGCTCTCCAGCGTAATATGGATCACGCCGGTGAACGCCTCGGTATAGGGGTCCGCAAACTCACCGATGACGACTTTGATGCGCCCCTCTGGCATGGCAAAGCCCGCCTGCTTGTAGGCAGCGTAGGAGGTGTTGAGAAAGTTGCACACGTCCGAGATGATGGCGGGCCGAAGCGCAAGCGCGGGTTGGGCATAGGGGCCAGCATAGCTTGCAGAAGACCCCGTCGTCACTGCCTCCTTGTCATACGCCAACACAAAGTGGTCGCCGCAGTAGAGGGTCTCATAGCCGCGCATCCAGCGGAAATAGGCCCACACGGACAGGTGATCGGTATGCACGACAAGGCGGTGGCGCGCCTCGTCCACAAGGGCGGGCACGGTCACCCAGGCGCCCCGCTCCTCGTCATAGTAGGCGACGGTCAACTGGGCGTCGGCGGGCGCGTCAGGATCGAGATCATCGGGGTCATAGGCCAGCTCCAACGTCAAGGCCTGATCGAACTCGGCCTGGCCGCCCAGCCCAATCTCATAAACGGCCAATGCCTCTCGGCTTGTGGGCGGGGCGGGCGCGCCCCGGCTGATCTGCGAGACGCTGAGGGTGGCCGCCTCGGCCAGCGCGCCGCCGGGCAGGGTGAGGGAGAGCTGCTGGCCGATGGCGATGGTCTGCTCGGCGGCCGAGGGCGCGAGTTCTTGGGTGAGCAGTGGCTCGGAGCGAGCCTTGGAGGCGGCGGCGCCCTGGTCAGTGGCAGAGCCGGTCTCTGTGGCAGGGCCCTGACAGGCGAGCAAGGAGGCGAGGACAACGATGATGAGCAACCCGAGAATACGCCTGGTCATGGTGGCATCTCCTATAGTGGGCATGCTCGGCAGGTTCGCCGTGATCTGATTGTAGGGCGGCGCGGTTGGGGCGTCAATGGTACGCGCCTGATCATCCACTGTGGCAATCACCTGAACAGCGGCGGCGTGAACTTGGCGCAGCTGCTCGCCTGAGACGTTCCGCAGGGAAGGGTACCTGGGTTGAGTGAGTACCTCCCTGCCTCCCTCTCAGGTGCCAATATGCTCCACCAATACTCGAACAATCACTATGCAGAACGCAGGGCTTTGTCAAAGTCGTGGTTATGGTAAAGCGAGCTGCTTTTGCTTTGCTGCGGCCAGTCGCCCTCATCCCCGACGAAACCCGCTTTGTGAGCGGGTTTCGTCGGGGATGAGGGCCCCACAGAGCACCGAGAGCATCTCTCGCCGCGAAGGGATCTGTACATAATACCGACAATGAAAAGACCCAGCAATCGCATCCAGGGCTCTGTCAGCGTCCGGATTACGTCGCATAGCCCGATGCTCTTGCCTTGGGCGACGCCGTCGCCTGCGCCCGTCCCGCTCTTGCCCCGCCCCCGCCCTGTGCTACAATCAGGGCACAGAACCGCACTGAGAAAAGGCCATCGTCACCATGCCCATACAGATCCTGCCCCCCGACCTGGCAGCCAAGATCGCCGCCGGCGAGGTCATCGAGCGCCCCGCCTCGGTGGTCAAAGAGCTGGTCGAGAACGCCATTGACGCCGACGCGCAAGAGATCCGTGTCGAGATCGCCCAGGCCGGGCGCCAGCTCATCCGCGTCAGCGACGACGGCTGCGGCATCCCCACCGACCAGGTGGAGACCGCCTTTGCCCGCCACGCCACCAGCAAGATCGCCTCGGCAGAAGAGCTTTACCGGGTGCGCACGTTGGGGTTTCGCGGCGAGGCCCTGGCCAGCATCGCCGCCGTCTCGCGCCTGACCCTGGCCACCCGCAGCGAGGACGAGCCCGTGGGCACCCTGGTGCGCTACGAGGGGGGCATCCTGGTCCACCGCGAGGCCCTGGCCCGCAACCGGGGCGCCGATATCCGCGTCGAGAACCTGTTCTACAATACCCCTGCGCGGCTCAAGTTCCTGCGCGCCGATCCCACCGAGGCAGGCCATGTGGCCCGGCTGATGGGCAGCTATGCCCTGGCCTTTCCCGAGCGCCGTTTCGAGCTGCGCAGCAACGACCGCCTGGTCAGCCGCACCACCGGCACCGGCCAGATCCTGGATGTGGTACTGGCCCTCTATGGCCTGGATGTGGCCGAGCAGATGCTCGAGATCCCCCAGGGCGAGTATGAGCGCGATGGCGTCTCGGTCTGGGGGCTGACAAGCGCCCCGGGGCTGCACCGTTCCAACCGCCGCGACATGATCCTGTTCGTCAATCATCGCTGGATCCAGGATCAGTCCCTCTCTTTCGCCATCAGCCAGGCTTACCATACCCTGCTGCCCCAGGGCCGCCACCCCCTAGTGGTGCTGAACATCGCCCTGCCGCCGGAGGAGGTGGATGTCAACATTCACCCCACCAAGCAGGAGGTGCGCTTTCGGCAACAGAATGCCGTCTTTGGGGCGGTGCAACGCGCCGTGCGCAGCACCCTGATGGCCCAGCGGCCCGTTTCCTCGGCGCCGTTGCCCGGGCGCACCGCCGCGAGCTGGACGCGCCAGTTCGACGCGCACCGGCTGGCCCCGGGCGTCTCTCAGGCCGCCATCGAGTTCCAGAGCCCGCCCGCAGCAGCCCCAGAGCCCGCGCAAGAGGGCGATTTGCAGGCGCCCCTGGCGCGCCCCACCGAACGGCTGCCCATGCTGCGGGTGGTGGGCCAGATCGCCCAGACCTACATTGTCGCCGAGGGGCCGGGGGGCCTTTACCTGATTGACCAGCACGCCGCCCACGAGCGCATCCGCTACGAGGCGCTGCAGGCGCAGCGGGCCATGTCCCAAGTCGCCACACAAGAATTGCTGGAGCCTCTGACCCTCGATCTAGAGCCCCAGCAGGCCACGCTGCTGGAGGCCCACCTGGAGCAACTGGCGGCCTGGGGGTTCGGCCTCGCTCTCTTTGGGCGCAATACGTTTCTCATCAAGGCCTCGCCCGCCGGGTTGCCCCCCGACTTGTTGCCCGTAGCCATCTCTGAGCTGCTGGACGCGGCCAGCGAGGGCGGCCCCGGCTTTTCCTGGGCCGACCAGGCATTGATGACCCTCTCGTGCCATACGGCGGTGCGCGCCGGCCAAACCCTGACCCATCAGGAGATGCGGGAGTTGGTGCAGCAGCTCGAACGCACCGCGTTGCCCCACACCTGCCCCCACGGGCGCCCCACCATGCTGCACCTGAGCCAGGCCCAACTGGAGCGCCAGTTCCTGCGCAGCTAGGGGACGTCCCCCGACCTGCAACCCCGTCCCCCATCCTGCGTATAGTCGGTGAGCGATGGCCCCGTGCACGGAATCAGCAGGCCATCCGATCCTACAAGGGGGACAATCAACATGAAGCATCTCTATCGCAGCCAGCAAGACAAAGTGATCGCCGGGGTATGCGGCGGCCTGGCCCTCTATTTCGAGCGCGACCCGCTGCTCTTTCGGCTCTTGTTCATCATTCTCACGCTGGCGACAGGCACGGGCGTGGCGCTCTACCTGCTGCTCTGGCTCGTGCTGCCCAACGCGCAGCAAGAGCTGGCCCAGCAGGAACAGGTGATGCGCGAGAACCTGAACGAGATGCGCACCCGCGCCCGCGAGTTGGGCGCCGAGGCGCGCGGCTCTTTTGTGCGGGCGCGCAAGACCGGCTCCGCCGATGACACCCTGATCCTCGTGGGGGCCATCCTGGTGGGGTTTGGGCTGCTGCTGCTATTCCGCAGCGTCGGGCTGCTGGCCTGGGTGCGCTATCTGTGGCCCATCGCCCTGGTGGGCCTGGGCGTGGCCATCCTCATCAACAACCTCAAGGAGCGCTGATATGCCCGAGAACCGCCACCGCAACTATACCTTTGCCATACTCCTGATCGTGCTGGGCGTGGCCCTGCTGCTGCAACAGCTCGGCATTTGGCAGATCTCATGGTCCAGCCTGTGGCAGCTCTGGCCCCTGGCCCTGGTCTTTATCGGGCTAGAGATGCTGCTGCGGCGCGCACCGATGGGCGGGCTGATCTACTTGCTCTTGGTGGCCGCCATCCTGGCCGGCGTCTGGTTCCTCTGGCCCAATCTGGCCGATGGCTGGGGCCGCATGGAGATCCAGACTGCGGAGCTATCAGCCGGCGGCATCTCTTCCGCAGAGATCGAGATCACCATGGGCGTCGGCGAATTGGAGGTCGCGGCGCTGCAAGAGCCCGGCCTGCTGTATCGGGCCACCCTGCGTCACGATCCCCGCCGCACCGAACTGAACGAGGCTCAAGAGGTGCGAGAGGGCCACGCCGAGGTCGCCCTCGAATTCAGCGGCATGGATAGCGGGCCGTTTGTGACGGGCGACCGTGGCCGCCTGGAGATCGGGCTGGCCCGCGATATCCCCCTGGCCCTCAACATCAGGACAGGGGTAAGCAAGGCGCAGATCACCTTGAGCGACCTGACCCTGGCGAGGCTGGACCTACAGAGCGGCGTGGGAGATGCCCAGATCGCTCTGCCCAGGGGAACCTATGAGGTCACGGTACATGGCGGCGTGGGCGCGCTGGCGATCGAACTGCCCGAGGATGTAGGGGCCCAGATCGAGATCGAGGGAGGGCTGGGCTCGGTGCAGGTGGCGGATCGTTTCCAGCGCTCGGGCGACAATACCTACACCGCCAACGGGATGGGTAGCATCCGCGTATACATCAAAGGCGGCATTGGGACGGTGCGGGTGCGGTAGAGGAGACGGTCTATTGTTGGGGCGCACCGGGCCTTGGCGGCAGGATCAGGATGGGGTAAACGAAACTCGCTCTGAGAGCGAGTTTCGTCGGGGGGGGGGGGGGGGCCCCCCCCCCCCCCACCCCCCGACTCTCCCGCGCCCCAGCCCTCCCCCGCTTTAGGGCAGGCGCATTTGCACATTACGGCTGCTTGTGAGGCTTCGCGTGGCCTCGCCGCCGTGTGGCTCCCCCGCTACAGCTCCTCAGGGCGTGCGCCCCCGCCGCGAAAGAACCTGCCGCGCATCAGCAGCACCAGGCCCACGGCGATCAGGATCAGCGGGCCGATGAACCCCATAAGTCCGCCAAAGTCGGAACCAATGGCCAGGAAAAAGAAGCCGCCCACGCCAATAAAGGCCGCCCCGACGATCCCCAGCCCTTTGGGCCGATCCGTCAGGTAGTAGAGGATCAGAAACGATAGCCCCAATGCCATCGGCTCCAGAACCCAGAAGGGCCAGAACTGCCAATCCTTGGTGACGGCCATGTACAGCAGGATCAGGCCGTTGACCGTGAACAGGCTGGCGGGCACGGCCAGCCCGGCCAGCTCGCTGCGCCGGCTCCACCAGATCACGATCGGCAGCCAAAAGGCCAGCCCCACCAGCAAGAGCAGCAGCGGCCACAGGTTGTTCCATCCCAAGGGGATGCCAAGGGGCCGTAGCAGCCGGTTGGCCCCCTCGATGAAAAAGAACACCAAACCCAATAGCACCAGCATCACACCGACATAGAGTGAACCCTTGTTCTGCATCGCCTCGCTCCTCTCTGTGAACTCTATCTCTCTACGTATCGGCGGGCGAAACGTTCCGGAGAGCCCGCGCGTGCGCGAAAACGCCCTCGGCGCGGGTATCTCGCGCCGAGGGCGTTCGGATGGCGTGGGGCCGACCGGCTAGTCGTAGAGCAGATTGACCCGCGCCAAGGGATCCGCATTGGGAGAGAGCGCCACGGGCAACACCTGATCCATCGAATCCACAAAGACCAGGTTCAGCCGCCGCCGCAGCCTGGCCGGGATCTCGGACATATCGCGCTTGTTGCGGCGCGGCAGCAGCATCGTTTTGAGGCCGGCCCGATGGGCAGCCAGGATCTTTTCGCGGACGCCGCCGATGGGCAGCACCCGGCCCCGCAGGGTGATCTCGCCGGTCATGGCCACATCGTGTATCACGGGCCGCCCGGTGAGAGCCGAGATCAGCGCCGTGGCGATGGTGATGCCCGCCGAGGGCCCATCCTTGGGCACCGCCCCCTCGGGCACGTGGATGTGGATGTCCACCTTGTCGAAATCCAGGTCCTCCAGCCCCAGCTCCTCTGCCCGCGAGCGGGTATAGCTGAGCGCGGCCTGGGCCGATTCCTGCATGATCTCGCCCAATTGGCCCGTGAGCAACAGGCTGCCCTTGCCCGCCAGCACGCTCACCTCGATGGAGAGGGTATCGCCGCCCGATTCGGTCCAGGCCAGGCCGGTGGCCACACCCACCTCGTCGTGATCCTCGGCCTCGTTGGCAAGGTAGCGCGGCGGCCCCAGATACTTGTCCAGGGATTGCTTGCCGACGACCTTGGGGGCCGGCTTGCGCTCGGCCACGCGCCGGGCCACTTTGCGGCAGATGTTGGCGATCTCGCGCTCCAGGTTGCGCACGCCTGCCTCCTGGGTATACTCGCGGATCAGCTCCAGCAGCGCCCCCTGCGAAAAGCCCAATTGCTGTAGCCCGTTCTGTTCGATCTGCCGGGGGATGATAAAGCGGCGGGCGATCTCGAGTTTCTCCTCTTCCATATAGCCGGGGAACTCGATCACCTCCATACGATCCAGCAGCGCATCGGGGATGGTATCCAGCAGGTTGGCCGTGGTGACGAACATCACCTTGGAGAGATCGTAGGGCACCTCGAGATAGTGATCGGAAAAGGCATAGTTCTGTTCCGGATCCAGCACCTCCAGCAGCGCCGAAGAGGGGTCGCCCCGAAAGTCCGTCCCCAGCTTGTCAATCTCATCCAGCATAAAGACGGGGTTGCGGGTCTCGGCGCGGCGCATGGTCTGGATGATGCGGCCCGGCATGGCGCCCACATAGGTGCGCCGGTGCCCGCGAATCTCGGCCTCGTCGCGGATGCCGCCCAGGCTGACGCGCACAAAATGACGCCCCAACGCCTTGGCGATGGATTGGCCCAGCGAGGTCTTGCCGGTGCCGGGCGGCCCCACAAAGCACAGGATGGGGCTCTTCATGCGATCCGCCGCCAATTGGCGCACGGCCATGTGCTCCAGGATGCGCTCCTTGGCCTTGGGCAGGCCAAAGTGGGTCTGCTCTAGGATGCGCTCAGCCACGGCCAGGTCCAGGTTGTCCTCGGTTTCCTGCGTCCAGGGCAGCGAGATGATCCAATCCAGATAGCCCCGGATGATGCCCGTCTCAGGGGCGATGGAAGGCAGCCCCTCCAGGCGGTGCAACTCGCGGGTGGCGCGCTTTTCTACCTCTTCGGGCAGACCCAGCGTGGCAAGCTGCTCGCGCAGGTCCTTGACCTCCTCGACATAGGGGTCGCCCTCGCCCAGTTCGTCCTGGATCACACGGATCTGCTCGCGCAGGAAATACTCGCGCTGCCCCTTGTCAATCTCTTCCTGCACCTGCGATTGGATGCGGTCCTCCAACTCTAGCACATCCAGCTCGGTGGCCAGTTCGATGCTCAGGTACTCGAGGCGGCGGGTGGCGTCCAGCTCCTCCAGGAGCCTTTGGCGGCGCTCGATATCCAGGCCGAGGATGGACGCCACCAGGTCTGAGAGCAAGGCCGGATCCTCGGCATTGACCGCGGCCACATAGGCATCCTCGGGCAAGTTGTGGTTGAGCTGCACCACCTTCTCAAAGAGCGCCAGCACGGCCCGCATCAGCGCTTCGGTAGAGAGGGTGTTCTCCCAGGTATCTTCCAGCGCAACGGCGCGGGCCACCAGGTGCGGGCGCAGCCGGGTATAGCCCTCGACGCGCACACGGCGCTGCCCCTGCACCCAGACGCTGACAGAGCCATCGGGCATACGCAGCCGCCGCCCGATCACGATCTCGGTGCCAACGGTGTACAGGTCGCCCTCGCCCGGCTCCTCGGTTTCTTCTTGGCGCTGGGCGATGGCAATCATGCGCCGGTCGTCCTCCATAGCGGCATCCACGGCGCTGAGCGAGCTATTGCGCCCCACCAGCAGCGGCGCCATCATGTGGGGGTACATGACCGAATCGCGCAAGGCAAGCACAGGCAGCTCTAGCTCGCCCTCAGAGCGATCGGCCTCCAGATCTCCAAAATCCTGTTCGATCAGGTCGTCAAACAATTCGGCATCATCGGGGTATTCGTAGGCCATACGGCGTTCACCTTTTAGGGGCATTTTGCACGCAAAAGCGTTTGGCGACACATGATATACCAATCAGATAGCTTTAGCAAAAGCCCCTCGATCGGGTATAATGCGATTGGCATCGGCTTTGGCCCTGCGCAGCCCCAATCAAGGGCGCAGCGCGTTCCCCTTGAACCCACTGGGAGGCATCCTGTGACCCAATCCGGCTCGCCTTTCGTCATTTTGATCATAGCGCCGCGCCCCCCTGCTACCCGAGACACCCTGACATACGCTACGCTGGAGGGCTTGTACCAGGGCATCGAGGCGCAGGGCCCCCTGGTGCGTGCCGAGCATCTGCGCCCCGCGACCCCGGCGGCGCTGGCGGCGCGCCTGGGCGCGGCGCAACAGCCTCGTGTGGACATGGTGATCGTGGATGGCGCGCTGGACGGCCAGAGCGCCGAGGTCCTCTTTGAGGGCGAGGGCCAGGCGCAAGGGGTGGGCGCCGACGCGCTGGGGAGCCTGTTGGCCGAGGCGGGCGTCTCGCTGGCCCTGCTGCGCGTGCAATCCGGCGCTGCCGAGGCGCCCTCCCTGGCCGAGGCGTTGGCCGCCCAGAGCGGCGCGCCGGCGCTCTGGGTGCGCCCCGATCTTTCGGGCAAGCTCGCCCATACCCTGATGTCCGAGTTGCTGGCCCAGCTCTTGGCCGGGGAGCCGCTGGGCGTCTCGGTCGAGAGCGCCGCAGCTCTTGTGGGCCAGGCTACGCGCCGCGCGGCGGACGCCACTCCCGCGTTGCGGCTCTACGGGCGCAGCGATGCGCGCTGGACCTCGCCCGCCGGCGGCCAGGCATCCGGCATCAGCCAGGTCGCGCCCTTGGCCCGGCATACCTTGGGCGGGGCGCTGGAGAGGCTCCCTGGCCCGGGCGAGCCGGGCAGCCTGCCGGCCGAGCCCCCCTTGGGGCTGGTGGGCCGCAGCCGCGAGATGGTGGAACTGGAGAGCCTGCTGGCGCCGGAGAAAGCAGCGCCCGTCTGGATATACGGCTACGATGGCCTTGGCAAGACCGCCCTGGTCGGCCAGACGGCCCGCTGGCTGGTGCGCACAGGCCGCTTCGAGCGCGTGGTCTATAGCAGCCTGGGCCGCTCGGGCATGGCGTCTGTCGCCCTGTACGACTTGGGGCGGCGCCTGCTGGACAGCGCCCCGGCCGGCGACGACGCCGTAGACGCCATCATCGCCAGCCTGCAAGAGAGGCCGACTCTGGTCATCTGGGATGATTTCCAGGCCGTGCTGCCGGGCGGCGAGTTGATGACAGGCCCTGTGGAGGTGGGCGAGTGGTATCGGCTGGCCAACCGACTGGCCGCCGCCAGCCCCAGCCGGCTCTGCATCCTCACCGACGGCGCGGCCCTGCCGGAAAGCGCCCGCCGATTGCAGGGCGCGCGCAGTCTAGAGCTATCCCTGCTGGGCGAGGAGGATGCCGCCCAGCTTCTGGCGCGCCTATGCCGCTGGCTAGGCGCGCCCCCGCCCCAGCCGGAGACGCTGCACACGCTGGTCAGCGCCCTGGGCGGGCACCCGCTGACGCTGCGCCTGATGGCGGCCCGCCTGGTTGGCGCCGCGCCGGACAAAGCGGCGGCCAGGCTGCTATCCGATCTCCCCGGCCTGGCCACGGGCGAGGCTCGTTTCCGGAACGAGGCGCTAGAGATCCTCTTTGATCGCTTGCTCCAGGCGTTGCCTGAAGCGCTGCGCCTGTGCATCCCCTCCCTGGGCCTATTCATGGGGGGCTTTCCC
This sequence comes from uncultured Anaerolineales bacterium, assembly GCA_964482225.1. GTDB lineage: Bacteria > Chloroflexota > Anaerolineae > UBA1429 > UBA1429 > UBA1429. The sequence goes on from CAYZWT010000001.1 coordinate 20,762, forward strand.
CAGCACATCGGCCTGGGGATCATGGGCCTGGACCCAGCCATCTGGGAGGAGCATGAGACCGCTCTGGCGCAAGCCGGCCTGGCAGGCCAAGAGGCCGTCGCCGATCTATCCACCCCCTATATCCAGATGCACCCCGCCCTCAAGAGGCTGGCGCGCCAACGCCTGGATTCTCGCGCCCGACAGCAACTCGGGGCAACCTTTTCCGGCCATTATCTGGCCTTTCTCGGGTGGCTGTTGCGCATGCGCGAGCGCGCGCCGCAGAGCGTTGCCGCCCTCACCTATCACGATATCGGCAACATGGGCCGGGCGTTGGATCTGATCCTGGAGGATCAGGACCTGGTGCTGGCGATCAACTATGGCCGCTTGTATACCCAACTGCTGGAGGCGCTTGGGCTTGCCGATGAGGCCCGCCACGCGACCGAGCGCGTGCAAGAGGCCACCACCAAGGCCGTCCCTCGCGAGGGACCCCTGGGGCGCCCAGGTGTGCAGCTCTTGTGGAGCCAGGCCGACCGCATGATCGAAGCGGGCCAATTGGCCCCGGCCAGCGCCCTGCTGCGGCAACTGGTCGAGAGGATGAACGTTCAGGGCGGCCTGAACTATATCGGCATGGAGGCCGATCTGGACCGCGCCCGCACGCTCTGCCGGCTGGGCCGGGCCATGCGCCTGGGGCGCCGTTACGACCTGGCGCTGGTGCCGCTGCAACGCGGCATCGAGGCGCTGAACGACCTGGGGCGCGAGCCCGCCGCCCGGCGCGAGCGGGCCGAGCTCTATGCCGAGCTGGCCGAGACGCTGATCGCCACGGGCCAGTATCAGGAGGCTGAGCAACAGTGCCAGGCGGGCCTGCGAGAGATAACCTCGCTCTCTGACCCGGCCACCGAGGGTGGCCTGCACGCGCGGATGGGCGTGATCGCCGTGCGTCGCAACCAGGCCGAGCAGGCGCGAGAGCACTATGCCCGGGCGCTGGAACAGATGCGCCGCGCCCAGGATGCGCCAGGCATGGCCGCCATCGAGACCCAGTTGGCCTCGCTGGCCATGCGCCCCCCCGCCGATCTGGATCGGGCCAGGGAGCATTTGGCGCGCGCCCTCGGCCATGCCCACGATAGCGAGAACGCCCTGCTGGAGGGCCAGATCGTGGTGCAATTGGCCCAGGTGGCCGCGCAATCCGGCGATGGGGCCGAGGCCGAGCGCCTCTTTCGGCAGGCGCTGGCGCTCTATGCCGAGCACGACATCACGCCTGGCCTGATCGCCAGCCGGGCGAGCCTGGCCGAGTTGTTGCTGCAACAAGGCCGCGCCGAGGATGCCCGGGCCGAGGCCGAGGCCGCGCTAGAGACCGCCGAGAGCGCAGGGCCAGACATGGTTCCCTGGGAGCTGTACCTGCTCCTACAGCGCATCGCCCAAGAGCGCGGGCAGGCCGAGGAGCTTGCCCGTTGGCGGGCTGCCACCCAGACGGCCTTTGCCCGCTCGCCGCAGGCCGGGCCCATCCGCATGCGCTGGCAATCGGTGATCAACGCCGTGGCGCAGGGCGCCCGTGGCGAAACGATGGATGCTGAGGTCGCCCAGACCATCGAGGAGATGGAAACGGTCGCCGATTGGCGGAACCTGGGCCGCGCCATCATGCGCATCCTCTCGGGCGAGCGCGGCGATGCGCTCTGGCGCGATCTGGACCATATGGACGCCGTGATCGTGCGCGCCATCCTGGAGGCCCTGGCGGAGCAACCCGAGCAGGACGCGCCGCCTTCCTGAGGGCACACCGCAACCGGGCGGCCCCTCGCGCTGTATAGAGTGTGAGCGCCTCCGGCAGCGGGGGCGCATGATCGCAAGCCGTACATCAGGGAGAGCGACCATGCCTGATCTGGGCAATGCCTTTACCCAATGGCTCCTGAGCCAACTGGATAGCCTGCCGACGAACCTGCTGCGCGAGGGCGCCGAGTTCCTGACCGTGGACCGCGTGTTGGCGCACGTGTTCGAGCAGCGGGAGACCGCCAATGTGCGCGCGCTGTTGCGCCCCCCGCAGGGGCAAGAGGCGCGCGTCGCCACCATCCTGTTGCCGGGCATCTTGGGGTCGCTCCTGGCCAGCACGCGCGGCCTGAGCGCCCTGCTCTGGTTCAACCCCATGATCATCATGGATGGCCACCTGAACCTGTTGGACCTGGCCCCCGACGGCCGCTCCGATCGCTCGCCCGATGTGGAAATCACGCCCGTCGGCATCGAAAAGATGACCTATCTGCAACTCATTCGGGCTCTGGCCTCCCACTCGCGGTTATACCAGTTCCCGTATGATTGGCGCCGCCATATCGAGGGCAATGCCGACCAGTTGCACGCCAGCATCCAGCGCTGGAATACCGCCGAGCCCGGGCGCCGTTATGCCATCGTGTGCCACAGCATGGGTGGCTTGGTGGCCCGGGCCTATCTGGCGCGGCATCCACAAGAGGCGGAGCGGCTGATCGAGCGTGTCATCATGATCGGCACGCCGTTCCACGGCGCCCCCGCGACGGCGCTGACCTTTACCGATGAGCAGAACCCCGCCCAGTTGGTGGCCCGCCTGAACGAGCAGAACGACATGACGGGCTTTACGGCCAATCTACCCTCGCTCTACCAATTGTTGCCGGCCCCGCCGGAGCTGTTTCGCCCGCAGCGCGACTATCCCTTTGATTGGGACATATACGATGCGTCGGCGTGGGGCCTGCCCTGGATCCGCCAGGATTACCTGGACGATGCCCGCGCGCTGCACGCGGCGCTGGCCGCCTCCGATCCCCAGGTCGAGATGGTGAATATCGTCGGGTGCCACCAGCGCACCATCCGCGATGTCCGGCGCGACGATGGGCAGCAGGGGTGTCCTCTGGTTGCGGTCTATCAGGATAGCGGCCCAGAATCGGGCGATGAGCAGGTGCCCTTGTGGTCGGCCCAGGACAAGCGCTTGCAGGTCTACTATGTGCAAGATACCCACGGGCGCCTGGTGAGCAACGACCAGGTGCTGCAAGCGGTGGTGAACCTGCTGTACGGCCAGCCTGTCGAGCTGCCGGCCGAGCTGCCGGAGCCTGGCCATCCCCTGCGCAGCCTGCGGGCCAGCCCTCTGATGCAGCAGGTGGCGGAGATCAAAGAGCACATCGAGCAAGGCCGGCTCTCGCGCAAGGACATCGAGCGGCTCTTTTTCGACCGTTAGGCGCATCTGCATAGCTCCGGCGGGCGCCACATGACGCGATACCTCAAGGCCATGTTTTGACAGCCTCTGCCCTCTCCCGTATAGTTGCGCGAGTATATCGAGTGCCCGCAAGCTATTGGGAGGATCGTATGCAGACTCTGAGCCTATACCGTGAGAATAGCTCGGCTCGTGTCCGGGTGATCGGCATTCTGCTGTTTGCCGTGGCCACGGCCATCAGCGCGCGGCTGAGCGCCCTGGTGCCCAATTCGCCCATCCCCCTCACGATGCAGATGATGGTGGTGGTGTTGAGCGGTTTGGTGTTGGGCCCCCGCGACGGCTTGCTGGCGCAAGTGATCTATCTACAGGCCATTCTGGCCGGTGCTCCTCTGACGGCTGCGGGGCTGGGCGGGCCGGCCGCCTTTGTCTCGCCCACGGCGGGCTATTTGGTGAGCTTCCCGCTGGCAGCGATGGTCGCGGGCTGGCTCGGCCAGCGCGCCAATGGGCGTGGCTGGCTCTGGCGCGCCCTGGGCGGCCTATCGGCAGTGGCGGTGATCTATAGCCTGGGCATGGCCTGGCTGGCGGGCTTTGTCGGCAACTTGGGCAACGCCTGGAACCTGGGCGTCGTGCCCTTTATCGGCGCCGACCTGCTCAAGGTTGCTATCGCCACGGCGGCGCTCTCGCTTCGCCGTCGCTAGACCCATTCGACCGCATACGCCCCTCGGCCTATCGCCGGGGGGCGTTTTTGCGCCTCTCCTCCGGCGGGCGCTCGAACTGGGCATGAATCACCTGGCGGATCTCGGGGTAACGGGCCACGGCAGCGCGGATAAAGCGCATGCCCGGGCGCCGCTTGCCGGAAAAGATCATCGAGAGGTGCCCGGCGGAAAAGCCCAGCCGGCGCGCCAGCCCCTGGGCCGAGAGGTGCTCCTGCTGCATGATCCGTTTGAGGATGCGGATCACGGCGCGAACCTCGTCATCTAGCATCGGCCTCTCCTCCATCAGTTTCCGCCGCTGCGGGCATACCGTGGGGATAGATGGTTTCATAGGCAGTATAGAACATATGTTCTATATCTACAAGTGGCGAGCCATCCCAGGAGTGATTTGCACAGGGGTTTCAGGGCGTGGCCGGCCGCCAGCTCCAGGCCACGGTGCGGTCGGTCTCTAGCGTGGTGAGGAGCGAGAGCGCCCCGTCGTTGCGCTCCCACCCCACTGCATCCAGGCTGGCGGGGGAAATGTTCGCGCCCACGGCCAGGGGGGTGGCCTCGGCGCCGGCCTGCTTTTGCACCGTCAACCGGTATCGGCAGAGGCCGTCGGCGCAGGTCACCACCTCGGCAGGCAGGCGGTAGGCCAAGGTCAGGGTGCGCTCTTGGCCCGGCGGCACGACGAGCAGGGTCCCCAGGCTGGCGCGCCCCTGCTCCTGGCCCACATCCAGGGGGTGGTCGCCACCCGTTACGTCAAGCAATTCGATACCCCGGGGCGCCAGCACGCGCACATAATTCCAGTAGCACTGTTGGGTCAGCGCCTCGTACGATTCCAACACCTGGGGCTCGTGGATGCAGGAGTCCAGCTCGGCGGTGGCGTGGTTGCGGTAGGTCAATTGGAGCGTGGCCACGGGCGCGCCATCTGCGAAGGAGAGGTTGTAGGAGATGGCGCGCTCGATATTGCGATCCACCTTGTTATAGCCCACGTTCGCATCCACCACCATGAGGTAATCGCCCTCGCCCCGATGGATCGCCCCGGCCCAGCCTGCGCGGGCCAGGTCTTGGCGGGCGCCCTCGTTCTCAAGGGCCCACGCCTGGAGATGCTTGCGGCGGGCGCCCTCGCCCAGGGCCGTCGCCAGGCGTAGCCAATCTCGCGGCGAGAACTGCTCCAGACGCGCCTGGCCCGCCTGGATAAAGACGCCGCCAAAGTCCTTGCGGTGCTGGAGCCAGCTCCACAGGTTGACCGTGCGCTCGGCCAGCGAGGCGCCCTCCTGGGGGGTCTCCCAGAACGCCTCCGCCGTCTCCAGCAGGTTGTCGGCGGTGATGGTCACGCCATAGGCGCCCACAGGGATAGGCCCCGTGGCATCGAGGGCCAGGCGCAACAACGCCGTATCCAGGGCCACCACGCCATGCACCGTCTCGCCACGGCTGGCCTGATAGAGGGCGGCCAACACCTGGGCCGAGGTGGGCCAATCGGGCGACCAGTTGGCATCGCGAAAGACCAGGCCGGGGGCTAGCATGTAGGTCTGCAACGGCTGGGGCGCCGGCGGCATGAGATAGCCCTCGGTCTCGACGTCATAGCTGTTCATATAATCCAGGGAGAGCAGCCGGTAACCCTCCATGTGGAGCGCCACCACGCTGCTGATAAAGCCGCCTGTTGCGCGCAGCTCGTCGCTGTTCTGCACCACAACCAGGAACAACCTCTCCTGGCCGCCGCCCAATAGCTCGGGCGCCAGCAGCAGGCCATCCACCGCCAGGGTCGGCAAGGGGGCCAGGGTGGATAGGCGCGCCAGAGGCCAGGAGAATGCGCCCAGGGCCGCCGCCAGACGCTCGGCTCCGGGGCGCAGGCCCAGCAGCCGCTGGCGGTCGCGGCCCAGGCGCGTCAGGGCGCGGTCCAGAGGGTCCTCGGCGTGTACAAAGGGCGCACCGGGGGCCGTGGTCACCTGGCCGTACTGGGCGGCGGCGCTCTCCAGCTCCAGCGCCCCCCACCAGGCCGTGGCCGCCAGGCCGATGGCCAGATCGAGGCCATCGCAGCCCAGGATGCCCAGGCGCTGAGCCGCAGGCCAGAGGGATTGGCGGGCCAGGGGGCAGGCCAAGGGGCGCACCAGGCGAGCGAGCCCCTGCACATGCGCCTCGAATGAGCCAAGCTGGGAACGCAGGGCTTGCGACGGCGCGGGCTGGACGATGCCCCCGGCGTCGCGGGTCTGCCACACCTGGCGGGCGGACTGGGCGGCGCCCCGGGCGTGGGCATAGACGCCCAACAGGCGATAGCCCACCAGGGCGCACCAGAGCAAGGCCGCGACGGCGCAGGCCCGCCCAAGCCGGCGCCCCCAGGGGTGCGCGGTGCGGGGCGCGTCGCTCATCGGCCAGCCCCAAAGAGGGTGCGCATATAGGCGGCATAGTGCCGGCCATAGGTGGTCAGTTGCTGGGTAAAGGGGTCGGCCAGGCCGCCGTTAAAGCCACTCATGCCGCCGGGGAGCTGCTCCCACGAAGGATGGTTGAGGCTGAACCAGAGCCAGCGCTGCACCAGGCGCCCGCCATCGGCGGGGTGGCCGATCTCGGCGTCCTTGGCCGTGAGCAGGAAATCCAAGCTGGCGCTCATAAAGGCCATGACGCGAGCCTGGCCTGCGCCAGGGCCATCCAGCGCGTCAAAGTGGGTCGTGGGCATCAGCACGCCAAACTCGGAGATGATCAGCGGCTTGTTCTGATAGCCCCGGGCCGCCATCCAGCGGCGCATCTCCCACACCAGTTGCTTGAAATGCTCGATGCTGTCGTTCTCCCACCAGGGGTACAGGCGGCCCTCGTCTGCCGCGATCCCCACGGGGATATCGGCGCCATATTCGCCCCGTTTCTCCTGAAGGATCTGGACGTGGATGTTCCAGACATCCACCGGCATGGCGCGGCCATAGGCGGCCCGATAGTGGGCCAGCACACGATCCAGCCATTGCAGGCGCAAGGGCGTGGGCTGCACCACGCCGCCAATGGCTATCTGGGCCGTGGGATCGTGGCGTTTGATGTAGGTGTATAGGGTATGATAGATCTCGGCGTATTCCTCGGGCGTGCGCCGGTCCTGGTGAATGCACTCGGGCTCGTTGCCGATGATCCAGAGCGACCCGGGGTTGGCAAGGATAGCTCGCTGCAACCCCTCCCAGTGGGGCGGATAGTGGTCGGGGCTGACTCGGATGGTCTGGGCGAACTCGTAGCGGCCGGCCAACTGGGGGCGCTCGCGCACGGCCCAATCCGCGTACCAGCCAAAGGGCAATTGCTGCAATGGGTAATCGGCCAGGGCGCCATAGCCAGGGCTAAAGGCCAGGCCAAAGCGCTGCAGGGGCGTATAGAGCTGGGCAGCGCGTGGCGGGGCTGGCGTGCGGGCGGATTGGGGCGTGGCCGCCGGTGTCGGCGCGCGGGTGGGTCGGGGCGTCACCGTGGGCAGCCCGCGTACGAACTCGGCGTCGTCGAGCAGCCAGGGCCCGGCTGCGGAGGCCCCTTGAGCCCCGGCAGCGCTCAGGGCTGCCAGGGCCAGGAGCAAGAGCCCCCACAGCAGGCCGGGCAAGCGGCGCGCGTTCTTACGGAGCATCTTTCCTTCCCTCTTGGTTCCCGATCGCCGCGCGAATGGCATCGCGATAGGCCACGCCATAGGGTGTCAACCGTTCCTCTGCATCGTACAGATCGCCGTTAAAGAGGCCCGAGGTATGGTTGGCGAACCAGGCCCAGGCTTGCACATAGTCCGTCGCGTAGAGCCAGGCCACGGTCTCGTGGATGTAGGCGCTGATGGCCTCGGGCGGCGCGTAGCGCGTGTCGTGGCGTTCCAGCCCCATCAGCACGCCAAACTCGCTGAGCACCAGCGGCTTGTGGCCCTCGCCTGCACGGGCCATCCACTCGCGAAAGGCGATCAGGCGCGCCCGAAAGGCATCCTGGTCGAGCTGATCCAGATCGGGCTCCAGAATATAGTTGTGCACGTTCCAGGCATCCACGCGGGGATGGCGGCCATAGGCCCGGCGATAGGCCGCGCGAAAAGCCTCGGCCCACTGCCAGTCCGCGTTGGCGATGCCCGCCGGCATCAGACGGGCCGTGGGGTCCACCCGCCGCGCCAGCCGCTCAAAGCGATGATAGAACGCGGCATACGCCTCGGGCGAGAGGTTGTCCTGATAGGGGTCGTTGGGCTCGTTGCCCACCAACCACCAAGCGCCGGGGTTCTGGCGCATGGCCGCCGCCAGCCGCGCCTCGTCATAGTGCGGCAGGGCCATCAGCACCCGATGATGGCCCGAATAGACGGGGCCCTCAAAGCTGTAGATATAGTACCAGACGCTCCCGAGTTGATCCAGCGCCTGAGAGGTGGGCCACTGCACGGCCACCAAACCGGCCCTGGGGCCGGGGAAGGCGGGCGGGGGAAGGGAACGCGCCAAAGCCACGAGGGCCAGCCCAACCAGGGCTGCGCGTAGGGTGCGCCATGAGGCAGGCCAGGGGAACACGGGCGCTACGCGAGAGGGACTGCGGGGCATGGCCTACGGCCCCTGCACGACGCGCCGCGCCGCCGCGCCATCACGAGCCCTCCATCCGCAGCAGAACCCGCAAGGTGTAGAGGCAGATGAGGGCATCCAGCACGGGGCCGCGCCGCTTGATATAGTAGAGATCGTAGCATAGCTTTTGCAGGGAATCATCCACGCTGCTGGCATAGCGAAACCGCACCTGCGCCCAGCCGGTGAGGCCCGGGGTGACCGAATGGCGGATCGGAAAATAGGGCAAGCTCCCGGTCAACTGCTCGACAAATTCGGGGCGCTCGGGGCGCGGGCCGATCAGGGTCATGGTGCCGTTGAGGATATTCCAGAACTGGGGCAGCTCATCCAGCCGGGTGCGCCGCAGAAACGCGCCCACGCGCGTCTTGCGCGCATCATCCTTGGCCGCCCAGACGGCCCCCTGCTGCTCTGCATTGGGGATCATGGAGCGGAACTTGGTCAGCCAAAAGCGCCGCCCGCCGAGCCCCACCCGCTCTTGCCGGTAAAAGACCGGCCCGGGAGATTCGAGCACGATGGCGAGGGCGATGAACGGGAACAGGGCGCCGGTGACGAGCAACCCCAGGGCGCCGGCCACCAGGTCGGCCAGACGGCGAAAGACCAACCACAAGCGCAGGCCCACCCCAACCTGAGTGCTGGCCAGCGCGAACAGGTTCTGCCCCAGGTGCTCCGCCGGGATGGCGCCGACCACTTGCTCATAGTAGACGGGCATCGGGAGCACGCTCATCCCGTTGATCCAGCATTCGATCAGGGCCTGCATCAACTCGGCGCGGATCACCTGGGTGTTGGTGATCGCCACCACGATATCCACAACGCGCAACCGTCGCGCCAGAGCCGCCAGATCGTGGCTATCGCCCAGGACGCGGTAGCCGGCCACCACCTCCTCGCCCCGCAGCGCGGCATTGTCATCCATAAAGCCGACCAGATCCACCCCGGCATACTCCCCCAACCGGGCAACCTCCTCGGCCAGAGCCCGGCCCGCCCCGCCCGCCCCCACGATCAGGACACGGCGGGCAAAGGGCGCCTGCCGGAAAAAGCGGGCATAGCCCAGGCGCCACAGACCCTCGCCCGCGACAGCGCCAAAAGCGAACAGGAACCAGGCCAGGCGCGAGCGCGTGAGGGGCGCCGAGTAGATGGGGATGATCAGATAGATCACCGAGACAAACAGAGCGCACCCCATCGCATATACGATGCCACGGCCGGGCTCTGATGCGAGCTTGAGGTTGTAGCAATCAAAGACAAGGGCGAGGGGCGCCCACACCGCAGCCAGGACAATCCACCAGATGGGGCGCAGGGGAAAATAGCCCACGGGCTCCATCTCGCGAAAGATCGCCGAGCGCGCCCAAAGAGCCAGGAGCAAGGCCGCCGAGATCACCACCAGATCAATGATAAAGAGCAAGAGCCGCCGCTCGGAGAAACAGAGCCCCAGGGTGTTTTGAGAGAGCCCCAATACCCTGGCCAGCCAACCAACGCGGGGAGGCTCGTCGAGGGGCATTGCATCAAGAGAGGGGCTCTTTTCGGCCATTGCGTCGTCTCCTCAAAACGGATATGAGCCATCGAGCAGATGAACAGGGCCTCGCTGGGAAAGATGGTTCTCCCCCAACGAGGCCAAGACTAAAGGGCCCCGGCCAAGGCGCATCCGGACGATGCCGCCCCTATTCACCTACCTCGGGCAGCGCGGGGCAAGGCGCAGTCAGCACAACCTGCCGAAAGACGGATGCCTCGCCTTCGCATTCGAGATAGATACGGATCACGTATTCGGTGCAGGGCAGAGCATCCTCGGTGAGGCGCACGACGATCTCGACCACTACCTCTTGGCCCGGCTGGATCGTCCCGATATGGATCTCGTAGGGCGCTTCGACCACCTCGCCATCGATGATGTACTCGACGCCCTCAACCGGCTCGAGGTAGATGACGCAGTCTTCCATCGGGTCTTCGCGCTCGTTGCGCACGGTGATCGTGATGGTCACCGGCTCTTCCGGCTCGACGACCTGCTCCTCGATGATAATGACCGGCGTGGGGGTGGGCGGGGGTGGAATGGTCTGGCGGCCGGGCTGCGCCAACGGGCCGGCCCAGGCGACAGGGATAGCCCCCAAGAGCAGCAGTACAAGCACTGCCAGCACCCAGATGTAGGATTTGCGGTCAGATTCTTCGTGCATCGTTTCCTCCTATCGGCCACCGAGGGGAAGCGGATCGCGCAGGCCCTCGCGAGCCGGGCATCCCTCTATGACCACAGCACAACCCATGCGCCCGAGCCAGGCTGCGCGCCAAGCAGCCTCAGGAGCGCGTCCCCTGTACACTAGGCAACAGAAATCGCTTTGGCACTACGTCCCATTATAGCACATCTCGCCCAGAGTTCAAGTCCCAATGGCGTAAAAAGCGCGTGCGCCGCATGAGGTTACCTGGCCCCGACCTACCTGGGCTTGGCGATCACGATCACCCGGTGGGTATATACCCACTCGGGCCAGCAGGTAACCAGCGTGAGGCGCGTGTCATCGGTGGGTTGCAGGTAGCGGGCGTTCTCCTGGCGCTGCTCCACAGTCAGCCCGATCTCCTGCAGAATCATGACGCTCTCCACCAGATAGATGTGCTCCAGCCCCTGGGCGTCGTACAGGCGCACCTCTTGGCCCTCCTGCAGGTCCCACAGGTTCTGGAACTCGCCCAGGCCATCGCCCCTCGTGTGGCCGGTAAGCACGGTGTTGCCCGGCTCGCCCAGGCCGGCCGAGCCACGATGGTGCCCAACTGCGCCCTTTACCGTATCCCACATGGCCACCGGCTGGCCGTCAATCACCCGCATCCGCCAGGAGACCGGCACAATGGGCTGGTCAATGCCCAGGGCCGGGATCTCGATACGCCCGGTGGCCCCCGCCAGGGCATCGCCCGGGGCGGCATCCGTTGTCTGGGCCGTGGGCGTGGGCTGGCGCGGGGCAATCTGCACCGCCGAGATGATGTACAGCGTGGCCGTGGCGGTCGGCTCGGGCGAGCGAGCTGGCTCGCCGGTGGGGGGCATACGCGAGGGAGTGGGGCTGGGCGCCTCGGTTGCCACAGCCTCCCGAGTCGGCTCCGCCGTCGCGTTGGGGAGCGCCGCCGCCGACCCCGCAGGTTGGCGCAGGCTCATGGCGCCCCATGCGGCGGCGGCCAACACCGCCACGACCGCCAGTGCCCAGATAACTGCGCGCCTGCCCTGCGATCCTGCCACTTTTGTCCCCTTCTTTCGCGCCATACTGGCGCCGATTATACACCCATTGGCCGCCAGAGGGCCACTCGCGCTGAGATGCGGCGGCGCGCCCACGGCGGCGCCCACGGCCCGCATTTGCCAAGGCGCCCCGGCGGCGTTACGATTCATACCGGCCTGCCAAACACCCGCCGCCGCGCTGCCTCCCGCCCAGATAGAGGGGGAACTCTGTTGACCCAGCCAGTGCTCCAGATCAACCGCCAGCTCGCGATCCCGCTAGAGGAGATCGCCTTCCGCTTCTCGCGCTCCAGCGGGCCGGGGGGCCAGAACGTCAACCGCACGGCGACCCGGGTCGAGCTGCTGTTCGATGTCGCGGCCTCGCCCAGCCTCAGCAAGGAGCAACGCGCCTTGCTGCAGGAACGGCTGGCCAACCTGATTGACGGCGCTGGCACGCTGCACCTGACCTCACAGGATACGCCCAGCCAGTGGCGCAATCGCCAGCAGGTGTTGGGGCGTTTTCGGGCGCTGTTGGCCCAAGCGCTGCGCCAGACGCCCAGCCGCATCGCGACACGGCCCTCGCGGGCTGCGCGCCAGACCCGGCTGGAGGCCAAGCACCGCCGGAGCACAGCCAAGCGTCGCCGAAGGCCGCCTTCGCACGAAGAGTGGTAGGGAGCAGGGAACGCCCATCGCCTGGCCCGCCATGTGGTCGGCCATCCACAGCCCCTGGCTGCCAGATTCCATTCCCGCCAGGCTCATCCTGGTCAAGCCCGTTCATTTGCGTTATAGTACAGCAGCATCCCTGCACCCCAAGGAGAATCGCTCATGCCGGTGCTCGTAGCCTTTGCCAGCTTGCCATTCGGCCTGCGCGAGGGGACCTATACCATCGAGACCTCTCACGGCCCGATTACGGCGCACATCTCGGCCCGGCGCTACCAGCCCTTTTTCTCGGTTGGCCCGCAAGCCGAGTTGGCCGAGAGCATCCCCCCCAATGCCGTCGGTGACGGTCTGACGACCTACACCTGGTACGACCATCCTTTTGTGCTGCAGGTGGTCTTTGGCCCCAACGTGGCCGCCCTCGGCTCGATCAACTCGGGCGCAACCGTCGTCGAGCCGTTGGATGAGGCCACCCTGGAAAAGCCCCAGGCGCTGGATGCGCTACGTGAGAGCTTTTGCGCCAGGGCATTGGAGGCGATGAACAACCTGGTCGCGGTGGTGCGCCGCCAGGGCCACATCTATCACCTGTTCGACCTGCGCCGCGACGATATTGATCTGACGGTGCGCAGCGACGACGGCGCCGTACTGCTGGAAGACCCCCTCCAGGAGGATCTGATCCGCAAAGAGATGGCCCACAGCGAGACCTTTGATCTGGTATCTCGCAGCGATGCCTGGTATCGGGAGTTGAGCCACGCCCTGAAGGATGAGCAGCCCGTGGATCTGGCCGATGAGCTGCTGATCGAGGCCGAGCGCGCCCTGATGCAGCGTTTCCCGCGCCAAGCCATCGCCACCTGCCACACGGCCCTGGAGGCCGCCTCCTCGTCCCTGCTCACCGGCGCCATGCTGCTCCGGGGCGTGGACGACCATCAGGTAGACCAGATGCTCTCGACCCGCAACCTGACCTCCAAGCTCGGCCCGCTCATGGGCCGCTATTGTGGCTACAATCTGCGCAACGAGAACCGCACGCTCTGGCAGGGGTTCGGCCGCGTCAACGATCTGCGCAACGACATCGTGCATCGCGGCTACAGGCCCACCCACGATGATGCAGAGCAGGCGCTGCGCATCACCCGCAGCTTGCTGCGCTGGCTTCGTATGGTACGCCAGCGCAACAAGGTCTCCTCCGCGCCCCCGAGACACGAGCGCCGCATTTGACACCCCCCGCTCTGGCGCTAGAATGGCGTGAGAACCTGTGTGGGCGACCGACGCTGTGCGCAATGGCCCTCTGTATATGCGCTTTGCGTGCAGTGGCGTAGCATGATCTGTGGTCGCTCGAAAAGACGCCCCACACCCACACTCTCCAAGGGCCTGTGTACGATGCAGCCCTATCGGGACGAGCCCTGGCAACCACGGCTCGCTCGCCGCGCGGGCCGCATTTGGGCCGCACCAGAGACAGTTGGAGGATAGAGAACGATATGGCAGAGATGAAAATGCTGGCGGCCAGCCCGCGAGATCGAGACATGACCCCCCGCGCGATGCGCCGGGCGGGCTTGATCCCAGGCGTCCTGTATGGCTACGGCTATGACGCGCGGCCGCTCCAGTTTAACGAGCACGCCCTGCAGCAGATCATTCGCGCGGCAGGCACCACACGGCTGATCAACCTGACCATCGAGGGCCAGCCCGAGAACGAGATCGTATTGGTGCGCGAGATCCAGCGCGACACGGTGTCAGGGCATATGCTGCACATTGACCTGTATCGCACCATCGCCGGCCAGGCGATTACGAGCACGGTGCCTCTCATCGCCCATGGCCAAGCCCCTGCTATCGAAGAGGGCGGCGTGGTGAACCAACTGCTGGATCAGTTGGATATCGAGTGCTTGCCCAAGGACCTGCCCGAGGCCATCAGCGTGGACCTGACCCGCCTGGATAGCCTGGATTCGGTGATCTTGGTGTCCGGTCTCGACATTCCCGAGGGGGTGACCATCCTCAACGACATGGATGCCGCTGTGGCGCGCATCGTGATCCCGAGGGCGGCCATCGAGGAAGAGGAGGCGCTGGAGGCAGAGGCCGAACTGGCCGCAGAGGTCGAGGGCGCGGAGGGCGCCGAGGAGGCGCCTGCGGAGGATGCGAGCGCCGACGAGTCCGAAGAATAGCGCTAACGGATGCGCCAAGGCCCTGGGGGATAGCCCCAGGGCCTTTTTTTTGCGCCCCAGCGCGCCGGCGGGCTAGGCAGCCGCCGGGCGCGCCGTCTTGTCGCTGGCGCGCGAGCGCGTCTCTTGGGCGAACAGCCCAAAGGCCAGGCCCACGGCGACGAACAGCAGCCCGTTGACCCACAGCGCGGCGTCATAGCTGAACTGGTCGCTGAGCCAACCCAGGAGGATGGGACCCACGGTGACGCCCACATCGCTGACGGTGCGATAGACGCCCATGGTCAGGCCACGCCCCCCGGGCAGCTCCAGATCGGCGAGATAGGCCGCCGGGGCCGGGCCGCCGACGCCGGTGCCCAGGCCCAAGAGCACGCTGCTGAGCATGAAATGGGTATAGTTGCCCCCCAGGGTGTAGGTCACCAACGCCGCCCCGCACAGCAGGCAACTCGGCACAATGGCCGTCTTGCGGCCATAACGGTCGCAGACGATGCCCGCGATATTGATGGTGAGGAAATTGACGACGGCGATGAGGGTAAAGGCATAGCCGAGCTTGGCCGGGCCCAAGTCCAGGCGCTCGTTGCCCAACAAGGGCAGCACGGTGTTCTGGCTGCCGGTACGCGTGAAAAAGACCGCCAGAGTCACCAGGCTCACCAGCAAAAAGCCGCGGTTGAGCAACAAGCCGCTGATATCGCGCCAGGTAACCTTTGGGCGGGCGGCGCGCAGGGCGGCGATCGGCGCGCCAGGTTGCTCCTGGTCATCCGTGGGGCGCGTCTCGGGGACGCGCGTCAGCGCCCAAATGGCCCCGCAGAGGGCCAGCGCCGCATAGACGAAAAAGGGCGTGCGAAAGCCGAAATGCTCGCCGACAAAGCCGCCGATGATGGGGCCGACGCTGGTGCCCAAGAGCAGCGAGCCCTGGTAAAAGCTCATGGTGCGGCCCCGGTCGCGCGGGGTGCTGATATCGGCCATGACGATCATGGCCGCCGTCATCTGAAAGGCCGAGCCGACGCCCTGCAACAGCCGAAAAAAGACCATCTGCCCAAAGCTGCCCGCCAGTCCGGTGAGCAGCGCCGAGAGAGCGATAATCAGTGGGCCGGCCACCAGCAGGGGCTTGCGCCCCAGGCGCTCGGCCAGGCTGCCGGCGGGCACATTGATCGGAATGCGGGCGATGCCAAAGGCCGAGATCAGCAGACCGACCAGGGCGGCGCTCACGTTGAACGAGTTCGCATAGAGGGGCAGCACCGGTCCGACGATGCCAACGCCCAGCATGTTGAGAAAGGTCTGGCCCATCATAGCCAGCAGGATACCGGGGTGTTGCGACCAGCCGACGAGGCGGTTGAGGCCGCGTGGCGGCGCACTGGGACGGGATTCGATCTGGTTCATGGGTTTACCTCGTTTCACCGGATGACGCGGATGATAGCATGATGTGAGGGCGGCGGCAACCGGCCGATGCGTTTGACAGGTTACATCCGGCGGCCCTATACTCACTTGTGGTCAAGCTAGGTCTGGTAGCGTTGGCAAAGGGGAGGGCAGTAACACGATGAACGACAAACACAAGGTAGCTCTGGTTACGGGCGCTGCGGGCAGCGGAATGGGGCGCAGCATCGCCCTGACCCTGGCGCGCGAGGGGGCGCACGTGGTGGTGAACCATCGCGCCAGCGCAGAGAGCGCCCAGGCAATTGTGGCGCACATTGAGGGCAGCGGCGGCGCGGCCCTGGCCGTGCAGGCCGATGTCTTTACGCCCGAGGGCTGCCGGGCGCTGGTGGATGCGGCGCTGGAGCGCTTTGGCCGTGTGGATATCTGCGTCGTGGGGCCAGGCGGCGGCTGGCACCCGGAGCCCCCGGAGGGGCTCGACCCCGCCGGCGCGCTGGAGGACGTGCACCATGAGTTGGCCCCGCTCTACTACCTGATGCCCCTGGTGCTGCCCGGCATGCTGCAGCGGCGCTGGGGCCGCCTCATCGGCCTGGCCATGCACCCGAACAAGCCCTCGCCCGCCTATGCCTACAACGTGGGCAAGGCCGCCCGGGTGCAGGCTATGCTGCTGGCCGCTGAGCAGGCCTGGCGCGGGCGGGTGACGGTCAACGTCATGGCGCCGGGGCCTGTGGCCCACATCGAGGGCCTGGCGGCGGCCATTGAGCTCTGCGACCACGGCCCGGCCTGGCTGCGGCGCGCGGACATCACGCCCCAGGACGTGGCCGAGGGTGTGGCGTTCCTCTGCTCCGAGGCGGGCCGGTTCGTGACGGGCTGCGTGCTGCCGTATGGGTTCGGGGGGTAGGGGTAGAGCGGGTGAAAATAGAGGAATGGAGGAAGACATGCGAATGGAGCGCGCTGATTCTACCCTTTCCAAGGGTTGGTATGTAGGCCCGTGGAACTCGGATCTGACCCTCTCCATAGGCTATGCCAATGTGGGCATAGACGAGCCTCATCTGCATACCCAGATCACCGAGATCTATATGGTTGCGCATGGAAACTCGTTTGTTCGTATCGAACAGGAAACCATCTCTTTGTGCGCGGGTGATGTACTCATTGTCGAGCCCGGAGAGGCCCACACCTTTACAGATAGCTCATCGGACTATTTTCACTTTGTGCTGCATACACCGGGCTTGGTTGGCGAGCAAGCTCGCGCCGAAAAAGTGCCCGTTGCCCGGTCTCGCCTGGGGCTCTGACGAGGGGTGATCGGCTCACGCCGTATCAGTTCAGACTTGAGGGGAAAGCGGCCAACTCGTTTGGCACGTCGGCAGGGAGCGTTGGGGCGCGGGCGTCTCGCCCGCGTGCCGCCGGCAGGCGGCTAATCTCGCTCGGAGACGAGTTCTGTACAGTTCTTCGCTTTGGAAAGCTGCGTTTTGGACGCTGCTGCGCAGCGTAGGCGGGCGAGACGCCCGCCCTCCATAGCCGAGTCTATGTGCTCACCGATTGCAGGATAATGGCATCATCGTCCTGGTCAGTTAGGGACTCGTCCCCTCGAATCTGAACTGATACCTCACGCCCCCCCTTTTCGCCCCGCTTGCCTCCGGCGGCCCTTGGCCGTATCATGGAGGCGCGCCGGGCCCCTGCGTCGGCGCGCCCGTCGTTACCCCCCAACCGAGAGGGAGGCAACCATGAATGCCCGCGAGCGTGTGCTGAGAACTATCGAGTTCCGTGAGCCCGACCGGCTGGCGGCCTCGTTCCCCCCGCCCCACTGGAACGATCTCGCCAATACCGGCTATGAGCTGCAAGGCTACCAGCCCGTCTGGCGCTCCGTGGGGGGCGACAGGCAAGAGTATGTGGACGAGTGGGGCAACACCTGGGCCCGGGTGGACAAGACCAGCAAGGGCGAGGTGGCCCGGGGCGTGCTGGAATCCTGGGATGGGCTGGATGGCCTGGCCCTGCCGGATCTGGCCAACCCCGCCAACTATGCCCCCGTCCGGCGGGCCGTGGCCGCCAACACGGATCGCTTCTGCATCGGCCACCTGCCCGGCTTTCCCTTTAACATCGCCCGCAAGATGCGCCGCCTGGACCATTTTATGATGGACCTGCTGCTCGAGCCGGACAAGGTGAGCGCGCTGCTGGGCCGCATCGAGGCCCTGCTGGCCGAGGCCATCATCGCCTATGCCGATTGCGGCGTGGATGCCGTCATGTTCCCCGAGGATTGGGGCACCCAGACCGGCCTGATGATCCGCCCGGCCACCTGGCGCGCCCTGTTCAAGCCCGGGTTCGAGCGCCTGTGCGCCATGGCCCACGAGCGCCGCGTCAAGGTCTTGATGCACTCGTGCGGCAAGATCACCGATATCATCCCCGACCTGATCGAGGCGGGCATTGACGCGCTCCAGTTCGACCAGCCCCGCTTGCACGGCATCGAGGTCTTGGCCCGCTTTCACGGGCAGATCGCCTTTTGGTGCCCCGTGGATATCCAAAAGACCCTCCAATCCGGCGATGCCGCCGCCATCGAGGACGAGGCGCGGGAGCTGATCGCCCACCTGGGCGGGCCGGAGGGCGGGTTCATCGGCGGTTACTATACGGACAACGCCTCCATCGGGCTGGATCCCCGCTGGCAAGAGATCGCCTGCCAGGCGTTCATGCGCTATGGCGATTATCGTCGCATTCCACAGCCCACCGAGTGAGAGGCCCCAAACGCGAACGCCCAAAGCCTCGCGCAGAGAGCGCCAAGAACGCAGAGAAAACCGGTCCGCTCCTCCTCTGCGCTCTCTGCGCGAGAATCATGCGAGCCCATTTCCCATAGGAGCACCGATGCAGAACGACCAGCAGATCCTCTACCTGAACCCGCGCGACCTGTTGCCCAGCCGCGAGAATGTGCGCTCCGATCCCGGCAGCCTGGCCGGGCTGGCCGAGACGATCCGCGAGCACGGCATCTTGCAGCCGCTGGGCGTGGCCCCCGAGGGCCAGGCCTATCGCGTGGTGTACGGCAATCGCCGCCGCGACGCCGCCATCGTCGTCGGGCTGGACCGCGTCCCCTGCGTCACCGTCCAGAGCGCCGACCCCCAGTCCGTCATGGTGCAGCAGGTGTTGGAGAACCTGCAGCGCCTGGACCTGAACGATATGGACAAGAGCCGCGCCTTTGACCGCATGTTGCAGCACCTGGCGCAGCAGGGCGCGCCCCAGAGCCAGGCGCTGGATCAGATGGCCCGCACCCTGGGGCTCTCGGCGCGCCAGATCCAGCGTTACCTGCGGCTGGCCCAGCTCGCGCCCGCCGTGCGCCAGCATGTGGCCAGCGGCGCCATCGGGGTCACCCACGCCCAGCATTTGGTGGATATCACCCCCGACGCCCGCCAGGAGGCCGTGGCCGAGCTTGTGATCGAGGAGAGCCTCTCGGCGGCCGAGCTGGCGCGCCTGTGCGCGGCCCTGGAGCGCAACGCCAACGTGGCCCCCGCCGCCGCCCTGGAGCTGCTGCGGCGCGGCGAACGCGTGCCCGTGATCGAATCCCGGCCGGTGGAGCAGGTCAGCCACCTGGCGCCCGAGCCGATGACGCAGGGTGGCGCGGCCAGGGATTGGGATGGCGACGCCGGCGATGCCCCGCCGCCGCCCTGGGATGCGCCCGACCAGCAGGATGGGTTCACGCCGAGCCGAGATGACCGCGACTATGGCGCGCTAGAGCCCACGACCCAGGATGGCAACCGCATCCGCAAGTTTCACTCGCTGGATGCCTTTGTGGACGAGGTGCAGCGCCTGACCCGTTGCCTGCAAGAGGGCGACCTGCAGCGCCTTTTGGAGCAGGACGAGGCCAGCCGCCTCAAGATCGGGCTGGCGGCGCGGCAACTGCGCTTTCTGGCCGAGGCGGTGGGCGCCCTGGCCCAGGCGGAAGGCTGATGGCCGCCAATCAGGCTGCCAGCCCGGCTCCCAGCGTGGCCCTGGTGCGTTGCGGCGACTATGAATTGGAGCGCGTCTATGAGGCCGTGCGCCAGGCCATAGACCTGCTGGGCGGCATGGGCGCGATTGTGGGGCCCGGCCAAAGGGTGCTGCTCAAACCCAACCTGGTGCGGGGCATGGAGCCCGAGCGGGCCGTTACCACCCACCCCACCGTGGTGGCCGCCGTGGCCCGGCTGGTGCGCGAGGCCGGGGGGCTGCCGCTGATCGCCGAATCGCCCGGCGGTCCCTATTCCCCTGGCTCCCTGCGGGGCGTCTATCGCAAGACGGGCATGGCGTGGGCGGCGGAGCAGAGCGGCGCCGAGTTGAACTATGATACCGAGAGCGTCCAGGTATCGCACCCCGAGGGTCAAGTGTTGCACCGCCTGGATCTGATCCAGCCCCTGCTGGAAGCAGACCTGGTCATCAACCTGCCCAAGCTCAAGACCCACAACCTGACCACCCTTACCCTGGGGGCCAAGAACCTGTTCGGCCTGGTGCCCGGCTCGCTCAAGATCAGCTACCATGCCAAGCTGGTGGATCGGGCCCTGTTCTGCGAGGGCCTGCTGGACATCCTGGCCTATGCGCGGCCCGCCCTGACCCTGATGGATGCCATCGTGGGCATGGAGGGCGAGGGGCCCTCGGGCGGCGACCCACGCGGCATCGGGGCCATCGTCGCCGGAACGGATTGCCTGGCGGTGGACGTGGTCTGCGCGGCGCTGGTGGGCGTGGCGCCCCAGGATGTGCTCACCACGCGGCTGGCCGTGGGCCGGGGCCTGACCACAGGACGCATCGAGGACATCGAGATCAAGGGTGAGGAACTGGCGAGCCTGGCCGTGCCCGACTTTCGGGGCGGCATCGAGGCGCCCATTGATCCGGGGCTCTTTCCCGGGCCGGTGCGCCTGCTGGCCCGCCTGTTGTCGCCCTCGCCCAATGGCGAGGAGAACGACTCGCGGGGCGCCAAAGCCATGCGGCTATTGGCCCAGGGCTGGGTCTGGCGGCAACTTGTGGCGCGGCCCCATGCCACCGAGCGCTGCATCGCCTGCGGCTTTTGCACCCAGCACTGCCCGGTGAACGCCATCGAGATCGTCAACGGGCGCGCCATGATGGACCCCAAGACCTGCATCCGCTGCTACTGCTGCCACGAGCTCTGCCCCCACGACGCCATCAAGCTATCCAAGCCCTGGCTGGGGCGCCTGCTCATGCCCCGCTAGGGGGCTGATCCAGTCGGCTGGCGGCTCAGCGAGCGGGGCATGGGTAGAGCAAGCGCACGCCGCAATCGCCCTCACCCCACGGGGGTTGCTGCGCAACGAGTGTGCCGACGCCCCTCTCCCTCGCGAGGGAGAGGGGGAAGCGAAACTCGCCTCCAAGGCGAGTTTCGCCGGGGTGAGGGCCATAAGCCCTGGTTGGGGCGCCTGCTCATGCCCCGCTAGGGCGCCGGCGGGATGGGCCCGGGCTTGAGATCGCGGATCAGATGCCGAACCGCGTCGCGCAGTTCGGCAAACACCCGGTCAATGGGCTGCGAGGCGTCAATGGTCTGAAAGCCATACTCATCGCCCAGGGCATCCAGCGCCGCCAGCATCCGGGTCTGGTGCTCCAGATAGCTCTCGTAATAGTCCGAATAGCCCAGGTAATCCATGCCCGATTCCCAGAAATCGAACCCCCGCGAGGCCATTACCCGGGGCAGGAGGCAATCCACGCCGGCCCGCAGGTAGAGCACCGCATCGGGCACCAGGGCCATGCCCATCAGCGATTGCAGCCAGGCCTTGTCCACGCCGCGCACCATGGCCCGTGCAATGAGGGAATAGACATAGCGGTCGGTGAGCACCACGAAACCGGCCTGCAGCGCCGGGATGATCTCGCGCTCCAGGCGGTCGGCAAAATCGGCGGCGTAAAAGAGGGCCATGGTCAGGTTGCCCAGGGTGTGGCCCTGCTTGGCGGCCTCGATCCCCCGGCTGGCCAGCTCGGAGCGCTTGAACCCGCTGGCGTAGGCCGCATAGCCGCTGGCCTCCAGCCACTCGCGCAAGAGGGCGATCTGGGTGGAGCGCCCCACGCCATCGGGGCCCTCCAGCACGATCAGCTTGCCGCGCAGATCCAGCTCTTGCACGCCCGGCAGCCCGTGGCCGTAAAAGCTCGCCCTGTCCGTCATGACTGCCCTCCTTGCTGCACCAGGCTATCCAGATAGCGCCCTGAAAGACCCTCGGCAGCCAGCACCTTGCGCCACGGGTTGGATTCGGCCTTGAGGGCGCCCTCCAGATGAGGCTGGATGATCTCGCGCACCAACTCTTGCTGCGCCACCAAGGGCAGGCCGGCATCCACCACCGAAAGCTCGAACTCGGGCACGATGCGCTCGTATTCGCGCAGGATGCGCCCCTGAAAGATGCGATAGCTATCGTATGGATCGTCCGAGAGACCCAAGTCCAGCCCGGCCTCGTAATACTTGAGCGCGGGGCGGCCCGTCATAATACGGCGCAGCGATTCCTCCAGGGGCACCCGAAAGTAGAGCGCCACCGTGGGCCGGGCGGCAAAGGCATAGACCTGGCGCACCCAATCGGGGTGTACCCCACGCGCCACGTCGCGGGCAAAGGCGGTATAGATATAGCGATCTGCCAGGACGATGGCGCCGGCCTTGAGGGCCGGTACGATCTGCTGCTGGTAGCGATGGGCGAAATCCACGGCGTGGATCAGGCAAAAGCTCGTCGGCGTGAGCAGTTGTTTCTTTTTGCCGCGCTTGGTGGTCTTGCGCACCACCGGCGACGAGTTCCACTCACTAAAGGCCACTGAATAGCCCAGGGAGACCAGCCACTTGTGGACCAGATCCAATTGCGTGCTCTTGCCCGAGCCATCAATCCCCTCGACGACGATCAGCCGCCCGGGTACGGTTGTTCCGTCAGGTAATGTGGCCATGGATCCTCCTACCGGCGGGAATGGCAGTTGACTGAACCCATTGTAGTAACAAGCGCAATATGGGTCAAAGTTTGCCCAAATCGGCAATCGGCTCGCGCTGCGGACAAGTACGTAGCCACGGTGGGCAAAAACTGCGCTTGCTTCTTGGCGAGCAATGCCCTATAATAGTTGCAGTCAACACTGGCCTGAGCAGTGATCATGCCTGATAGCGACCATGAGGGGAATAGAGTGGGAGCCTTGGCATCGGCAATGCGCCGCCTCGCACGGCTGACGTTGATCGTGCTGAGCATCCTGGCTGTGACTATGCCTGTTGTGCTTGCGCGCGCCAGCGATGTGGCCGTGGTGGACGCCGAGATCGTGTTCACCGGCCCCATCGAGGCCGAACTGCCGACAGAAACATTGTCGCTCCAGGCCACCTTTCTATCCGGAGAAGAGCTCTACTATATCCTCACCCTCACGAACCTGAGCCCCTGGCCCCTGGCCGAGATCCAGTTGCTGGATCGCTGCTTTGCCCCCGATTCGGAACAAGAGCTGAGCTACCTCTGGGAGCCCGGTCGCCTGGAGCCCGGCCAGACAGCCTCGGTTGCCATCCAGTACGACCCGGCCGAGCTGCACGATGCTACGCTGGCCGAGGCTTGCCACCAGCTCGAGCTCAATTGGTCTTTTGGCTGGAGCACATTCCTCATAGATTGCACCGGCCTGGGGCGCACCACCCTGTGGCAGATCCCGCTGAACGAGGAGATGGCCGTCTACCAGGACGAGATTACCTTGCCTCTCTCCCTGCCAGAGCCCGTCGGGCGTAGCAAGGTGGGCCTGCACGTAACCCGCAACGCCTCGCCCGCCATCATGGCCTTTGTGGAGCAGGCGCAACCGGCGGTGATCGTGGGCGTGGGCGATCTGGGCTGGCTGGCCGATGTCAAACGCGTCTCCCCCGGCACGACCACACTGGGGCGCTTTGAGGAAAAGGGGCAGTTCTTTACCGGCGACCCCATACAGCGCGCTCAGGATTTTGTGGCCTCTCACGCCGGACGTTATCTGGCCAACCCCGGGGTGGACTATTGGCTGGGCTGGAACGAGCCGGTGATCAGCAAAGAGTGGCAGATGCAGTGGTACGCCGCCTTTGAGGCCGAGCGCGCCCGCCTGATGCACGAACTGGGGCTCAAGGTGGCGGTGGGCAATTTCTCCACCGGCACGCCCGAGGCTGATCTGTTCCCGGCCTTTACCCCCGCCCTGACGGCTGCCAAGGCGTACGGCGGCCTGTTCGCGCTCCACGAGTACTCGGCCCCCACCATGCTGCATGGGGTTGGAGCCGCCATCCCTGGCTACGAGTCCCAGGATGACTTTGGCGCTCTCACCCTGCGTTACCGCTATTGGTACGAGAACTATCTCGGCCCCGCCAATCTGGTGGTGCCCCTGGTGATCACCGAGGCGGGCATTGATGGCGGCGTGCTCAAGGACCAGGACCCCTCGCTGGGCGGCTGGCGCGATTTTGACGGCGTCTTGGCCGAGGAACTGGCGATCCAGACCCTGGATACCTATCTGGCCGAGGTCTCCTGGTACGATGACGAGCTGCGGCGCGATCCCTATGTGCTCGGGTTCGCCCTGTTCAACGCGGGCGATATCGCTGGCCAGTGGGCCTCGTTCGATATCACCGACGAGCTGGGCTCCTTTGCCTCGCTGGCCCTCTCCAAGCAATAGCACGACCCTTGATGGTTTGAGCAGAGCCCTCTTGCGAGGGCTCTTTTTGTTTGATGAGACGGCAAGGGTAGGTGTATTTCCCCCTGCTGGTTGACTGTCCGGCGAAAAAAGGATGCCCCCCAACTGCCCTCGTGACTTGGGAGAGGCCACGCATACAAGCGCCTTTTGATTGCGCCTGCCCGCCTATTCGAAACCTGCCCGCCGCCATGCTATAATCTGCGCCAGCAAACCCTGTGGGAAAGGATATACAGCGGTGCAAGCAGCCGAGATGGGCGTCAGGGGCGTGCGAGCGGCCAGCGAGCGCTATGGCGAGCCGGTGGTATGGGAGCGCACCTATTGCGTCAGCGCCGAGACCCTGGCCGAGCGCAGAAATCTGGAGGACAAGCGCACCGCCGAGGTGGTGCTGCTGGTGCGGCGGCCCAACGGGCGCCTGCTGTTGCACACCAAGGCGTTCTATCCCCCAGGAGCCTATCGCCTGCTCACCGGCGGCATCCAGCCCGGCGAGGACGTGGCCCAGGCGGCGCTGCGCGAGGCCCTCGAGGAGACGGGGCTGCAGGTGCGCATCGAGCGCTTTGTAGGGGTGCTGCGCCAGCAGTTCGCCCACGGCGGCCAGCAAGCCCCCTTTAACTCCTACCTGTTCCTGCTGGCGGAGGAGGGCGGCGAGCTGGGCAGCCAGGATGATGGCGAAGAGATCAGCGACTATCGCGAGATCGCGCCGGAGGAGCTGCCCGCCGTGGCCGGGGCCCTCGATGCGCTGCCGCCCGATTGGGCCGATTGGGGGCGTTTCCGCGCAGCGGCGCACCGCCTGGCCGCCGGCGTGCTCTTGGGAGAGGCGCGATCTTGAGCGGGCAGCCCTATGACGTGATCGTGGTGGGGGCGGGGCACGCCGGTTGCGAGGCGGCCCTGGCCGCTGCGCGCATGGGGCGGCGCACCCTGCTGGTCACCATGAACCTGGATCTGATCGCCCAGATGCCCTGCAATCCCAGCATCGGAGGGCCGGGCAAGGCCCACCTGGTGCGCGAGATAGATGCGCTGGGCGGGGCCATGGGCCAGAACACGGACCACACCATGATCCAGATCCGCATGTTGAACCTCTCCAAGGGGCCGGCCGTACACGCCCTGCGCGCCCAGTCCGACAAGCGGCTCTACGCCCTGAGCATGAAACACCGCCTGGAGCAGACGCCCCACTTGCGGCTCAAGCAGGGCACGGTGGAGGCGCTGCTGGTACGCCGGGGGCAGGTCGAGGGCGTGGCCCTGGCCTGGGGCGAGCGCCTGTACGCGCGCACCGTCGTCATCACCGGTGGTACCTTTCTCAACGGGCGCATCCTGAGCGGCGATTATGTCACACCGGCGGGCCGCGCGGGCGAGTTCCCCGCCCAGGGGCTCTCGCGCTCGCTGGCCGAGCTGGGGCTGGCCCTGGGGCGCTTGCAGACCAACACGCCCCCCCGCGTGGATGCCCGCAGCATTGACTATACACAGACCATACCGCAATACGGCAGCGAGGAGCCCCTCTACTTTAGCCAGAGCAGCCCGCCCGATGCGCCCTGGCTCCTGCCGCCCAACCCGGTCTACCCCATTGCCCACCAGACGCACTGGCGCCCCCAGATGCCCTGCTACCTGGT
Organism: uncultured Anaerolineales bacterium; assembly: GCA_964482225.1. Classification (GTDB taxonomy): domain Bacteria; phylum Chloroflexota; class Anaerolineae; order UBA1429; family UBA1429; genus UBA1429. The sequence goes on from CAYZWT010000001.1 coordinate 46,653, forward strand.
GCACACCAACGGCGAGACCCACCGCATCATCCGCGACAACCTGCACCGCTCGCCCATCGCCCCCGGCGAGATAGACATCCTTGGCCCGCGTTATTGCCCCTCCATCGAGGAAAAGGTGGTGCGCTTTGGCCACAAGGAGAGCCACCAGTTCTTTCTAGAGCCGGAGGGTTGGGCCACGGGCGAGGTCTATGTCCAGGGCTGTTTCACCGGCCTGCCCTATGACGCGCAGGCCGAGATATTGCACAGCATCCCGGCCTTGGCGCGGGCCGAGATCGTGCGTCCGGGCTATGCCATCGAGTATGATTTCGTGTTGCCCCACCAGCTCAGGCCGACCCTTGAGGCGCGGGCCATCCGAGGGCTCTTTTTCGGTGGGCAGATCAACGGCACTTCGGGCTATGAGGAGGCCGCCGCCCAAGGCTTGCTGGCCGGGGCCAACGCCGCGCGCCAGGCCCGGGACGAGGCCCCCCTTGCACTGGGGCGCGACCAGGCCTATCTGGGTGTGCTGGTGGACGACCTGACCACCAAAGAGATCAGCGAGCCCTACCGCATGTTGACCTCGCGGGCCGAGTATCGCCTGCTTTTGCGACAGGACAACGCCGACCTGCGGCTGGCGCCCTTGGCCCGCCAGGTGGGCCTGATCTCGGAGGAGCGCTATGCCCAGGTGGAGGCCCGGCGCCAGGCCATCGCCGCAGAGCTGGCGCGCCTGCGGCGGGCCAGCTTGCAGCCCGATGCGGCCAACGGCTATCTCCAACAGATCGGGCTGGAGCCGTTGCGCCAGGCTGTGCCCGCCTATGACGTGCTGCGGCGGCCCGGCGCCACCTGGGAGATCGTGCAGCAGTTTGTGCCCCCCGATCGCCCCCTGCCTGAGGGCGTGGCTGAGCAGGTCCTGATCGAAATTCGCTACGAAGGCTATATCGCCAAGCAGCGCACCCAGGTGGAGCGGGCCCGGCGCCTGGAGGGGCGCCACATCCCGGAAGAGCTGGACTATGGAACGCTGACGGGCCTGCGGGCCGAGGCACAGGAGCGCCTGGCCGCCCACCGGCCCGCCACCGTGGGCCAGGCCGCCCGCATCCAGGGCGTCAACCCGGCGGATATCTCGGTGTTGCTGGTGCACCTGCAACGCCGCACCCCAGAGGACGCCTGAGCGTGGCGGCCAAGGCGGGCCTGCGGCGCGCCGCCCGCGCCATTGCCGCCCTGGGGGGGCTTGGCCTGCGCGTTGCGCTGCTCTTGGGCCTCGTGGCTCTGATGGTGCAAGATATTGGGGCCTATCGCACCGCGCGGCGCGGCATCGAGAGTGGCCTGGCGGAGAGCCAGCCGCCCCTGATAGAGCCTCGCCTGGGCATCAACGTGGCTCTGGAGCGCTATGGCGCCAACCGCGAGGTCCTGCAGATGCTGGCGGGTCTGCGCGACCTGGGCTATGGCACGCTACGCCAGCGCTTTGCCTGGGCCGAGATCGAGCCCGCCCCCGGCGAGTACGATTGGGAGCGCTGGGATTATGTCCTGGAGCTGGTGCGCGCCGAGGGGTTCACCGTCATCGCCGTGCTGGATGGCGCTCCGGACTGGGCGCGCTCGCCCCGCGAACAGGCGAACCCCTACGCGCCGCCCCAGGATTTTGATGCCTATGCGCAGTTTGCCGCCGCCTTTGCCGGGCGCTACCGCGACCATGTGCTCGCCTACCAGATTTGGGATCAACCCAATATCTCTCCCCACTGGGGCCGGGGCGAGGTGGACCCCGCCGGCTATGTGGCGCTGCTGGCCGCCGCCGCACCGGCCATTCGCCAGGCCGATCCCGAGGCCATCATCGTTGCGGGGGGGCTGGCCCCCAACCTGGAGAGCGGCGGCCGCAACCTGAGCGATATCCAATACCTGCGCGAGATCTATCGGCGCGGGGCCGGGCAGTACTTTGATGTGTTGGGCGTCAGGGCCTATGGCTTTTGGACCGACCCCTACGACCGGCGCGTCTCGGCGGACGTGCTCAATTTCTCGCGGGTGATCCTGCTGCGTGAAGAGATGGTGCGGCGCGGCGAGGGCCACAAGCCGATCTGGGCGCTGGATGGCGGCTGGGCGGCGCTGCCCTCCGGCTGGCAGGGCCAGCCCTCGCCCCTGGGGAGCGACGCCGCCGACCTGCAAGCGGCGCGGCTGTGGGCCGCCATCCAGCGCGTGCAGCGCGAGTGGCCCTGGATGACCCTCTATACCGCGCTGCACCTGCAACCCAACGCCCCTGCCGATGATCCGATCTGGGGCCTGAGCCTGATGGACCCCAACGGCCAGGCGACGTTCCTGCTGACCCACCTGCAACGGCTGGGGCCGCCCGATGAGGCGCTGCACCCGGGCCTACACCTGCTCAGTGCGGACTCTAGGGACATGAGCGGCGAGGAGGGTCTCAGCCTGACGTACTGGGGCAGCGACCTGACGTTGTGGCTCGACCGGGGCCTGGCCGAGGGCGAGATCGAGCTGCTGGGCGCGCAGCAGGAGCGCCTCTCGCTGGACGGCCCGTCCGTCGGCGTCGAGCGGGTCTGGCTAGCCCGCTATCAGCCCCTGGACACCTATCCGATCCTTGCCGTGGGCGCTCCCCAGCAGCTCGCCGCCATCCGCGCCGTGCAGGTGGGCAACCGCGCCTTGCCGGTGTGGCTCTGGGCGCAGAGCGCCGTGGGCCTGATCGCGGTGGCCTGGCTGCTGGTGAGCATCGGCGGCAGGGCGCTGGCGCTACCCTGGCGCCGGGCCTGGCGCGCGGCCAGGGGCGCTTGGGGGCGCCTGCCGGAGCTGGCGCAAGCCGGGGGCCTGGCAGCGCTCCTGATCGCGGCGCTGCTGGCGCCCCACGCCGGGCTGCGCCTGGGGCTGCTGGCCTGCTATGGCCTGGGGGCGCTCTTGCGGCCCGATCTCGCGCTGCTGCTGGTGTTGGCGGCTGTGCCGTTGGTGCCGGTCTCGGTGGCCCTGGGGCCGGGGCGCTTTTCGCCCACCGAGATCGCCCTGCTCGTGGCGGCGGCGGCCCGCCTGGGGAACGCCCTGCTCAGCGGGCGAGAGCCGAGGGGCCAGGCAGCGGGGCGGCGCATCCTGGCGCTGGATCTGCTGGTGCTGCTGTATGTGCTGTGGGGGGCGATCGGCGCAGGGCTGGCCGAATACCAGCGGGTGGCCTGGCGCGAGTTCCGGGTGACCATCGCCGAGCCGGCCTTGCTCTATGCCCTCTTGCGCTTGGGCTCCCACCAGGGCGAGGCGTGGCGGCAGCGGGTGCAGGTATTCTACGCCTCGGCGACGGCGGTGGCCCTGTACGCCCTGGCGCGCTACCCCACGGCGGCGGGCGTCATCCGGGCCGAGGGTGTGCGGCGGGCGCGGGCCTTTTTCGGGTCGCCCAACAACCTGGCCCTGTATCTGGGGCGGTTCCTGCCCCTGGGGGTGGCCGCCGCCCTGTGGGGCGAGGGGCGCCGGCGGCGTTGGCTGTATGCGATAGGGGCCGCAGCCATCGCCCTGGCCATCGGCCTGAGCTTTTCGCGCGGGGGCTGGCTGCTGGGCGTCCCGGCGGGGCTGCTCACGATGCTCTGGCTTCGTGGTGGGCGCGCCCGGCGCGTCGCCCTGGTTGGGGGCGCGGTCGGCATCGCGGCGCTGGCCTTGGCCTTGCGCATGCCGCGCTTTGCTTCCCTCGCCGACCTGAGCCAGGGCACCGGGTTCCTGCGCATCCAGCTCTGGCGCTCGGCCTGGGAGATGGGGCTGGACCACCCCTGGCTGGGCGTGGGCCCGGACAATTTCCTCTACTACTATGGCGACTATATCCGGCCCGGGGCCGAGGTGGACCGCTGGCTCTCGCACCCCCACAACCTGCTCCTGGACCCCTGGCTGCGGCTGGGGCTGCCGGGGCTGGCGCTGCTGGCGAGCATGTTCGCCCTGGGGCTGGTGCGGGCCTTCCGCCTGCTGCGGAATGGCTACCGGGGAGAGGAACGGGCCATCCTGATCGGGCTGTTGGGCGGGCTGGCGGCGGCGGGCGCCCACGGGCTGATTGATAGCGCCTGGTTTGTCCCCGAGCTGGCCTATTGGGGCATGTTTGTCCTGGCCTGGCTGGCGAGCCACAGTCCCCGCGAGTCATTTGACACCGGCTCAGGTCTCGACTAAACTCTCGAATTAGTATAGGCTAAATCGAGGGGTCCATCCTACCCGGGGACGAATGGAGAGGGGACTGTGGACAATAACCATGTGGTTTCTCTGGCCAGCCTGCCCGACGGCCAAGAGGGCGCCGTGATCGCCATACAAGGCGGGCACGGCTTTATGGGGCGGCTGGCGGCCCTGGGCTTTACGCCGGGCGCCACGGTGCGCGTGGTGCGCAACCCGCACGGCGGCCCGATCATCGTCAGCATCCTCGATACCCAGATCGCCCTGGGGCGCGGCCAGGCCCGCCATGTGATGGTAAGACCGCGATGATGGGAACACGCGCTGCAAGAGAAGAAGCCAAGGCTACCGCCAGGCGCGCCCAGACCCTCAAGATCGCGCTGGCGGGCCAGCCCAACGTGGGCAAGAGCACCGTGTTCAATATCCTCACCGGCCTGAACCAGCATGTGGGCAACTGGCCGGGCAAGACGGTGGAACGGCGCGCGGGCCATTTGGAACACCACGGCGCATCCATCGAGATCATTGACCTGCCGGGCGCCTATTGCCTGACTGCCGCCTCGCCCGAGGAGACCATCACCCGCGACTATATCATCCGCGAGCGCCCCGATGTGGTGATGGTGGTCATCAACGCCAGCTCGCTGGAGCGCAACCTCTACCTGGTGACCGAGCTACTGGCCCTGCCCACCCCGCTGGTCATCGGTCTGAACATGATGGACGTGGCCCGCCAGGAGGGCTATGAGATCCAGCCCGAAGTGCTGGCCGCCGCCATCGGGGCGCCGGTGGTCCCCATGGTGGCGGCGCGGGGCCAGGGCGTGCACGACCTGCTGGATGCGGCCATCGCGGTGGCCGAGCAGGAGGAGCCGCAAAGGCTGAACCGGCCCGAGATCCGCCCCGACCATGAAGAGGTGCTGGCCCAGGTGCAGCAGATCATCGCCGGGGATGTCCCGGCGCCCTATCCTGTGGATTGGGTGGCCCTCAAGCTGCTGGAGGGCGATGCCGAGATCACCGAGCTGATGATGCAGCACCTATCGCCTGATGCGTGGGGCCGGGTGCAAGAGTTGCTGCGCGAGCACGAGGATGCCATCATCGCCGTGGCGAGCGGCCGCTATGAGTGGATCAGCCGCATGGCGCGGGCGGCCCTGGTTAGGCCCCGGGTGGGGCATGTGACGCTGACCCAGCGCATTGACAAGGTGGCCACCCACCCCTTCTGGGGGCTGTTGCTGCTGGCGGGCGTGTTGGCCCTGATCTTTGGGCTCACCTATGCCATCGGCGGGCCGCTGCAAGAGTGGGTCGAGGAGAGCGGCGTCGAGGCCCTCTCGGGCCTGGTGCAGGGCTGGCTGACCTGGGCGCCCTCCTGGTTCCAGGGTTTGATCGTGGATGGCGTCATTGGCGGCGTGGGCGCCATGCTCACTTTTCTGCCCATCCTGATCATCTTTTTCGCCAGTATGGGCATCATCGAGGATGTGGGCTATATGGCGCGGGCCGCCTATGTGATGGATCGTTTCATGCACTCGATCGGGCTGCATGGCAAGAGCTTTATGCCCCTCTTTTTGGGCTTTGGCTGCAACGTGCCCGCCGTCATGGGCGCGCGCATCCTGGAATCGCGCCGCAGCCGCATCCTGACCATCATGCTGGCGCCGCTGGTGCCCTGCACGGCGCGGCTGGCGGTGTTGACCGTGTTGGCCCAGGTGTTCTTCCCAGGACGCGCCCTGCTGGTCACCTGGCTGCTCACGGGGCTGCCCCTGGTGGTGCTGGCCATCGCGGGCATCATCATCCGCTTCCTGTTCCTGCGGGGCGACCAGTCCGCCTTTATCATGGAGATGCCCCTTTACCATGCGCCGAACAGGCGCACCATTGGCCTCACGGTTTGGCAGCGCACCCTGGCGTTCCTGCGCAAGGCGGGCACGGTCATCCTGGGGGTTTCGGTGGTGATCTGGGCGCTGGCAACCTTGCCCCACGGCGAGATCAATAGCAGCTATATGGCCATGCTGGGCCAGTTGCTAGAGCCGGTGGGCCGGTTGATGGGGCTGGACTGGCGCGCGCTGGTGGCCATCCTGACCAGCTTTGTCGCCAAGGAGAATGCCGTGGCCACCCTGGGGGTGCTCTATGGCGCGGGCGAGGGCGGGCGCGCATTGAGCGAGGTTCTGGCGGGCCAGTTCACCGCGGCCTCGGGGCTGGCCTTCCTGGTGGCCCAGATGCTCTTTATCCCCTGCGTGGCGACCCTGGCCGTCATCCGGCAGGAGACCGGCTCGTGGAAGTGGGTGCTGGTGAACGTGCTCTTTTTGGGCATCTTGGCGCTGGCGGGGGGCATCCTGGCCTACCAGGCTGCCAGCCTCTTGATATAGGAGTTGCGCTGATGTTGGAACGTCTGCTACAAATCCTGGCGCACGACGAGATCGCGACGCTGGAGGAGCTGGCCAGGCGGCTGTCGGTCAGCGATGACCTTCTGGAGCAGATGCTCCAGGACCTCTCGCGGGGCGGCTATGTCGAGCTGGTGGATCTGGCCTGCGAGCGCCACTGCTCCGGCTGCGAGGAGAGCGCCATCTGCGCCCTGGTGCAGGGCAAGCGCATCTGGCGCGTGACGGAGAAGGGCTTCCGCCTGGCGGGCGCCAGCCCGGCGGCGTGAGCGAGCCGCCCGGGATGCGCCGCGTCGCCGTGGTGGGGGTCACCAGCTCCGGCAAGACGACCCTGGCGCAAGAGCTGGCGCGCCGCCTGGGTGCGCCCCACATCGAGATGGATGCGCTGCACTGGGGGGCGGGCTGGGTACAGGCCGAGCCGGAGCTGTTCCGCCAGCGGGTGAGCGAGGCGCTTGCGCCGGAGGCTTGGGTCGCCGATGGCAACTATGGCGAGGTCCGCGACCTGGTCTGGGGCCGGGCGGATACCCTGGTGTGGCTGGATTACCCCCTGGCCCGTGCGCTATGGCGGCTGATCGTGCGCACCTTTCGGCGCGTCGGGCGGCGCATCGTGCTCTGGAACGGCAACCGCGAGACGCTGCGCGGGGCCCTTTTCAGCCGCGATAGCCTGTTCCTCTACCTGTTCGAGAGCCACCGGCGGCTGCGGCGCACCTATCCGGCGCTGTTCCAGCAGCCCGCCTACCGGCACCTGCGGGTGGTGCGGCTGCGCTCGCCCCGGCAGACGGCCCGCTGGCTCGCCTCGGGCCGTTGATGCTCTCAGCGCTCTACCCTGCCCTAGAAACTTTTGGGATCAGGGCGTACCTCGCACAGCCAAAGGGCGAGCTTGTATTATCATTGGACAACGTTGCCGTTGATTATGTCCGTATGGCCCTCACCCCGGCGAAACTAGCCCTGGGGGCTAGTTTCGCTTCCCCCTCTCCCATGTCAGCATGGGAGAGGGGGCGCAGACGCGTTCATTGTGCGTCACGAACGTGGGGGTGAGGGCAACCGATGACAACAAAGAGCAGTTTGACTCACCACAACCGCGACATCGAGGAGGCTCTGGCGCCAGGGGCGGGCGAGACGCCCGCCCTCCCTATTGCTTCATGATCGCGGGCGCCCTGGCCGCAGGCGCGACTCCCTAGCCCGTTGGCCCGACCGTCCCCACCCGGTACCAGTAGCCATACAATCGCTGGAACCCCAGCCCCTCATAGAGCGCCCGGGCGACGGCATTGGCCTCCACCACCTGCAAGTAGGCCCAGGCGGCCCCCGCGTCACAGCCCCAGCGCAACAAGCCCATCACCAGCGCCCGCCCCAACCCTTGCCGCCGCCAGGCCGGGGCCACCGCCAGGTCGTACAGCCCCACATAGGCGCCCTCGGCCACGGCCAGGGCGCAGGCCACGGGCGCGCCCTCTTGCCGGATGGTGGCCAACTGCACCCGTCCCGCAATGGCGGCCAGGATGCGCCCGTGGGCGGCCTGGGGCAGCGCGCTGCCCGACACGGCCTGGTAGGCGGCCAGCCAGCTTTCGATGTCATGCTCTATGCATAGGGGATGACGAGGCTGGGCGATCCCCAGCGCCGACAGGGGCGCCGCCAACACCAGAGAGGGCTCGACCACGCCATAGCCGCGCCGGGCCAGGAGGTCGTCCAGTCCCTCGGGCGCCAGAGGCTCCACCAGGCGAAAGATGGGCGGCAGCCCCCGCTCGCGATAGAGGGCCTCGCAGAGGGCCACCTGCGCCTCGGATGCCGGGGCGCACGGTTGCAGCGCCGTGATCGAATTGGCCCGCTTGGTATAGCCCCCTGCCAGGCGCACGAGCCAGCCGGCCTCGTCGCACTGCTCCAGGGCGGGCCAGGCCCGCAGCGCAGCCTGCTCCACCTCGCGGATCAGGGTGAGATCAGCCACCTTCGAGGTGCGGGAGCGGCTCGGGGGCGGGCGCCTTGAGCAGGCGCGCATAGACCTGCTCGTATTCGCGCACGATCTGCTGGTAGCTGAAACGGGCGGCGGCCCGTTCGCGCGAGGCGTGGGCAAAGCGATGGTGCAGATCGCGGTCCGTCAGGAGCTGGATGGCATAGTCGCCCATGCGCTCCACATCGCCCACGGGGGCCAGATAGCCGGTCTCGCCGTGGGCCACCACCTCGGGCAGGCCGCCCACATCGCTGGCGATGACAGGTATGCCGCTGGCCATGGCCTCCAGCGCCACCAGGCCAAAGCTCTCGGTCTGGCTGGGCAGCAGCAGCAGATCGGCCTGCTGCAAGACCGGCTCGATCTCTTCCACCACGCCGGTGAACTGGACGCTATCCGCCACGCCCAGGCTCAGGGCCACCTGCAGGGCCGTGCAGGCCGTGGGGCCATCGCCCACCATGATCAGGCGCGCCGGCATCTGCTTGCGCACCCGGGCAAAGACCCGCACCACATCCTCCACCCGCTTGACGGGCCGAAAGTTCGAGATGTGCATCAGGGTCACTTCGTCGGGGCTGCTGCGCGGCTGGATGCAGCCGGGGCAGGGACGCTCGTGGCGCTCTGGATCTATAAAGTTATAGACCACATCCATCTCGCGCTCGATCTCGAACTCGTTACGGGCCTGATCCCGCAAAAAGTGCGAGACGGCGGTGACGGCGTCGGATTGCTCGATGGCCCACTTGGTGATGGGCTTGAAGGTGGGGTCGTTGCCCACCAGGGTGATATCGGTGCCGTGCAAGGTTGTGACCACCCGCAGGTCCAGCTCGGGCGCGGCGTACTTGGCCATGAGAGCAGCGGGCGCAAAAGGGATGGCATAGTGGACGTGCAACACCTGGAGGCGCCTCTGTCGCGCCACGGCGATCATCTTGGAGGCCAGGGCCAGGGTGTAGGGATAGTTCTTGAGCAGGGGGTATTCGACCGCCTCGACCTCATGAAAGGTGACCCGCTCGGGGATATGGCCCAGGCGCAGGGGCGCCGAGTAGCTGATGAACGCCACCTCGTGGCCCCAATGGGCCAGGTGCTTGCCCAGTTCAGTCGCTACCACGCCGCTGCCGCCGTGGGATGGATAACAGGTGATCCCTATGCGCATCTTGTACCCCTTGAATCGCTCTTGCCTATGGCCGCTGCCGCGCCGCTAAAACGTCGCAAACGAGAGCTGCATGGGGTCATCCACGGCCATGCGCCCCCGGATCAGGAACCCCTCGCCATACTGGACGCCGATGAGAGAGCCATAGTAGCCCATGCGATGCCGCAGGCCCCAGTTGTACTCGCGAGAGGTCAGCCGCGTCTGCTGATAGAAATTGTCGTCCGGCCTGAACTGGGTGCTATAGGCATAGATGGCTTCCATCTTGTGCTCGTACTGCTCCGAGATATCCACGATGAACGCCGGATCGAACTCGTACCACCCCATATAATACATGATTTTGGGCGGGCGATAGTTTTCCTGTCCCGTGTCGAAATTGACCAGCCCGGCCATAAAGATGCCCTCGTAGGCCAGCTCGCTGGCGTGATAGTGGTCGGGGTGCCGGTCGTGGTAGTAGGGCAAAAAGACCAGCTTGGGCCGATACTGGCGCACCACCCGCGCCACCCGGTGCTTGGCCTCCTGGCTGGTGTGGATGTTGCCATCCTCCAGCTCCAGGTTCTCGCGGGCTGTGGCGCCGATGATACGGGCCGCCTCGGCGGATTCGGCCCGGCGGGTCTCGATGGTGCCCCGGGTGGCCATCTCGCCCCGCACCATATCCACCAGCGCGATGGAATAGCCCTTTTCGCGCAGCTTGATCAGCGTGCCGCCGCAGCCGATCTCGATATCGTCCGGGTGCGCGCCAAAGGCCATGATATCCACATCAGGCATGTTCGCCCTCCAAGGTCACAATGTCGTGGCCGAAATGCTCCAACTCGCCCGCCTCGCGCAACGCAGCCAGAAAACCAGGGCCATGGCGCGCGATAAAGTGGCTGAGGGGCAGCTCGCGCTCTTGCAGGCGGCCCCGGGGCAGCAAGATGTTGCGCAGGGTTTGCAGCTCGCGCCGCGAATAGCCCGCGCGGCCCAGGGCGGCATTGGTGGCGCGCTCCTCCAGTTTGTCAATGTTGCGCAGGGCCGTGTTCAGGGCCTGTTCCCAGGTGCGGCCCATGTTGGGGTCCAGCTCCTCCAGATAGGGGCGCAGGGGCTCTAGCGCCGCCTGCACCTGGGCGCGGGCCTTCTCAAAGCGCGCCAGGTCGGCGGGAGACATGCGGCTGCGCAGGATCTCATCCCAGACCAGCTCTTGCGAGAACATCTGAAGGGGCGTGAGGCCATAGGCATCCAGGCGCTGGCGCTCGGCGGCAGAGACGATGGTATAGCTCTTGCGCGGAAAGAGCACCGGCTGGGGCACGCCGAACAGCTCATAGAGGGGCAGCAACATGCCCTGGTAGGCGATCTCGCCGGCGCCCAGGGTGCTGGCCAGCGTGGGCAACACGGCGTCGGCGAACAGGGGCCGTAGGGCCGCGTCGGTGGAATAGCGCTCGGGATGTCGGGCGGCGTCGCGGGCCGTCGCCTCGCTCTCCTCGATGCGCACCCGGCGGCCCCGGTCGTCGAACGTGTACAGCAATCCGGCGCTCTCGGGGGAGAGCAGCGGCGTGTACCCCGCGCCTTGCAGCCGAGCGGCCACGGCCTGGATGCGCTCCTGGATGCCCGCATGCTGCTGCACCATAGCGCGGAACAGCTCCCCCGCCAGGGGGCGCAGCACATGGGGCTCGACCAGGATCAGGCCGTCCTCGGCAAAGAGGCGCAGCCAGAGGGCCGAGAGCCAGTCGCAATAGCGCTCCGTCTGGGGGGCAAAGAGTTGCTGCGCCTCCTGGGCGTGGGGCTCGTGAGCGCCGGCCTGCCAGTACTCGTCCAGGGCCTGGCGCACCTGCTCGGTGACGGGCAGGTCGCTGACGGGGCGGCCCTTGTCGCGCCAGTCAAAGCTCACCCGACCGATCTCGCCATCGGCGCGCGCGTACTGGGCGTGGTTGATCTCGCCAAAGTCGTGGTCCTCACTGGCCAGCCAGTAGATGGGCACGACCCGCACGCCCAGATCATCGCTCAGCTTGCGGGCCAGGCGGATGGTGGCGAGGATCTTGTAGGCGGCATAGACGGGGCCGCCCAGCAGGCCCGCTTGCTGGCCCCCGACCACGGCATAGGTATCGGGCTGGCGCAACGCCTCGATCTGGGCCAGGGTCTGGGGCGAGGCGCCCAGGCGCCGGTTGTAGGCGGCCAGCAGCTCTGCCGCGCCCTCGCGGGGGTACGGATAGCCCCGCCGGGCCTGTAGCGCAGCGGCGTAATCGGTGGGGCCATAGCTATAGAAAGAGCGGGCCGTGGCGTCGCCCGCGATGGTATCCATAAAGAGCCGGTTGCCCGCCAGAAAAGGCAGGCAGCCCCAGGCAACGGTTTCGATCATGCAGACTCCTTGGGTTTGTGGGCGATGATGAGCAGGCGCGGGCTATCGGCCTGCAGGGGCTCGCCCTGAAAGGAACCGTACAGGGCGAGATCGGCAAACCCGACCTGCTGCAGCAGGGCGGCCAGCTCCTCGGGCGCATAGAGGCGCACCGACTCGAAAAAGACCTGCTGGTGCCCGGCGTCGTCGCGAATGGTCATGGTCTTTTCCACGCGCCTGCCATCGGGCGTGATGCGCCGCTGGTTGTGCACATGGCGGCCCCGCAGCTCCTGGTCGTTCTGGGGCACCAGGTGTGCGAGCACATACGGGCGGTTCATGTGATCCAGGACGAACACGCCCCCAGGCTTGAGGGCGCGGAACACCCCCTCTAGCACGGCGCGATTCTCGCCCTCGTCATCGAAATAGCCGAATGAGGTAAACAGGGAGAGGATGACGCCGAAATGGCGCTCATAGGGGATGCGCCGCATATCGCCGGGGATCAACTCCACCTGGCAGGGGTTGTCGGCGCGCTCCTCCGTCACAGCCTGGGCGGCGGCATCCAGCAGCGTCTCGGATAGGTCCAGGCCATAGAGCTGGCGAAAGCCCATCTCCATGAGGGCGCAGAGGTAACGCCCCGCGCCGCAGCAGAGGTCCAGCAGCGGCGCGTCCTTGTCAGGCGAGAGCAGGGCCATGAGGGCGCGCACATTCTCGCGGGCCTCCTGCTCGTCCCGGTGGGCATAGAGCTCCAGATAAGTCTCGCCAAAGGACTGTTGATACCAGGCCGTCATGCGATGCCGTGCTCCTCTTTGTAGGCGGCCCAGTTGCGCTTGAGGTGCACAAAGGCGGCGAAATCGGGCTGGAGCAGGAACGGGTTGGTGGCGCGCTCGTGGCCAATGGTGGAGGTGGGCGCGACGCCCACATCGTGGCCAGGATAGACGACGGTGTCATCCGGCAGGGCCAGCAGCTTTTCATGGAGCGAGCGGTATTCGGCCTGGGCGCCCGCGCCGAGATCGGTGCCCCCCACCTTGCCGACGAACAGGGTATCGCCGGTGAACAGGGCGCCGCCCACCAGATAGCAGACGGCGTCGGGCGCGTGGCCGGGGGTGTGGAGCACGCGGATCTCTAGCGCGCCCAGGGGCAGCGTCGCGCCGTGCACGAGTTGAGCGCCCGTACGGGGGTCCGTATCGCCATAGCCCAAAGGCTGTACGCCCGTCAGCGCGGCCAGGGCCTCGTTGCCGTTGGTGTGGTCCTCGTGCCCGTGGGTGTTGAGCAGATAGACGATCTCGTAATCCTGCTCCCGGGCAAAAGCCGCGACCTGCTCGGGAGAGTAGGAAGGGTCAATGACGGCGGCCTGGCGGCTGGCGGGGTCGGCCACCAGGTAGCCCAGGTTGCGGTCGCCGCCCATGCGAAATTGCTTGATGAACATGCGGCCTCCTATCGGTGACAGAAAACGATAGATGAGGCGCCCCTGCCCAGAGGGGCCATAACCTCTGGGGGGTATACTGCCAGCAAAGGGGCGGCGTGTCAACCGCGCGCGGGTGGGCGAAGGGGAGCGTGTCTATTCAGAACTGGGGGGGGGCGAGTTCTGGATTGTCCAGAACGATGATGCCAGAATCCCGCAATCGGTGAGCACACAGCATCGCATATGGAGGGCGGGCGTCTCGCCCGCCTACGCTGCGGACGCATGTATGCGTCCGCAGCGTCAAGTGCAATTCCAAACAAACCAAGCGTTGCTTGCTTTGTCCAGGACTCGGCCCTGCGCGGGATGAGCGCCTATCGGTCGGCAGACGCTGCTCCGCAGCGTTGCGCGGGCGAGACACCCGTGCTCCGTCTCGTCGCCTGGCGTCCCGCTTGCTACAAAGTGAACGTCTCCGGCTCGCTGCCCCGGGCGTGGATCGTGGCCGTGGCGTTCTGGAGATAGAACACCTCGAACAGGCCATCGCCCAGGCTGTACATGCGCCCCAGACCGGGCATGGCCTCTAGCATGGCCGCCCGCGCCGCGTCGTTGTCGTCTATCACCGCCTCGCCGGTGATGCGGATCCAGCCGCCCTCGGCGTTGCAGGCGCAGATCTCGACCTTGGGATTGGCTACCATCTGGCGAAAGACCGCCTTTTGGTTGTTGGTGCAAAAGTACACCTTGCCCTCATAGTCCAGGACGGCGCCAAAGGGGCGTACCTTGGGCTGGCCGTTGTCATCGGTGGCCAGATAGAACACCCTGGCGTCCTTGAGAAACGCGACCGCTCGACTCATCTCGTTACCTCCGCAAGTATGCCTCGATGCCAGAGCATGCTGCCGCTGTGGGCGATTCTAGCGCCGTTCCAGCGCCTGCGCCAGGGGCGCCTGCCAACCCTCTGGGACGATCTCGACGGGGACGACCCGCTCGCAGCCGTTGAAGGCGGCCAGCCGCCAGATGCCCTCGGCCAGGGCGCGCAGCAGCTCGCCATCCGGAGCGATCCCCGGCTCGAACTCGAGGCGCTGCAAGAGCAGCGTCGCCTCTTTGCGGTCGGCCTTGGCGTCCACCCGCGCCACGAACCGCTGGCCCCACAGGATCGGCAACGCAAAATAGCCGTAGCGGCGCTTTTCCTGGGGTAGATAGCACTCGATGCTGTACTCGAAATCGAACAGGGTCTTGAGCCAGGCGCGCTGGATCACGGCGTTATCGAATGGCGAAAGGATGTGCAGGCGCGGGCCGCCCGCGGGCGGCTCATCGGCGCGCGCCAGGGCCTCTGGCCGGGCGTACCAGCCATCGCGCCGCAACCCCTCGATGCGCACGGGCGCAGCCTCGCCCGCCTCGGCCAGGGCGCGCAACCCCTGGCCCAGCAGGTCGCGATAGCTCCCCTTCCAGCGGGTGTTGCCGACCCCCGCCACGCCCAGGGCGTCCAGCGCCTCCTCTGCCAGGAACCTTGCCAGCTCCTCGTCGCTGGGGTAGCTGGTATCCACTTGGGCGGGCAGCACCCGCTCCTTGAGGTCGTAAAGCCGCTGGAAATTGCGGCGCTCGCTGACCATCAGCTCGCCGGTGGTAAAGAGGTACTCGAGCGCGCGCTTGGCAGGCTTCCACGACCACCAGCCGCCTCGCTGGAACCCGGGGGGCGCCTCGAAATCCGCCGAGCCCAAGGGTCCCTCGTCGCGGATACGGGCTACCACCATCTCGATCTCATCGCTCATGCCGGCCACCCTGTCCGCATCATAGTACCGCTGGGTGTGCTCGCGCATGATGGGCAGGCAGTAGCGATAGCGCTCCATAGGCACAAAAGAGGCGGCGGGGTTCCAATACTCGAATACCTGGCGCAGCGGCCCCTGCGCCGCATCCAGGTGGTCGGCCTGATAGCCGGGCTGGCGGACCCACAGGGTATGGTGGTGGGCGCGCTCGACCACAGCGATGGTATCAATCTGGACATAGCCCAGGCGCCCGACGACCTGGGCCACCCCCTGGGGGCCATCGGAGGGGACGAACGCCCCATCCAGCCCTTGGGCGCGGATCAACAGGCGCCGGGCCTGCTCGCGGGTGATCTCGGTTGGCATTGTACTCCTCCTGAATCGCCACATTCGGATTTTTTGATGATACCATAGCGCGGCAGCGCGGGCCAACGCATTGCGTCCCGGCCTTGTGCGCGCGTCACCGGTTCTCCTGGTGACTTCTCTTGTTCCTTGACACACGTTTTGTCCTCGACAATAATCACGTCGTCGGGTTGTCGTTGCCAGCAAGGGGGAGAGCATGGAGCAAGGGTCGCTTACCTATGCCCAGGCCGAGCGGGCTTTTGCCGAGCTGGAGCGCCTGCGCAAGGCCGGACAGCTCAGTCCGGCAGAGTACACGGCCCGCCTCGATGCCCTGCGGGTGCTGGACGAGCATGGCCGCACCTGGATGCTCCAGGAGGGCACCGGCCAGTGGTTCGTTTATGACAACGATGCATGGGTGGCCGCCACGCCTCCCCAGCGCCAGAATGTGGCGCAGCAGGCATCGCCCCTGGCCACGGAGGACGCCGGGCCAACCCCAACGCCCCGGCGCAAGGGCCGCCTCTGGCTGGCCCTGGGGGGCGCGGCGCTGGCCCTCCTGGCCATCGCGGCGGCCATCGTGCTGCACCAGCGCGACGCCCAGGGCGAACCTCTGCGTCACGCGCCCGCCCCCTGCTCGATTGAGCACCGGGTCTTGGATCCCGACCGGCTCGACCTGATCAGTTCCCTGTCCGACGACCAGCGCACAGTGCTCGCCCTCAATGGTCCGCCCCAGGCGTTTACCCTGGCCTACGACCCCCAGTCGGGCGCCGTGATCGAGGAGTGGAGCTACTACACCCTGGGCCAGCAACTGACCTTTTTGGACGGCGCCTACCAGGGCGGGATCGAGGCGCCCCCGCCGCAGATCCAGCCCGGGGTGGCGATCCCGGCGCCCGCCATGTACCCCTGGGAGATCCTGCAAGAGCCCCGTCCCGCCTGCGTGGTCAAGATGGCGGGGCCCGCGCTCTTTGTCACCTCGGCGCTGGTGCTGCCGGGCTGGAACGATGGCACCGAGGTGGCCCGTCTGTGGATGCTGGCCGAGGGCGGCACCATGATCACTGTGGATGGGCGGCTCGCCCTGGTTAGCATAGACCCCGGCGTCGCGCTCGATCTGGAGGAGTATGGCGTCAGCGGGCTGTTCATCGGCACGCTGGGAGAGGGCGCCGAGCGCGTGGGGGCCATCCTCTCGCCCGGCGAGGGCATGGGCAAGTATCATCTGTCGCTCTCGCCACGCGGCCAGGGCACGACCCGAGTGGGTACGGAAGTGATCCTCGATCTGGAGGGATACCCACTGGCAGGCGAGTACACCTTTGGCGGCAACGCACGCGCCAGCGTTGTGGATCGAGACGGCTTCGGGGTGCCCGCTCAGGCCAGCGGTTCGATCTCCATAACCAGCGTGGGCGATGCATTCGAGATACGGCTGGATGCTCGGGTGGACAACCGTGCCTATCAGATATCCGGCATGGTGGCCAACGGACTGTGGCGCTCATGGGATCGCCTGCCCGGGCTGGTCTTGGGGGAGACCTGGCCGCCGGTGACGCGCCGGACGGGAGCCACACCACCCACCGCTTTTCCGACGCGGGTGGCCGAGGCGCCGCCGACCCAGGAGCAGCCCACGGCGACGAGCCAGGTAACGGCGACCGAGGCCATGCCGACGCAGGCGCCGTCGACGCCCACTGTGCCTGCCATGATAGCCGAGCCCGAGACCCCCGCCGGTTGGCGACCGCTCTTGTACGATACGTTCGACACGAACGTTAACCGGTGGTCCACAGAGCCCGGAGAGGGCGAGTACGTCCGCTGGAACGCAGAGCTCGCTCAGGGAGAATACGCCCTCTGGGCGGAGCGCATATCCGGAGAGCGCCCCTGGGTCCGGCAGTCCATCGGGGTTCCCGTCGGGACACGGTTCCACATCAGCATCGAGACGACGCGCGCCGGCGGGGGGAGCTCGGACTGTGGTCTGTACTTTGCGGGGAGTGGAGGCGCGAACGAGACCTTTTTCCACGTATCGGATTACGCGGGCGCGTTCCGGATCCGCTACAGCGGGGAGCAGTTGCCCTGGACCTCGTCGGCGGCGATCCGGTCGAGCGACGTCAATCGGCTCTCGGCGATGGGCGATGGCTCTCGGATCGTGTTCTATATCAACGGAGAGCAGGTCGAGGTTCTGGATGGGACAGAGCTCGACGTGCAACGGGTGGGCGTTGTGGCAACGGTCGGTTCGAACACGCCAACGGTATGCACCCTAGACAACGTCAAGATCCATGTAGAGTGATCCTATAGACCTGGGAGGCCAATGCGATGGCGACTGTATTCACCATTCTGGCGGGGCTGGCGCTAACGCTGAGCACGGTGAGCTGGGGCATGGATGTCTGGAAGGCGGGCGCCCTCGAGAGCAACAAGAGCTATAGCGCGGCGGCTCTCGACCAAGTGCGGCAACATCAGGCGCAGGCAGAGGCCGATCTGGCGGCCGCCCGCCGGGAGGGCGATCCCATCGCCGTGGCGCGGGCCCAGGCCCGGCGTGACGCCCTGGTCATGCTGGAGGAGCGTTGGGACCCCTCGGCGTCGGTGCGGCAGGCGGAACAGGCCAGATCCGCCTTTATCGAGGAGGGGCAGCGCAAGGCGATGATAGACATCGGCACGCGGATCGTCTCCTCGGGGGTGGGCGGGTTCGGCAAGGTGCAGGGCTCCTACATGCGCGGCACCAACTGGCCGCCTACCGGGGCCAACGTGGCCTATTGGGATCCCCAGGCCGGGCAGGCCGTGCGCGTTATCCTGGGGACCGACCGACCGACCCTTGAGATTGTCGAGTTCAAGGACAATCTCGAGGACGCCATGTCCATGGTCATGGGGCTCTTTGATGTGCTCAAGGGAACCAAAGGGACCGAGCAAGAGCCGTTGACGGCGCGCGACACCTACGAGGGCGTTCGCGAGGGTCTGGAGCGGTTGCAGGATCTGGATGCGCTGCCCACCACCATCGGCGAGTATGTGGGCAAGGCCATGGAACGGCAGATACAGGTAGAGAACCCCCAGATCGCTTCCCTCACGAAGGAGGAGCGGGATGCGTTCGCGCAGGAACTGGCCTGTGCGCGCCTCCAGGGGCTCTGGCAGGCCGAATCGGATCGGGCGCGCTCCGACTCGTATGCGGCGGCGCTGGCGTGGTTCGGGTGCCCACCCCCCACGAGCCGTACGGCCTCCACTGAGGAGGAGGCCGTGCCCGAGGAGCCCCAGACAACTGCCCAGGAAGAGGAGCAGGTAGTGGAGCCCGCCGTCGTATCGGAGGCGGC
Source organism: uncultured Anaerolineales bacterium (assembly GCA_964482225.1). Lineage (GTDB taxonomy): Bacteria > Chloroflexota > Anaerolineae > UBA1429 > UBA1429 > UBA1429. The sequence continues at coordinate 65,269 of CAYZWT010000001.1, forward strand.
CCCTGCCGGGGTGTGGGTCAGGGTTGGCGAGCCGATCCTGAACCGGGACAACGAGGCACTGAGCGACAGGTTCCCGTCCTCGGGCACCCCGACCCATGTCACCGACTTTGGCGTTGATGCGACAAGCTTCCGCTGGCAGAAGACCACGCCGGATGGCGAACTGGACATCGGTGTGAGTTTCGAGGCGCCCGAGACGCTTGTCCCCGGCCAAGAGATCGCGTTGACGGTCAGCTTTACCGGAACCAGCACGATGCATCCAAGTGCCTTCCGAACAGACATCGAGATGGGCACGGGCGAGATCCCCCGGGGCATGGCTGCGGCCAGGCCCTCCGGCAGCTTGCCGTCGTACATGTACGACTATATGCCCTGGGATCCGGGCTTCTCCGGGCCCTCCAGCGTGACCCTGCGACTGTACCATGACGCGCCCCTCGGCCAACCGGGCGAGACGCTCGACCTGTGGCTAAACTGGTGGCCCTGCTGGCCCTGCGACGTAACCTGGACCTACCGGTTCGAGTAGGGGCGCGAGCAAGGCTCGCTTGTATCTGTTCGTACCTTTCTCGTTGGCGGCTGCCCTGAAAGAGTACAAGAACATGAAAGATCTCGAGAAACCTTTGGCCGCAGGACGCACCGCAGAGATTTACCCATACGGGGAGGAGCGAGTCCTCAAGCTCTTCTTTCCCGCCATTCCGGAATCGTGGATCGATAGAGAAGTAAGCATTGGGCGCTACATACACGAGGCTCAATTGCCCGTCCCGCAAGTTTTCGGGAGGCTAGAGGTAAACGATCGGGAAGGCGTGGTCTATGAGAGAATTGATGGTCCCTCTCTCCTGAATCAGCTGGCCCGAATGCCCTGGAAGGCAGTTCCATACGCCCGCCTTTTGGCCAATTTGCATGCACAAGTTCATATGATCTCTGCGCCTCTGGGTCTTGAGACGCAACGGGAATGGGCAAGAGGCGGCATCCCTAATACAGACAAGTTGTCAGAGGAGTTGAAGGCAAGCATCCTCCATCTGCTAGCTTCCATGCCCGATGGGAACCAGCTATGTCATGGTGATTTTCACCCCGGCAACATTATCATTAGCCACCGCGGCCCCGTGATCATTGATTGGATGACAGCCTCAAGAGGCACAATGTGCGGGGATGTGGCCCGAACCTCCATCATCCTCGAAGCTGCCCAAGCGCCAGAAGGGACGCCGATGCGCTGGCTATTGGAATGGGTGCGCAAGTCATTCCTGGCCACCTATCTCAAGACATATTTCCAGTTACAGCCCGTCGAAAGGAGTTCTTTTATCGCCTGGCGCACAATAATGGCAGCGAATTTCTATGTGGATGTGAGCCTCCCTGAGGAAGGTGCCAATCTTTTGGCAATCGTTGAGAATGGCATCCATTCAATAACGGGCGGCTAATATCGGTTCCAGCGGATGGCCGCTCCGCGAGCCAAGCCGCCCCCCTGTCCCAGCTAGGCACTCGTGGGATGCGCCTCTGCATCTCGCAGTCCTGTCACTGCGCCCTCCTTGCATACCCCAAGAATCCTGCGCGCAAACAGAGCACGGCCATGATTTGACAACGTTGACGCCCCGCATATCGTTAGAGCGTTGCGTTACGAGAAGCTATCGCGGAAAGGCGCGCATGAAACAGGTACTGACATCGAACAAGTGGGGGCTGTGGCTGGCCCTGGCAGTGGGGCTGGTGGGCGTGTGGGCGGGCCGCGCGTTCAACATCCCCGGCGGCTCTTTTACCGGCGTCATGCTGCTGGTGGGCGGGGCCAACCTCTGGCTCGGGTCGCTGCGCGACGCCCCCAAGTGGCTCCAGACCTCCGCCCGCTCGGTCCTGGGCCTCAGCATCGGCGCCTCGGTGACCAACGAGACGATCCAGGCCATCGCCAACTCGCTGGCCCCGGTGATCGTCATGATCGTGGCGGTGACGGTGGTGGGGATCGTGGCGGCCTGGGCCATCAGCCGCTACACCCGCATGCGCCTGCCCACGGCCCTGTGCGGGGCGGCCCCCGGCGCGCTGCCCGCCATGGTCACCCTCTCGGAAGACCTGGGCGGCGAGGCCCCCGTGGTGGCCACCATGCACCTGATCCGCCTGATCAGCATCCTGCTCATTGTGCCGACCCTGGTGACGCTCTCCTTTGCGCCCCAGGAGGCGGTTGCCGCAACCGAGATCGTGGCGGCGGCCACCACCTCGCCCTTGCCCCCCGCCGTGGGCCTTGGGCTGCTGCTGGCGGCGGGGCTGGCCGCCGGATTCCTGGCGCGCCGGGTCAACATGCCCGCGGGCGACCTGCTGGCGCCCATGTTCGTGGCGGCGCTGATCAACCCCACCTGGCTACAGATCACGGCCTTTCCCGAGGGGCTGCGCCTCTTTTCCCACTGGATCATCGGCCTGGGCGTGGGCGTCCAGATCAACGCCCGGGTGTTGCGCGATTTCCGCCCCTTTGCGGTGGCGGGCCTCCTGATGACGGCTTTTCTGATCGCCAGCGGGTTTGCCCTGGGGTGGCTGCTTTCGGCCATCACCGATATTGATCTGCTGACCGCCGTGCTCGGCTGCGCGCCGGGCGGCGCCACGCCGCTGATCATCCTTTCCGGCGAACTGGGCGCCGACGCCCAACTGGTGGCCGCCATGCACGTCTCGCGCATGTTGATCCTCACGGTGCTGCTGCCGCTGTTGATTCGCGGGGCCGCACGGCGGCTGGCGCTGCGCGCGGTGGCCGAGCCGCCTGTGGCGTAGGTGGCATCTGTCTGGCTCGGGCATTGCTCAGGTCGGTGTTGTAGCACTCTTGCGCACACACGAGACGGGAGTTGCGCATGACTGCCCTCATCCCCCGACGGCTCTCATGCGCTGGTGTGGGATGAATCCCGCTCTCCATACAATGCTGCGTAGCATTGTCACATGGCGGGCGACTAGCTACCATACACATTGGAGGACAGGACACTCCTAGAGGACCGGCCTGTTGTTGGCGACCAAACCTCGCGGGCCTGAAAGCCCTCACCCCCGACTCCGCCGCTTCCGAAACTGTACGGTAGCTAGGAGGGCGCGGCATGCCGCGCCCCTACCATAAAACCGTAGAGAAACCTACTAGACACATATGAGCAAGACTGACGCTAGACGCATGTATGCGTACGCATCGGACGAAGCGTAGCTTCGTTGGCGGGCGAGACGCCCGCCCTCCATGACAAACCCCTCGCCCCTCTCGCTGTTGACACGCCTCCTTGGCCCGTGCTATCTTTTCGCCAGCGTAACCGCGCATTGGGCAACCGGTGAAGGAGCGATCCCATGAAAAAGATCATCAACGAGCCGATGGCGTTCGTAGACGAGATGTTGGAGGGCATCCTGTTGGCCCACCCCGACCAGCTCAAGGCCACGGGCGACCCGCGCGCCATCGTCCGGGCCGATGCCCCCGTAGTGGGCAAGGTCGCCATCCTCACTGGCGGTGGATCGGGCCACCTGCCCGTCTTTCTGGGCTATGTGGGCCGGGGGCTGGCCGATGGCTGCTCGGTGGGCAACGTCTTTTCCTCGCCCAGCGCCGAGACCATGTACGAGGCCACCCTGGCCGCCCACGGCGGCGCCGGCTGCCTCTACCTCTATGGCAACTATTCCGGCGATACGATGAACTTTGACATGGCCGCCGAGATGGCCGCCATGGAGGACATTCGCGTCGAGACGGTCTTGGTCTCTGACGACGTGGCCTCGGCGCCCCGCAGCCAGTGGCAGCGGCGGCGCGGCGTGGCCGGGCTGGTCTTTGCCTACAAGGTTGCCGGAGCCAGCGCCCAGGAGGGCGCCAGCCTGGACGAGGTGGCAGCCGTGACCCGCAGGGCCGTGGCGCAAACCTGCTCGATGGGCGTGGCCCTCTCGCCCTGCACCGTGCCCGCCGCCGGTGTGCCCACGTTTACCATCGGCGACGACGAGATGGAGATCGGCATGGGCATCCACGGCGAGGCGGGGGTGCACCGGGGCAAGCTGGAATCGGCGGATCAGATCGCCGGGCGGCTGACCCGCGCCGTGCTGGACGATCTGCCCTTCCAACGGGGCGACCGGGTGGCGGCGCTGGTGAACGGCCTGGGCGCCACCCCGCCGGAGGAGCTGTACGTGCTCTATCGGCGGGTGCGCCAGATCCTGCAAGCCGAGGGGATCACGGTGCACCGCTCCTACATCGGCGAATACGCCACCTCGCTAGAGATGGCGGGGGCCAGCCTGACCCTGCTGCGGCTGGATGACGAGCTGGCCCGCCTGATTGACGCTCCGGCCAAGTCGCCCTTCTTTGAGCAGAGCTAGCGAGGGGCCATGAAAGAGACGCTGACCCGAGACGATCTGCTGGCCGCCCTGCACAAGATGGGCGATGACCTCACGGCCCAGGCCGAGGCGCTGCGCGAGCTGGACGCCGCCATTGGCGATGGCGACCTGGGCATCACCATGACCATCGGCTTTGGGGCGCTGCAAGAGGCGCTGGATGGCCTGGCCGACCAGGATATGAGCACGATCCTGATGCGCGCGGGCATGGCGTTCAACCGCAAGGCGGCCTCGACCTTTGGCGCGCTCTTTGCCACCATGACCATGCGGGCCGCCCGCGAGCTCAAGGGCGTGGAGGCCATCGGCGTGGCCGAGCTGGCCCGCATGGCGGCGGCGGCCCTGGAGGGCGTCAAGGAGCGGGGCAAGGCCGCCGTGGGCGACAAGACCATGCTGGATGCCCTGGCCCCCGCCGCCGAGGCGCTGCAACGCGCCGCCGATGAGGGAACGCCGTTGGCCGAGGCGCTGGAACGGGCGGCCCTCGCCGCGGAGCAGGGCGCCCAGGCCACGGTGGAGATGAAATCCAAGGTAGGGCGCGCGGGCTGGTTCTCCGAGCGCACCCAGGGCGTGCAGGATCCGGGCGCTGCCGCGATCTCGATGATGGCGCGCTCGCTGGCCGAATACGCGGCGACGGCATAGACAACGGGGACAGGCAACGCGGCGCACCCGTCTCCCTGGGTGCGCCGCGCTTTGGTTTTCGGTCGCGGCCAGCCTTGTCAAAGCCTTGTCTGGGACGGGCGAGACGCCCGCCCTCCAGGCGTCGCGCCAGGCCCGTGGATCAACGCCCTGCGCCCTTGCTCACCGGCCCAGGGCGCTGCGGATCAGGGCGGCGCGCTCAACCAAGCCACGCTGCTCGCTGACGGCCAGCATGAGATCCAGGGGGGGCACGCGCAAGCTGTGGCCGCGCCAATGGACCGTATCCAGGCGAGAGGCGGCCACGGGCCCAAAATCCGTGGGCTCGGGCGAGTCCACAGACGCATGCACATCCCCCACCCACTCGACGCGGGCCCCCAGGTAGGCGCGGCCCCACCAATCGCAGATCCAGCCGGTGACGGGGATGATCGGCTCGATCAGCGCATCGGGCAGCAACTCGGCCAGGCGACGGGCCCCCGCTGCATCGGTGGCCAGGTCAATGTCGCCGGGGGTCACAGCCAGGCCCCTGACGGCCAGGCCGGCGCTGCCCACCAGGAACCAATCCAGGTCCTGGCCCTGAATGGCGCCCAGGAACGCCTCAAGGGCGACATCCCAGCGCTTGTGCCTCTCGCCCGCCTCTGCCTGGAGGTATTCTTGCACAAGCCGCTGAAAGTTGCGGTAGGCTTGCTCCAGGTAGAGGCTCTCTGCGGGAAAGCGGCGCGCCAGGCCCCCGGCAACGGCCTCAAAGCCGACGGTGCTGGCGGCGGCATGGTAGCACTCGGGCAGGTCTCGCACCACAAAGAGAACGTCGTTGCCCTCGGTTCGGTACTCTGTAGATAGCATACGCCCCTCCTTGCGCCGTGTGGCGTGGCGCGCTCAGCCCGCCAGCAGCGGCGTCAGGTGGTTCAAGCGGGTAACGCCGCCCAGCCCCTCGATCTCGGCATCGGCCACGCCACGGGCGCGCAGAGGCGCGATCACGTCGGCCAGCAGGTCGGGCACATAGGACCGCAACACGGCGGCCTGGCCCTCGGGCTCGATACGAAGCGGCGCCATCTCGGCGGGCGCCAGGAACGAATTACCCGAGACCAGGCGCTCCACCTGGTCGCCATAGCGCAGGGTCACATGGCCCTCGACCACGGAATAGACGTAGAACCGCTGGCCGTCGGGGATCAGCTCCAGCGGCTCGGCCAGGTCCCAGCGCTCCAGGCAAAAGTTGCGGCAGGCAAAGACGTAGGTCTGGCGGTTGGCGCCGTGGGCCACGGTCACCTGGCGCGTCTTGCAGTCAAAGGGCGCCTCCAAGTGGATCCAGTCGGCCATCTCCTCGACGCGCTGCTCCAGCTCGGCGGGGTCCTCGGGCACGCGGTTCAACCCCACGGTGATATCCGAGTTCTGCATGATCTCGTAGAACAGCACGCCGCCGTGGGAATAGTGCATGGTGTTGGCATACAGCAAAAAACTATCGCCGGGCTGCACCTCGTACTCGACCATGCAATCGCGCGAGGCCTGGCGCTTGAGCGCCTCGATCAGGGCGGCGCGATCCACCTCCGGCTTGCAGCCGCAGTGGATGGTGGCGCCGGGCCGCGCGTGCAGCATGTACCAGGCCTCGGTCTTGCCGGGGTCGTCGCCGCGCTTGAACAGGGGCGCCTGCTCGTCGGTGGGGTGAATCTGCTCGCCCAGAGGGTTCGAGGCGTCCAGGAACTTGATCAACAGGGGGAATCGTTCGCCGCAACGGGCCACCACATCGGCGCCCAACAGGCGCGCGCCGTATTGGGCCAGGGCCTCGTGCAGCGTCTGGCCGGCCAAGGCGCCATTGACGATCTCGCTGCTCTCGCCGGGGCGATCCACCACCTCCCAGGTCTCGGCCACGCGGTGATCCTCGGGCAACCCCTCCTTCTCGAATACCTCGGTGATCCAGCGCCCGCCAAAGCCATAGTTGCGCAGGATCTCTCGAAAGCGAAGCGGGTACAGATCGGGTAGCTGTGACACGGTCATCCTCCTCATGCTGACACTCGGGCGATGTGGCCTCAGAGTGTTTGTGTGTGCAGGGCGGCGCGCATACGCTCCAGCGCCTGGTCCAGCACCTGGCGGCAACAGCCATAGTTTAGCCGCACAAAGCCCTCGCCGCCAGGGCCAAAGGTGGCGCCATCGTTGAGGGCCACGCCCGCGCGCTCCAGAAAGAATTCGTGAGGCCCGCCGGGCAACCGGGCCTCGCGGCAATCGAGCCAGGCCAGATAGGTCGCCTCGGGGCAGGCCATGCGCAGGCCCGGCAGTTCGGCGGCCACGAACCGGCAGAGGTAATCGCGGTTGGCCTGCAAATAGGCCAGCGCCTCGGCCAGCCAGGGCTCGCTATCGCGATAGGCGGCCAGGGCGGCGGCATAGGCCAGCACGCTGACCGAGGGCACGATCCCGCGACAGGCGCGCTCGTACGTTCGGCGCAGGTCGGGGTTTTGGATCACGGCAAAGGAAAAGTGCAGCCCGGCGATGTTGAACGTCTTGCTGGGGGCCATCAGGGTGATGGTGCGTTGGGCGATCTCGCCATCCAGCGCGGCGATGGGCGTATGCGTATGGCCCTCATAGGTCAACTCGCAGTGGATCTCGTCCGAGCAGATCACCAGATCGCGGCGCAGGCACAGGGCGGCCATATCCGCCAGCTCCTGGCGCGTAAAGGCCCGCCCCACCGGGTTGTGGGGGTTGCACAGCAGGAACAGGCGCGTCCGCTCGGTGATGGCGCGCGCCATCAGGTCGAGATCCACCCCATAGCGTCCATCGGCGCCCTGGGTGAGGGTCATCTGGTCCAGAGTCAGCCCGGCGTACACGGGCGTCCGGAACATGGGATAGTAGACCGGCGTCTGGAGCAGCATGCTCTCTCCAGGCTGGGCCACGGCCTGGGCGGCCAGGTTGAACCCCACCACCACGCCGGGCATGAACACCAGGTCCTCCGGCGCCACGCGCCAGCCATAGCGGGCCGCCAGCCGCGCCACCAGCACCTCGCGCAGCTCGGGCGGTTCGGCGCCATAGCCAAACACGCCGTGGGCGATGCGGGCTTGTAGGGCCTCGATTACGGCGGGGGGCGCGGCGAAATCCATATCCGCCACCCACATGGCCAGCGCATCCTGGCCATAACGTGTCCATTTGATGCTGTCGCTCGTGCGCCGCTCGATGTAGCAATCGAAAACCGATGTCATTGTCATTCCCCCTATGAACTGAGGGCGATTCTACCCCCATCACGACGAATCTGCCAATCAAAATGCGTCAAACCGCGTGCTTTTTATGCCAAGCTATGCTACACTCTGGTCATCACTTGATCGTAAGGAAAAGATGGCACTATGGCACCCAGTGATCTAGATCCGATCAGCAAGCTGCGCTTGGGCAAGGCTGCGCAAATAGTCGGCCTTGCGGCTATCGCGATAGGCGTCATCGGGGGCGCGCTGGTGGCCCTGGCTCCCACGGATGTAGGGGATGCCACGGCGCGGCAAAATCTCTTGATTGGCGTCTCTTGTTGCTTTGCGCCAGCGCTCCTGGCATCCATCCCGATCCTGATCGTGGCGGGCATGCTGCGGCGTTCGGCGCGTTCGGACGATGTCGGCTCGTTGTATCGAGGGTGGGATTAGGAGGATTCGTTCTACTCGGCCTGTCAGGAGTGCAATTCACGCATGAGGTGTAAAAACCGCATAAAAAGAAGTCACAGGGGCTTTTCAGGCTATCTTTGATGCAGTATGATGGGCGCGTCGGGCGAGCGTTCGTAGCGAGTTGTTCAACGCCGATAACGGATAGCGTCGGCATTCTAATGATACCCAAGGAGGAACCCATGCTCGAACAGCCAGATTCCCAGCCCAGCAAAGACTCGACGGAGCCCAAGATTCCCCCGCAAGCGGCAGCAGGATCCGCGCAGCGAGGGAATGACCCACAGCAAGCGGCATCAGGCCCACGGGCCAACGCCCCTACGCGGCCCGCTTCCATCCCTCCTGCCCGGCCCGGCGCGCCAGAGACCACCCAGGCCGATCTCGATCGCGTGCGCGAGATCATCATGGGCAACCCCGACCGCACGCGGCAGCCTGTGCGCGAAGGCGAGGCAGAGCGCCTGCGCGACATCCTGTTTGGCCCCATGATGGAGGAATACGAGCGCCGCTTTGCCGACCTGCGCCGCGAGATTGATCGCGTGCTAAACGACCTACGCCAGGCCCGCGATGCGATGGACGAGTTCCGCGAGGCCCAGCGCGAGCGCATTGACGCCGTCGAACGCGAACTGCGCCAATCGAACGAGGATCTGGGGCGCGAGATGGACAAGGTGCGCAGCCAGGGTCCGGCGCTTCAGCAGCTCATCCCGCAGACGCGCCAGTTGCAGAGCCTGGTCAATGGCATTGGCCAAGAGGTAAACGACGTGCGCAGCGCGCTCACCCGTGAGAACCAGGATGTACGCTCTCTGCGCTCCATGATTGACCAGTATCGTGACCAGTATGAGCGCAGCCTGGATACCCTCAAGCGAGAAAAGCGTCAGGCCGAGGACGAAATCAAGGAAGAGCTGCGGCGTGTGGCCGACCGCCTGGATGACCAAAAGACCGACCGCAAGACCCTGGCGGCCATCTTGATCGAATTGGCCACGCGGCTGGAGACCGGATACACAAGCGGGGGCATTCTGGAGGCGTTTGTCGCATCTCCCGAGGAGTAGGGCATGTCTAACGCCCCCTACTCCTCCGACGCTCTCGACGAACTGAGGCGTATCCTCCTGGCGCCCGACGCTCTGGCGGATGCGCTGGCGCCCCTGGTGGACGACCTGCTGCAAGAGCGCATCGCCCAGCTTGCCGGCGCGATGCTGGAGGCGCTCACCCCTGCGCTGCACCAGGCCGTGCGCGAGGCGCTGCACGACGAGTTGCGTGAGCCCTCGCCCGAGTTGGCGTCTGGGCTGGCGGCGACCCTGGAGCCTGCCATCGCACAAGTGGTGCGCGAACAGATCGGCTCGCGGGCCAGGCGGCAAGAGGCGCGACGGCGCACGGAGGAGCCCCGCGCCCAGGGGAGCGCGCCGCCGCAGGCAGAGAGCCCATTGCCGCCTGCCGAGCCAGAGACGATTCCCCAGCAGCAAGAGGACGTCCCCCGGCTCAAAGAGCAAGCTGATGAGAGCCGTGACCGCCCCAAGGCAAGGCGCGGACGGTTTCGCATCATTGGGCTTGTGCTGCTGTTGACGGTCAGCTTGTTGGGCTCGCGGCGCTGGAGCGTGGCCGAGGCGCTGCCAACGACTGACTGGGTGACCAATACCCCTCACGGGGGATTGTATAGCGCCAATCACGCCGCCAGATCGCAGGCGTTGGCACTGCTGGAGCCCAGCCCATCACCAGAGCCCCGGTATACGCCTGTTCGCAGCGCGACAGAGCGGCGCTCGCCCACACAGGCTGCCACGCCATCCTTTAGCATCGCGCCTACAGAGGCGGCGACGCAGAGCGTCGCCCTTTTTACGGTCACGCCGACGCCGCCTGGCGATACTGTTGTCCGCTCCGCTACGCCCCAGGCGTCTACAACGGCGCCCCCGCAGATCGAGCGAGTTCGGTTGCAGGAGCAGACACCAAATCCAACCCCCACTGCCCCAGATCCTGAACCAGGCAAGACTGCCGCCGCTGCCCCGGCCTCTGGCGAGAACCAGGGTGCGGACGAGCGCGCCACGGAAGAGGCGCCTGTTGCCCCGGCGCCCTCGCCCTCTCCCATACTCGTCAGCGCTGTGCAGGGCGAACTGAATACCCCCAAGACCCTGCCCGCGCCAGAGCGGGCCATGCCGGATATTTCCGATCATGATGCCACCACCTGGCTCTTGGAGAACTCGGGCGCTCGAGTGGCCGAAGAGGTCACCCTCTTGCCTGCCGCCAGAAACGAGCCGGCGCCGGTGCTCTATCTCACCTTTGACGATGGCCCCAACGCCACCTGGACCCCGCGCATCCTCGATGTGTTGGCGCAGTACAACGCCCTCGCCACCTTTTTCATTCTAGGCCGAGAGGCCGCCGAGCGGCCAGAGCTGGTTCAGGCCGCCGCGGATGCGGGCCATCTAGTCGGGCACCACACCTGGAGCCACCCCCTGCTGACGGGTCTGGATCAGGCGGCCTTTGAGCAAGAGATCCAGCAGACCACGACGGCTCTCGGGGATCTCGGCACTCTCGTCAGCCCCTTCCTGCGCCCGCCCTATGGCGCGGTCTCGCCGGATGTCCGTACCTATGCGGAAGAGCTGGGCCTGACGATCGTGCGCTGGAACATTGACAGCCTCGACTGGAACATGCGCACCGCCGAAGAGATCGCCTGGACGGTCATCAGCCAGGCTGCGCCGGGCAAAGTCGTGCTCATGCACGATGGCGGCGGAGACCGCTCGCAGACCGTGGCCGCGCTAGAGGTCATCCTCGACACCTTGAGCCAACAGGGCTATGTCTTTGAGACAGTCCTCAAGAGATGAGATCGGGGCTCGCCCCATAGCGCCTCGGTCTATCCGCCCCCCCCCTGTCCGTCCTAGAGCCCCCGCCGACGAGCCCACACCTGTTGCACAAGATACTTGACAAAGCCTCTAATTGTTAGTATCATCTAACTGTAACTAACAGTTAGGGGGAAATGGCAATGCCAGGAGAGCGACGAGGGCATGGCTGGAGAGGCGGACGAGGGCTGCGGCGCGGGCAGATCGCGCGTTTGGCCGAGCCCTGCCTGCTCGTACTGCTGCAAGAGGGGGATCGCCACGGCTACGAGCTGATCGCCGGGTTGGGGCGTTTCGGAATGGACCTGGATGCCCTCGATTCCGGCCAGCTCTACCGCATCCTGCGGCAGATGGAAGAGGCGGGCTGGGTCACCTCTGCTTGGGAGCCCGGGGATGCGGGTCCGGCGCGCCGCGTGTATAGCCTCGCCCCGCTGGGGCGACAGGCGCTCGCCATGTGGCAAGAGGAGCTCGCCAGCACCCATGAGGTGTTGCACAAGTTGCTCGGCCTCGATCGCGAAACGGCAGAGCCGCAATAGCCCCCTTGTGTCAGTCCTCACAGAGGACAAAGGAGGCATGATGCCAAGGTATGATCGAACCGGCCCCACGGGGATGGGGCCCAAGACGGGATGGGGCCTCGGCCTCTGCGGCCGGGGCATCGGCCTGGTCGGCAGGCCCCTCTTGCGGGTGGGGCGCGGCCTGCTGGGCCTGTGGCCCGGCAGGCGGCAGCCGCGCCAGGGCTTGGGACGAGGGCTGGGCCTGCGTCGCCGCCGCTTTTGGTAGGCGACGCGCCGCCAGGCAGCAGCCTGCCTGTAGAACGACATCGCTCTTTTAGTGGGAGGTAAGCAGACCATGCCAGGAAGAGATCGTACAGGGCCGATGGGGACGGGGCCGCTCACCGGCGGCGGGTTTGGCGGTTGCGCCGGGTATGCGCCGGGCGGGCGGGGCTTGAGGGCCTGGGGCGGACGCGGTTGGCGGAACCGGTTCTATGCCACCGGCCTGCCCGGCTGGGCCGCCGGCCCGTGGCAGGGCCCCTCGCCTGAGGAGGAGGCGGCCTTTTTGCGCAACCAGGCCGCATCGCACCAATCTGCGCTGGAGCAAATCGAGGCGCGCCTCAAGGATCTGGAAGAGGGGCAGAGTGAGTAGCCGACCCGCAAGCGGGGCGTTCGCACGCGCGAGCGCCCCGTTTCCGGTGCCGCCGGAGGCTCTGCCCATGATCCTCACCATTGCCAGCGGCAAAGGGGGCACCGGCAAGACGTTGCTGGCCACCGGCCTGGCCCGTGTGCTGACGGAGGACGAGCGGATGGCGGTGCACCTGGTGGATTGCGACGTCGAGGCGCCCAACGCCCACCTCTTTTTGCATCCAGAGCTGGATGCGCCTCAGGATGTTACCACCCTCGTCCCTCGCGTGGATGCCGGGCGCTGCACCCTGTGCGGGCGTTGCGCCCAGGTGTGCGCCTTTCATGCGCTGGCCGTGATGCCCGACCGGGTGCTGGTGTTTGACGATCTGTGCCACGGCTGCGGCAGTTGCGCGCACCAGTGCCCGGAGCGCGCCATTGCCGAAGAGCCCCTGCGTTTGGGCCAGATCGCCAGCGGCCCTGCGGGCCGGGTTCGCTTTACCCAGGGGCTGCTGGATGTGGGCCGTGCGATGAGCACACCCATCATCCGCGCCCTCAAACAGCAGACGGCGCCCCAAGGCGACGAGGCCGTGCTGGTGCTGCGCGATGCCCCGCCCGGCAACGCCTGTCCGGTGGTCGAGACCCTGCGCGGCAGCGACTATGCACTCTTGGTGACCGAGCCAACCCCCTTTGGCCTGCACGATCTCGAGCTGGCCGTGGCCATTGCCCGCGACGAGCTTGGCCTGCCGACCGGCGTGGTGATCAACCGCGATGGCATGGGCGATGGGGGCGTCGAGGCGTACTGCGCCCGGGCGGGCGTCCCGATCCTGCTGCGCATCCCCCTGGATCGCCGCATCGCCGAGGTCTGCTCCGATGGGGCCTTGTGGGTGAAGGCGCTGCCCGAATATCGTGCGCCGCTGTGCGCCCTATACGATACCATCCAGGCCCAGATCGAGGCAAGCCGATGAAACAGTGGGTAATTTTGAGCGGCAAGGGGGGCACGGGCAAGACAACGGTGGCGGGCGTCCTGGCGCACCTGGCATCCCAAGAGCATCGCCTGGTGCTGGCCGATGCCGATGTGGACGCCGCCAACCTGGAGTTGCTCCTGGCGCCCAAGCTGGCCGAGGCCCACGATTTTGTGGGCGGACAGGTGGCCGTGGTAGATCCGGCGTGTTGCACCAACTGCGGCATCTGCGCCGCGCTCTGCCGCTTTGAGGCCGTGCTGGCGGGCAATGGCGCCCACCGGGTGGATGCCCTGGCGTGCGAAGGCTGCGCGGCCTGCGCCCATGCCTGCCCCGCCGGGGCCATTGCCATGCAGGATCGTGTGAGCGGGCGCCATTTTCGCTCCGAGACGCGCTATGGCCCCCTGTTCCATGCGCGCCTCACCCCAGGCCAGGAGAACTCGGGCAAGCTGGTAACCCAGGTCAAGCAGGGCGCCCGGCTGGAGGCGCTGGCGCAGCAGGCCGACCTGCTCTTGGTGGATGGTCCGCCGGGCATCGGCTGCCCGGCCATCGCCTCTATTGCGGGGGCCGACCTGGCCCTGCTGGTGACAGAGCCGGGCGTCTCGGGCATCCACGATTGGGGGCGCATCCTGGGCACCATTCGCCTGTTCGGCGTTCCGGCGGTGGTCTGCGTGAACAAGGCCGATATCAACCCGGCTCGCACCGAGGAGATCCGCGCCCTCTGCGCCCAGGAGCAGCTTCCTCTGGTGGGGGTGCTGCCCTTTGACATGCACGTCGTCGAAGCGACGGCCCACCGCCGACCATTGACGGAGTACAGCAGCGGGCCCGCCAGCGCCGCCCTGCGGCAGCTCTGGCGGCGCCTGGAGCCCTGGCTATCATAGGCGCGCCCTCGCGCCAGAAAAGGAGAGATCGCAACATGGAGCTGAACTGCCCGATCTGTGGCGTGCAGGCTTGCTCCCAGGGGCCCGATGCCTCGCTGCCGCCCTTTTGCCCCGCGAACACGCACCCCGAGACCCTGGCGGCCGCCCGCCAGGCGTACCAGGATGATCCCGAGACGCGCCGCTTGTCCATCGCGGCGGCCCAGGTGGAGGCCGAGGGCTATTGTCGCTGGCCCCGCGTGCAAGAGGTGATGGCCTTTGCCAGACGGATCGAGGCGCAGCACCTGGGCATCGCCTGCTGCGTGGGTTTGATCCGTGAGGCGCGCCTGCTGCTCGAGATCCTTCAAGCCAACGGGTTTCAGGTCTCGGGCGTCTGCTGCAAGGTGGGCAGCATCCCCAAGGAGGAGGTGGGCCTGGCCGACTCCGAAAAGGTGCGCCCCGGCGGGTTCGAGGCGCTCTGCAACCCGGTGGCCCAGGCGATGCTACTCAACACGGCCCAGACCGAGCTGAATATCGTCGTGGGGCTGTGCGTGGGCCACGATAGCCTGTTCTTCCGCCACTCTCAGGCGCCGGCCACCGTCCTGGTCGCCAAGGATCGGGTGACGGGCCACAACCCGGTTGCTGCGCTCTATACCAGCCATTCCTACTATCGCCGTCTCAAGGACGTGGGCTGATCCACGTCTGCCCAACATGCATGTAGAGGTGCAAGATGCAAATCGTCGTATCGGCCAACGGCCCCGACCTGGATGCGTCCATCAGCCCGGTGTTCGGGCGTTGCGCCATGTTTCTGTTCGTGGATTCAGAGACCCTGGCTTGCCGAGAGGTCCCCAACCCGGCCATCAGCGCGCCGGGCGGGGCGGGGGTGCAGGCCGCCCAATACATCGTGGATCAAGGGGCGGAGGCCCTGATCAGCGGCAACGTGGGCCCCAACGCCTTTGCCGTGTTTCGGGCCGCCGGCTTGCCCGTCTATGCCCATACGGAGGGGACCATCCGGCAGGCCGTGGAGGCGCTGGCCGAGGGACGCCTGACACCGGTAGAGGGCGCAACGGGGCCATCCCATGTGGGGACGGCCCGGGGCGGCGGCGGCCGGGGCCGCGCCCGCTAATGACGCGCACAAGAGAGCATGTCACGTAATGAAAGGAGCAGAATGCGTATAGCCGTTTCCGCCGATGATGCCCAAGGGCTGGAGAGCCGTATCAGCGCCCACTTTGGACGCTGCCCCTACTATGTGCTGGTGGATGTGGAAGAGCAAGGGATCCAACGAGTCGAGGCGATCCATAACCCCTATTTCGGCCAGCACCAGCCGGGCCAGGTGCCGGCGCTGATTCGCGAGCAGGGCGCCGATGTGATGCTCACCGGCGGGATGGGAGGCCGCGCCGTGGCCTTTTTCCAAGAGTACGGCATCGAGCCGGTCACAGGCGCAGCAGGCAGCGTGGGCCAGGCGGTCGCGGCCTACCTGAGCGGGGAACTCAAGGGCGCGCCGCCTTGCAGCGAGAGCGTCGAGCACGGCCACTAGACTGTAGACGCGCGCCGTCGACTTGCATTTCCGGCGGGGATGGGTATAGTTGCTCCCGGCTCCCTGAAGGTGCTTTCAGACGGGGACGCTTCCGCAACGTCATCATCCTTACCTGCTCTGGCGGGCGCAACGGCGCGCCCGTCACCAGGCTCTAGCGCGATCAGGCGCACCGGTGGGACAATGGGGTCCGGCCGGTGCGCCTATCGTTATGCCCCGGCCAGGGCGATCACGTGCTCCAAAGCGGCCCGCATGCCCCCTGCATCGGCGACGCCGCGCCCGGCAATGTCATAGGCCACGCCGTGGGCCGTGGTGCTACAGGGCACGGGCAGCCCCGCAAACAGGGTCACCCGCTCGGCCATGGGTTGCAGCTTGCGGGCGATATTGGCTTGGTCGTGGTACATGCCCACCACCCCGGTAAACTCGCCCCCCAGGGCGCGGGCAAAGACCGTATCCGCCGGGATGGGGCCGAGAGCGTCAATCCCCTGGGCGCGGGCCGCCGCGATGGCGGGCGCGATCTCGGTAATCTCTTCTGTGCCGATGGACCCGCCCTCGCCCCCATGCACGTTCAGCGCCGCCACTGCGATGCGGGGGTTGGCGTGGCCCGCGCTCTGCATCATGTCATGTAGGCCACGGATGTAGGCCAGCACATTCTCGCGGGTGATCAGGTCGGCGATGGCGCGAAAGGGCACATGCTCGGCCACCGCCGTCACCCACACGCCCCGCATGATCCCCAGGATGAACGCCTGCGGGCAGTTGGTGCGCGCGGCCATGTACTCCAGCTCGTCGCCAAAGGGATGGCCCAGCAACGCAAAAGCCTCCTTGTTCAACGGCGCCGAGACGATGCCCTGGATGCGTCCCGCCAGGGCCAGGTCGCAGGCCAGGTCCAGGGGCGCCAGCATGGCCCGGGCCGTGGCGACGCTGATGGCGCCCCAGGGCGGGTCGGCGGGCGCCGCAACGGCGGCGGGCAGCACGTCCAGGGCCGCGCCATAGGCGGCCTCCTCCGGCGCGGCGATGGGGCGCAGCGCGGGCGCCCCCGGCGCGAGGCGGGCTGCCCGCGCCCAGATGGCCGGATCACCCAGGAGCAGGGGGTGACAGCGGGCGCGCAAGGCGGCGTCGCCCAGGGCCTTGAGCGCGATCTCGGCCCCGACCCCGGCCGGATCTCCCATAGTGATCGCGATGATGGGTTGTGTCATGGCAAAGCCCCTTTTTGATGCATGGGATGATTTGCTGCAAGATAGCGCCGTTGGGCCGGGCGCGTCAAGGCGGGGCGAGCGCGCGTTGACGCCGCCGCCAAGCGGCGCTACGATTGGCCAAGAGCGACTGGGTGTGCTCACCACTGCGGACGATCATATGACCCATACCCCTTTCCCAGACGAGTGCTCGCTGGATGACTGCTATGCGCTCGAGCGCGCTGGCAAGATCGGCCGAGCCGTGCGCCAGGCCCAGGCTGCCCTGGCGGCTGCCCGCGCGGACGGGCGCGCCGAGGCCCAGGCCGCCGCTTTGGCCTGCCTGGCCTACATGCACAACCGCCTGGGCCACCGCGAGCAGGCTCAGGGCCTGGCCTCAGAGGCCCTCTCTCTGGCAGCGCCCCTCTCAGAGACCCGCGCCCGGGCCCTCAGGACCCTGGGCGATTGCGCCCACGAACAGGGCGATCTGGCGGGCGCCGAGCAGCACTACTTTCAGGCCATTGACCAGGCCCGCCAGCTCGATCTGATCTACATCCTGCACCGCTGCTTGCACAGCCTTTCGGCCTGCGTGTATTTGCCGCGCGGCCAGTTCGAGCTGGCCTACGCCGCCGATGCCGAGTCGCTGGCGCTGGCCGAACGGGAGGGGTTCGACGAAGAGCTTTGGCTGCCGCTCTTGACCATGAGCTGGGCGCGTTGCCTCGCCGGCGACCGGGAGGCGGCCCTGGCCCTGGCGGATCGGATGCGCGCCCACGCCCCGCCCGACTCGCTCGCCGAAGGGTATCATTGCTGCCTGCGGGGCGATCTCGCCCTGGGCGACGATGACCCCGAGGCGGCCCTGGAATGGTATGGACGCGCACGGGGCATGGCCGAGCGCGTGGGCGAGCCAGGGCTGCACGTAGAGCTGCGGCTAGGCCTCAGCCGTTGCGATCTGCTCTTGGGGGAGCCCGCGAGCGCCTACGAGTGGGCCGATGACGCCCTGCAGATGGCGCAGCGGGGAGAGGGCCAGGACTTGCAGGGCTCAGCCTTGCTCGAACGGGGGCGCGCCGCCTGGCAACTCGGCCATCTGGCAGCGGCGGAGGGCGATATCGAGGCGGCCATCCGCCTGTTTGCGGCCATGTCCGCCCGCTATGATCTGGCGCGCGCCCACTTGCTGCTGGCGGCGTTGCTTTATCAGCAGCATCGCCCCGAGGCAGAATCCGCCTGGCTGCGGGCCGCCTCGGAGGTCGCAGGCGGCGGATATGGGTTCCTGCTGGAGCGCGAACGCGCCCTGGCCCTGCCGCTCCTGAGCGTGTTCCTGGGCAGCCCTGCCGCCGAGGTTGCCGCCGCCTCCCGGCGCTTGCGGGTGCAACTGGAGCGTACCCCGCCCGCCCCCCTGCATATCACCACCCTGGGCGTGTTCGCCGTGCGCCAGGGGCGCCTGGCCCTGGGCGAGAACGGCTGGCAGCGAAGGGCGGGCGAGCTCTTTCGGCTGTTGCTGATCAGCCCGGGCACAAGCCTGGCGCGCGAGCAGGTCATGGCGGCGCTCTGGCCCAACTCGCCCCCCGGCGCCGTCACGGATCTCTTTCACCGCGCCACCTCGGTGCTGCGCCGCGCCCTGGAGCCCGATCTCCCGGAAAAGTTCCTCTCGCGCTACCTGGATGTGGGCCAGGGCAGCGTGACGCTGCGCCTCCCGCCGGGCGCCTGGGTGGATCACGAGGCGTTCCAGGGCCATGTGCAGGCCCGCGAGTGGGCGGCGGCCCTGGCGCTCTATCGAGGCGACCTGTACCCCACCGATCTGTATGCCGATTGGGCCACGCCTCTGCGCGAGAGACTCAGGCAGCAGGCCCTGCACGCGGCGCTCTCGTTGGCGCGCGAGCAGGCGTCCCTGGGAGATAGCCAGGGCACGCTGGCGGCCAGCCGTCGCGCTCTCGAGATCGAGCCCTGGCAGGAAGAGGCCACCCTGCTGGCCATGCAAGCCTGCGCGCACCTCCATGATCGGCTGGCCGCGATCCGCCTCTATCGTCGCCTGGCGGCCAGCCTGGCGGAAGAGCTGGGCATCGAGCCACAAGCCGAGTTGCAACGTTTTTACCGCTCCCTCCTCTAGAGTCAGTTTTCTGTCAGTCTCCCCTGCTACAATCTCGCCAGAGAGCCGATGACTCTGGCGTCGGCATTGCCAGCGCTTGGCGAGAGGCGGGCGTATGCGCACGATCCACACATTCATCGTCAAGATCCTGCAGGATGCTGCCCATGGTCGTTTTCGTGGCGTCGTAACGTCCGTCTCTAGCGGGGATCAGTACCCCTTTGCGGGTAAGGCCGATCTGCTGGAGCGGATCGAGCGCATCGTCGCAAGCGGCCAAGGCGAGAGCGAGACGCTAGAGGAGCCGACAGACCAGATCGAGGGATGCGAGCCTTGGGAGAACACATCAGGGGGCCAAGAGTGAACACACGAAACAGAGACGTACGGGTGGGAGCGTTGCTTGTTTGCTTGCTTTTCCTCTTTATCGCGGGGGCCGTAACCGTGCATCGGGCCCTGGCAGAGGACTTGCCAGGGCCTCTGCAGGCGCCCTGCGTGCCCGGGCCGCACAGCGGCGTCATCGCGGCGGATCAACAGTGGTGCGCCGCGGACAGTCCCCACGTGCTCACGGCGAATGTGACCATCTCCCCCGGCGTGGTGGTGACCGTCACGGCGGGCGTGACCGTGCAGGCCGCTGACGACCAGGCCCTCTATGTCCAGGGTATTCTCCTGGCATCTGGCACAGAAGCCCTGCCCATCACCTTTACCAGTGTAGCTGACAGCGCCCCTGGGCAGTGGGGCGGTCTGGCCTTTGATGGCGCGGGGGGCGGCCCCGCCGAGGGGCAATTGGCCCACGTGATCATCCGCAACGCGGGGCGTCGCAATGGGCTCTCCGAGGCGGTCCTCGGTGCGAATCACAAAAGCGCCATAACTGGTCGCCAGGCGGCGCTGACGCTAGAGCACGTGACGGTGAGCGACGTGTTTTGTGACGAGTGGTGGTGCTCGGGGTACGAGTATGGCCTGATCGCCCACAATACGGCCCTCACCCTCACCCACACGCTGTTCACAGGCATCGGCGGCGGCGCCTATGCCGAGAGCGATGTGCCCATCGCCCTCTCGGGTGCGCTGACCACGCTAGAGATGAGCGATTGCGAGCTGAGCGGCAACGAGAACGACCGCATCCTGCTGGTGCCTGGGGCGATGATGGGACATGCCGAGGCCGTGCTGCCCGCCGGCGCGCTGATGGACGGCTACGAGTTCCGCGAGGACTATACCGTGCCGCCCACCGTCACCCTGACCATTGAGCCGGGCGTGGCGGTCCTGGGGGGCATAGGGAGCTGGAATGTGCCCCACGACTTTGTTGTCGAAGGGCGACTGATCGCCCTGGGCACGCCTACCCAGCCCATCACCTTTACCAGCGTGGCCGACAGCGGCCCCGGCCAGTGGAACGGTCTGGCCTTTGATGGCGTGGGGGGCGGCCCCGCCGAGGGACAGTTCTCGTATGTCACGGTGCGCAACGCCGGTGAGCGCAACCGCGTCAGCGACGCCATCTTAGGCGCCCACGATCGGGCCGCCATCACGGCCCGCAACGCCACGCTGACGCTGGACAACGTCACGCTCCAAGATGTGCGCACGACGAGCTGGGACAAGGGCCTGTTGCTGGCCAATAGCCAGGTGAGCATCGAGAAATCGCTCTTTACCGGCATCGGCAACGGCGAAAAGAACGACAGCCTCAGCGCCGATGCGCCGATCCACGTGATCGGCGCTAGCTCGACCATGCTCCTGGGCGACAACCAGTATGTGGACAACGCCCCCAACATGATCAAGGTAGCGCCCGGCGCGTTGGCGGGCCAGGATTTCACGTTGTTCTACCAGCAAGGGCTGGGGGGCTATCTGTTCCAGAGCGATTGTCTCGTGCCCCACGGCATCACGATGACTATCGAGGCTGGCGTGACCTATCGCGGCGATTACGAGGACGAGTTGCGCGTCGAGGGCAACCTGGTCGCGATTGGGACACCCACCCGACCCATCACCTTTACCAGCTTTTTGGATAGCGGCCCCTTTCAGTGGTCGGGGCTGGTGTTCGAGGGCAGCGCGGGCCAGGGCAATGGCGACCTGCGCCACGCGACGGTACGCTATGCGGGCCACGGAAACAGCGTGCTGAACGAGTATGGCCATGGCGGCTATAGCGGCAGCAATATCACGGCCCGCAATGTGCTGACCGGCGCTCTGTACCTGGAGGACGTCATCATCGAGCGCATGTACCACTTTGATGGCTGGCACCTATTCAACGATGCCGGGCTCTTTTTGGAGGACAGCCGGGCCACCCTGCTGCGCGTGACGCTGCGCGAGAACGGGGACCGCCCTGAGGACGACGCCGCCATCCACGTGCGGGGCGCCAGCCACTTGCTAGTGCGTGAGAGCAGCATCGAAGCCAACAGCGGCAAAGGCATTGAGGTGATCGGCGACACGGCCTTTGTGCATGTATCCGGCGCGCGCATCGTCAACAACTTGGCCGTGGGCGTCCATAACGAGGGTGCCTCTACGGTGATCCTGAGCGCGGCGGAGGGCAGCGCCAATACCATCCTCGCCAACCAGGGCTTTGGGGCGCGCCAGGTGGGCGTCACGGGCCAAATCATCGCCACGTACAACTGGTGGGGCGACGCCAGCGGCCCCACCCACGCGGGCAACCCGGGCGGCATCGGCGAGCCCGTGAGCGACCGCGTGCTCTATGATCCCTGGCTGCAGGAGGCGCCCACGCCGCCGGCCGTGGCGCTGCGCCTGGTGCAGGTGGCCGCGCCCCAGCGTATGTCGGTGGGCCAGGTCGTCAACCTGGGCGTCTATGCCGAGAACGTGCTGACCCATACCCTGGAGAGCGCCATCGTCGTGCTCGAGATCCCGCCCCAATCGGCCTACCTGTTCAGCTCCCACGGCGGGCGCTATTGGCCCGAGCCTAGGCACGTCATCTGGAACTTGGGCGACATGGCCCCGGGCGCGACTTTTTCCGGCGTGGTGCAGGTGCGGTTCCAGTGGGGCATCCCCAATGGCACCCTGATGCCGATCCTGGGCATGATCGCCGCCGGGAACCTGCCCAACGAGAACCTGACCTATACGGCGCATCGTGACTATGCGGCGCGCACGGTCTTGGTCCAAGAGGCCCTCGATGACGTTCAACTGGACGTTGTCCTGGCCGCCGACCCCGCACTGGGTGCGCTGTTCCAGCACGTCCTGGCCCAGGGCTACCAGTTCTACGGCAATGCCATGTTGCGCACCTTTAGCGACGCCAGCCAGGAGCTCGAACTGCTGCTGCTGGATCCGGCCCGGCTCAATGAGATGGTCGCCGTGCGCCGCGTGGAGGATCAGCGCTACATCCAGCACGAGACAGGCCAGCATGTGCGCTTGTACGATCTGGATGGCGGGGCGCGCTTTGACCATGCCACCGCCCAATGGTTCTTCTGGGGCGACCGCGCTGGCGGTGCGGCGGGGGCCGGGGTCTGCGGCGCGCCGGGCGTCAGCGCCTGCCCCGACCAGGACTGGGGCGATTGCTTGCGCAACTGCCTGATCCGCAACGCCCCCAGGGACTTGATGGACGCCAGCCGCATGTCGGGCTCTAGTTGCCGCGCCTGCCAGGCGTGCACCGGCGACTGCCAAGCCGTATGCAGCCAGTGCGCCCGCGATATGTGGAAGGCGGACCCCAGCAGTGGGCACTCGAATTGCACCAGAACCTGTATGGACAGCAACAATTGGAACAGCCAACAGTGCGACAAGGATAACGAGCAGTGTTGGGATGCCCCCACCAACCAATCCAAGTATTCGACCTCGCAGTATATGGTGGCCTATGAATGCGATGGCGCCTCCTGCCAGTACGAGGGGACGCCCACGCTGTACTATTGCAGATATGGCTGCGAGATGGGCGACTCGGCGACGGGCGTAGACACCCGCTGCCGCGAACTGGATTGCGATGGCTGGTCGGCCATGTTCGACACCCTCTGCCCGCGCGCCCGCACGGCCCACGACCCCAACGCTCTCCATGGCCCCCTGGTCGCCGCGCCCGGCCACACCCTGGCCTATACTATCGAGACCGAGAACGAGGGCGAGGCCACGGCCTATGACGTGTTTGTCGAGGCGAGCCTGTCCCCAGAGCTGGACGAGGCTAGCTTGCAGATGGGCCCGGGCGGCCTCTATTTCCCCGGCAGCCGCACCATGTTGTGGCTCATCGGCGAGCTGGATGCAGGCGCGGGCGCCGTGGTTACCTACACCGTGGCGCTGCCTGGGGATGTGGTCAGCGGCACCCTTGTGATGGCCCAGGCCAAGGTGCACTTTCCCAGCGTGCCCGAGCTGACGCCCACCAATCCGGTGGTGACCCTGGTGCAAGACGTGGCAGCCCACGGGCAGACGGTGGCGGCGACGCCCGGCGAGCCCCTGGCCATCACCCTGAGCGGCTCATCGGCGGGCGGCGGCGAGCTGACCTATGTCGTCGTCACGGGGTCCCAGCAGGGAACACTGGCGGGCGTTGCTCCCGACCTGGTCTATACGCCTGATGACAAGGCCGGGGGGCTGGATGGGCTGCTCTTTACCGTCAGCGATGGCGTGCAGACCAGCGCCCCTGCGGCGGTCAACATCGTCATCGGCGCGGGCCAGGATGCCAGCGCCCCCCGGGTGCTGGCGGTCTCGCCCACCGATGGGGCCACCGACGTGACGGCCTTGCCGGTCATGCTGTACGAGGATGTGTACCCGCCCAGCGTGTGGGCCCAGTTCGATGAGCCGCTGGATCCGACCACCATCACGGGCGCGCATGTGGCGCTGGCCAATGGCAGCGGCCAGCCTGTGGCGCTGAGCCTGTACTATAGCGAGGGAACCCGCCGGATCTATCTCGAGCTGCACGAGCCCCTGCGCTATGCAACGACCTATACCGTGACGCTGGGGACCGGCCTCACCGACCTGGCAGGCAACCTCCTGGCGGAGGCAGTTGTCTGGAGCTTTACAACGGCCCAGGCGCCGCCGGAGGAGTGGTTCCTGTATCTGCCCATCACACGGCTGCGCTAGAACACAGTCTGGCCGCCAGCGTGAACGCGGTCGCCCCAGGGATTCTGGGGCGACCGCGCTCCGGCGCCCTGTATCGCTTGGCCCGCGTCGCCTGCCCTGCTATACTCGCGGCCATCAGTCCCAATCGCCGCAGAGAAGGAGCAGCCATGAGCCAGGAACAATCGCGCGTCGTGCTGATCACGGGGGCCTCCTCGGGGCTGGGGCGCGCCGCCGCCGAGCACCTGGCGGCTCTGGGGCATCGGGTGTACGGGGCCAGCCGCAGGCCCACGGCAGAGCCGCGCCCCTATGAGACAATCGCCCTGGATGTGACCGATGACAGCTCGGTGGCGCGGGGGGTGGCTGCCGTGGCCGAGGCGGCGGGCCGGATTGATGTGCTGATCAACAATGCCGGCGTGGGCGTCGCGGCCTCTATCGAGGATACTACGATGGAAGAGGCCCACTGGCTGATGGAGACCAACTTTTTCGGCGCGCTGCGCATGTGCCGGGCCGCGCTGCCCATCATGCGCGCCCAGGGCAACGGCCTGATCATCAACATTAGCTCCATCGGCGGGCTGATGGGGCTGCCCTTCCAGGGGCTATATAGCGCCAGCAAGTTTGCCATCGAGGGGCTCAGCGAGGCGCTGCGCATGGAGGTGGCGCCCTATGGCATCCACGTGGCCCTGCTGGAGCCGGGCGATTTCCATACGCCCTTTACCGGCAACCGCCGCCCAAGCGCCGCTGCCGAGGGCTCGCCCTATGCCGAGGCCCGCGCCCGCGCCCTGGCGGTGATCGAGGCCGACGAGACCAACGGCTACCCGCCCGAGGCCATCGGCCCCATCCTGGCGCGCATCATCGCCAGCAAGCGCCCACGCCTGCGCTATCAGGCGGGGGCCGCCGAGCAAAAGCTGGCCGCCCTGCTCAAGCGCCTGCTGCCGGCGGGCCTGTTCGAGAGCATCCTGCGGGATCACTACAAGGTGGGGTGAGGAGGGCTACCCCTCCAGCACCACCCGCGCCACGCCCGGCTCCAGCAGGTAGGAGCGGTGGCCTTCTACGGGGAAGTAGGGGCGCCACTCTCCCCCGATGTATTCACCCTTGACCACCGAGCGAGCCCGCACCGGCGCGCCATCGGGATAGGGGCGCTGGAACGTGGCCTGATAGCCCACCCCCAGCAGCAGAAACTCGCCCGCGCCAAGCTGGATCGCCATGCCCCGCCCGTCGCTCTCGTGGCGGACGTGGCTGATCAGCACGTCCACCCCCTGGGCGTGCCAGCAGCAGCCCATCTCGCCCGGCTCCTGGACGAATGTGAACAGCCTGTCAGTCCCCTGGGCCTCGGCGATGGGGTGCATGGCCCGGCCGATGGCGACGTAAGAATCGCGCAGGGCCGCGGCCTGGGGCCCCCACTCGCCGCCGATGGGATCCACCAGGGCGGGCACGTTCCGTTCAGGAAAGGGCGCGTCAATCGCCCAGGGGTCAAAGCCAATGGCCCCCAGCTCGCCGATGGCATAGAACACGTTGCGCTCCGCCCGGCCCGTGGGCGAGGAGGAATGCTCGACGATGTAGAGGGGGTTGCCCTCGGCCCGGTAAGCCTGGCAGATGGTGTGGAAATCGCGCAGGCTGTGCCGGTAGATATCGGGGCCGATCAGGTCCAGGTGCGGGCTGTGGGCCAATGCCAGCGGCAGCATGTGGGCCACGGCCCCGCCGGAGGGGTAATCGCGGCCCGGCAGGTGCCCCGGCGCGGCCAGCCAGACGTTCTGGTACATGGGCAAAGGGTAGACAGCCTTGGCCTCGGCGGCCAGCCGGTCTATATAGCTGCTGACGCTGGCCACGCTGAATGCCTCGGCGGCTTGCGGCCCCCATTCGCGCTCCCAGCCCTCGGCCCGAAAGCGCGCCTCGCAGGCCGGACAGTAACAGCGATCCGTGCCCATAAGCCCTGGCTCGTTCTCCACCTGGAACAGGATCACCGTGCGCTGGGGGTCCACATCGCGCAGGTGGGCCATCACCGCCAGCAACGCCTGGCGGTCGCGTTCCCAGGTGCTCTGGGCCGAGTAGCACAAGCTGCCTCGCCCGGGCGGGCGCCCATCACGCCCCAGGGCCAGGGGATAGCGCTCCGGGTCGTCCTGGATATAGTCGGGGGCATAGAAATGATGGGCGTTCTTCCAGGTGGCAAACCAGAGCAGCACCAGGCGCAGTCCGTGCCGGCGGCATTGGGCCAGGCGCTCGTCCAGCATGCTGAAATCATAGCGATCGGGCTCGGGCTCGACCTCGCGCCAGTAGAGGGGCGTGACGGTGGTGTTGGCGCCCAAGCGGGCCGCCTGGGCAAAGAGGGGGTTCATCTGGGCTGTATCGAAACAGCTCTCGCAGGCCCACTGCAAGCCCAGGATCAAAAAGGGCCTGCCATCTACCAGCAAGCGGGGATTAGCGCCGGCCTTGGCCAGCGCTGGCATCGGTGTAGGCATACAGCCTCCTCAGGCAGCGTTGAGAGGGCAGGCCGCGCGCCGGTATCGCCTGCATGGTACTGAGGGGTGACGCGCCGCTCAACGGTCGGGCGCGGCGCTGTTGCCGCGCCCGATCATGCGCACATCGCTCGCCGCGCTTATTTGAGGTATTGAGCGATATCTGAGGAGACCACCCGGGCGAAATCCTGGTCCCAAAGATCCATAAAGCGGCCAAAAGCGGCGCGGTCGTAGGGGCAGTTGTAGAACGCCTCGGTAGCGAAATCGTTATCGCTATCGGCGTAAAAGCGCGCCACTGTGGCCGGGCTGTTCAGGCTGTTGATGGTCTCAAGGTAGCCTTCCCGCTTGCGCTTGGCGCCCGTATCCGCCCCGAAATAGGCCGTCAGCAAGCAGCCCCCCTTGTAGTCGCGCGCCACCAGGTTGGGCTTGCTGGCGTGCTTGGCGATGAGCCGCCCTTCCTGCTCCGTGGTGACCGCGTACCCCAGAAACTCGAGATGTCGGGCGATCTGGTCCAGATCCGCACTCATATCGTGCATCCTCCCCTGTTCTGTCCATAGCCTAACCGTCATGCACATTGTAGCGCATGAGTTGGGGCGTGTAAAGGCATAGCACGGGAAAAAAGGCGTGCTCGCGGCCGGGGCATGAGGTGTAGCGGGCGCCGCGCGGCGCCCGCTACCAGAGCGTTCATGAAAACCCTGTCAAGCATAGCAACAGGCTTGACAAAGCCACACAAGGCCGCTATACTGATTATGTAGTCCATTGATCCGCTGACGGGAATATGGCTGCCAAGGCGCATAGCGGCGCCTGGCCATCCAAGGACGGAGGCGTTCAGGCGCAGAAACGGCGAGCCACTCTTGTCGCAAGAGACTCGCCGTTTGTATATGGGGTGTATCTTTTCGCTGATACACCAAATCGCCCGTGGCAACCTCCTGCAACCCGACAGCGGACACAGCGCAGGCGTTCTGGCGTTATCTCCTCATAATGTCAGGCCGCGCATACCGCGAAAGGAGGGTGAGTACTGGTGAATCAATCTGTGCCATCTCGACATTGATTGGCGGCAGCCCCCTTCCCCCTTTACACCCTCGCCCGGCTGCCTCTTCACAATCAGACCGATTCGTGGAGGGATACCATGCAGCAACGCAAGCACACCCGTAGGGAGTTTATCCGTCTCACCGGCCTGACCGCCGCGTCCGTAGCCATCGCGGCCTGCGCCCGTGAGACCGAGATTGTGGAAAAGGCCGTCCAAGAGACGGTCCTGGTCGAAAAAGAGGTCGAGAAGCAGGTCACCGTCGTCGTCGAAAAGGAGGTCGTCAAAGAGCCTGCCACGCCGGTGCCCAGCAAGTACCAAGAGTCGCCCATGCTGGCCGAGCGGGTGGCCCGGGGCGAGCTCCCGCCTGTAGATGACCGCCTGCCCGAAGAGCCCCGCGTCTGCGAGGTGATCGAGGAGATCGGCGAGTATGGCGGCACCATCACCGTTTCCAGCCTGAGCTCGGGCCTGTTCGGGGGCGACGCTGGCAGCGGGCGCGCTATGGATTGCCCGAACTGGCTGCGCATCTCACGGGATATCACCGGCGCGGTGCCCCACATCCTCAAGGATTGGCAGGTCAGCTCTGACTATAAAGAGGTAACCTGCTATCTGCGCAAGGGCATGAAGTGGTCCGACGGCGCCCCCCTGACCTCGGCGGATATCCTGTTCTGGTATGAGGACATCCTGAACAATACCGAGGTTACCCCGCTGGCGCACGAGTGGTTCCGCTGGGGCGGTGAGGTCATGCAGCTCACCATCATGGATGATTACGCCTTCAAGCTCACCTTTGCCCAGCCGCACCCGTCCTTTGTCATCGTCTGTATGGCCCACCTCTATGGCTTCTGGGGCAACCAGACCTTTGTGCCGGCCCATTACCTGAAGCAGTTCCATATCAGGTACAACGACAAGGCCAACGAGGTGGCCAAGCAGGCCGGCTTTGACTTTTGGTACCAGCTCCTGGGGCGAGAGACGAACCGCGCCCAGAGCATCGAGCGGCCCAGGCTGGAGAACTATGTGCCTCTGCGCGATACGCCACAGATGACCTTTTTCGAGCGGAACGCCTACTATCACGCGGTGGACCCCGAGGGCAACCAGCTCCCCTACATAGACAAGATGAACGTGGACCGTTGCGCCGACCTCTCGATCATGGATGCCAAGGTTGCGGGCGGCACGTATGACTTTGCCGCCCAGGAGCTGCGCATCCTGTTCTACACCACCTATGCAGATGCAGCCGCCGGATCCAACGCCCGCATGTTGCTGTGGCCCTCGGGCAAGGGCGGCGAGGTAGTCTATAACGTCAACATGAACTGGCCCGATGACGAGTGGCGCGAGGTCTTTTCCGATGATCGCTTCCGCCAGGCCCTTTCGCTGGCCATCAACCGCCACGACATCAACAATGTCATCTATTTCGGCAACGCCGCCGAGACCCAGATGACCGTCATCCCGGTATCGCGGCACTACCGGCCCGAGTTCGCCCAGGCCTACGCCGCGTTCGATCTGGATCAGGCCAATGCCCTGCTGGATGACATGGGCCTGGAGTGGAACGCCGCTCGCACCCATCGCCTCTGGCCGCTGAGCAAGCAGCCCATGATCATCGCCTGGGATATGGTCGAGACCGAGACCCCCAAAGGCCCCATTACCGAGTTGGTCACCGAGTACTGGAAGGCCATCGGCATCGAGATCCAGTGGAAATCCGTCACCCGCACCCTGCTGACCCAAAAGATCTTGGCCAACGAGGAGCCCATGTCCCTCTGGCATGGCGACGAGACGGCGGATACGCTCTTTCTCCGCCGGTCCTACTCGTTCCTGCCCTACGAGGGGGACGAGAGCACCTGGGGGATTCTGTGGGGACGCTGGTGGAACACCGGCGGCGAGCAGGGCGAGGAGCCTCCCGAGCTCATGAAGCAGCTCTTCCAATGGCAGGAGGAGTACAACATCACCGACTCGGATGAGCCGGCCCGCAATGTGCTGGCAAGCCAGGCCGAGCATGTGTGGACCATTGGCACGGTGGGCATGGCGCCGCATCCGCTGTTCGTACGCAACAACCTGCGCAATGTAACCGAAAAGGGCGGCTATTGGACCTGGGATAGCCTCTGGGCCTACCCCGAGTTCCCGGAGCAGTGGTTCCTCAAGGCATAGGGACGGCGCCCGTTACGGCCTCTGGCGCACAGAGCAAGGGTTCGCGGAGGTAGGCTCCGCGAACCCGAAAGCTGCAGAACGCGCCTTTACAGGATATGGGGCTCAATCTGCGCAAGACCCCCTATTGTAAGGGCTCCCTGCATTGCAGGTTGCTTGACGCAGGAAACTGCTCGCGTTACCATCAACGCCGTACGGTACTGCCCGGCCGGCCATGCGGGTGGTGGCCAGCGCCGGCCCAACCATTCTCACCCAAAGGAGCGTGACATGGCGAAACTGGTTCTCCTCGGCGGGGGCAGCCCCTTTACCCCCTCCATCTTTCAGACCGTTCTAGAGCACAAGGAGGCCCTCTCGGGCAGCGAGCTGTGCCTGATGGACCTGAGCGACGAGCGCCTGCCCCAGTTCAAAAAGCTGGGCGAGGTGATGGCCGCGCGGGGCGGCATGGAGCTCAAGATCACGACCACGACAGATGCGCGGGTCGCCCTGGAGGGCGCCGATTTCGTCTTTCCCGGCTATCGGGTGGGCGGCATCGAGGCCGAGCGCCAGGACTTTGTGATCCCCACGCGCCACGGCATCTGCGGCGACGAGACCATGGGCCCCGGTGGTACCTTTATGGCCCAGTGCACCATCCCCGCCACAGTCGCTTATGCGCGCCTGATGGAAGAGATCTGCCCCGAGGCCTGGGCCATCAGCTATGTAAACCCCACCAATATGGTGGCCGAGGGCGTCCTCCGCAGCACCAAAGCCCGCTTTATCGCCGTGTGCGACTGTTTCCCCGGCTTTCGCGAGCACCTCAGCCTGATGCTGGACGTCGAGCCGGAGGACCTCACGGCGCGGGCGATGGGCGTCAACCACCTTACCTGGCTGACCGAGGTGAGCGCCGGCGGCAAGGACCTCTACCCGCTGCTGCGCGAGCGCGCCATGGCCATGCGGCCTGCCGACGAGTCGCCCGACGAGTGGACCTTTGCCATGCGCATCCTGGATACCTACGGCTATATGCTCGTGTGCTCAGGCCATCCTCAGATGCTCTGGGAGCACAACGCCTGCATGAACGAACGCCGTGACCATTGGGAGGACCCCAAGCTCGGTGGGCGTTGGGAGCGCCTGAGCGAACTGTGGGCCTTTGTAGACGAGATGATCGCCGGCGCGCCCTATGACCCCAACCGTCAGTGGCTGCGCATGCACCATCCCCGGCACGCCATCGGCATCGCCGTCAGCATCCTGACCAACGAAGGGCGCGAGTGGGGCGGCATGAACTATGTCAACAATGGCTCCATCAGCAACCTGCCCGATGACGCCGTGATCGAGGGGACCTGCATCGTCGGCGCTGCGGGCCCCATCCCGTTGGCGATGGGAGAGTTGCCCAAGCCCTTTGTGGGGCTGGTGATGCACAACATCACCTGGCAACACCTGACGGTGGATGCAGCCCTCAGCGGCGACAAGAAAGTGCTCTATCAGGCTATTCTGGCATCCCCGTATGTCCACGACATGCATGCCGCCCGGCAGATCATGGAGGAGCTGCTGGTTGCCCACGCCGATGTAATGCCCCAGTTCAAGTAGGCCTAGCGCCAGAGCGCACCATTGTATTGCCGTGGGGGCAGGCCCGGGCTGCCTGCCCCCACTACCAAAGGAGCAAGCCATGACGGAGAAACGCTTCAAGGGAATCGTGAGCACGGTGACCCTGACCCGCGAGGATATGACCAGGCTGCTGGAGATGCCTCTGGAGGAGATGGATGCCTGGAGCCCGGTAAACGTCCAGGTCTACGACACATGGCCCCCTGTGATGGAGGCCATGGCCCGCATCATGGTAGATCAGATCATCGCCAACAACGCCCAGAACAAGATCACGACCCTGATCCTGCCGGTGGGCCCGGTGGAGCAGTATCCCATCGCCGCCGAGATCTCGAACCGCGAGCGGGTGAGCTGGAAGAACGTCTGGACGTTCAACATGGACGAGTATCTGGATTGGGAGGGGCGCCCGATCCCCGAGGATCACCCCATGAGCTTTCATGGGGCCATGAACCGCTACCTGTTCGATCTGCTGGATGAGGAGCTGCGCATCCCTGAGGGGCAGCGCTGGTTCCCCGATCCGTTCGATCCCGACGCCATCGATGCCAAGATTGACGAGCTCACCAACGGCGAGGGCGTGGATATCTGCTTTGGCGGCATCGGCGAGCATGGGCACATCGCTTTTAATGAATCGCCCGACCTGATGGCCCACTATGCCCACCTGACGCCGGACGAGTTCAAGAACTCGAAAACGCGGGTGTTGCCCCTCAACCCCGAGACCCTGGTGCGCGCCCTGCGCCACCCGCTGTATACCCTCTGCCCGCCCATGGCCGTGACCCTGGGGATGCGCGTGCTGCTGGGCGGCAAGCGCATCGTGCTCTCGACGGCGGGGGTGATCGCCAAGATCGCCGCCATGCACCCGCCCAGCATGGATTACCCGGTGACCTATATCCAGGAGCACGCCAACGCCAAGGAGACGGTGACGTTGCTGGTGGGCCAGCAACGAACGAGGTAGAGGGCCAGGGCGCCCTCGCCCCGGCGAGGAAACATGCGAGCAAACAAGAGCTCCCTCTGCCGCAGGTGCGGTAGAGGGAGCGGCTGCAGCCGCATCTCGTCGCACGGCGCTTGGCCATAGCAACAGCAGCATTGCCAGCGCCCTGCAACTCTTTTTCCATCCCCGTTGCCTTTTGCGCCCGCCGGTTGTACACTGGGGCTCGTTCGCCCAACGCCCATCGAGGAGGCCCACCATGACCGTGCAACTGCGTTCGTATGTTCGCGCCCAAGATTATGGATGCGTGAGCCGGTTCCTCATCCAGCACCACCAGCCCGGCAACCGCGATGGCAACTGGCTAGAGCCCGCCTGGGAGTATATGCATTACCACCCTGCGTTGGAGCCCGAGTGGCTGGATCGGATCGGCCTCTGGGAGGAAGCGGGACGCATCGTCGGAGTCGCGCATTACGAGTGGCATCTGGGCGAGGCGTTCTTCCAGTTCCACCCTGCCCATCGCCATCTGCGGCAAGAGATGCTGGACTACGCCGAGACCCATCTGGCGGGTCGGCGCGAGTCAGACGGCAGGCGATACCTCAAGGCGTATATCAACGACTGGGATCACGAGTTCCTGGCGTTGGCCCAGGCGCGGGGCTATGTGCGCGAGCCGGAGGAGGATCGCCCCATGGCGCACCTGGCGATCCCCGATCCGTTCCCCGCCATCGCGCTGCCCGAGGGCTTTGGTTTGACCAGCCTGGCCGAAGAGTGTGATTGGGCCAAGGTGCACCGCGCCCTCTGGCGCGGGTTCAACCATGAGGGCGAGCCCCCGGCCGGGCAAGAGGAACTCGATAGCCGCCGCGACATGTTCGATACGCCCAGGGCCCGGCGCGAGCTCAAGGTCGCCGTGCGGGCGCCCAATGGCGATTTTGTCGCCTTTTGCGGCGCGTTCTACGAGCCCGCCGGGCGCTTTGGCTATGTCGAGCCCGTCGCCACGGACCCCGATTTCCGGCGCATGGGCCTGGGCCGGGCGGCGGTGATGGAGGGGGTGCGTCGCTGCGGCGCGCTGGGCGCCACGGATGCCTATGTGGGCTCGAACCAGCCCTTTTATCTATCCCTGGGGTTCCAGGTCATCTTTACCGAGCAGTGCTGGCTCAGGCTCTTGGATTAGGGTCCGGATCGTGGCAGAGCGCAAGCGATAGGTGACCCCGGGGTGGGGCCAATCAGGCGTTGCATTCTAGTGCCTTTGACCGTACACTGGCGTCACGCACAGTACATATCATAAGGGAGCCCAGGTTATGAACACACGGCGATTCACCATCCTACACTCGAACGACATGCACGGCGATTTCCTGGCCGAGGTGGGCGGCGCCAATGGCGAGCTGATCGGCGGGCTGTCGTTGCTCTCCGGCTATATCAACCGCGTGCGCCAGGAGCAAGAGAACGTCCTGTACGTCATCTCGGGCGACATGGTCCAGGGCTCGGTGATCGACACGGAATACAAGGGCATCTCGACCATGTCCATCATGAACTATTTGGCGCCTGACGTGGTCACCCTGGGCAACCACGAGTTCGACTATGGTCTGCCGCACCTGCTCTTTCTCGAAAAGGTGGCCAATTTCCCCATCGTCAACGCCAACCTGTACATCCGCCAACACAACAAGCGCCTGATGCGCCCCTACCATATCGTCCACATGGCGGGGCTGGACATCCTCTTTATCGGCATTATCACCGACAAGGTGATTGACACCATCCAGCGCGACCGCGATATCGGCAGCTTTGTGACCCTGGAGGAGGCCTCGGCGGAGGTGGGCAAGATCACCAACGCCTACAAGCACGACGACATTGACCTGACCGTGCTGCTCACCCATATCGGCTTCGAGTCGGATTGCGAGCTGGCAGCTCTGCTGGACCCCGAATGGGGCGTGGATATGATCATCGGGGGCCACTCGCACACCCTCCTGGAAAAGCCCGCCAAGATCAACGGCGTGCTCATCGCCCAGGCGGGCGTGGGCACCAACCAGATCGGGCGCTTTGATATCGTGGTGGATGACGACACCAACAGCATCGTCGAATATGATTGGGAGCTGGTGCCCATCGTCGAGGGCCTGGCCGAGCCGGATGAACACCTGCAAGAGTACATTGACTCGTACAAGCAGGTGGTGGATGACAAATACAACAGCATCATCTGCAAGTTCGCTACCGAATTGACCCACCCCAAGCGGGAGCAGGAGACGGCCCTGGGCAACCTGTTCGCCGACGCCCTGGCCGATTGGGGCGAGATCAACGTGATGCTGCTAGGCTCGGGCTCGGTGCGCCTGCCCGCCCTGGGCCCCCTGGTCACGTTGGGCAATTACATCTCTTGCTTCCCCTATGCCGATTCGCTGACCCGCTTTACGGTCAACGGCGCCACCCTGTGGCGCATGTTCAACCACTGGATGCGGGCCGAGAACCGCACCGGCGAGGGCGAGTGCTACCAGGTGAACGCCGGGGTGCGGGCGGTCTATAGCGAGAGCGCCCGGCGGCTAGAGGCCCTTTGGGTGGGCGGCCAGCCCGTGCAAGAGGACCAGCTCTACACCGTGGGCCTGCAGGGCTACCACGCCAGCAACAGCAAGGCGTATCTGGACGTCACCCGTGAGGAGCTGATGGCGGGCGGCCGCACCAAGGTCATCGCCACCAATGTGCAGGATGTGGTCGTCGAGTATCTGCGCGAGCACCAGAACGTGCGTGAGACGGTCGAGGGCAGATTGGAGTGGGTGGCGTAGAGGAGAGAGGGCACGCCACGGAGGAAGAATTCAATGTCAGCAAGGGACCTTCACGAGTCACTGAGATCTGAGATGCTGGAGAAGATCTCTACGCGTGGGGCTGAGATAGCCTTGGCTAGACTAGCCTGGAGCAAGGACGAAGTTGCCTTTAGCCTTCATGTGCGTCCCACCACATTCTCTTTATCGGGCATCCAGTTACCCGACTTCTTGCGCTACTTGGGTTTTCGCCGACAAGCGTGCTCGTTCCTGGGCTCCGAGTGCTATGCGCGCGAAGTATCTCAGGACCTGGATATAGACGCCTTCGGACGGAAGCTAGATAAAGGATACGAGCAGGTTTCGCAGGCCGAGCGCCACCTGCGGCGCTGCGGCTATGCTCTAGACCAGCCGGAAGGATGGGGCTATTTCTTTGAGGGAGCCTCATACAGATCATCGCGCACCTCCTACCGCGGAGATGGTCATACTTCGGCCACTTCAAAGAGGATGAAGGAAGCTGAAGACGAAACCTTTGGTTTCGTCTTCACGTGGATCGAGAGAAGCGAAAGCGAGAAAGGCTGGACGATCCACTATCGCCCGAAACATCTGCCGCTCTCTGTCGAGCTTCGATCCGTCCTCGACTTTCTTGCCATCCGAGAGTTCAATCAGTGCCCTGAATTCGACTTTGAACCGTGTCTCTGGCGGCACACTCCATTCGTTCAAGCTAGTAGTCGCCTTCTTGACTCCAACGCACACATCGCGCACGGTTACTTTGACGCTCATGCAGAAGACTTCTCGCCGGGCCTACGAGCCCTTCTCACTGCGCAGGCACATATGGAGAGTGTAGGAATGGGCTTCCTGCCATCGTTTGCCCAGCCTGAGGAACGGCGAAATCTGGAAATCCGGAATCGCGCCTTAGGTTTGGACGCGACTGCAACCAGGGGGCTGCCGGAAACGTTTGATGTGGCGATCTCGTTCTCTGGTACTGAGCGAGAACTGGCCAAAGAACTGGCTAATACCGTTAGAGAAGCAGGGTTTAGCGTATTCTACGACGGCTTCTATCCAGCGGATCTATGGGGGAAGAACCTTGTCGAGTTCTTCCACGAGATATATAGCAAGCGCGCTCGATTCTGTGTGATCTTTGTATCAGCTGAGTACCTGAACAGACAATGGACAATCCATGAGAGGCGAAGCGCTCAAGAGCGGATGCTAAAAGAGAAGGGTGAAGAGTATATTCTGCCAATCAAGATAGACGATGTTGATCTGCCCGGTATCCCGTCGACGATTGGGTATCTTCGCGCCAGTGACGGAATGGACGAGATTGCACGGGCGCTGATCTCAAAGATGGAGAGGACCAAGGGTGACAGTTAACCGGCAGACCGAGTCATTAGCTATGCATGATCCTTTGTCGTTGGGGCGAGGCATGCCTCGCCCCAACCGGCCGTCACCTCTAATGGCGGCGCGCTCCCTCCCCCACCTTGACGCCTTCGCCCCCTACAGCTAGAGTATGCCCGCGCCGATAACCCACCCACCGGAGGAACGAACATGGCCAAGATCGTATTCCTGGGCGCGGGCAGCACCATTTTCGCCAAGAACGTCCTGGGCGATGCGCTGCACGTGCCCGCCCTGCGCGATGCCGAGATCGCCCTACTGGATATCGACCCCGACCGCCTGCACGTCTCTCAGGTGATGGTCGAGAACATCAACCGCACCCTGGGGGCCAGCGCCACGGTCACGGCCCACCTGGCCGAGGAGGCCGAGGCGGCCTTTGGCGGGGCCGACTATATCGTCAACGCCATCCAGGTGGGCGGCTATGAGCCCGCCACCGTCATTGATTTCGAGATCCCCAAGAAGTACGGCCTGCGCCAGACCATCGCCGACACCCTGGGCATCGGCGGCATCTTTCGCGCCCTGCGCACCATCCCCGTGATGCTGGACTATTGCGCCATCATGGAGCGGGTGGCGCCCCATGCCCTGCTGCTCAACTATTCCAACCCCATGGCCATGCTCACGGGGGCCATCCTGCGGGCCACCGGGGTAAACACCGTGGGCCTGTGCCACAGCGTCCAGGTGTGCGCGCCACACCTGTGCAATGAGCTGGACCTGCCCGCCGACGACCTGCAATGGCGTATCGCGGGCATCAACCACCAGGGCTGGCTGCTAGAGATCACCCGCCACGGCGAGGACCTCTATCCCGAGATCAAGCGCCGCGCCGAGCTGCCCGAGTACAAGGCCAAGGACGCCGTCCGGTTCGAGCTGATGAAGTGGTTCGGCTATTATGTAACCGAATCCAGCGAGCACAGCGCCGAGTATGTGCCCTGGTTCATCCGGCGCGACGCTCCCGAGCTGATCGAGCGTTTCCACATCCCCCTGGACGAGTACCCCCGGCGCTGCATCCGCCAGATCGAGCGCTGGGGCGACATGCGCGCCGAGCTGCTGGCCGATCACCCCATCCACCACGTGCGCGGCCACGAGTACGCCTCGTACATCCTGGAGGCCGTCGAGACGGGCCAGCCCTTTACCTTTGGCGGCAATGTACGCAATACGGGCCTGATCACCAACCTGCCGCCGGATGTCACCGTCGAGGTGATGTGCGTGGCGGATCGCAGCGGCGTTACGCCCACGTTCGTGGGCGCCCTGCCGCCCCAGTGCGCGGCCCTGAACCGCACCAATATCAACGTCCAGGAGTTGACCATCGAGGCGGCCCTGACGGGGAAAAAGGACGCCATCTACCAGGCGGCCATGCTGGATCCGCACACCGCCGCCGAATTGACCATTGACCAGATCGTGGCCCTGTGCGACGAGCTGATCGAGGCGCATGGGGATTATTTGCCGAGGTATTCGTAGGCTACGCTGGTAGAGACAGTGGCCCTCACCCCGGCGAAACCCGTCCTGGGGGCGAGTTTCGCCGGGGTGAGGGCGGTTTGACCAGGCGACGCCGGAGAACAAACCGGCCCCAGGGGTTCCCTGGGGCCGGTTGGCATACTCGGGCGCAGCCTACGCTACAGCCTGCTCAGGATCTCGCCCCGCTTGGCGTCGTACTCTTCCTGGGTGATCAGGCCGTTATCCAACAGATCCTTGAGGGTCTTGAGGGCGGCCATAGGGTCGGCGGGCGCGCCGGGGGCGGCCTGCTGGGCCCCGCCGGCGGGCTGGGAGCTCCTGGTAAAGCTATCGGCCATAGCGCTGGCGGCGGCCATGCCGGCCCCCAGGCCCAGGCCGATCTGGGCGGTGCCGGCGGCTGCGCCGCCCTCCTGCTGGGCCGCATCGCCCACGGCCCGGGCCGTGCGGAACTTCATGTAGCGGTCCATATCGCCGATGGCGCCCATCGAGGCGGCCTCGTCAATGGCGGCGCTGGTCTCTTCGGTGGGGCTGATGGAGAGCAGGTAGAGCTGCTTGAGCCCCAGGCCGATGGCGGCAAAGTCATCCCGCAGGCGCACCCTGGCCGCTGCCGAGATCTCCTCGAACATGGCGGGCAGGTCCAGGATGGACTTCATATGCTGGCCGAGCAGGTCGGTCAGCCGGTTGATGATCATGCTCCGCACATAGTTGGAGACGTCGTCGGTGCTATAGTAGCCCCGCGCCCCCACCATCTGGCCCACAAAGAGCTGGGGATCGGCCACAGCCATGTTGTAGGTGCCGTGGGCGCGGATGCGCACCATGCGCAGCACCTCGTCGCGCAGGGTGATCGGCTCCGGCGTGCCCCAGCGCATGTCAATGAAATCGCGGGTGTTGACGAAATAGACCTCGGCGGTGAACGGCGTATCGCCGCTGAACACCCGCGAGACCAGGCCCGTCAGCAGGGGGATATTGGCCGTGGTGATGGTGTGTCGCCCGGGGCCAAAGGAATCCAGGGCCTTGCCATCGCGGAAAAAGACCGCCACCTGGCCCTCGCGAACGATGACCTGGGAGCCAATGCGGAAATCTCCGGCGCCGCTCTGGGGCACCCGCCGCACCAATTCGCGCCCTCCCATATCGGGGGCTTGAACGACATCTAGGATCCTTGCCATCCCTGTATCTCCTTTATCTCAGCTCTCGGTATCCGGTAGGGCCGTCTAGCGCAGAATGACCTCTTGGCGCTCGCCAAAGGCGTGGTGCAAGCGCTCCAGCTCGCCGATCAGCTTGTTGGCCGCATCCGCCGCCGGATGCGCATTGTTGACGATATCGGTCAGCTCATCCAGGAGCGCCGCCAGGGTCTCTACCCCGGCCAACATGCCCTGGTCGAACTCGTACAGCTTGTCCAGCACGTCCTCATCCACCTTGAGGGCATCGAACAGGCCCGCATAGCCATAGCTGGCGGTGCGGATGCGGTCAATCAAGAGCTGGAGCTTGGAGACGGCCCTCTCCAGCACCATCATGCCCGTCAGGTCGCCCTGGGTGGTGAGCTGATACTGGAGCCGGTTCAGCCGGTCGAGCTGCTCATCGTACTGGCGCGCCACGTGCAGGCGCAGCAGCTTGTCGGCCTCGCGGCGCTGCTCCTTTTGCTTGTAGCCCGCATAGCCCGGGATTTTGCCGATCAACTGCTCAAACTTGCCCTGAGACGACTGGATTTTCTCGGTCAGGTCACCCAACATGGCGCAACTCCTTAACTTCAAGGCGGGAAACGCAGACTCGTTCGCATACCTTACGCGCCAACGGGCGCCGGGTTGCTCTGGCTCCATTGTAACCGATGGCCCGGCGTTTGTAAACGCCACGAAACTCCTCTTTAGGCGAGTGGGATTCACTACTGGCTGGCTGCGCTTTGACAGAACACCGCCCTGCTGGTATGCTCTCCCTGGTCGTGCTAGACGGGGAGCTAGCGGTGCCCTGAACCCGCAAACCGCTATAGCGGGGTCGAATTCCCTCTCGCGGGGCTTGGCTCGATGGTGGCATTCCGGTCGGGCGGCGTTGAAGGCCGGGTCCTGCGCGGCGGCGGCCTGCGAACCCCGTCAGGTCCGGAAGGAAGCAGCGGTAAGCAGAATCCTCTGGGTGACGCAGGGGAGCCTGGTCAGAGCGGGCCAACTGGGAGCCATCAGCGAGGGGCCACAACAGAGGGTGCAGGGCCAAGAGGCGGGGCAACCCGCCTCTTTTTTTGCGGGCTGGAGGTTCGTGAGTTTGACGCAACGGATCGTGATCGTGGGCGGCGGCCCCGCCGGGTTGATGGCCGCCGGACGGGCGGCCGAGCTGGGCGCCCAGGTGCTGCTGGTGGAAAAGACGCCTCGCCTGGGCAACAAACTGCGCCTGACGGGGCATGGGCGCGGCAACATCACCCATGTGGGCGATGCGCAAGAGATTGTGGCGCATCTGGGGCCCAATGGGCCATTCTTGCAGCCTGCCCTGGAGCAGTTTGGCCCCCGCGAGCTGGTGGCCTTTTTCCACGTTCAGGGCGTCCCCACCATCGCCGAGGCCGATGGCCGCGTGCTGCCCTCCTCGCGCAACGCCCACACCCTGGCCACGGCCCTGCGCTCCTATTGCCTGGAGCACGGCGTCACATTCCGCTACAACTCACAGGTGCGCTGCATCCTGGCGGGCCAAGAGGGCGTCCGCGCGGTGGCCGTGGGAGAGCAAGAGATCGCGGCCACGGCCGTCGTGCTGGCCACAGGGGGGCTGTCATACCCCGGCACCGGCTCCACGGGCGATGGCTATGAGATGGCGCGCCGCCTGGGGCACACCATCATCCAGCCCCGGCCCGGGCTGGTGGCCCTGGTGGCCGCCGATGACTGGATCCCCGAGGTGACGGGCCTCAGCCTCGACGATGTGGCCCTGCGCGCCTGGCAGGCGGGGCGCGACCTGGCCGTGCGGCGCGGCGACATGCTCTTTACCCGGGATGGCATCTCGGGGCCGGCGGCCCTCAACCTGAGCCTGGACCTGGCCGAGGCATTCGAGCGGGGCCAGGTGCGCTTGCGCATAGACCTGCTGCCCGATACGCCCGCCGAGATAGTGGAGGCCGATCTGGAACGCGAGATGCGCGCGCACGGCAGCGCCAGCTATCGCACCCTCTTGCGCGGGCGGGCGCCGCGCTCGCTGGCCTCGGTCTATGAGCGGCTGAG
Source organism: uncultured Anaerolineales bacterium (assembly GCA_964482225.1). Lineage (GTDB taxonomy): Bacteria > Chloroflexota > Anaerolineae > UBA1429 > UBA1429 > UBA1429. The sequence goes on from CAYZWT010000001.1 coordinate 106,181, forward strand.
CGGCATCCCCGGTGAGCGCAAGCTGGCCCAGGTGAGCGCCGCCGAGCGCCGTCGGATCGTCGGGGCGCTCAAGGGGTTGGAGCTGCACCTGGTGGCCACCCGCCCCATCGCCGAGGCGATGGTCACCCTGGGCGGCGTCGCCTGTGGCGAGATCGAGCCCACGAGCATGGCCTCGCGCCGTGTGCAGGGCCTCTATCTGGCGGGCGAGATCGTGGATGTAGCGGGCGAGACCGGCGGGTACAACCTGCAGGCCGCCTTTACGTCGGGCTGGGTGGCGGGAAGCCACGCCGCCCGGCGAGAATAGGAAGGAGCGGGCGTGAACGAACGCCTGGAGGCCCCCGCGCCACATGCGCGCCGCTGGGCCAATCTGGCGCGAGGGGTGCTGGTGGCCGGTGTGTTACTCGGCGGCTTGACCCTGGCGCAGCGCTATACTGCCAGCCGCCAAATCGTGACCCTGGACATCAACGGCGTGCGCGTGGTGCATAGCACCCACAAGAGCTCGGCGAGCGAGGTGTTGCAGGAGCTTGGCATCGAACTGGGCGCCTATGACATGGTGCGCCTGCCCGGCGACGAGGACCTGGCTGCCGGCGTGCCCATCGAGCTCGGCATCGCCCGGCGCATCTGGCTCGGCCATGATGGCGGCCTCACCGAGGTATACACCCACGCCGCGTGCCTCAGGCACGTGTTGGCCGCCGCCGGTATCTCCCTCTCCGAGCACGATGAGGCCTGGCAGGATGGGCAACGCCTTGCCCTGGATGCCCCACTGCCCGAACTGGTGCGGCCCCGCCGCGCCGGCGCGCTAGAGTGGATCGCGGCCATCCGCCAACCCCTGCAGCTCGCCATCCGGCGCGGCGTGCCTGTGAACGTGGATGAGGATGGCATCCCACTGAGCTTTTACACCACCGCCCGCACCGTGGGAGAGGCCCTGTATGCACAAGGCATCTCGATCTACCTGGGCGATCGCGTCTTTCCCGTCACCGACGCCCGCCTGACCCCCGGCATGACGGTCTCCATCACCCGCGCGCGGCCTGTAACCTTGGAGGTGGATGGCAGTGTGCGCCTGATGCGCACCCGCGCCGCGTCGGTAGACGATCTGTTGCGTGAAGCCGGTGTGACCCTCGATCCGGACGATTATACCTTGCCCGCGCGCGATGCGGCCCTGGCGAGCGGGTTGCACGTCTCTGTGGTGCGCGTCTATGACGAGTACTATGTCGAAGAGACGCCCATCCCCTTTGAGACGCGCTGGGAGGCCAATCCGGACTTGGAGATTGACCAGCGCCGCACGGCGAGCTGGGGGCGCGAGGGCGCCTGGCGCCAGCAGGTGCGGGTGCACTATGAGAACGGCCAGGAGATGCACCGCACCGAAGAAGAGTCCTGGGTGGCTCGCGAGCCCGAAGACCGCATCCTGGAATATGGCACCAGGATCATAGTGCGCCAGTTGGAGACCGAGCATGGCGTCATTGAATACTGGCGCAAGCTCCGGATGCTGGCCACGTCGTACAATGCGGAAACGGCGGGCAAGCCGCCCGGGCATCCTACCTATGGGATCACGCGGCTCGGCGAGGTCGCCCGCAGGGGGATCATCGCCGTAGACCCCACCGTCATTCCCTTGCGGCAGGCGATGTACGTGCCCGGCTATGGGCGAGGCTATGCGGGCGATACTGGCTCGGCTATCAAAGACCGGCGCGTTGACCTATGCTATGATGACCACAACCTGGTGCTCTGGTATAGCTGGGTGGATGTGTATCTGCTGACCCCGGCGCCGCCCCCCGGCCAAATCGCCTGGATCATTCCCAACAACCCGCGCGAGCGAGAGTAGGCCCACTGTGGACGTTCGCAGCCTATTAGACCGCTACGATATCCGCCCCTCCAAGGGGCTGGGCCAGAGCTTTCTCGTGGCCGAGTGGGCCTATGAACGCATCCTGGAGGCCGCCCGCCTCACGCCCGACGATGTGGTGCTAGAGGTGGGGCCTGGCCTGGGCACCCTGACCTCGCGCCTGGCCGAGCAAGCGCGCCAGGTGATCGCCGTCGAGCTGGATGCCCGCATGGTCGCCATCCTGGAGGATACGCTGGCGGGGCTTGCCAACGTCACGGTGCATCAGGGCGATATCCTGGAGACGGACCTGGCGGCGCTGCTGGCCCCCTGGGTGGGCGGAGACCAAGGGGCAGCCCACTACAAGGTGGTGGCCAACCTGCCCTACTATATCACCTCGCGGGCGCTGCGACACCTGCTGACGGCGGCGGTGCGCCCGCAGCGCATGGTGCTCATGGTGCAACGCGAGGTGGCCGACCGCATCGTGGCCGCGCCCGGCGAGATGAGCCTGCTGGCCGTGAGCGTGCAGGTGTTCGGCGCAGCGGAGCGGGTCTGCCGCGTGCCCGCCAACGCCTTTTTCCCGCGCCCCAAGGTGGATTCGGCGGTGCTAGCCGTGGAGTTGCACCCCGCGCCCCTGGTACCCCAGGCGCTGCTGGAGCCTTTGTTCCGGGTGGCGCGAGCGGGATTCCAGCAAAAGCGCAAGCAGCTCCACAACAGCCTGGCCGCCAACCTGGGGCTGGGGCGAGAGACAGTCGAACGAGCCCTGGAGCAAGCGGGCATCTCGCCCTCGATCCGCCCCCAGAGCCTGGCCGTGGAGGATTGGGCGCGCCTGGCGGCGGCCCTGTTCTCGCCCGAGGGCGCGGAGCGCTAGACCAGCGAGTGCCCCTCCCACTCTTCCGGGGCGGCCAGGCCCAGCAGCGCCGCCAGGGTGGGCGCCACATCCAGCAGGCTGACCGACCCATCCAGAGGGCCGGCGCCGGAGACGCCCTCCCCCGCCAGGATCAGGGGCACCAACAGGTCTGTGGCGGCAGCGGTGCCGTGGCTGCGTTCGTGTCCGCCATGATCCGAGGTCACCAGCAGCGTCCCCCGGTCCGCCAGCGCCTCCCACACCTGCGCGATGCAGGCATCGGCGTGGGCCACGGCCTCGAGATAGCCGGGCGAGAGCCAGCCGTGACGATGGCCCGCCTCATCCACATACCCCAGATAGACAAAAGCCAGGTCAAGGCCCTCTTGGCGCAGCCCCTGGGCGGCAGCCTGGGCCACACGCGCATCGCCGGCGGGCGACCTGTTATCGCGCCAGAAAAAGCCCGTGTCCAAAGCGCCGGGGCGCCACAGGTCGCGCAGCTCCTCCCAGTTGTAGTAGGCCGCCGTGCGCCGCCCTGCGCCGTGGGCCACCTCGAACAGGCCGGGCACGGGCCGCACCTGGGGCGTCCAGGTATTGGTCACGATGCCGTGCCGCCCAGGCTCGACGCTATGAAAGATGGACATGTGGCAGGGCAGGGTCACCGAGGGCATGACCGAGCGGGCCGCCAGGGCGGCGCGCCCCTGGGCCAGCAGGCGATCCAGGGTGGGCGTCTCGACCAAGGGTATTGCGTCTGGACGCAGCCCATCAACGACGCAAAGTACAATCGGGGTCATGGCGCTCCTTGGGTGTGTGCTGGCGAGGGGCAAGAAAGGCTGCGTTTGGCAGCCCATCAACGACGCAAAGTACAATCGGGGTCATGGCGCTCCTTGGGTGTGTGCTGGCGAGGGGCAAGAAAGGCTGCGTTTGGCAGCCCATCAACGACGCAAAGTACAATCGGGTTCATGGCGCTCCTTGGGTGTGTGCTGGCGAGAGATGATAGCGGATTTGCGCCAAACTGTCAGAATGGCATCTTTGGAGTGACTGTTCATTGGTTGGTGAAAAGTCGTGCAGCGAGTCAAACGTCGCGCATGTTCGATCCAATCAGCCGGCGGAAGGGGTCACCATGCGCCTACTCATGATCCTACCTCGTGTCGAGCCGGACCAGCTTCCTTCTCCCAAGGTCTATCCACATCCGGAGTTTGGGCCTCAGCTACGGCGCCACCTCCTTGGCTCTGGAGGCGTTGGGTATCCCCCAGGCCAAGAGCACTACCTATGAAGCTGTGCAAGAGGCTGCCGAGCGCATGCCGGGGCTGAAACGCAGCGCCTTGTTCGCGGGGGTTCGTGGATACCCTTGTGATCCTGGGCTCGAAGCAGGCCACAGGGGCTGGGCAAGGCTGCGCCCCCTCCAGTGGCGGGCGCTTTCCTGTTGGCTCGACGCCACCGTGCTGCCCAGGTGGTCGTGGTACAGGTAGGTCACCGGGCCCGCGCGCCCCTCCCGCTGGGCGATGCGCTTGTCCCCCAGCAGATAGTGCTTGGTGGCGACGCCGGGCTGCCCCTCGTGGGCAAAGCCGCCCTCGCCCGCCAGCAGCGGCAGGGCGTAGGTATAGCTCACCGGCGGGGCCGGGGGGAGCAGAGGGAGGGCCTAGAACAGGCATCCGGCTCAGGGCCGGCAGTTTTGACGCAAGGGGCGTCCTGCCTATAATAGACCTGTCATTGAGGACAAGAGACTCGGGCGGAAGCGCAAGGCTCTTGGTCGTCAATAGGTGTTTTCGGGCCGCTAGCTCAATTGGCAGAGCCACTGACTCTTAATCTCTAGGGAACCATATAGTCCCCGAGATTAGACATAAAACACGCACATACGGGCAAGAGACTAATGGTCTCTTGCCCGTTTCTTGTTTTCCGCCCCGTTGACTCTGAGCCCCCCTGGCCAATAGACTCCGCTAGTTTCGCTGGTCACTGACCTTCGACCAGGTCGCGGCGTTCTCCGACCACTAGAAGGTCGCGCTGGCCATCTGGCCGAAACGCTCGGATCGCACAGTCGCAAGTGGACTTTGCACAGCGAGTGCACGTCTTTGCAGAGTGAATGCGAGGATCTGCAACGCAACTGGGAGTTGCTGCGACATCTCGCACCAGGATAGGGGGTAGTATGGGAGAAAGGACTCAGACAATCCTACGGAGGCGGAAGATGGAAACAACGCTGGCTCAGGCCATTGAGATGTTCATCTTGGCGAAGGAGACGGAAGGGCGCAGTCCAAAAACCACCCAGTGGTATCGCGCCATGCTGGGGCACTTTGCCCAGCAGCTAGATCAGGGCATGGATACCGGCCTGCGCGATCTGAGCATAGCCGACGCGCGAGGGTTCGTTGCCCAGATGCAGAGCAGAGACTCCCTCTACGAAAACCACCCCTTCCTGGAACCTCGCAAGGGCGGTCTCTCGCCCAGCACGATCCACGGCTATGTGCGAGCGCTCAAGGCCTTCGGCAGTTGGTTGCAGGCCGAGGGCTTGGCCACGAGAGATCCTTTCGCCAAGCTGAAGCGGCCAAGCTTGCCAAAGCCGGTGATCAAGATCCTCTCCAAAGAGGAGATCCAGGCGCTCGTCGATGCGATCAACCCCAACACCTACCTGGGGGCGCGACAGTACGCCATCTTCGTTCTCTTGCTTGACACCGGGATACGAGCCAGCGAGCTGTGTGGGCTGACTCTCACCAACACATTCCTGGACGAGAGCAGGATCCTGGTCAGAGGCAAGGGAAACAAGGAGCGGATCGTGCCCTTCGCCAACGCGACAAGACAGGCGCTGGCCCGCTACTTGACCACCTGGCGGGGTGAACCCCTCGACCCCAACGAGGAGAGTCTCTTTCTGACGGTCGAGGGTCTTCCGCTCACCTATGATGCGCTCTCCGGCTGCATCAAGACACTGGGAAACCGGGCTGGTATTCCCAGACTCCACCCACATCTGTTTCGCCACACCTTCGCCGTCCACTATCTGATGAACGGCGGAGACGTCATGTCGCTCAAGCGCATCCTGGGCCACGCCACCTTGGATGTGACCCAAACCTATATCCATCTGGCTGAACAACACGTGCAAGTGCAGCACAGCAGATTCTCACCCGTTGATCGCCTGGGGCTCAAAGTGGGCCGCTCTCGAAGGAGGAAACCATGAACACACAGATAGCGTTCGATCCGGGCTTCGGCAACATCAAGCTTTACGGCGAGGAAGGTCCGCTACTTATGCAGTCAGCCGTCGGCATCAGCGGGGGACCCATTCTGTCCAGGATGACAGGTCTGCGCGGGACCAGACCTCCTCTGAGAGTGCAGACCGGCGCTGGCGTTTTTTTCGTCGGCGAAGGCGCCCACGACTGGGGTCGTCCGGTCGAGAACCTCGACTTTGACCGCCTTACGGGCGCGCCAGAGATGATGGCCCTCTTCTACGGCAGCCTGACCAAGTATGGTATACCTGTTGAGCCCTGTGATCTGATCGTGGGCCTGCCGATTCACGCGCTAGCAGGAGACGACGCATCGAGAACAAAGCGGGCAATACGAACTGCATTATTAGGGAAACACACATGGCTCGCCGATGCACAGGAGTGTGGGCTGCAAGTCGACGAGGTGCGGCTCACGTCTCAGCCAGTAGGGGCCATGTTCGACTACCTTCTGGACAAAGATGGCCAGATGTCGGCAATCCGCCAGACAGCGCTCAAGGCTGAGTTGGGGATCTTGGGCATAGGCATGAACACTGTTGACTTGTTGGTTGTACGCGATGGGTCCCCAGTGAGCAGGTTCACGGCAGGGGATACCCTCGGGGTTAGGCGGTTGCTGGCTGTGCACCGAGGCACCTCCGATTACTCTCTGGCTGAGCTGGACATGTTGTTGCGTCAGCGAGTCCTAGAACTGGATGGGGCGACACAAGTCTGGCAAAGCGAGGTTGTGGGATTCATCGAGAAGCATTGGGGCAGCACCTTCCGCCGGTTCAGGGCCGTCATCGCCGTCGGTGGCGGTGTCGTGCTACTACGCGAGGCGTTACTGCGACGTTTTAGAGACAAGTTGCACATCCCCGACGATCCTGTGATCGCTACCGCAAGAGGACTATACAAGTACGCCCAGATGGTGGCGCGGAGGCAACGTGTCTAGGAGGGGCAGGCCGAAGTCGGTGAAGGCGGCACATGCCAGGGTCCTTCACGTCAAGATGAGGCTATACCCTGGTGATGATGACGACCTAATAGCCTTTGTGGAAGGCATCCCCAAGGGCTTGCTGGCCGCTAGCATCAAGCGAGCGTTGCGCGATGGCGTACAGGGCGATGCGCCTGGTGTACGGAACGAAGAGCTCCTGTCGCTGTTGGACGACCTGGTGGACTGACGTTGTACCGAGGTCCGTAAGCAGAGAGGTTTTTCGGGTGACCAACATGTGCGGTCGGGTGATTGGCCACCCGAAATGGCGCGTGTGCTGCGACACACATGGTAGCGATGTTGCGCTTCCGAATCCGGAGCCTATACTCCGGTGTAGCAGAATGCGGCCCAGTAGTACGGATGTGCGTAAGGTCGTGCGTCTGGCTGGGCAAGCATGAATCCGATAGCAGCCTCGGTCCACTCTTCACCCATGCTATGCAGGTATCTGGCAATCTCACCGTTCGTGGCGGCCCTAAGCCAGGACTGCGCGATCCTGAGGGCGACAGGAGGTTCAACTTGTCGGCGCCGCCATACCTCGTAAAACCTGGCCATCAAGAGTGCCGCACAGATGTCGTCTACAGACCACATCGCCGAGATGACTCCACCAACACCGGCGTAGATGAGTCCAGTTGGAAGTGAAATGACTTCGTCTGGTAGGCTAATCCCTATGGTACCCACGTCGCAAGTCGAGAGAACCGCAAGCCGTGCGGAGAGATTGAGGCCAAGCACCGTGCGTAGGCTAAGACGCGTATCGCCTGCTAAGAGCAAGGCGCTCTCCAACTCATCAACTGGGTCTAGGCGGCCATGCGATGCAAAGTGCCAAACCTCAGCATCCGCCAAATGCTTGACAACCGCATCGACGTCTGCCTCCGCTCCTCGAAGGACAACTGCTTGGCAATCCCCGAGCGCTCGCGCCACAGCTGCTACTTCAGCGTCGGCGTAGGGCAGCGAGGCATCTAAATTGCCGACAACCAACGCCCGTGCGATCCGTGACTCGGCTGGCGATCTATGATCCAAGGCACTCAGCACTCGGGAATTGGGTGCGTAGCTCCATGATATGTGTTGATCTGCTAAAGCGGCGTGCAAAGGCAGCTGGCAGAGTGCTTGGGACGGAATAAGCGTGGCCTGATCTGCCCTAACACGCATCAGGGTTGTAAAGATTGGGCCCATGACGCTCTCTTCTAGCCAGGCGAGGAGAGAGGTCAAAGAACCAAGCCAATCGCTGCGCGCCTTGCTGCTCCACGAGGTCTGGCAGTCTCTGTAGGGAACCCAGTGACTAGGGCTCGGGAGTTCAGCACTCTCTCGATGAACGCGAGTACGTAGTGATCGATTCGTCAGTAAGGGAAGCCAAACTCGGTAGACCACGCCTTGATAGACGACAAGGGCCAAACCGCCGGATCGCGCTGGCACAATGTAAACGAGCGCACTGAAGTGCGATGCTTGCTCTAGATCATCAACGTCTAGCTGCGGCATGAAATCTGGCACACACACTCTCAGTTCATTGATCGCTCTTCGAAGCGCCTGTCGGGCGGTCTTTCCTGACTGGGCCAGTGCCAGGTACAGCCGCGGGCCTATCTGTCGGCTGATCTGGCGCATCCTGGTGTCTGTCTTGTGAACCGCTTCTCGTGCAACTACAAATGCTGTCCACAAGTGCGTCGGAGCTTCAGATGGCTTTTCATGGGATAGAGCAAGCCTCTCACTTAGCCAGCGGGCTCGGCTTGTATCGAGAAGGAGGGCGGCCGTCTTTAGTCGCTCACCATCATCATCACCGGCATGCGCGCGGGCGATGGCGTAAGCCGCCAAGGCCGACACATCACGTGCCTGTCTGAGCACTGCCTGCCGTGCCTCAACGCTGGTCGACGAGTAGTAGAGGTCGTCCACCGTCTCAACGGCAGAAGCCAGAACACCCCTTGCCTCTTCCCATCGGCCTAGATGCGAGAGCAGGGCCCCCAGGCGCCTTTGTGCTACACCGACGTAATCCGCAAAGCCCTCCAACGGGACGGAGTTGATGACCCAGGTGTAGATGCCGATGGCTTCCTCGAAATCCTGCTGAGACTTTGCCAATACGGCACGCCGCTCATATTCGAGGGCCAAATTGAGGGAAGTGGGAACCCATTCCTGAAGCATCGATTCCGATTTGAGAACCTCAAGGGCACCTCTGTACAAACCTATAGCGTGGCCAGTGTTCTCGAGTCTGTCCCCGAGCGTACGGTCGCCATAGGCGCTGGCGAGGCCCACACACGTGGATGCCCACTCTGCGGGCATATCCTTACGTGTCCTGACTCTGAGCGCTTGCTCGAGGAGCTCAATTGAGCGCTCTACTAGCGTAGGATCGCCTCTCGCTGCGACGTTGCGATACGCTATTGCGAGATTCACACGGATAGCCGACCACGTAAGGGGCGCTGCTTTCTCCAGATCAAGCGGAAGCACTTGTTCCAGTAGTGTGATCGCTTGGCCTAGATTCTCTTCTCGGTCACCGTAGATGCGAAAAACGTAGCACGCCCCGAGATTCTGAATGACATAGGCCCGTTCCTGGGGACTGCCACTCCAGACATCGCTGTCAACGATATCCTTGAGCAGTACTAATGCCTGCTCTATGTTGTCTGCCTTGCCGTCCACCAAGCGCGAGAAGTAGGTCAGAGCGAGGTTGCCTGAAGACATCGCCCACTCGACGGGCATCCTTTCCCGAGTTCTCACCTCCAGAGCCTTCTTCTCATACTGTAGTGCGGCCTCGAGGTTCGACAGGCGGTCGCCAGTTGCACACTCGGTGTATGCGGTGGCCAAAGACGAGCAAATATCAGCCCATTCGACGGGGTCCGTATCTTTCTTCACCAACGTCAGCGCCTGCTGATAGAGGCGTATCGCTTCTTCTGGCTTGCCTCTGGCGCCGTAGTACGACCGTTTGAGGTATAGATCGGCCAGGTCGCGAGTCGCTAGACCCCAACTAGTCGGCGCGCCAGTAGGTGTCTCTCCCTGCAAGTATCGGCCAAGCACAAGGAACTGCCCCTCAGTATCCTCGGGCGGCTCCCGCTCATGGGCGCGATCGCGGGTACGAGCGAGGCAGAGACACGCATGAACCACGTCCTCTGCGCGATAGCTGCCATCCTGCACGTTCATAGCCTCAGCCAAGATCGCCGCTGCCTGGACGAAGGAGTCGGCGTGAACGGCCCCGAACGCCCGTGACGCGTTGTCCCCAAGGTATTGATCGCACCTAGCCAGTAACTCGGCCTGCTCGTAGTGAGATAGCAGGTCCGCCACGGTGCTGATGAGTTCTGAGTCTGTTGGCACGCCCATGTCCCCTATCCGGCTCAGATCATGCACAGGCTGCTAAGCTATACGCGCCTTGAGGGTCTTGGGCTCTGCTATCAGTGAGCGGTTGCTGTCGTCGAGCTCTAGTGTCCCAAGACCTCATTGCCAGCTTTCTCCCATTACGCCTCTTTTAGATAGAGCTTGATGGTCTGTGCCTCTCTACAGTCCATGTTACGATAGCCTTGTTGGGAGCATGCTGTGTTGTATAACATGATCAGACCGATTTTCTATTGGTCGGCTACACTACGCAACATGATCAGGTCCTGATCCAACCCGTGACGAAAGAGGTCGAGACAACATGATGCCCTGACAAGACCGACCGCATCGATTTCGCCTAGATGGAACGGGAACAGGCTTGGGCTATGGATCAGCTCAGCTAGCGGAGCAGCGCTATTGGAGCGCGCATGCAAAGTGGCCTCAACAAGCCATGCAGTCAACTCGGCATCGCCGAGCGTTTTTGCGCGCTCGACGTGATACACTCCCTTGGTTCCCGTCTCGCTCAGTACACCCCAATCAATGTATGAGCGCAGAACACGACGTGCAGCACGGGAGACTGTCTCCCGCTCACCGTACAGCTCACGCACCCGGCGCTGGACCTGAGCAGCGGCTGCATGGCCTTGAAGCCTGACGAGCCGGCCCACTTGGGCGGCAACGTCGCCCCAGAACGGATACACGGCCATGACCATGCCCCAGTGAACAGCGATATGTTCGCTCTGTGGCAGGCGATCGAGCCACTCCAGGCCACGAGCGCGAAGGGATTCGAGCTCGGACGGTACAGTGATCCATACTCTCAGCAAGATGGTGATGATCTTCTCGCGGTTGCCGCGCGCGCTTGTGCCACCGACAGAGACTTTGTCGCGCAGTGTCTCCTGCAGCGCGCGGTCGGCGGCGGCTCTGTCGTGTCCCTCGCGCGCGAGCGCAGCGGTCTGTTCGAGCCACTCCAGCCGAACCCTCTGACTGAATCCGATCTGCCGTGGAGTATGGCTCATGTCCCCCCCATTTCGATCTCGACCAGAGGGACGATGATCTCCTCGACAGACATCCCCCCATGTGTAACAAGCCGGTCTCCCTCTCGGACGAACGCATCTCGGGCAGGCGCCAGCAGAGGCAGATAGTCCTCTGGCAGGCCCACAGTCTCCCACTCTACTGCACAAGGAAAACGTTCCTGCATTCGTCTCCGTACCAGCCTGTCTGAATAGATCCGCACCCGCTCGCCGCGTAGGTCGGCAGCAGATCCTTCCGAAGGGCGGCCGCACCCAGTGGCTTCGACATTGCCATGGTCAGAGGTCAGAAAGACGGCAAACTCGCGGTCCAAAAGCAGTTCTAGCAGCGCATCCAGGTCTGGCTGGTGCGCCCACTGACGCACCTGGTTGATCATACCTGCGGCACCAAGCTCCATCCCGTGCATGATGCGGTCTACTTTGCCGATGATGAGCCCTGCCGCTCGAATTCTCGGAGAAGAGATCAACTCGTCGACACGCTCCAAGGCATCATCTCCCAGACCCTTGATATAAACGACCTCATTCTGTGCGAGTCCCTGATCTTCCCAGAACTGAAGCCAGAGCGCAGGTTCCCTGTCGGTGGTTCGGACGCTGTCTGGGAAATAGACGGGTGGTCTGCCCGCAAAGAGTGCTTGCCTCGAAACCGACGTAATCGAGGGGATCCATGCGAATACTGCTTGTTCCCGAAAGCGGTAGCTCGGCCTACGCATGGCGAGCGCCTCGCGGACTACCAGCCATTGGTCGAGCGCCAGACCATCAACCACAAGGAGCGCAACCCTTGTCTCACGATCCTTCAGTCGTCTGGCTATGTAACGCGGTACGTGGTGCAGCATGACTGGTGGCGCCGCAGGCAGGTTGATCAGGCTCGCATATCGTCTGCAGAGCCATGCCGAAAAGGCCACGTCCATCCGCGCTCGCAGGCCTGCTATATCGCCGTTCTCGTAGCTGGGGTGAGGCGTATCCAGATCGTTCGATATCATAGTCAGCTCTGCCCACCCACGCGCAAAGCGCAGCCATTCCGCGTATCCAGCGGCTTCGCCCGGAAGAGATGCGCCGAGGTTCTCCTTCAGCCTGGCCTGACGATAGCGTCGGTCCTCTGCATCGGGACTCTGCACCCCGACGCTTGCCCATCTGCCTACGAGGGCGTCTGCTCTCCGGTGAGCCACGGGCCGCAGCCACCCCTCCAGAAACAGATTGCTGATGTAGACACGAATATCGTCATGATCGAAAGGCAAATCCACCGGCCCTTCGATAGACAAGGCATAGGGGGTTGGTCGTTCGTGAATGCCCAAGTTGTCTTCAGCTACTCGATCGAGAAAGATCGCCCAGCGCTCCTGAAGGAACGCCCAGAATGCTTCTCGATCCCGAGCGATCAGCTCCAGAGGCCAGTCGGCAAAGGCGTCGCCCTGACGTAGTAGCTGTATGAGCCGTTCGTCGAGGATAGCCGGAATCCGCTGCCCCAGGTAATGGCGACGGAGGAGAACCCGCAACAGGTCGCTGGGCTGCTTGATCAACTCAGGGGCAATCCCAAAGACATGCCGCAAGGCGAACTCTTTGGTTGCGTTGTCGCCAAGTATCCCTGGCGCATGGAGCTGCTGGGCATCGTACAAAGCGTCCAGGTTGCCAGGATCTAGGGCTGCCACGACAGGGTAGCTGAGATGCGGAAAGATCTCGCCGAGGCTGAAAGAGAGCATCCTCCCGGTCTGCAGCAGGTCGTAGGGCAATGTGCTCAGGTCAGTGGCGGGAGAACGCAACACGACCACGAGGTCAGTGTTCTCTCCCCGATCCCAGTGCGAACGGAATCGGCTCTCGTAGGCGTAGCGAAAGGCCACGGGATCCTCAAACGGAATGAGCTCGAAACCTCGATCCCGGATGCCATCGAGGATCCCTTCCTCGAGTAACAGCCCGTCTGGGTCTGCGACTAGGGTCAGCCTTGCGGCCTTGGGGGTGAACTCTTTGAGGAGCAGATCGCGCCAGCTACTCATGCGGCGCCCTCCACGCGGATCGCCATCAGCGGCAGCATCTCGGGGTGGGTCTGGGCCTTTCTCTCGGCATCCTCCTGGAAGGCGCATTCCTCCTGCGCCAACAGCGTCAGCCGATAGTTCCTGACCTCAGGCAGCCCAATCCGCCCGATGCTTCTGCGACGCGCCGCAAAGGCGTACTCGGCCTTTTCCCGCTCGCGGGCCAGGTGGGTGCGGTGCTCTTGCACCAAGGCTTCGTAGATGGCTTTTCCATGCTTCTCGGCCTCAATCCGAAACCGATCATAGACAGCCTGCGATACATCGGGCGCCAGCATCCCCTTGATCTGCGGCGATGCCAGCAGGAGCTGATCCCAAATGTGCCTCGCCGTAGGCGCATAGACGCGGCCACTGTCGGCCAGGAAAAGGGGCATCACTCTGCGACGATCCCACCCAACGCCGGTGAGAGCGATCCGCCAGAGCGACCAGACTCCCCGAATCTCCGGGGCAACGCCCGGCACACGAACGATGGGCACCGGCTGGCCAGGGGCAAAGCGAGGAAGACCCATGGCCAGGCCGCGCACCTGTGGATCCTCCAGCGTCAGGTGCCTAGCGGTGGGCAGTTCCATGGCATCTTTGCTGGAGAAGGCGATCTGGACGTCGGTTCTGCCATCGGGCCAGGTCAGGTTCCAGGCTCGACCCGTCTGCTCGGCATGGCCACCATGAGCGCGCAGATAGCTCACCGTCATGCGCTCCACCCAGTGCGGCAGGGGATGCATGAGGAGTCGTCTCGCCTGGTCGGGCTCTAGCTCGTCCGCGTCCTCCAGCACCGCCGCGGCCCTGCGCGCCTCCCGCATCTCTTCCTGCAGATGGGCGAGCACGCCGTCCACCACCGACTCGACCCGGTCGGGGTTGAGGATCGCCTCCATGTAGAGCCCATCGAACACCTCGCCTGCCTCGGCCGAATCGAGCACGTCTCCCGCCTTGTCGACGCCAAACTCCCTGAGGATGACGGCCAGCTTCTCCTCCAGCACCTCGCGCACCCGATACTCGACCGAATCCTCCAGGACGAGGTTCACCGCACGGACGGGGTGGGGTTGGCCGATACGATCCACGCGGCCGATGCGCTGTTCGATGCGCATGGGGTTCCAGGGGATGTCATAGTTGATCACCACGTGGCAGAATTGCAGGTTGATGCCCTCGCCTCCCGCATCGGTGGAGATCAAGATGCGGGCCTCACGGCGGAATGCATCCTGTACGCGGCCGCGTTCCTCCATATCCATCGAGCCGTTCAGGCAGACGACCGCAAAGCCACGCTCCGATAGAAAGCGACGGAGCATCTCCTGGGTGGGCACGAACTCGGTGAATACCAGCACCTTTAGCTCGGGGGCATTCTCCTCGGTCTGCAGGCGATAGAGCCAGTCGAGGAGCTCCTCCGCCTTGGCGTCGGGCCCGGCCTGTTCGCACTCTGTGGCCAGTTCCAGCAGCAGCTCCACCTCGGCGGCCTCATTGTGTAGCGCCTGCGCGTTGGCGCGCAGCACCTCGTCGAGTTGCTGCTGCCCATCCAGGTCCTCCCACGCCTCGTCATCATGCTGCTGCTGATCCTGATGCCGATCCTGCGGCGTCTTGAGCACGCCAAGCCTTCTCTCCAGCGTGGTGCGGATGGCGCTGGTGCTAGAGACCACCAGCCGCTGCATGAGGATCATCAGAAAGCCGATGTAGCTGCGCTTCTCCCGTACTGCCTGGTTATAGCCCTCACGCACGTACTCTGTGACCGCCTCGTACAGGCGCTCCTGGCGGCTGTGGCGCCCCTGCCAAGCCACCGGCACGAGCTGGGTGTAGCGTGGCCTGAACAAAGGGTTGCCCTCGGCGTCAATGGCGCGACGCTTGGCCGTGCGGATGACGTAGGGCTGGATGCGTTCGCGGCTCACGCTGCTGGCATCGGGGAACGCCTGGGCATCCACGAGGGACATGAGGCGGTGAAAGGCATCGGTCTTGCCCTGGTGCGGGGTGGCCGAGAGCAGCAGCAGATAGGGCGCCGTCTCGGCCAGGCCCTGCCCCAGCCGATAGCGCGCAACCTGGTCGGTGCTGCCCCCCAGCCGGTGGGCCTCGTCCACGATGATCAGATCCCAGCCGGCCGAGATCAGGTCCTCAAAGCGTGTGCGGTTGTGCTCTTGCACCTGGGCGGCTGTCCATCCGCGACGCCGATCCACAGGCTTGACCGAATCCAGAGGCACGACCACCTGGGAGAGCATGCGCCAGGGGTTCGCCGCCTGGTCGCCGGCGCCGATGCGATCCCCATCCTGGCCCTGCGAGGCGGGCGCCAGGCGCTTGAGCACCTGCAGGTCCTCGGGCAGCACGAGCTGAAAGCTCTCGCCAAAGTGGGTGCGCATCTCGGCGATCCACTGGGTGACCAGCCCCTTGGGCGCGACGACCAGCGCGCGCCTAACCAGACCGCGCAGCTTGAGCTCGCGCAGAATCAGCCCCGCCTCGATGGTCTTGCCCAGGCCGACTTCATCCGCCAGGAGGTAGCGCACACGATCGTGGGCCATGGCGCGCGAGAGGGCCCGGAGCTGGTGCGGCAGCGGGATGACCGAGGAGGCGATGGGCGCCAGCAGCACATCCTGGGTCAGCGCATCGGCCACCCGCGCGGCGGCGGCAACGTAGGCGATGGCTTCCGGCGAGGCGCCATCGCCGCTCTCCAACGGCCGCAGGCGCGCTGCCGGGACGCGCACGACCGCATCGCTGCCGGGCAGCCAGACGCGACAGACCGTCTCACCCCAGAGGGATTGAGTTTCGATGATCTGACAGAGCTGGTTGTGGTCAAGGCTGTGGCGCCAGCCGTCCGCGATCTGAGTCATCAAATAGCTTACTCACCCAGACTTCGTTGTGACGTGCCTAAAACCCGTGTCCTGATCGTAATCATCAAAGAAGACCCGCTTGCTCGCCTGCACAGACCCATCCTCGTTGAGTATAGCGGTTTGGCTGAAGGTACGCCTCGGCAACCGGTCGTCATATCGGCCACCCAGTACCAATTTCTCGCCAAGTAGCGTCCAGATGAGTCGCAGCCCCAGTCGATCGAGCCGATCCAGTAGATCGTCGTCATCTGCAATGAGCGAGGCAGGCCCACTCTCTGTAACAGAAGGGTCTCGAAACACTGTCCTTCCACTAATGAGGCGATAGCCATCTACTCCATCCCACCAAAGATCCTTTAGAGAGAAGAAACTGCGTGCAGGCACGGATATGTGGAAGTTACTCGGGATTGAAGCATCGTACTCCCACTCGACGGCGATCTCGTTCCATGATGGGATGTAGGTGCCTAGCAGTTGATTTTCATGTCCTCCTCTGCTATGCCACTCGTCGGGCTCCGTGTTGTACGCTACTGCCCAGGGGTACTCGCCCGCGAATCCGTAGACCCAGCTAGATCCCTCTGGCATCCATCTCCCGAAGAGGTTACGTCCCCGCAGACGATCATACGCAACGACTAGTTGGCTCTTTGGTATGAGATAGCTGTGAATGTGCGCCCAGACCTGCCGATACGGTTCTCCCAAGGTTTCTTCCTCGTCTCTGCCGCCCCATGCTGGATAGGCTACTAGAATGCGCCACGGCTGGCCACCATGTTCCACAGGCGTCAGCAGTTCCTCCAGCGGAGGGATGTCGTTCTTCGTCGCGACCCATTCATCATCCGTGAGTGACTGGGTTGAATCGAGATCCACCGATGATCTGATCCACCATGCTTTGTCTCGACTTTCGGCCCCTACGGTGGTTGGCGGCAATGTTGGATCTAGCTTCCTCTCCTCCAGGAGGATCAGAGGCTCAGTCAACGGCATCGGCTCCCAGCCTCTGCGCTCGCGTTCCAGATGATCATGCAGCCGCGATGCCAGCTGGTACATGGCAACCCATAGGTACTTTTTGCCAATTCGTTCAGCCCAAACTGGCTTGCCACGACCACCACCATACAGGTGTAGCATGTGCTGGTCATATCTCTCACTCCCTGACCCTTCGTATCCAAACTCGCGCGCCACTCGCTGTAGAATCCATGCTGCCATGTTGCTTCTCGAAAAGCCATGCTCCCATGGGGAAAGGCAGTTCATCGAGTACTTGTAGAAATCGCTCAAGAACTCGTCTGGCCAGAAGCGGAGCAGATCTCCCCAAAGCCTGACTTGGCACTCTGTAGGAAGCTGCAGCGGCCAACTGGATAGGATGGGTTGCCCAGTGAGATCGGGGTCCACGCCCTCGGGCAATGCGTTGACTTCGCGGGCCAGGCCCACAATGCACCTAAGATGATCTCGGATCAGGGCATTGTCATATGCTTCAGGCTGACTTCGATAGGCATTCTCCAGGGTCTCGGCAACCTGCCGGATCACGCCAGTGTGTCGCGAGGTGATCATTGCACCATAGGAGCTGAGGAGGGCACGCTCGCGTACCTCGTCGTCGTCGCAGGCAAGTAGCTGGTGAAGCACTCTGGGAATGATCTCAGGTTGAGCGGCAAAGACGGCCGTCACCGCTCGCGTGGCTAGATCTTTTACGCGACGATCCGCCGCTGCAGTGAACCAAACAAGAATGGTGCACCATCGTTCGGCCATCTCATGGTCGAGTTGGTCAACAGAGTTGCCGAAGGCAGCGTGGATGAGGCGGTATACTGTGCCACGAGACTCGAACCGGTCGTGAAGATAGCGACACCAGTAAGCGTCTCGTTCAGCCAGCGGCCTCTGTTTGAGGAGCCCATGGACCCAGATCGCATCAACAGATGAGGACTGCCATGATGTAGACAGGACCGCATCCATAGCGTCGAAAGACAGATCTCTTGATGCCAGAGCTTCACAGATCAGCAGAGCCGACGCACTGGTAAAGGTACTAGGCTCCCTGGAAGGAATTGAACCCACTGTAATCTTCAGCAGTCTCTCGCGCACCAGGGCGTTTTCCGCAAGATCTGGCAGTTCTAGCCCGGCTTTTGCCTCTGGGATGAGAATCGAGAGTGCAGCAAGTACGCCGCTGTTCCTTTCCAGCGTATCAACGTCCTTCATCAATGCGTGCAGTGGGTCCCCGGGCTGGCATGCCTCGACGATACCCGTTTGCTCACAGCTCTCCATCAGCGCTTTGGCGATCATAAAATCGCCTAGGCGCTCAAAGGCTGGTCGAACTGCGCTCTCCTGGTCCAGTGCATCGGTAGCGAGTGGAGCGTCCTCCACGAGCAGGTCAGCACGGACGAGCCACTCAAGAACCTGCAAGTTAGCGGCCTGTGGTCTGGCGTTCGAGATGCACCGCTGGGCCATCGACCACGAAAGCGCCGAGCCTCCTGAATCGGCGAGCGCCCGTGCTATTGCCGTCAGGCTTCCTTTGACTATACTCGCTCCCGAGCTGGTTTCGTGCTCTATCGCAAATTGCTGTTCTTTGTTTTCCAGGAATGCGCGGAGCGTAGGCGCGATGCCATGCCAGCCCTTCGGCAGCCGCCGAAGGCCACGGGCGTGTAGAGTCGTGCACAAGAGACGTAGGTACAGCGGATTCGAAAGCTCTGGCTGAAGAATGGGTCCGATCGGAGGCTCAAGCCCATAGTGCTGGAAGAAGACTCTGCAGGCATCGTCTTCCATCCCAGAGAACCCGCGGTGTTCCACTATCGGAAGATCGTGATCGGCGGGAAGGCAGTAGGGAGCAAACGACGTTCTGCAAGTTATGCACAGGCGAAGGTGCGGTCTACTACGAACTGCCTTCGAGAAAGCCGACAACCGATCACGCCAATACGCAATGGGTCGAGTCTCGTTCACGGCATCAATGAACAGCACGAGTGGCGATCCCGATGCCTCCCCTGCGGCGTCCAGGGCGTCTAGCAGACCATCCACCCCAAGCATCGCGGGTAACCCCAGAGTCTCACGCAATCGCGTCCAAGGATCAGGTTCGCCACCGAACTGGTGGCCAAAGGCCACGCAGCTCAGAAGCCCGTCGCGTAATCGGATGTCTGCGGCGCTGCATATCCCGTGTGTCTTTCCCGAACCTGCTACGCCTGACAGCACGAACACTCTCTCATAGGCGAGAGAGCACTCTGGACTGGCTATCCACTCGCGCAAGTCGCGAAGCGCCTCTGCTGTCGCGCGTGTGTCGTCGAGGTTAGCCGCAGGGAAGGATGCCTGGTACTCTGCCATGTACTGGCGAAAGCTAGGAGAGTCAACCTTTCCAGGTCCGTGGTTTGCCTCGAGATCGGCCACTAGGCCCGACTCAAGCGTGGCGAGCAGGCCTAGGACTTTATCCAGTTGGCTGATGCAGGTTCTGTACACATCAACGGCATCGATCATCAGAAGACACTCGGAGTCCTCCAATAGAGCCTTTATGCCGGCGCTCACCGACTCTCCTTCTCGCTGAAGGTCTTTGGGCCATGCTGGAGACAATGCATCCGAGGTCGGTCTTCGCACAGCAGCTGCTAGCTGGTCGTATGCTCTCCGACATACGTTAAGCTTGCTCCTGAACGTATGCGTCCATGTATCGGTACGTCCAAAAGCGGACAACCATTTCCACAGATCTGTCTCGATGTTTAGCTCGGGAGTGTATCGGGGTCCTGCAGCACTCTTGGCTAGCTGCAGGTGGTGCTCAAACCACTTGTGCGTTAGGGTACTCTCGTCGAAGAAGAACACGCGTATGCCACCGGACGAATCGTGCTGTAGCAGAAGCTCCCTGAGCCGATACCCAGGCCACGCAACGATACCGAGTGTACGCCCCATGTCGGCAGCCGCCTGTTCCCGCTCCTTTCGCCAGGCATCGAACTTCTCCAGACCGCTCCTACCACGCCGTGCTGTTGGCCCTGTTAGGTCGAATGGAAAACAGATCACGTATCGAGAGAGGTTGGGGTGTATGTCAAGAGCTGTATCAAGTGACGTGGCAGCCTGATGAAGAAGCGCGTCTACGTCAAAGACGTACTTTGCTTGCCATCCCGTGCGGCTGCCATCTGGCATGTCCGCAAAGCATTCAACACCGCCATCGCCTCCAGCACCGCGAAGACGGTAGAAGGACGCGCCTTCCGGAATGGCGCGATGCGCCAGTTGGCAACATAGCTCTTCGAATGCTTCTCGTTTACCGTCAAGGCGTGGTACGATCTGCCTGAAGTCGATGTCACCTTGGTATGCCATCAGCAGCTCCCTATCCTCCGCTCCGCGTCACCGCCTGATCGTACCACATCAGCAGCTTGGGATCCTCCTGCAGCACGGCCTCCGGGATCTTTTCCGCCACGGCGATGATGGTGGCATAGTCCCGCGCCTGCCAGGCCCGCCTGAACCCCGCCCGCACCGCCTCCAGCCGGAACACCCGCAGCCGCCGCTGGGTGGAGGCCACGTACTCGTCAAACTCGCGCAGCAGGGCCCGCTCGCGCAGCTTTTCCAGGTCGCCCGCCTTGTTGGGGTCGGGCACGTACCAGCGATCCTTGCCCTTGGCCCGCAGCGCCGGGTCGTCCTTGGGCAGGTTGCGCAGCTCTTTGTAGTTGCTGGAAAGATAGCTATGCACCTGGCTGGGCACGGCGCCCAGGTCGTCGTACCGTAAGAAACTCTGCTCCAACAGCGTCGAGAGCTCGAGCGGCTTTTCGTTGCGGCTCCAGCCGCCGATCTCGCGCAGGAACTGGGGATGCAGCTCCTGAAAGGTCTGCGGGCGCTCGGTGAGCTGCTGCCGCAGCCACTGGATGGCCGAGGACTCGTCGGTGACGATGAGCTGGAGCTGCAGCACCTCGCGCACCGTCAGGCGCTTGCGGTCGTACTCGGCGGCTTGGTCGGGCAAAAAGAACATGCCGTCGCGCTCGGGAAAGCGCTGGGCCAACCCGGCGTAGAACTCACTCGCCGAGAGGGGCACGGTGATGCCCCGCTGGACGTGAAAGGCCACCATGCGGTCATAGAGCAGGTAGCTCTGACGCTCGGCGATCACCTCGGCCCGGCCCTCCTTGGCCACAAAGACGGGCAGTTGCCGCAGATGGGTGCGGGTGAAATCCCAGGCGCCCTCCTCGCTGCCCGCCTCCAGCCGGAAGCGCTCCTCGAGGCCTCCGTTGGGCTTGTAAGCAGATATCACCAGATCCTGCTGAACCGCGCCCGCTGCATTCGCCGCATTGAATGACCGCTGTCTCTTGTCGAGCGTTCTTACGTCGGCCACCACGAAGCCAGCCGACGTTAGGCCCTCCTGAATCGCATTCCAGACAGCATTCCTCGAGTTGTGAAACACGATCGTAACCCATCTGCCAGGCTTCATGGCGCGGTGGCACTCCCTGAACGATCTGGTCATCAGGAGTTGGTATTCTGCCAGACCCTTCCGTTGGTGCGTGTTGATAATCGCCTCGGACGTAGTCTGTGTATGAACTCGTAGCCACGACTCCCAGAGGAAGTTCAGTTCGGAATACATCAGGTTTCCACCGAAGGGCGGATCCGTGAACACATAGTCCACGGAAGAGTCCGGCACTGTGCTAAGTGAGGTGTGCGAAGCAGTCTGGACTATGTTGCCACGATACTCGGAGATCAGCTCGCGCATGCGAGCGGTCTTCTCGAGATGCTCACCCAGTAGCTTGGTGACAGGGATCTCTTTGGACAGTGACGGCACGTATAGAGTTCCGTTCATCGGTCCGCCTCCGGCGCCCAAGCTTCCCCCCTGCGAACGAAACCGATACATTAGAGTCGCCCCGGTGGCAACGGAGGTGACGTTGAATGCCTTTCTTCGAGGCCCGATCTTGGCCGCGAAGCTGGCCAGGCAGATGAGGTTGCGGCGCGTGTAGAAGTGATGGACATGCGTCACACCCACGGAGGCCGGGTCGCTGGTCTTGTCTCCGTCTGGCAGGCGATCAGACGGAACCCACTCTGGAATGCTCGCTTGTTGGATCTGGGCGAGCAATGCCATGTCTTCTTTCGATGGCCGCTTTGTGTATGCCTTGTTCCCAACATAGAAGTGAACGAGAACCGGAACTCGTTGTGCCTGAAGTACGGTTTTCCCGAGAACAGAGTCATACTCAGCCGCGCGAATGCGAGTCAACAGCCTCTTCTGCAGACTAGTGCCGCATGTGGGACACTCGAAGCTTTCCAGCACTTTGTAGGTGTGTTTGTCGACGGCACAGTCCCAAAAGACTATGTCGGCGCCACAGTTAGGACAGTAGAACACGTCGGACCACACCACGTAGTTGACGCTGCCCACTTGGCCTGTCACCGGATGGCTAGTCTCATACATCCATCCGTAGTCATTCGTGACGTCGCGAAGCGCTGCTATCTGCTCCCGCAACCTCGAGCCTGCCTCTGCAGGAACGGCGAAGTTGTATGCCAAAAAGGATGCGGCCGGCGACAGATCTCCAAGAACAACATGACGTGGCTCGGCGCAGAGTGCGGCGGCAACGCCGGTCATACCAGTGCCACAGAATGCATCGAGAACGACATCGCCCGGGCTGGTGTAGTGCTGCAGGTAGTGCATGATTGCGCGGGGCGGCACTTTGGTGTGATAGGTGTGTGCTTGGTAGATTGGGTCGTTCTTGCCCTCGCTCACATCCGCCGCAAACGGCTCCCGATGGTAGTCGTCGGTCGCCGGGTCGTACGGCTTGCCGTAGAGCCGAATGAACTCCCCCAGGAAGGGGTTGGGGCAGGCGGTGTAGTACGGCGGGTCGGAGAGGGCCAGGATGTCCTCGTCCGCGCCGATGGGAAAGCCCTCGATGGCGCGAAACGCGGGGTCTTGCAGATGCTCGCGGAGCCGCTCGACAAAGTAGGCGCGGCGGGCCGCGTCGTTGGGAAAGGTCATGCCCAGGCACTCGACGGGGCGGCTGGCGCGCTCCTCCAGCTCCTCCTCGTAGGATTTGTCGAACATGGCCATCTGGCCGCTGGGGTCGCGGAACAGGCGGCGGGTGAGATGATCGTCCTTTTTGGGCATGTGGGCCTTCCTAACATGACGGATCGGTGCGCCAGGGCGCAGGCTGCGGGAATGTATCGGCGAAATGTCCGCCGACAATCATCGCGACAATTCGAGCGGGAAATGTCGCGGAAATGTTACACTGCCACCGCGAATCGCCGGGCTAGTGTTCCTTGTCCTTGGGCGGGTTGGGGTCGTTGCCAGGCGCGATCGTGTCCTTGCTGCGAATCTGGCCGTCCACACCCTTGGTGGTCAGCTCGCCCCCACCCTGGTTGCGCAGCATCGTTCTGGCTGCGTCCTCGGCCTCGCGCTGCGTGCGGTGCACGCTGGAGGCGCGGCTGGCGTCGTTGCGCTTGTTCGCCCACGTCCCATCGGAACGGCGATAGACGGTGCGGTCTTGGCCTTTGCTCATGGTGAACCTCCGTACTTGGGCCAAAGGCGCATCTGGTCAGTCATCTGCTCTCGACCAACGCGCACCCGAGCCGAGAGAATGGTGTAGGAATGGGCATGCACCATTTATGGCGCCATTTGAGCAAATGAATGGCGTAGGTATTGGCGTGCGCCATTCCATCCGCTATTCCTGTCCCATCCACCTCCAACGAGCCCCTCTACCCCGGCCAAACACCTGTGCGTTGCCTTCTGCTTGCAGCTCAGACATCAAGCGTTTCACCTGATCGCGGTCATAGCGTGTGAGGCCCCGCACCTCGGCGTTGCTCAGTCCCGGCTGGCCTCGCTCGGCCCGCTGCTTGAGCACACTTAGCACCCTCGTCTTGGCGGCTTCCCAGTCGATGCGGCGATCGCGTTCCAGTTGCCCCGCTGCGACAATCCGACGATGAACGTCGTGACATAGGGTCCAATATGTCCCCCTGCCCGTGCCGCCTCGCTCCAGATAGCCGAGCGCAGTCTCCATGCGGCTCAAAGTCTCGCGGGCGTCTGCTTCGGCCTGCTGGGTGATCCGCGCGGCCGTGGTTGTGTCGATCTCTGGATGTCTGAGCAAATGCTGGATAACAAGGAGCTCCTCGACGCTCAATACGTGACCTCGATCACCCTCCTCCGCAACAAAGACCCGGAAGGGGACAGAAAGGGCAGAGACCCGGAAAATGACCCGCACTGCTTCCCCTTCGTCAAGTATCACCGGAGGCTCTTTTCCCTCAATCAGGAGCGCCTGATACATGCGGCGCACGCCCAGGTTGCTACGGTTCACCAGGCGAAGGCGGGTAAGGGCGTTGACAAGCGTTGGATTGCGAGAGACCGGCTCGTGCCGAAGGATGTTGTCGGGGGTGATTCCGCCGACCAAACCACCGGGGTTGCTGATTTCCAGACGGTCCTGAAACTGCTTGACCAGGATCGGCCCATGAACGCGATAGTCAGCATGCACTAGGGCATTCAGCAAAGCTTCGCGCAGGGCGATCTCGGGATAGGTGCGGTACTCGAAATGGAGCAGTCCCTGTCGTACGGTGTCGATGGGGTTGTTAGCCATGACGCGGTCCGACAGATGCTCCAGCGCGACGGGAATGGCATCCTGACCATCGCCGCGATCCGAGTACTCGGTATCGGTGGCCATGCGTAGGTGCGTCCATGCGTAGCCCGGGAAAAACTCCCGAATTCCCTCCGCCGATCCGGCCAGCAGCAGGCCAGCCCTGAGGAGCTGCCCGTTGCGCATCAGCCCCACGGCGGCCAGCAGATCGCGATCAGAAAGGCGCAGCAGATCGTCCGGCGCGCGCTCCCGGCGCGCAATCTCGCGCAGGCGCTCCATGGCCACGGGAGAGATCCACGCTTCGGCGCGCCCGGCAAGCTCGATGGCAGTCAGGTCCGTCTCACCCGTCTCCACCGTCACGCGACGCCGCATAGAGCCTGTCAGGGGTTGGCAATCCTTGCCCACGCGCACCATTCCGCGCCCGGCGGTATCTGTGTATGGAGGGATTCCGGGATAGATCTGCATGATGAGCAGCCGCCCCGAGCCCTCAAGAACCGACATCTCCTCGAAGACTGGGGTGAGTTTGGGGTCGGTCGAATCATAGACTGCTTTCTTGAGCAGATTGACGTCTATGTCTGGCGGAACCCCGAGGATCGCCCTACCGCGTCCGATCTGCTTGTCGTCTACGCCAAAGACGACAGTTCCCCCTCCGCCATTGGCCATACAGACAGCCATCTGGACGACCATTCTGACCGACCGATCCATGCTGCGCGGATCCCATGCTTTAAAGTCCAGATCCTGATCCTCGAGCGCATCCGCGTTCTGGGTATCGAGCTCATTCAGCAGGCTTTCGATCTCAGCGGTCGAGCGCATGTTTCACTCCAACACGATCCTTACCTTGCCCAGCTCCTGGCCGCGCGTGAGTTGATCCAGATAGGACTCAAAGCGTTTCTTCATCTCCTCGGGCGTGGCCGGTGAACCGCCCGCCAGCAACGCCGCGCGCAGGTCTTCCAGGCTGACGGCAACGCGGGCCAATCCGGAGAGCGCCTCTTGCAGCGCCAGCACCAGTTCAGCGTCCAGCGGGTCGGGGAGGCTGCGGCTGGAGATAAAGGCCTCCACCTGCCGACGCGCCTCGGGCCTCAGCAATGCGAGACTCGCCACAATAGTAGGATCCTCAAGGTTCGCCAGCAGCGTCTGCGTCCAATCGTCCACCATTCGCTCCATCGCATCATCCAGGCCATCGAGCGCTCGTCCCGCAGCGGCCGACGTTGCCTCGGATGCGGGGCGAAAGCCGCAGTGCGGGCACACCGGGGTGGCATCCAGGTCATGCTCGGTGAGCGTGAAGCAGCTCTTAAGGTTCGCCAGACGATTCTGCAACTCTACGAGCTGTTGGCGGGGCATCAGCTCGATGGTGGCCAGCTCCTGCAGCGCCTTGAGTCGTCGTTCGCTCATGAGCTGCACCTTGCGCCGATCCTCGTTCACGCCCAGCCGAGCCCTGGTATGGGCGGCGAGGTAGCGCTGGAGATACGCACGCTTGAGCTCGGCGAGGCGTCGTTGCGTCTGCTGTCGAAAGCTCGCTGCGCCACGCTGCGCAGGATCGGCTAGTTGGGCCAGCACATCGCTTCGCGCCGCCTTGACCTGTTCACTCCACGGATCGTCGGAAGGCAGCACCGCCTCGGCCGTGGAGAGATAGGATGCTGTCGGTCCGAGATCGGCGGCCAGACCATGCAGCGCCTCTAGCTCGCCAAGCGCCCGTACACCTTCTCGATGCGCGTTGATCTCGGGCGTATCGTAGCGCAGGTTCTTGAGCTTGCCGGGTGAGTTGTAAGCCTGAAGCGATTCGAGAAAGACCTTGGTCTCCTCCAGTCGCGTGCGCAGTCTCTGGGCCTCGTCCTCCGTCAAGAGGCTTTTCCCCCAGAACACGAGCCCCTCGCGCATGGCCTGTTGCGCCAAGACGATGCGCTGCACCAGGTTGGTGATCGCGGTCAGAAGCTGCTGCACGGGCGCTTCTCTGCCCATGGTGACATCCTGCGCCAACCCTGGAGCGAGACCCGCCAGCTCGAACAGCGCTCTGAGGGCGGGTAGGTTCCATTCCTTGGGCCGCTCAATGTGCCGGAATTGCGCGAGTTCGTCAACGCTCGTGGCCGCGAGCTGCGCCAACCCCGTGGCATCGAGTTTTTTCCCCGGCACCGCCAGGACGACTTCGCCCGCATAGACCAGCGCGGCCAGCACGACCACCACCCAGTCGGGCTCGAGCCGCAGGGTCTGCGGCGCCAGGTACTCGACACCCGTTGCATCTTGGATCAACTCGGCCCGGTTGACGACCTGGCCGTGCCCTTTTCTCTTGACAACCTCGAGCACGTGCTTCGCGTAGCGGGAGCGATATGGATCGAGCCGCTCGCCATCGAGCAGCTCCAGCGCGTCGAGCACGGCAGTGGCCTGACGCGTGCGCATCTGCCCGGCAATAGCCCGCAGCGCATCCTGGGCAGCCTGGGCCTGGTTGGCCCCCGTGATGAGAACCGAGAAGGAGGGGTACTCGGGAGCCTGGTCTTGAAAGTGGGGGCTCAGACAGATTCCAGCGACAGCATTGACCAGGTCACGAAAGTTGATGTGCTCAAAAGCGCCGCCCGCGCCCAGCTCGCGCAGCGTCCGGCCCTTGGTCCATTCCGTCAGAGTCTTGGTGCGCCCCTGGTATGTGACCTGGAAGGCGGTGGCCATGTTCCTCTGCAACCACTGCACCAGGTCTCGCAAGAATCCCGTCTCGCCGGTCGCCTTGGCCTCATAGGCGGCCTTGGCATGTCCCGAAGCGGTAGAGGCGAGATCAATGGCCGCAGCATAGCCCCTAAGAGCCTTGAGGAGAGCTTCATCGGTATTCGTCAGGCGGATAAAGAGCTCATCAGGCTTCTTCTCGTCCTTAAAGGGCGGCGCATCATAGGGCTGGAGAAAGTAGATGTAAAAGTCGCGCGGCGGCACCGCAGTAGAGCGCTCGTTGGGCGCCCCGAAAAAGAGATAGCCCTGACGTGCGGCCTTGTGTTCGGGCCATTCGACCTCGTGCTGCCAGATGCGATAGCCGGTGACATAGGTCTGATCGGTGCATTCCATGACCCGCTTGAGCGCCTCATAGTAGTAGCGGTCGAGTAGAGAAGCATCCAGGCTCTCGGCTCGCCTCTCGATATTGGCGTCATAGTCATCCGTCTTTTTCAGGTCGAGGTAGTACTGGCCGTTCTCTGGATTGAAGGAGATGAACTGTCCGCTCACCGTCCGATGGATCTCACGTAAGACGGTTTCTACTTGCGAGAGCAGATCGTCGGCCGGATCACCGCCCAATTCCTCAATCCCAGGCTGGTACAGGTTCAGGCTATCTCGGAGCTCCTCCGGTGTGGCGCCCAACGTGGTGTAGATATCGCCGGTGGTGAGGCGATGCACAGACAGGCCGTGAATGATCCGGATCGCCATGTCCTTATAGGCCGGACGCGTG
Organism: uncultured Anaerolineales bacterium; assembly: GCA_964482225.1. Lineage (GTDB taxonomy): Bacteria > Chloroflexota > Anaerolineae > UBA1429 > UBA1429 > UBA1429. The sequence continues at coordinate 134,014 of CAYZWT010000001.1, forward strand.
AATGCCTGTTCGATGCGCGCTTCGAGCACCTCGCTGCAGTCAATGACCGCCCGGATATCCGGGATGGCTCGGAAGGAGGGATTCCCGCGCAGGGTCATCCAGTAGGAATCATAGGCGATCAAACCTGGATGCTCCTCGGGCACATCCTGATCCAGCAACCTGCGCATCGCCACAGAGAGCGTGCGAAGCACTTCGCGCTTCTCCACAGAAGTGATGCGTTCAAAGGCGTCGATATAGTCGGGATGCACAGGAAACAAGCGCACGAACTCATCCATACGCTCGTTCATGCGACCATAGCATCTGGCGAATGGCATCAGATGCTGCCTGATCCTAACCTGTTGCTCAGCGGTCTTTTTCAGCAGCCGTTCGGCCACCACGTGCTTGACATCTCGGCGGGCGATCAGGACTTGCTCAAACCGGTCCTTCACACGGCGGACGCTGTCGGCCGCAAAGGCCAGCCTTGGGCTATCAAAGATAGCCTCCTGCACACCCGCGATGAAGCGTAGGCGCAAGTCGCGGCAGACCTCGCCCAACTCACGAAGAAAGGTCAAGTCCAGGATCAGTTCTGAGTCAGCGCGCCTTCCTAGGTATTCGAGAAGCTCATCCACCACCAGGAGTAACCCGTGGTCCGGATACTCTCCATGAAAAGCGGACATCATCTCCTCAATGGAGCGTTTGCTGTTGGATACTCGATCCATGGAAGGAAAACGGTAGGACACGCCCATTCCTGCCAGGTGCTCCTCCAGCTCAGCCACCAGAATGTCGCGCAGCGACATGGTGGTGGCCCCGATCTCGGTACGCACCACCTTGAAGCGTCCGGCAATCCTCTCAGCAGCGAGGGCCACCTGTCTATCGTTGAGACATCCGACCAACTCCTCATCCTCGGCCAATGCCGAGATTACCGACATCAGGTGCGACTTGCCGGTGCCATAGTTGCCCACGACCAGTAGGCCCTTGTTGTCCAGAGGTTGATCGAACTGCAGCTGCGGGATCACAAGGCCGATCAGTCTCTCTGCCATCTCGCGCGAAATGACATAGGTCTCTACTAGATGGCGTGCGGCGGTTGCCTCGTCGGCATCCCGTAGCTGGATCACGGTCTCGATGGGTTCGAACTGGATCAGGTCTCGATACTTCATCCGTCTACCCTCTTGAGGTCTTGTCCGTTATCGAAACGCTGTTGGCTCTGGGCTCGCGATCAGGAGCCCGTCCAGCGGGTAGCGCCGGTACTCGGGGTGCCCTGGGGCTGCATAGATCAGATGCCCTTCATCAACGCATCCGCTCCACGCTGCGACGACGGCCTTATTACGCGACAGCCCCTGCAACAATCGAAGCGGATCTTGCTTATAGGCAACGTCAAACAGCAGCTCGATGTTATCCAGTAGAACTACCTGACCTCTGGCGACGCTGACGATCTCACCCAACAGGCGGGGCAACTGCAACACCCGTTGGCGTTCGGTGAGGCCAAGCATGCGAAGAGAGAGCTCCAGATTCACATTGATCCGCGGTGCGCCCGTGCGATCGCACACCGCGCATAGCGTCGAGGTCTTGCCCGCACCGACGGGCGCCACGAGCAACAACAGCCGGTGATATAGCGCGGCTGCGTGATCGATCTTCTGCACTATCTGTTCCGCAACGGCATCCACCGTGAGCGCCCTTTCATCGGTTCAGATTGCAGGCGGGCATCTGGGCGAGCCAGGAATCTATCGCTTCCCGCAGAAACCGCCAACGGCGGCCAACTTTTTGAGCTGGGATTCGTCCTTCTCGTACGAGTTTGTAGAGCGTCGATTTCGGGATCTTGAGGTATGCGGCGAGTTCCTCGATTGTCAGCACATCGATCTGCTGCGTCTCCATGGGGGCACCTCTTGGGCGGCCGTCATATTTCAAAAGGCAGTATCCCGCTGCAGAGTCAAGTTACAGTTAGTGCCAGTTGATGTCAAGCCGTTCCTGACAGTTGCGCACACCGAAAAGCGGTGCTGGGCGCGTACTCTTCCGTATGCACGTGCCGTCGGCAAGGTTAGTGATCGTTCAGCTCACCCCAGCTAGCCGGAGCGCGAGACTCCTCACAAAGCATGTTCCTGCAGCTCTCTTTTCACTGCTTCCTGTGCCAGTTGCACATAGATTGAAGTGGTCTTGAGGCTGGCGTGGCCCAGTACCTCCTGCACCGTGCGCAGGGACGTGCCCTGGGCGACATGGTGCGTCGCAAAGGTGTGTCGCAATGTGTGCACGCTGGCGCCTGTGATGCCGACCTCTGTCAGGTACTTGGCTACCATCTGCTGGACCGCCCGCGGGCCCATGGGCAGCCCGAACTTGGTCACGAACAGAGCTTCACCCCGCTGCGGCCTTACGTCCAGCCATGCCTTTACCGCGCGGCAGGCCTTGTGGTTGAGGGGGATCCAGCGCTCTTTGCGGCCTTTGCCCAGAATGTGCAGACGCCCCACCGTCTCGGCGTCTCTGGTGATGCGCCCCGGGAGCTGGACGTCGCCTACCTGCAACTTGGTCAACTCGGAGAGGCGCATGCCGGTTTGCAGGAACAGCTCGATGATGGCGGCATCCCGTGGATGATGGCTGCAGGCACGCAGCAGCGCCTGGTACTCGACTTTGCTTAGCACCCTGGGTTCTTTCTGCTCGCTGCGTGGCGGCCTGAGTTGCTCCGCCGGGTTGTTGGGGATCGCTCCGGAGCGGTAGAGATACGCGAAAAGCGACTTGCAGGCGTAGGTCTTGCGACGACGTGACGCGCCGGCCAACCCACGTTGGTCCAGGTGGGCGAGATAGGCCTCCAGGGTGCGGGGCGAGACGTCGGCTGGTGCGCTACAGCCATGCCCTTCCAGGAACCCGACCAGATCCCGGAGATCGTCCGTGTAGCTGAGGCGGGTCTTATGCGCATAGTTACGCGAGGGCATGTAGGTGCGCTCGTACGCGCTCAGGGCCTCGCGCAGGTCGTGGATGATGGTTGTTTGTGTGTCCATGTTATTGCTTCGCCTAACTGTCCTTCAGGCGTTGGTTATTGATATCAAACGGGTCTGTGCACCCGTGTTTCCTTCGCCTAATGTGGATTATGCGAAGGGACAGCATACTTTGAATTGTACATGTCAGAATAAAAGAAATCAAAACGACAATAAGAGATTAATACCGTTTAACTTCCGATATACTGAAATCCAGCCCAGAAAAATGGGTCCGCAAATGGCCTTTCCTCCGGGTGTGCCGCATAGTACTGATATGCCATCATCAAGGACAGATCTGTGCTCTTTGCCTTGTCATATGCAGATCGAAGCCACCGCACGAGATCTAGCTCTCGAACAGTGCTTCTGGCCAGCCATAATTGGGCCTCACGAAGGGCCGATGCAGGGGCTAGCCCGTCAGTGCGGTGGAGTCCGTAAAAGTGCCTAAAGAGAAGGAACGTAGCCAGATCAGATGAAACCCACATGGAGCCGATCACTCCATGGGCTCCAGCGCAAAGAAACCCGGTAGGTAGCCCAAAGCCGTCATTCGGGACAAGCGCAAAGTCGCGCAGAGCAGTTTGACATGCGGATAGAACGACCAGTTTTGCGCGAGCAAGATCACCGCAGAGCAGAACATCATGGAGACTAAGGACCATACCATCTGCGAGGTACAAACCAGATGACAGATAGTCGATTGGATCGAACACCCCGTGACAGGCAAAGTGAAGGTAGTCCGCGTCTTGCCATACATCCAGCACTGCATCCGGTGATGCATTCGCCCCTGAGAGTCGGGTGCTGCACCCTTTCGCAAAAGCCGAACATGCTGACTCTGCCTCCAAGCCTACAAATCGTGCCATGAGCTCTCCGGCGCCTTTCTTATCGTATTGCTTGGGATGGCCTTGAGGCAGTTCGGATGACTCAACGGCAACGATACGGTGAGACGTTGAGGAAGAACCTGCCCGATCTACCCTAAGGAGGCTGCTTGAGGGAAGATACGAGATATCGATCAGATCGATTACGCGCTTGCCCGAGGCGAGTTCCCCAGCATGAAGAGGAAGAAAAGCTAGCTTGCCACACGGTATAATCGTGCACCCACGGTATTCGTGTGCAAGGAGAAGGTCGACGATTGGCTGCATCAGTTCCTTTCCCAGCGTGCCAAGGTGAGATGCAAGCCAGTCAAGTAAGCCCACCCTATCATCAAGTGCGGCGGAGTGTAGCAGGTTTATCGTGTTTGAATGATCGTACAGCAACTCATCAACCGTCTTCGAATCCATCGCATCTGACCAATATGCTTTGTACTCTCTCTCACACACCTGGCCAGGTAACACGACAAGTGTCACGCATCCCTCGGATGTGGCAACCATGTAGACGATTGGACTCGACAACTCGCCAGTGTTGTGAGGCTGAACCGAGTGTTGCTCACTGGCCACGCCGGGCGGTTCGCCGAGTTTGGAGGCAAGCAGAGCGTCAATATGCAGTGCTGCCTCGATCATCTCGTCGGTAGCATCCTGTAACCTCAGGAGATCGAGGTCTCCCGCTTCGTCCAGAGATAGAACTCTAGACCTAATCTCAGCGCGCCTCAATCTGGCGCTAGCTTCCATGATAGAGTGTCGCAGGCCTACATCCGCCACTGCCAAGGCACTGTACTCCGCGACAGACTGGCCCTTCTCCGCAAGGTCTATCGCGTCGCAATATAGTCCCAAGCGAGTTGCGGCATAGCTGGCCTGAAAGAAGAAATCGCGGAGACTGGCCCCAATCATGCTGCGAGTGGCAGGTCTTTCGCGCGTTGATAGTAGCTGGCTCGCCAGGGGTAGCATTGTACTGAGCTCGCGGTAGGAGTCTTCCCACAGACCTAGCTTGGCATAGAGCTTCGCCAGCAACTGTGAGGCCAACACGCGCTCCTCATGGGCCGCTATAGCCCCAAAACCCTCAACTGCCGTCTCTAGCAGGCTGATCACTTCATGGATAGGGCGCGCTGTATCGTGAGTGCCATGACGCATATATGCTTCGGCGAGACCGAGACACGCGGCAGAGCATTGCTTCAGGGCGCCGCGAGCAGCGAATATCTCAGAAGCTTCCTCATAGCTCGCAACCGCCTTCTCGTAACAGCCTTCCACCCCCTGGTCTGCCAGTTCATCGCACACAACTCCTATATTGAAGAGCGTTGATCCGTAGTCGATCGATGTGCCTGTTGCCTTGCGTAGACGAAGCGCCTCCTCCAAGCACTCCAGTGCCTCAGCCAGACGATGGCGACTTCTGCCTTCATGACACGACAAAAGCGCAATCCCCTTGTTTGTGAGGATCATCGAACGGAGATCATATCGCTCCGAGTACAGAATGGTTTCGAGAGCAGAGTCATAGCATTCAAGCGCTTTGCTGATCGCCTTGTGCGAATCGATCACACGGAGATCCATCAGTGCGTTTCCTAGACCGTTGAGAATCTGTGCCCTCAGGAAGGCGTCAGAAGCCTCGGTCGCAGAACGCCGTGCCTCCTCAAAGCACGCGATGGCTTGAAATGTGTTCGCGGTATGTATCCCGACATCCAAACCACGGAAGAAAGCGCCTATCTGAAAGATAACATGAGCTCGGATTAGGGGGATGGTAATGAGACTGCTCTCTCGGTGTAGTTGTCCGATCTGATCATAGATGTCCGTAAGATCACGAACACTCCCCATCCTGCATAGAGCAGCCCGCGACTCCGCTACCCTGAGACGAAACAACGCTTGCTCGATGGGAGAGACCTGGCACGAGAGCCGCTCACATGCTAGGCTATACAACGTCTCTGCTCGTCTGGCCGAATCAACGGACAGCTCTTCGTCGTATAGATAGGAGTCGCCAAGCATGTGAAGCGCCTGTAGAAGCGTCCAGACGCTATACTTGTTAGCATTGTTGAGCATGGAGTTGAGTTGCTTGCGAGAGATTGTTCCAAGGGTGACAATTCTACCCTTGATAGCGGCCCAGAGCGCCTGCAGATTCTGGTATGTTATGCTGTACCTTGAGGCTTCTGCCCCTGGGTCTAGCAGCCCTAGAGACTCAGACAAGCACCCTGCAGCCAATACTAGACTGTGCAGATCCTCGCCTGACGAGCGACGAAAGTGTATGACAGATAGATCCCAAAGCGTAGCAGCGCGCAGACTCGGTACGGTGTCCCTGGGGCGGTGCCGAAGAGCTGTCTGAAAGCACTCTTCCGCTAACTTCATGCAGCAGCCAGGCTTCTGATTCTCGATCTGCATAAGGATGCCCCCCAAACTGCACATGACAAGCGCGTAAGTGAGGGGGTGCTTCTCCGGAACAAAGACTTCCAGTGCTTGATTGACCAATGCTAGGGCCTTCTCAGCAGGAGTTGCATCCACTGAGGAACAACGTGAGTACGCCACTGCGAGTTCATGGCGCAGTTCGGCATACATTACATCCGGCATCTCCTGACCAGAGCCTAGAATCGCTTCGAGAGACTCGATCTCGAGCGGGATTAGCGATGGATCCGATTGTCTGCGCCGTGCAACATCACGATACACGAGCCATGGAGAACGGAGCGATTCTGGAACCGAATACTCGTATTCGCCATACAAACTCTGTTCCTTCATTGATGGTACCTCAGTCAATAGATCTATCTCGCCCCACGCCACTCGGCGGAGAGACCTACCTAGGGCATTGCCAAAACTTCCTGTGAAAGCTAAATAGGAACACTCCTGAAAGTAACTATTCTAAAAAAGCTTGACATGACGGGCAATCTCCCCTATCCTGGAGTTGATCGATAGGACGAGGGCCGCCGGTGTTGCGAGCACCGTCAGCCCTCTGACCCACCAGCTGATCGTCCCAGCCGGGGGCTGCTTGCATTGTAGCCGTGCGCCGCCTTCCCGCGCAAGTCAGCTGGGAGGCGGCGCTTTGCGTTTTGGGGGAAAGGAGGAGGCCATGGTCGCGGCCAGCGGCGGCGGCGGCACCGCCGCGCTCCGGTAGGGTGCGTCACCACTCCCAGCGCAGCAGGTAGCACTCGTTGAGCCTGGGCTTGAGGCAGACCCAGACGAGCTCCTGCCCGCCATCGGGGAGGTACCGCCAGTGACTCTTGCTCAGGGCGGTCGTCTGACCGGTGCTCTGCACCGTGACGACCGCCCGCCGGCATCTGCGCTGAGCCGGAAAGACCAGGCGCACCTCGAGGCGTTGGGTGCGGTGGTAGATCCCGGTTTCCCAGCACTCGCTGGGGCGGGTGAACCCTCCGAGCACCGTGCGATGGGTGTTGAGGGTGAGCTGGTCGCCCCGGCTCTTGATCTCTCGCAGGGAGATGAGCACCACATGGCGGGTGCCCTCCTTGTAACAGTCCACGGGCGCCCCCGGCGAGCAGCGGTACTCGTGCAGGATGTCGCCATCCCCCCAGACATAGTCCAGCAGAGCGGCCACATGGTTCTGGTGGAAGCGCACCTGCTTGACCGTCTCCACCGTGGCAGTCTGCCCCTGAGGGTCCAGCAGCGTCACCGTGCGATGCAGCGAGAGCACCTCGTAGAGCCCCTGGGTGCGGCGCTCCTGCAGCCAGACGGCCAGGCGCTGCACCATGGTAAAGAGCTGCTGAAAGAGGGGGAGCAGGCGTTCGGGGGTGATGTGGGCGAGATCGAGCATACAGACCCATTGTAGCATGTCGGGCGCCTGGATCAACGCTCTGGGGCCACGAGCAAGTGAACAGTGGAGTGAACTCGGGGGGAAATGGGGAGCGGCGCAGGCGGGAAGGAGAGAAAGGCGAAAATGCCTCTCAACTCGATCCCACCTGCACCGTCGGACAGTCTAGCTCGTGGGCTCTACGATCTCGTATTGCCCAGGCCAGACCGCCCAGCGACAGCCCTGCTTGTCCCGGCAGGAGAAATCCGGCCAGCGGCTTTTGCTGGCGTCTCCTTGCTTGCCGGAACGGTTGTCCCATACTGCCCCTTGGCATTGGGGACAGCGCAGGCCGTCGAAACGTATCTTTGCTCTGGATCGCGGCTTCTCGTTCCCCCGAGCCTTGACGAGGGTGAACCCGTGATCCTGGAGCCACTGTCTGGAAGCCTCATAGCTGGCGATCAACTCCTTGGCCTCCTTCTCCGTCGTCTCGAAGAAGACGCGATGGCCGTCGGCGTCCTCGCACTCAAAAAGCAAACGCGCCATGATCCTGCACCTCCTGATACAAATAGTCGTGGTAGCGCGAGTAGCGCACCCGCCAGTTGTCCTTGCCGTTGACCGTCAGAGGCTCTAACGGGGGACGCCGATCCTCGAGGAGGTAGGCGCTCATCTGCGTCACATCCTCCAGCCAGGCCTGCTCCAGCTCGGGGGTGGGGTGTAGCGTCACCTCCTCGATCCAGCCCGTGTCGCGGGCGACGTAGAGCAGGTGCCCTTCCTCCAGGCCCAATCCGCGCATGTAGGTGTACAGTTGCAGATGGTGGTGGGGGTAGGCGTTGGCCAGTCCCTCACCGCCGCGGTGATGGCGAAAGGCGTACGAGTTGAGGCTCTTGACCTCGAACACGGTGCAAGGCAACCCCTGGGGATGCCGGGCCTGCCAGGTCGCCAACAGGCGCCTGAGGGGCTCCAGCTCCGGCAGGGTGTCTGCCGCGCCGTGGGTTGCAAGCTCTTGCTCGGCGTACTCGCGCACCGCGCGCCAGTCGGCGACGGCGGCGATCAGGTCGGGCCGGCCTGCCACAGGCAGGCAGCCCTCGACGAGCACCTCGACGCGCTCCTGGGCGCGAAAGGCGATGCCACAGCGGGTGAGCATCTGACCGATGCCGATCTCGATCTGCTTGCCCAGGAAAAAGGTCATGAGACCCTCTCCCGTGGGCGGGTTGGAGTAGGGCACGCCCTTCATCTGCAACCAGCGGTCGATGTAGGGCTTGCCCAGGTCGCTCGCCCAGATCTCTTGTCTGGGCGGCGGCTCGGTCTGGGCGGTAGCGCCCATCAGCTCGGAGAGCAGGTCCTTCAGTTGCCAATCGTTCCTCGTGTCCATGGGTACCATCCTTCTCAAACATGCGTTCCCAACCTGTCGTCACACAGATCCAGCGGTCTTGGGGCAACCTCCTTTCGAGCAGAATAGCTGCCAGTGTATTGTAATGTACAGAAAGATTATAAACCATAACTAGCCATAATGCAACGGAGGGTGGCGGCTGGGCTATAGGCCCAAGGGCGTGGGGGTATGGGGAGGGTAGGATTGGGAAAAGTGGCGTCACGGGGTTGGCAAGAGCCGAGGAGTAGGGGGAAAGCGAGGGTCAGCGCCGATCTAGACATGAGGAGGTGACAGGCGCTGGGATGCCGAGATGCGGCGGTGCGATGGCATCCCGGCATGAAGGCGCACCCGGCGCGAGCCCGGAGGGAGTCTCCAGGCTCGCGTGGTGGTCGGGACTCAGAAGTCCAGGATCCCGAGGGCGGGCGCCTGGATCGGGCGCCAGTAGGACAGTTGGCTCTTGACGTAGGCCGCACCGATCTCGCGGTTGCACCAGGCCAGGGCCTCGGCCCATTCGACCTGGAACTCGCCATCGGAGCTGATCTCCAGCCCCTCGCGGTGGTAACCCAGGATCAGCAGCACCCGCATGACCGTGGCGTCATACGGCTTGCGCTCTGTCTTGCAGTAGCCCAGGGCGTCTCTCCGCGCGGTGCTGTAGCGAAAGGTCTGGTGACCCTGCTCTACGACCCCGTTAAAGCGCACCTCGCGCGGCGTGACCAGCGGGGCGCGCGCGTCGTCCCAATCTCGCTGGATCAGGCCCTGTAGAAAGGCCTCATCGGTGACCTGTTTGATCTGTGTGACGGCCAGGGCGGGCAGGTCACGGTCCCCGCCGAAATCCGTCCAATAGTGTGTGTATCCCATAAGTGTGATGGTTGTGAACTTGATAATGCGAGCCTTTTTCTGCCTGCCAGAGGCAGCGTGCTCAGGTCGTGGGGCTCAGCGCATGAGCTCCTGGAGCGGCGTGGGCCTAAAGTACAGGTCGCGCTCCATCGGCATGCCGAGGCAGCCGCGCATGGCTTGCAGCTCCGAGAGAGAAAAGTAGCCCAGCTCGGTGCAATCGCCCTTGACCAGGCCAAAGAAGGTGTCCTGGCCATCGAACTCGCTGGCGAACCAGGTCCAGTGGAAATCGGGCAAGAAGAACTTGACGCGGGCCAGGGCCGCGAGGCCCAGCTTCTCCTGGCTGTAGAGGCCGGGGAGGCTCTCGCGCAGCGCTTTGGTTAACAGTTGCATGGTGTGGATGGAGCCTACCCCGCCGGGATGGCCGCCGTAATGGCGGTTGCATCGCGGGCAGCGGCATGCTACCATCGTGTTGTGACTTGATAATCGGCGCGCCTACCGAGCGCGCCTGTTTGTAGCGCGCCCTGACTCAGGGCGCGTTGTCTTGCTTCGACATGCTTCTCACCTCCTTTCACATAGCTTTCCTAAGCTGGCAGTGTTCGCCTGCCATCGCGAAACCTGGGGCACACCAAGTCAAGGGTCGCTGAGGGAGCGGCAGCGCCCTCAACGACTTGCCAGCGGATGCGGCTCTCTGGGCCGCATCCGCTGCCCTTGACGGTGTGATACCATGGTTTCACCGGCAGGCGGACAGACAGCCCCGGGTCAGCCGAGCCTGTTTTGGCGGCGTCCGCCGGCCCCCCGGAGGGGCCCCGAGGCCCCGAGGGACAACGGGCCGTGGGGGGGGATACCGATAGCGGGGCCAGTGGCGGCCCCACGACGCGTGCCGTCGGGCGCAGCCTGACGGGTCGCAAAGTGCGGGACGCCCTGGCCCCTCCTTGGGAGAGCGGAGGCCATGTGCGCGAGCGCCGCCTGCAAGGCCAGCGAGCGCACTTGGCCGGAGCGGGGCTGGTGCGGGTGGGGGTGGGGCGCGGCCCGTGAGGGGCTCAGGTGCGGAACAGGAGGCGGGGGATGGGGTGGGGGGTTGGCGTTGGCGAGGCCTCGCGGACCAGGAGGGGCGCCGACTCGTCAGTGGCCGGAAGCCGCCAGATCGGCGCGGCGAGCACGGTGTCGTAAGCCACCTGCTCCAGGCTGGTGAACCAGAACAGTCTGCGGCTGCGGGGATCGCACACCCTGGCCGTCGTGCGCAACAGGTTCTCCATACGCCTCTGGCTGGTGGCAACCACCAACACCCGCAGGCAGTTGCTGCCGTAGCGGCGCAGGTAGGCGCCGGAGCGCACATAGGCCAGGTAGGCGCGCACCTTGGCGGCCCAACGGGCGCCGGTCTCGGTGGACCGGTCGGCCTCCAGGAAGAAGGAGGCCCGACGACGTCCGGCGATCAGGCGCAAGTAAGCGTCGGGGACCAAAGTCACCTGGCGGGACGGGCCGTCGTCGGTCTCGATCCAGACCCGGTCGGGGGCGGCCCTGAGCTCGTCCTCGCGCAGCCAGGCTTCGATGGTGTGTCCATCGCGCTGGCAGGCCAGCTCGACGGCCAGACGCACCTCGTTGACCATCAACGTGTGCTCCAGGAAAAGGGACGACACATGGTTCTGGGAGCGGCGCCAGCCGATCTCGGCCGGATCCAGGCCCCATCGGTCGGCCAACAGGCTGGCGCCTCGCCCGCCCAGCAGGTAGAGGGCCTGGCCGCTGCCCTGGCCATACTCGACAGGCAGCCGGCGACGGGCCAGGTAGCCGTGGGCGTGCAACAGCATGAGGCGCTGGTTGGCAGTGTTCTTGCTGGGGAAGAGCATCTGCTGGATCTGGGCGCGGCGCAGGACGCGGAAGCGGTAGACGGCGCCGATCAGGGCGAGGTCGCGGGACGTGAGCCGCATGGGAGGCTGGGGGTGAGCATGAGACATGGAACCAGTCTAGCACGCCGCGGGCGCAGGACGCGGAAGCGGTAGACGGCGCCGATCAGGGCGAGGTCGCGGGACGTGAGCCGCATGGGAGGCTGGGGGTGAGCATGAGACATGGAACCAGTCTAGCACGCCGCGGGCGCGCCCCGCAATCCCCGCTTTGCCCTGGGCCGTGTGCCTCTGGCTGACAACAGACCCTGTCGGGGCAGATCACAGCCAACGGGGGAGCCTGGCGAGTCCCACGCGGTGACCCTCTCAACCTGCCACGCCGCAACACCGGCCGATACAGGCGATCAGGCAGAAAGCAGGGAAGCAGGGGGATGCCGTTGGTCTAGCCAACCGTCACAGACCATCACCCTAGAAGCGCACGAGATCCCTGGTCGTAACCCCTGGTCGTTGGCGACCATAGCCAGAACCATGGTGGCGGTGCACCTGGAAGTGGCGATCAGCCTTCCTCCAGGACGCGCACATGGAGGGCGATCCGCGTGTGCAGCAGGGCCTCCAGGGCTCTGGCGATCAGGCCCGCATAATGATCGGCGATCCGTTCCTGCAAAAAGGCGTTGGGCGCCCAGATGGTGGCCTGGCTGCCCTCCAGCACACCCAGGACAGAACGGGCCAGCCAGGTCTCAAAGGCGACCGGTGTGACCTGCTCGCGCACCAGGCCCAGGGCCTGCTCCCAGAGCTCGATCAACCCGGGGTCCAGTCCGCGGGCCTCGGCGACCTGCTGACGCCACGCCTGGCCTAACTGCCCGGCGTCCGCGGGCTCCTGCTCCGTGACTGACGCAGAGTCCTCTGGCTCCGGTGCAACAATCCCCGGAGCCTCTCGGTGCACGCCCGCGCCCTTGACAAAGCGCATGCGGGTGTAGCGGCCCACCTTGATCATCTCGCCTGACGCCAGAAAGCCGATGGCGATCAGTTCGTCGATCCCGGGCTGGAGCTTTTCTCGCACCTTGGCCGGATAGCGATAGTAGGCCATGCCCAGTTGCTGGGAGAGCTGAAAGATGTCGATCTCCAGGCGGCGCGCCTTGTGCAGCTTTTTGTCCAGGAAGCGGTACAGGCGGCGGGCGACGGGGGTGGCCAAGCCGAAAAAGGTGCGCAGGTCCAGTTGCTTGAGATAGCCCGACTGGAGGCTGCGCCAGATCTCCTCCCCCCAGACGACATAGCCGGGGCAGCCCTCGGCCTCCACCACGGTCTGGTCGCCCTCCTGGTAGGCCAGCCAGTAGCGCTCTATCAGGTGAAATCCATTGACGCGCTGCACCAGGCTCTGGCGCTCGGCGTCCCAGAAGGCGCCCTCGGCCACGATGCTGGCCCGCAGCAGGCGCTCCAGGGAACGTTCGACGCTGCGGTAGTGTTTGCTGTCGGTGTCCTCGCCCATCAGCTTGAGGATGCGGTACACGCTGAGCGGCACCCGCCGGTCGGTATAGCCCTGGGCCTGGGTGAGGGCCAGCAGGGCCACATAGACCCGTTCGTCGAACTCGGTGGGCAGGCCCGAGGCGCTGCCGCCCTGGACCACCCAACGCTGACGGCGGCGTTGTCCATCGGCGCCGCCGATCCAGCGCACGCAGGTGAGGCTGCCCAGGCTGGGGGTGCGGGACAGGGTGGCAAAGGGGAACTCGACCAGATTCATCTCGTCGCGTCCCTGGGAAACGTGGCGAATCGGTCTGGTCTGTGATTGAACTTGTGATCCCATAATGTGATTATAGCATTTTATAATTCAGATATCTGTATTATCTGTTTATATACTGTATCCTGCCCCCGCCGTCTCGATGGCGTCTTCCCCGTGGTCTCGATACCGGCTTCCCTGCCGTCCCGATAGGGGGGCAACTCTTCCCCCTGGTCTCGATAGCGCAACGCGGTGCTCTGGTGCCGACACATAGCGGCATGGACGTATGCTTGCACCAAAGCACGCAGGCACGCACGCGGCGCTATGCCTGCACCTCTTCATAGTAACGCACCGGGGGCGGGTCTTCCAGCGCAGATTCGCGGGCGGCGATCTCGTGATCCACAGCCGCCATGGGCCGGCCGCTCTGACGCGCCAGGCTCGCCCGCAAGGTCTCCAGGGCTTCTTCAGAGAGGGTGCGTCCAGGCACGGTGGGGGTGCGTACGCGCCAGACGCGTTCCCGCTCGGGGAGTTGGAGCAGGCAGTGTCGCCGGGGTAGTCGCTGGGCCATCTGAGTGTAACGTTCCCACTGCTCCCCCAACGAGAAAAAGGCGGGGTGCACCCGTGGCCGCTGGCCCTCGTCCTCCACGTCGTGCTTGACCTCGACCAGGTCGGGCAGAAACAGGTCGGGCGCCAGCGCCCCGGCCGTCTCGCGCCCCGAGCTGAACACCGCCCTGATCTGGGCGTTCTCCAGCGCCCCGCGCAGCGTCTCATGGCCGATCTGGCTGAGGGTGTGGTGGGCTAGGCCCAGGTGCAGACGGAACTTGCGGCACTCGGCCAGGATGCGGGCCAGGGTCTGGGCCGAGCCCGTGTTGGCGCAATAGTCCTGGAACTCGTCCAGCAGAAAGGTGAAAGGCCGTCGCTCGGGCAGGGGCGTGTCCTGGCGCGAGAGGGCGGCCTGCTCCAGGCCCGTCATCAGAAGGCTGCCCAAGAGGCGGCGGGTCTCGGCGTCCACCCGGCCCAGGTCGCAGAGCAGGATCTGGCCCCTGTCCATGATCTGGCGCAGGCGCAGGCCGTTCTCGCGGCTGCCCAGGATGGCCTTGAGTCGCGGGTTGATGGTAAAGGCCCCCACCTTGTTGAGGGCCGACTCGATGATCAGGGCCCGCTCCCGGCCCCAGCGCTCAAAGCGTTGGGCGAAAAAGCGGCGCACCTCGGCGTTGCGGCTGCGCTCCAGGAGCGTGCGGCGAAAGGCCGCATCGGTCAATAGGCGGGGCATCTCGACGAGGGTGAGGCCCTGCTCGATCAGGAGCAAGAGGGAGGCCAGGACCAGGTTGGCAAAGCGTGGCGCCTCGCGCAGCGACTCGGGCCAGGCCCGCCGAAATGCCTCCAGCAGGTTCTGGGCGACCACGTAGGGCTCGCCGGGGGCGCGCAGCACATTCCAGGGCATGAGATAGTCGTCGCGCCCTGGGGCAAAGTAGACGATGCGTTGACGCAACCGGGGGCTGGCTGCGAGCATAGGCGACAGTTGATCCAGCAGATCGTCGCACAGGTCCGAGTGGGGGTCCAACAGTCCGCAGCCCTGTTCGAGGACGATGAGCTGGTAGAGCAGCGATTGGAGGAACTTGGACTTGCCGACCCGGGTGCGGCCCACGATATACAGGTGGGTGTCAAAGGCGTCCAGGGGGAGCCTGCAGCGGCGCAGGTGCAGAGGGCCATGGGTGCCGAGGATGAGAGTAGGACGGCGGGAGCCGGGCATGCAGGGGTGGGCGATAGGGCGGGGATCGCCGTGGGCGATTGGGTTAGGTGTGGATGGCGGCGGGGATGTCCTGGGTCTCGGCCAGGCAGGCCAGGGCCAAACCCACCACATCGCCGTAGGTCAGGCCGCGGCCCTGGGTGCGGCGTAGGTGCAACCGGAGCAACTCTAGGCGCTCGGCGTCCTCAAGGGTCAGGGTCAGGGTGGTGCGCACCGTGGCGCTGGGCCGTCCCTGCTCAGGTCCCGGATCGGGCTCACGGGTCGGGGCGCTGAAAAAGGCATCCAGGCCCCGGCCGGGGGCGTCTTCTCTAGGCATGGGCGATCACCTCCTTCACAAAGGCCTCATAGGCCTGGGCGCCGCGGGAACGGGGCGCATAGTCGTAGAGGCAGGCGGCGCGGCCATGCACCTCCTCGACCTGGACATTCTTGGGGATGGTGGTGCGAAAGACCAGGCCGGGAAAGTGCGCCTGGAGGGTAGCCAGCACCTCGCGGGCCACGAGGGTGTGGTCGCAGAGGGTGGGCAGGATGCCAAGGATGCGCAGGGAGGGGTGATCCAGGCCGCTGCGGACTCTGGCCACCGTCTCCTGGAGCTGAGCCAGGCCCTTGAGGGCGAACAGGCTGACCGAGACGGGGATGATCACGGCGACGGAGGCCGCCAGGGCATTGATGGTCAGCAGGCCCAGCGAGGGCGGCGTGTCGATGATGACATAGTCGTAGGGAAGAGGGCGCTTGGACAGCGCGGCGCGCAGGCGGGTCTGGCCGCCGATGGCCGAGAGCAAGTCGACCTCGGCCCCGGCCAGGTCAATGTCGGCGGGCAGGAGGTCGAGGCCTGGCTGGCGCGAGGGGATGGCGACCTGCTCCAGCTCTTTCGAGCCGATGAGCAGGTCGTAGACGGAGCTCGAGAGGTCCTGAGAGCCCACGAGGGCGTAGGTGGC
Source organism: uncultured Anaerolineales bacterium (assembly GCA_964482225.1). Taxonomy (GTDB): domain Bacteria; phylum Chloroflexota; class Anaerolineae; order UBA1429; family UBA1429; genus UBA1429. The sequence continues at coordinate 149,983 of CAYZWT010000001.1, forward strand.
GTTGGCCTGGGGGTCCAGGTCAACAAGCAGGGTACGCTGGCCCCTGCGGGCCAGGCCGGTGGCCAGGTTGACGGCGGTAGTGGTCTTGCCGACCCCGCCTTTCTGGTTGGAGAGGGCGTAGATGTGCATGTGTGAGGCCGTGCCGGCGTGTAGACGCGCATGGGTGCGTGGACACGCCGGCAGCGGTATAGCTTGATTCTAGAATGCGGAGAGGGGTGGGGTCAAGGGGGAGTTTGGCCCAGAACACAGTTTCGAGTGCGAGCCGGCACAAGGTGGATGCGGGCTTATGGTCTTTGGCTAGCCGGACATTCTGACAGATGGCGCTGGGCGCACGGACAGGCGCTTCTCGTCAACCCCTGGGGTAGGCTTGCGGAGCTACCGATAGGCAAGAGCGCCGACTTTACGAGACACTCCCCTTGCTAGATCGTCAGGTCGCCGCGTCGGCGCCCTGCTTCTCTAGAACTCTTGCGGGCATGCCATACCTTGAGGAACTGCCTCTCATCATCATGCAGGCGGACCGGATGGCGATACGAAACCTGTCTAGCCCTCGAACAGGTGCACGGACGAGGCCCGGATTGTGACGCATGCCTGCTGGCCTACGTATAGGCCCATCTCCTGATAGGCTCGTCGAGTCACAAGGCACTCTAGAGAAGGGGGAAGCTCCACAGTGATGTACACCACAGCGCCTCTGTCAGTGATCTGGGTGATGACGCCCCAAAAGTGGTTGCCAACATCTCCCTTCGCCGACCTCGGCATAGCAGGGCCGACCTGCAACTCTTCAGGACGGATAGAAGCAAGGCAAGATCCTTCCAGATCGTCGTTACTTGTGATGCTGATGCCTCCTGTGGAGAACATCGTTCTACCATCTGCGTCCTTGGCCGCATAGCCATTGAACACGTTCATGGCCATGGTAAAGCGCGCCACGAACTCGGAGCTCGGTTGCCGAAAGACCTCATCGGGCAATCCGACCTGCTGAATCTTGCCCTCACCAAGCACCGCAATGCATCCGCCCAGGGTGATTGCCTCCTGAAAGTCGTGGGTCACATGCAGGATGGTGAGCCCCAGGCTCTTGTGAAGCCTGGCAAGCTCCTGCTGCACACCATCACGGCTTTGGGGGTCGAGCGCGCCCAGGGGCTCATCCAGCAGCAGGATATCTGGCTCTGTGACGATCGCCCGCGCCAGGGCTACCTTTTGCGCCTCACCGCCACTGAGCGTCTCTGGCCTTCGATCGAGCAGGTGCTCTATCCCAAGCAGCGCAACCACCCGAGCGAGCGCCGCTGCGATCTTGCCGGAGGGCTCACGGCGGATTCGCAGCCCAAAGACGATATTCTTGCGCACGGTCAAGTGGGGAAAGAGCATCTGGCCCTGGTATACGATGCTTACGCCCCGCTTTTCGGGCTCTATACGAGTGACATCTCTGCCTGCTAACCAGATCTCGCCAGCCCGTATCGGCTGCACGCCGGCTATCGCTTCCAACAGGACCGTCTTGCCAGCCCCTGTGGGGCCGAGCAGCACAAAGTACTCGCCGCGATGGACCGTGAGGCCTACGTCGTCCAGAGCGAACTTGCCGAGTCTGACAGAGAGCTGCCGTAACTCGATCATGGTTGCCTCTCGCGATCCACGAGCACGCGCAATGCGACGAATGCCAGCACGCTGACGACGATCAGAAGCACCGCCACCGGACGGGCATAGTCCAGGCCAAAGGCCTCAAAGCGCTCAAAGACAAGCACCGGCGCGATCATCGGGTGATAGGTGAGAATGACCACCGCGCCAAACTCGCTGATCCCGCGCGCCCACATCATGATTGCTCCGGCGACAATGCTTCGCCATGCCAGGGGAAACGAGATGCGCGCAAATACCTGCCAGGGCGAGGCCCCTAGGGTGCGCGCCACCTTCTCGATCCTGACATCCACTTTGCGAAAGCCCTCCTTGGCGGAATCAATCAAAAAGGGGACGCTGACGAACAGCATGGCGATGACGATGCCGGCCGTGGAATCCACAAAGCTTATGCCTATCTGCTCAAAAGCGCGCCCGATGGCAAACCGGCGCCCGAACACAAAGAGCAGGGCAATGCCCGCTGCCGTGTGGGGCACGACAATGGGGACGTCAATGAGGCCCTCCACCAGCCGTTTGCCGGCAAAATCGTGGCGCGCCAAAAAGTAGGCCAGCGGGATGCCAAAGAGGAACCCAATGAGAGTCGCGATCAGGGCTGCGTACAGAGTCAGCCAGATGGCCTGGGTAACCTGTCTGTCGAATAGCGTCTGGACAAAGATGTCAGGCTCGGCCAGAGATGCCAGTAGCATCTTGGCCAGTGGCCAGGTGATTAACGCAAAAACCACGAGCCCCAAGAGGGCGAATGTGCAGGACAGGCTGTGCCGCCCGTGGGCGAGGCCCCTGACCCAGGCCGCCATGCGCTTCACAAGATGCACACCTACCAAAGGTTCGTGGTTCATAGGCCTGCTGGCCCAAGTTGATTGCTTGCCATGGTGTCTATTGTGGTCGTTGCGCACTATCCATCAGTCGCCACCCAACCCCTTGAACTCATCTGGTACGTGCTCGATGCCATCTATGGTGAACGAGAGGAAGGGTTGGTGCTGTTCAGCAAATATGCCCTGCCCCTCCGGGCCCAGCAGGAACTGGAGGTAGTCAATGGCTTGCTCTGGATGGGGGCTGTTCTCCGGAATCGTCACGCCATAGACAATCTCCTGGCACACAAAATCTGGGATCAGCGTCGCAAACCTCTGGTAATCGATCTTGACGCGCAGATCGTATCCCAGCGACTCAAAGGCGTTGGAGCTCAGATTGATCTCTGGTGCCAACTCTAGGAACGAGAGCCCCCTTTGCTGGGCAACGCTCTTGTACTCAAAGGCATAGTCAATATCACCTGATTCGAGAATGCCCAGAAGGACGACACTGGAGCCTCTGACGCTGACCTTGCGAGGCCGTATGACTTCTGGCACCAGGATCGTGCTCTGACGATCATCTGCCTGTACCACAATGGGATACTCGAAATCGCCCAGAACCCGCTCCATGATGGTATCATCCTGATAGAGCGCCCCGGCCAACCAGAGGGCCATCAGGGCCCGATAGCCGCAGGCATCGAATCGGGGGTCCGGAACCCCCAGCCTCACATCGGGTCGGGCCAGAATCTCGTACCAGTTTTTAGAAGTAATCTCGCCTGCATAGCGGCTGTTTGGGGTATAGGCCAATCCCAGCGTATTGGTGGCGAACCCGATATACCAATCGGCATAGCTCTTCTGGCTGTCTGGTATCTTGGCGCCATACATCATCGCCGGGATCAGCGAGTGATCGGCCACGGCAATGAGATCAGCCTGGGCGCCAAGCTCGGTCACATATCGGATCACCTGAACGCTCCCATGCCCTTCGGTCAGGATCCTAACCCCTGGGTTCTGGGCCTCATAGGCTTTGGCGACCTCGGTGAATGGCACCATCAAGCTACCCGCGCAGATCACTCGTAGCTCGGTTCTTGCTCGGCCTCCGTGGCTGGTGCCGCAGGAGAGCAGGCCAAGTGTCCCAACCCCGACGAGCAAGAAGCAAAGGAGTCGTTGCCACAAACGGCCTTTCATGCGTCTATCTCTCCACGCCGGCGGCCGGCGTCAGGCTGCGTATCTGAAGCCAATTGACCCACTTGACCCACCAGTGCCCTTCGGTGAGCAAGCCGTTGGGATTTGTGACGGCCAGGCGCAGCGGTTTGCCATCCTGATGCAAGAGAGGGCGACCGTCCTGCTCATAGACCAGGACAAACTCGATCTCCCCCTGTGGCACGAACCTCAGACTCTCTGGCTGAAAGGTGTCAATCTCGCCCTGGATTTGCCCATAGTCGAACACCGAAGAGTAGCCATCTTGGGCGCCTACCATCAGAACGTCCAAGGGGCCCATGCCCCCCATCAGTTCGAGCAGAGTCTCAAGTCTCACTCCCTTTAGGCTATATGGCCCATACACGACGCCGACAGAGGAAAAGAACCCCCCGGTGGTCTCAAAGGCAGGCAGCGCCCGCACCTGGTCGTATGACAGGGTCATCTGCTGCCCATCATCGCCAACGAGCACGAGTTCCCAGTCAACCCGCTCGGCCCTGCTAGGGGCATTCCACTCTCGGACCCCCAGGGCCAAGGCGCCAGCCAATAACAACAAGCCTACTGCCAGGAGGAAAAGCGTTTTTCGGGATTCGTGTGGGGCGCTCAGTTTGCTCCCCTCCTTAGCCGCACAAAAGCAATCGTCAGGAACACCAGCCCGATGCCTCCCAACGCTAGAATGAGCCATAGCGCTGGGCTCAGCAGGCCCGCAAGCCCAGAAGGCGCCACATCCTGGCCCACGGTTGGCCCGAGCGCTATGGGAGCTGACACCGCGTCGCCTGCCTGCACAGAGACCTCTCCCGATGGTGCTTTTTGCTGCGAATAGATGACAACCTTTGAGATCCATTTGCCCGAAAGCCCGTTGGTACTGGGCAGGCCCTGGTAATAGTGCTGATACTCTTCCTGGGGCAGGCTAATGCGCATATCATCATTTCCAAAGACGTGCTGCCCAGCCTCGTTCGTCGTGCCGGGCATGAACACGATCTGCATGGCCGTATGATATCCGCCCAGGCCAGGATAGCCTGTGCCATACTTTTCGCCCGATGCCGGCTCTGCGCCATTGAACCACGCCAAGACGATTGGCCCCTGCAAGTCCAAAGGCTCGTAGACGTTCTCATAGGCGAATTCAGTGTGCCAGCCATCCACGGCCACAAGGCTGACCTGTTCGCCTGGGCGCATGCCCCCCACCAACTCGCATAGATCACGGACGGCGGTCCCCTTGACGGCCCCCTTGTCCTTGAGGTTCACCGTCTCCGATGGGTCCCACATATCGCCCTCGAACACCGGGCCCTGGTGGTAATAGTGCGTCACGCCATCGCCATATACAGGCAGGTTCTCCTCCAGCCATTCATAGGACACCGTGGTTTCTGCCAAGATGGTGACGCCATCTATGGCGTATCGGATAACGGCCAGCTCGGTAGTGGCGCCCGAGGCCACAGCCATCTGGGGGGTAGCCATGAGAGACAGCAGCGCTCCCATGGCGAACAGCAGGCGTGCGACTGTTCCTTTCATCCGACCTTGTCCGTTTCACTCATCTGCTCAGCGTCCTTTGCCTTGTTCATGCGTGCCTTGTATGTGCGATATAGGACATAGCCGCCAACATTGGCGGCCAAGATGACCACAGCCACAATCACCAAGGGCATATTCTCTACAAGGGCTCTCTCTAGCCCCCCCTTGCCCGCCGTCTGGAGCACGGTGGTCTTGACCTTGACCCCCAAGGCGACGTTGTTTCCCGCGTCTCGAAGGAAGGTAAGCCTGCCCTCATACTCGCCGTTAGGGATTGATCTGTCGCCGAACAGCTCTAGCTCAATCCGTTGTGACTGCTCTGCGCCTTGAATATACAGTGTGGATGGTTGCACCGAATAGGGCAGGCCCTCGGTGTTGATGTGGATCTGCGCATCCTCGCTGGACGTGATGCGCATGCCAAAGCGTTGGCGCCCGCCCCGATCTAGCTCCAGGCGCAATGAGACCGGCGACACCTTGAAGAGACCTTCGGGGATCGCGGGGGCGGCATCCCTTGAGGCCACCAGGTCCACCGTCTCAAACACGATGCCGGTCGGGAATATCTCCAATACCTGACGGTTGTCATCAGAGATGCGCGCAACCTGGATAAAATCCACAATCACGCTATCGGGATGCACGGTGACCCTGGCATAGCCCAGTGTCTTTGCCAGGCGGTTCTTGATGCCAGGCGGCGCTTCAGTTGCCAGGTCAGTGAGCGCGCCACCGCCCGTGCCCACCACAAAGTGATGCATGCCCTGCACCTGGTAGCGCTCGTAGGCATGAACATGGCCGCTAAAGGCAGCAAGCACGCCTGCCTGAGCAAGCAGATCGCCCCAGTAGCGGCGAGATAGCTCCCAGCCCCCATAGTTTCTTGCATCAGAGCTGTAGGCGGGGTGGTGATAAAACACCAAGTTCCACCTAGCTGGCGAGCGAAGCTCTGATTCGAGCCAGCTCCGTTGAGCCTCAAAATCCGCCCAACTGTTCGTGTCCAACACCAAAAAGCTCGTGCTGCCCGCATCAAAGCGATAGGTTGGCGACGCACCCAAGATATCGAAATAGACAGGCGAGTTGTTCTCGTGGTTGCCGATGACGGGGTATAGGGTCATCTTTGCCAGCATCGCTTTGGCGGCCTCAAAAAAGGCGTTCCAGCCAGCCATATCGTCCGCGTCGTAGATCAGGTCGCCAAGGTGAACGACGAATGCGATGTCGCTCTCCTGAGCAATAGCGTCTGCAACCAGCTTGTGCCGCTCCAACTGGGTAAACCAAGGGGTCTGCTCTTGGCTATCACCATAGACGACAAAAGCAAACGAATCGGCTCCGAGCGTGCGAAAGCCCCCCTCAACAGAGATGGCGCCGCTGTTCGAGAGCCATGCTGCAAGAGAGTGTGCATCATGAAGAGGTATGGGCCCTGGCGCCACCTCTGGCCCAAGGATCCATATCCTATACCGATATTCTGCATCCGGCTGTAGCCTGGCCAGCCTGACCTGGTGAAGCTCTCCAAGAGTCGGCTCGGTCACCAGATCCTGGTATCCGCCGTGCTCCGAGAGATGCTCTTTGGTGCCGTACTGCACAATGCCCCATGTGGGCGTATAGGTTCTCCAGTTGATCACGCTACCAGTCTCGCTAGTGCCTGTGACGTATGGCCCCCATACGGGCGCGGCCAACTCTGCATCGGCGAGGCACAGCGACCCTGGCAGAATCCCTGCCCAAGCCACCACCAGAGATGCAAGCGCGATAGCAGCCCCAAGCCGGAGGGTCAATCCACCGCCTCCGCCCAGAAAACGAGCACCGCGTTCTGGCGGCCTGCCTCTTGCCAATCGAGCGGTACTTTGACCTGCGTATCCAGTTTTTTGGTCTGCTCCTTTTCTAGCGTGGTGATCTCGGCATCAGGGGCATACGCGACGCCATTGATGTAGAGAGAGCGCTCATAGAACTCTTGGGCGATCTCGCCATCGCCCAGGAGCTCGAGTGATACCGAGACCTTTCTGGTGCCGACATTGGTTATGTCTACTTGCACAAGGGGTGAGACCTCGCCCGGCTCAACCTCGCCATAGTCCGCAGCATCTCTGCTCAGGGCGATCCCCACTTCGGGCAGAACCACGTTCGTGGATAGATTCAGCTCGGTGCTCTCTCGACCCGTGCTTGTTCCATCGGAAGACGAGTAGATCGCGATCTGCGAGATATTCTTGATAGAGAAACCGTTGGAAGATGGGTAAGTATCGAAATAGTGCCACCGGTTCTCGGGCAGCGTCTGGCGCATGTCCTCGTTGCCGAACACATGCTGACCGGCTGCGTTTGTGGTCTCGGCGAAAAAGGCCAGCAACATGCCGTCTTCCCAGGTGGGCACATAGCCATCGAGATCCGAGTGCCAGGCCACTACGATCTTGCCCTGCCGGGAGGACGGGCTGTACACATTGGCATAATCAAACGTCTTGCCAAAGCCGTCAATGGCCAACACCCGGACTGTGTCGCCTGCAGACATGCCCCCTACAAGGTTGCACAGATCCTTGAGATCGGTTCCTCTCAGCGCGCCTTTGATCTTGAGATTCACCGTTTCATCCGGATCCCAGAGGTTGCCGGGATCAAAGGTGGGGCCCTGATGATAGTAAACCGTAGAGCCATCGCCCTGCACAGGCAGCAAGGTCTGCATCTCTGTATAGTCAATCGTCCGCTCACCCAACACGGTGACCCCATCGCTGGCATACTTGACGACTCGTATCGAGGTAGTCCCATCTGCCATAATGGGAGGAGCGGGCAGAACCCCTATGGTCAGCAGCAATACCAGTGCAACCAGAATTCTGACCGTTTTGACCAGCATATTGTCCTCCTGCATACGACCCAATCGGTCGCTTGAGCCTGAATCTGGCCATCCCAGGGCCCTCAAGGGGTGTATAGGGGGCGGTTCCCCCTATACACCCTGCCAAACTCACACGAGCGGCGCAAGGGCGCCCTATTGTTTCGCCACCAATGGCAGATATATCCGCTGGGGCTGGGGTAGATTCTCAAGCCGGATCTCGACGACCTGGCTCACCATCTGGCCGCTGGACAGGCCGGCACCGACGACCCGAAGAGGATACCGGTTCTCCGGCAGAGGCTGACCATTCATCAGGTTGGCCACGATGATATCGTCACTGCGTGCAGCCAGGGCGCTCGTCACCGTCCGGCTGTAGCCATCTGAGGCGATCGCCCGGATGTCATAGCCAAGAGTCGCCAGGACATCGCTAAAGGCATCTGAGTCGTCATCATCAACCATGCCTGCCAGTCTCCAGAGCGCAACTCCGTTATAGAGATTGCCAGTGTTGTCTTCCCACTGGGCCGGGTGCGCCGTGGCCATGGCGATAAAGTCCTCGGCCGAAAGCGTTGTGGTGATGGCCCCGGTCAGATCCAATTCCCAATCGGGCGGCGGCGTTGGAAGGTCCAGGAGTTCGATCCTTACGATCTTGCCGACTCTCTGTGAACCCGAGGTCAATGCACTGCCCATCAGCCGGAGTGGATAGCGAGCCTCGGGCAACGGCTGACCATCGAGGGTATTGGCCACGATGATATCGTCATTACGAGCCACATCGGCGATCTCAAAGGTGCGGCTATAGCCATCTGAGGCGATCACCCGCACCTGGTATCCCAGAGCCGCCAGCTCATCGTTGAACGCGTCTGCCCCGTGAGCGTTGTCATCATCCACCCAGCCCACCAGGAGCCAGAGGGGAAGTCCTTTCCATGTGCCATCGGCATCGGTGTATTCGACGCCATGACCAGGGCAGAGCACGGCGCTTACGAATTCGGCCTGCGTCATGACATAATCAGTGGCTCCGGATAGCTCCAGGGTCCAGGTTTCGATCTCGGGTATGTTGAGAAGGTTGATCCGGGCGATCTTGCCCACCCTTTGCGAGCCCGAGGTCAGCGCATCACCGACGAGCCGGAGAGGGAAATGGTCGTCAGATAGCGGAGCCCCATTGACCTTGTTGGCGACGATATAGTCTGAGGATCGGGCTATGTCCTCACTGCGAAAAGTCCGGGTGTAGCCATCGGATGCTTCTACCTCTATGTCATAGCCTGCCTCGGCCAAGGCATCATTAAACGAGCCGATGCCATGGACGTTGTCATCATCGGCAAGCCCAACCAGCCACCAGAGGGGCAGGCCGCTCCAGACATTGCCGCCGCCGTCGGTCCACTCTACCACCTCGTGGCAAGCAAGGGCATTCTCAAACCAGGTCTGCCCGACGGTGGTGGTAACGGCCCCAGTTACGTCAATGGACCACGCCTCTGAAGCCTGGGAATAGATATTTACCTGGTTAATCCACTTGAGCGATAGCCCATTGGCAGAGGGGTACTGGATGACACCATCCACGAAATAGTGCCAGTTCTCCTCGGGGAGATACGTGCGCATATCCTCATGGCCAAAGACGTGCAACCCAGCACCATTGGTGGTCTCCACCATGAACACGAGCTGCATGCCGGCGTCGAACGTGGGCACATAGGCGCCATCCGTATAAAGTGGAGCGCCATCCCCGGCATTCTTGGTGTACCAGGCAATCACGACCTTACCCTGGCCAGGTGCGGGGTTATAGATGGTGTCGTACTGAAACCGGTCGCTATATCCATCAAACGACTTGACTTGGATCTGGTCTCCGGGCTCTGCGCCGCCCACGAGTTCCACCAGGTCCTTTACATCGGTTCCCCTGACGGCCCCTTTGTTCTTGAGGTTGACGGTTTCAGCAGGATCCCAGAGGTTCTCAGGCTGAAAAGTCGGGCCCTGGAAATAGTACTGGGTGGTGCCATCCCCCTGTACCGGTAGTTGGGCTTCCATCTCTTGGTAGGTCAGAATCGCCTGATCTATGATGGTCACACCATCGGCAGCATACTTGGTCACCGTGATGCTTGTCGTCCCGTTGCTGGCGGCAGAGACATCGCTCGCCAGGGTTGGCGCTGGGGCTGCAAAGGCCCATGCCAGGTTGGCCACGAGGAGCAGGCTGACGGCAATCCAGAAGAGTTGTCCCTTTTTCATCTCACATCCTTTCGAGAGGCAAGTTACTGCCAAAACCTATCCTCAAACCTCTATCCCGTTTCTGGCTGCTAGAGCGCTCTGTCGCTGGCCACCTCCTCTTGCCTCCAAGGACGCCGACAGTTGCTCGGCGAGTCATCCCAGTCGCAGGGAGCACTGTGCCTTGACTGGAACTGAGCCGCCTCCTCCGGGTGTCGCCCTGCGCTAGATTGCCGGGCATGCGTCTGCATCCAAGGCAACACAAAGCCGGCGCCCCCGAGTTGGAAATGCCCGAATAGGGTCGGGCAAAGGCGCCGGCCATGATAGACCCTGCCTCGTTCTCCTTTCCAAACACGGGGGGCATGCGAGTTTCCTTGCATACCGTTTTCTGCCGAATGCGGCAGAGCGACCGCTTGGCCATGGCGCTGTGCTTTGCGCTGTAGGCTCGGCGGTTCGGAGAAGCGGCTATAGAATTGTACGATGCCGTTCACACCTCTTTGTGTGATCGCACGTGAACTTAACACACCCTGGAATCGGTGTCAAGCGAAGGCATAGAGAGCGTTGAAAGAGTGTCGGGCAACCTGCCTCTGGGGGTCAGGATGGGTAGCGTGTCTGCAGCGATAGGTTAGGAGGGCGCATGTCTCAGCCAAGACTACAAGAGACCGGGCAAGACTCATTCTACGGCGACTATCTCTACGAGCGGATCGTACCGCAGGATCATTTCCTGCGGAAGCTGCGCGAGTTAGTGCCTTGGCAGCGCTACGCCTATCGGCTTCTCGAGCATTATCGAGGCAAGGGGATGAGAGGACGCCCCCCGATTGACCCCGCCATTGTGCTCAAGATGCTGCTCTGGATGTATCTCGACAACCACCAAACAGCGGCTCAGGCTTCGCCCGTACGCTCCAGGCGCGACAACTGATCGCGTACGCGTAGCAAGAATTCGCCCGGGCGAAGCACGGTCACGGATGGGCAGCCGGGTTGATAGTGGCGCACATGGAACGTGATCAGCCATGGGCAACCCGCTTGCGCCGCCGCCACCAGGATGGGTAGATCCTCGTCATGCGCCAAGCCCACATAGGGCTTCAGATCCGCTGGTGCTGGGTCGGGCAACACGCGTATGCAACGGCTGACGATGGTCTGGAAAATGGGTAAAGCATCAGGGAGCTTGGCCTGCAGATTGCGCTGCACCTCGGTGATGACTTGGTCGCACGTCAACGCCTCTAGGAGCGTGATCTCGGCCAGCCGCAGGATTACCAGGCTGGCGCCGTGTTCGCTGGGCGAGGCGCAAGCGGCCAGCAGGGCGTCCGCGTCCAAAAAGACGCGCGGCTTACTGCGCGGCTGAGTCATCGGCGCGCCGTTCCTCGGTGTAGCGCTGGCGCTGCTCGCGCAGCCCATCCAGCAGCTCTTGGGTGCTCAAGCCCGCCTTGGTGCGCAAGAGTTCAATCTCGCGGGCCAGCTCGGGCACAAGCGGCACCATGGGGGTGAGCACCAGCACGCCGTCCAGATCTACCAGGTAAAAAGTGTCTCCCTGTTTGATGTCGTATTTGTCGCGCAGCGCGGCAGGCAGGGTCAGGGTGCCTCGCTGTCGCACCTGAATGGCGGTGTCCATGTTGACCTCCGACGTCTGCAATGCAGATGATTCAGTAAATCAGTTCTATGATACCACTAGCTTCAGGGATGCGCAAGGCGTCACTCGGCTTTCAACCTTGGCCAGAGGTAGCAAGTCATCCGGATGCTCTGGTTTCTAACTTTCCCCCAGTGCGCTCGGTAGTGGCTCCTAGCCGTGATCCCACTGCCGCCCAGGATATCGTAGCTTTCGGTACGTACCGAGTTTCGGAAGACTGGCTACCCGCAGAGCTCCACCTGCGGCACTTGCAGGGACTCGTAGACCCCGGTCTCGCTATAGTGAAGGCGCCTGCACACCCGGTGTCTCCTCCCACGCAATCTCGCTCTGCCTCCACCCCGAATCGTTCGTCGGCATAGCATCGGTGTGCGTCTGTGGCCGGGGCGCACCGGCATCTTGGTGCGCCGGCGCCTCTGCGCGGGCGAACAGGTTCCCGCAGCGCAGACACTGGGCGTGGAACTCTTTCGTGCCTACTCTGACGCTCTGGCAGCCGCAGCTCCACTTGTGCATCGTCGAGCGCCCCTGGGGACGCGCCTCGGGGTCGGCCCACCAGTCCAGGGGCTTGCCCTTGGGGCTCACGACCGGCTCGGCCAGGGGGGCGGGCTCGGGCACGTCATAGGCGCGCAGGAACTCGGCAAAGCGCCCATCGGCGGGGCGCACATGCACCCCCGCGCCGATCAACGGGTGCAGCCCGATGGCCTCGCAGGCGCCCACAAACTCCTCGTTGTGATAGTTGCGGGACACCGGGTGCTGGCCATAGTTCTGCTGCCAGAGGTGCACATACTCGTGCATCAGGGTCTCCAGCGTCTCCCAGAGGGGCCGCTCCAGGTGCTTGACGTTGAAGGTGATCTCGTAGAGCAGGCCCTGGGCGTTGCGGCGCAGGGTGTAGGCCGCCAGGACGCGGTGGTCCATACGCTCAAAGCTGAGCACGGCCTCGGGCATCTGACGCTGCCAGAAGCGGTCGTTGAAACGGTCGGTCCAGACATAGAGCTGGGAGGCGATCTCCTGCCACTCCCAGTCATCGGCGGCCTCTACATGGCGGCGGATGGCCTCCTGGGGCGTGGGGAGGGGGCTGCGTTCTCTCATAGGCGATAGGGCGATCACCGGCGCGCAGCGAAGGGGCAGGGGCATCACGGCGACCCGGGTCGCGCAGTGTGATAGGTACTATAAGAAACATTATAACACTAGCAATAGCGCCCACACAAGCCAGGCGTGCGCCTGGCTTGTGTGGGCCCCTTGGCAACGGCTATCGGCCCTTTTCGACCTCGCGGAGGGCATAGACGGCGGCCAGGTAGATCAGGGCCAGGCGCTCGGCGGCGGGGAGGGACACGAGGTCGCGAAAGGGCGGCAACTCGGGGGGCAGCTCCCAGGCGGCGAGAGGCTCGGGCTCCAGGTAACGGTAGCGGCCCTCGGGCTGGCAGCGCTCCAGGCAGACGTCGTGGAGCCGGTTGCCGCACCAGACGCAAATGGCGGCGTTGCGCTCCCCCTTCATCGGGAGATCCCCCGCATTGTTGACAGGCGGGCGTACCTGTCTAGACTGGTGCGCGAGGGGGAGCGGCGCCCTGACGTTAACAAGCCAGCCGCCCGAGAGGAGGTGACCATCATGGCATCATCGAGGCACGTGACCTCCCCGGGCCCCTGGACGAGAGCCCGCCTCCGCGACAGGCTGCGTTGGCTGGTGCGCGACGTGTTGCGCACCGCCATCCAGCAGGTACGCGGCCCGACCCGATCCGGTGCGTCCACCCCGCGCGCAACTGCGGGCAGGGCATACTGGACGCGGGATCGGCGGGGACGCTGGGTACTGCATGTGCCCATCACGCCCCCATAGGCCTCGTCCGGCCCACGGTGCAGGCTGGGGTCTGGCTCGCGCCGGACCCCCCTCACCCCAGCGCGGCAGACGATGCATGTATCCATGATACCACCTCACGCGTGTGTCCCGGCTCCCGATCCCCCCAGCGCCAGATGGGCGCCGTGAGAAAGGCGGCGCTGTCCTCGATCAAGCCCACCAGGTAGCAGTCCCGGTAGGGATCCTGATGGATCGCCTCCAGGAGTGCGTCCGCCTTGCGGCGGCTGGTGGTGAACCAGAGCACGGCGGCAGGGACGCGGGTGCGCTCCCAGTAGGCGCGATAGCGGGCCAGCTTGCCCCTGAGCTCCGGGCCGGTGGGCATGGCCGCCGTGAACTCGAGGTAGGCCTGGCGGGGAGGCGTCTCGGGATCGGCCCCGGTATAGACCGCCAGCCAGCCGTCGGGCTGCATGCCCAGGCGCTCCAGCTCCAGCCAGCGGGCGTTCCGCCAGTGCAGGCCCCAACCCAGGCGCTGGCATTGCAGGCGCGCCGACACATACAGCCCCGAGAGGGTCAGCTCGTGGGACATCATCAGGGCCGGCGTGGCCACATCGTCCCCCGCCACCCCGGCCACCCGATCGGCCGTCTCCCGGTCGCAGAGCCCCTGGGCGGCCACGTAGCGGCGGCCCTTAAGGCCCAGGTAGTAGATATCGGGCTCGTTGGGGCCCGCCTCCCGCTTGCGCACATAGTCCAGATCGAACAGGTAGCGCAGGCGCTGGCGGGCATGGGACGAGTCCTCGCGGCCAAAGAGCAGCCTGCCGATCTGGCGGTTGGTCAGGTAGCGCGCCTCAAAGACGGCCACCACCGCCTGCAGGTCGCGGGCGGTCAGGCGGATGCGCTGACGGGGACGCCGGGCAAAGCGCGGGCTCGGATCAGTGCTCATGGCGTCCTCCCGAACTGCATGCGGGCCATGGCGCGGGCGGCGGGGCGATCCTCGGCCTCGAACAGGCCCCGCAGGCGCTCCTGGCGCTCGGCGATCTGCTGCAGGATGCCCTCCTTGCGCATGCCGGTGCGCCGCAGGTGGGCGATCTCGAAACGGCGCAGCTCCCCATGATCGGGCTCGTCCATGAGCACCTCGGGAGTGAGCCAGACCTGGGGCGGCTCGCCGCCCAGCTTGTCCCAGAGCACCACCTGGCGGTAGCCGAGAGACATAAAGCGGCGCTCGTGCTCGTTCACCTCGGCGGGCACCGGCAGGTACTCGAAGGCGCCCAGATTCCAGTTGTAGCCCGCCACCACCCGGCCCGTCACGGGGAACATGAGGCGGGCCAGGATCTCGGCGTCGGCGGTATTGTGGAACACCGAGTAGTAGCGGGCGTTGTTCAAGGCCGTGTCCCGCAGGTGCAAATCCAGGTGGCCGCCCAGGCTGCGGCACATCTGGTTCAGCGACTGCATCACCAGGGTCAGCCACAGGTTATAGGCCCGCGAGGTCTCCAGGATCACGTCCAGGGGGCCGGAATGGAAAAAGCGGGCCTCGTCCAGGATCAGGCGGTAGGGACGGGAGCCGGGCGGGCGCTGCATGCAGGCGTAAAAGATACGGGTGGCGATCAGGTTGCCCAGCAGGGTCGTGACTGTGTCCGAGAGCAGGGCGTAGGGCAGGTTCACAAAGAGCCAGTGGCCCTCGTTCACCACTTGGCGCAGGTCGAGGCCGCCCGCGTCGACGGCGCAGAGGGTCATCAGCAGGCGCTCGTCGAACAGATACTGAAAGATGCGGCCCTCGGTGGACTGGACCCACTCGCGCCTGGCGTTGGGCGTCCAGGTGGGCCACTGGTCCTCCCAGAAGGTGCGGGTGCCTGGGTGACGCACCTGGGGCAGGAGCGAGCGCACCAGGGGGTTGTGGGTCTCCAGCACCCGCTTCTTGCCATCGAAACGATAGCTGGGAGCAAAGAGCAGGGGCAGCTCGGCCAGGGTCAGCTCCCCCTGCCCGCCCTCCACCAGCAGGCCGATGGCAGCGGCCATCACATTCTGCATGCGGTTGGCCTCGGCCAGCTCGAACCCGGACTGGCCGCGGATGTGGGAGACCAGGGCGTTGGCCAGCAGGGCCACCCGGTCGGGATCGCTGTCGGCGAACTCGGTCAGGGGGTCGAGGGCGTTACAGGCCAGGAGATGCTCGCCGCGGGCGATGGGGTTGAGGAACAGGATGCGGTCGGACAACGCGTCCCAGAGGGCCTCTCCCTGCGTCGTAGCGCACAAAAAGTTGAGCAGGGACAGGTAGGTATCGCCCTTGGGATCGATGTAGCAGCAGGGGCGATCGTGGAGCATGCCCTGGACGATGCGGTAGAGGGTCCAGTAGGACTTGCCCATCCCGATGGTGCCCAGGTTGAGCTCATGGCCAGAGCGTAACAAGTATGGCATGGCGCAACTCCTTTACAGGTTGAGGGGCAGCTTGGGCTCGCCGCCGCCGCGCCGGGGGAAGGACGGCAGGGGGCCGATGCTCCAGTCGTGGTCGGGGTCGGCGATCAGGCCCAGACCGATGCCCAGGCCCACGGTGGCGGCAAAGGTGATGATCACCCAGGGCTGGTTGCGCACCATGGCCATGAGGGACACGATGCCCACGCCCAGCAGCAGGCCCACGACGCCCATGATCAGGCCGCGGGCCAGGGGATCGTCGGCCAGCTCCAGGTCCTCGAACTGCTCGTCCACCCACTCGACGGTGTAGACAGCCCCCTGGATGCAGAGCCTGACGGCGGCCTGCAGGCTGTAGACCAGGACCTCCAGGGCGTAGAGGATGGCGTCCCGCAGGATCCAGATCAAAAAGGCGATCAGGGCCAGCCCGGCCAGGATGGCCAGCATCACGATCACAAAGACAGTTTCCAGCATAGCTCTCCCTTCCATACCCACTTACCTGCAGCCCACCCCGCTCGCGGAAAAGCGGGCGGCTCCGAATGAGTGAGGCGACAAGCCAAGATCGGCCAAAGCACAATATCTGGTGGTAGAGGGGGAGGCGGGGCACTAGGGCTAGTGTGCCCGCCTCCCTTGCATCAGAACCGGTGGCCTCAGGCCGCCCGGTCAGCCGACCGGACAGCGGACGGGACAGCGGCTGTCCCATCGGTTGTCCGCCCTGCGAGGGCGGCGCGCTGGGCCTGCTCGCGCTCGTACTGCTGTTCGATCACGACCATCTGCTGCTGGGTCAGCAGCACCTGCTCCTCACAGAGGGCATCGATGGCGGTGATGGTCTCGTCGTGGGCGCGCTGCATGCGCTGGCGCCAGGTGCGCTCGTGATGCCAGACGCCCAGCCGGCGGCAGCCCTCCTCGACCTGGTCGATGAGCCAGGCGCAAAAGGGGATCACGATCAGCTCAAAGAACTTGAAGAGCAGCCAGCCTGCGGCGAACAGGGCGCCAAAGGCAACCACCAGGGCGATGCCAAAGCCGGTGCTGATGAGGGCGCCGATGAAGTCGTCCATGTCACAGTTCCTCCGTCTGACGCTTGATATGCAACTCCGACAGGGCCAGGATGCCCGCTGCCATCTGCTGCAGGCTTTGGGCCACGACCTGGCCCATCATCTCGTTCATCTCGGGGTAGCGCGACCGGCCGTGGTAGATGTCCATGATGTCCTCTTGCCCGCGGTCAAAGGAGGAGAGGGCATACGTGCCCACCGAGCGCACCGCCTCGATGGCCACGCCGAACTTGGCGGAGCGGAGAGCGATGAGGCTCAGTTCGCGCTGGGCCTCTTGGGCCTCGCGGCGGCTGCGGCGGTCATGGCCTGTGGGCCGGATCTCGGGCACGCTGATAGAGGTGGTGTAGACCTTTTGCACCATCGCGAGAGAGGGCAGATCGAGCCTGCCGGGGGCCTGCTTGCCGGCCTGGGCGCTGTCTGGCTCGCCCTGGCCGTTGCTGCCCGCCAGGCGCCGGATTCGCTCGTGGACATTGTCAGCCATCTCGATGCTCCTTCTGTTGCTGTTCCTGATCTGGATCGATCACGCGGTAGCTTACGTCAATGGCATCCTCCTCGGGCGGCGTGCGGCCGCCCTGCTGGGGCTGGAGCTGGGGCAGCGGCACCCGCTCCAGCCAGCGCTCCAGGGTCTCCTGGGCGACGCGCGCCCTCTTGCGGCGGAACACCCGCCTGCCGATATTCCCGATGGCCTCGCCCGCTTCGTGCAGAATCTCCATGGCATCTCCTTTCAGTCATCTGCCTCACGCCCATCTCAGTCGAACTCGCCCCTATCATGTCAGACTTGACATGCATGGCAACGCAGCCGGGCTGCAAGGATTTGCACCTGTATTGCACAGATTGCGACTTGACTTTAGAATCGCGCGAGGAGGTAGCGCCATGCCCGAATACCGACGTGAGTTACCGGGAGACCTGCTGGACGCCTTGCTGAGGCAGCACGAACTAGCCAACGTCGCGGAGTTTGATCGCGCTCACCAGAATCGCATCGCTCGCGCCATGGAGCGGAGTCTGGGCGAGATGACTTCTGAGGAGCAGGATAGCCTGTGGGAGAGGCTCGCCCCGAGCTATCACAAGTGGACCAACCGCTTTGCGATCATGTGGGATCCCAACGTGTCGCCCATGCAGTGGCGCGCTATGTTTACTTTGGAGAACCTCGACGCGCTCCTTTTTGCCGGCTGGCTCGATGAGGGATCTGACCTGCATCGACACTTCCTGCAGGCGATTGATCTCCAGAACATGCTTAAACTAAGAAAAACGTATAAAGGAATAGAGCAGGAGCTCGCTTTCCAACAGAGCCTGGACCTCGCGCAGGTCTATGACCAGCTCGCCTGGGCGTTTGCAGATTTTGTGCGGGGCCATCCGGAGACCCGAGACTGGTCGTTCGACCAGATCGGCCAGTTCGCCAAGATGTATATGGAGAACACGATGCCCACTCTGGCGGCCATCGGTCTGATCGATCTTCCTGACGACTGGCGAGAGAGGCTGATTCACACAGGCCGCACGCGCGGCTCGGCTTCCGAGGATGGCGACGAATCGAGTCTGCTGCTGGCATCGGTACGAGAATGGGCAGCGTTGATTCTGGCCGACCTGCGACCAGATGGCTCCGATGCGCATTCGGCTCAGGGCCAGCAGGTTTGACAGGGGGCTTCTGGCGCCTATAATGAGTGCCGTCTTGGGGACTCATAGACTCGCTCGGAAGGGCACAAGTCTTTTGGTCGTCAATGGGTGTTTTAGGGCCGCTAGCTCAATTGGCAGAGCCACTGACTCTTAATCAGTTGGTTCCAGGTTCGAGTCCTGGGCGGCTCATGTAGGAAGGGGTGCATCCGACGCCCCTTGTCTGAGAGAGCGCACAGCAGCGCCTTCGGGACCGCCTCACCTGTGTGGGGCGCCGAGATCTCACGGGTTCGCTATGGCCTCTCGCTCTTTTGGGGGGAAGTGTCGGAACTGGCAGACGAGCGTGACTTAGGATCACGTGGAGAAATCCGTGAGAGTTCAAGTCTCTCCTTCCCCATTGGGACCGTGCGGAAGTGGCTCAGTGGTAGAGCATCTCCTTGCCAAGGAGAGGGTCGCGAGTTCGAATCTCGTCTTCCGCTCTGATCGCACTATACGGACCGTTCTGATCGCTGGCCCCCTGGCGTACACGCGCCGGTTCGCGGAGCGTCTGTGGGCCGGCTTTTTCTGCGTCTAGCCAGGCCCCAGTTTCGACTCGCCAGGGGCTATGGTATAATGCCTACCGTCATGGTCAGGCAGAGCGCACCGCCAAGCCTTGTTCGAGAAGGAGCATCCCTTGAAAGTCACGACCGAAACTGTGGCCCCCCGCGAGGTCCTCTTGACCATCGAGCCCGACGAGCAGACCATCCAGCGCGCCATGCGCCGCGCTGCCCGCGAGCTTTCGCGCTATCGCCCCATCGCAGGCTTCCGCCCTGGCAAGGCGCCTTTTGGCATGGTCGAGCGCGTCTTTGGGCGCCAGGCCATCCTGCACGAGGCCCTGCACGCCATCGCCCCCGATCTCTACCAGGAGGCCATCCGCGAGGCCGACATCCGGCCTTATGAGCAGACCCTGCTCGATATCGAGTCTGAGGAGCCCCTGGTGCTCAAGCTCAATGTGCCCCTGGTGCCCCAGGTAACCCTGGGCGATTATAATGAGCTTGCCATCGAGCCCGAGCCTGAGGTCGTCATCACCGATGAGGATATCCAGGAGCAGCTCGAGATGCTGCGCCGGCAACACGCCGAGATGCGGCCTGTGGAGCGCCCCCTGCAGATGGAAGACCAGTTCACGGCGCTGCTGACCCGCACCGTGGATAGCGAGGTGCTGGAGCGCAACCAAGAGGTCGTCATTGACATGACGGATGACGTGGATCCGGCCGGCTTTGCCGAGGCGCTCTTGGGGGCTGTGGTCAATGAAATTCGCGAGTTCAGCCTTACCTTCCCCGAGGACCACGACGACGAGGATCTGGCCGGCAAAAAGGTGGATTACCGCGTGGCCATCGGCGAGATCCGCGAGCTGCGTCTGCCCGAGGCCGATGACGAATTCGCCAAGACGGTGGGCGACTATGAGACGCTGGAAGAGCTTGTCAAAAGCATCGCGGATGAACTGCGTAGCGCGCGCGCGGAAGAGGCTGCCTCCAGCGAGCGTCGCCGCGCTTTGGATGCCCTGATCCCGCTGGCCGAGATGGAATACCCCGCCGCGGCCCTGGAGCGCGAGATCGATCGCGTGCTCAACCAGCAGCGCCGCCGCTTTTTGCAGATGGGCTTTTCGCTGGAGGGGTACCTGCGCATACGTGAACAGACCGAGGAAGAGTTGCGCGAGGAGCTACGCCCGGATTGCGAGCGCAACCTCACCCAGCGCCTGACGCTCATCGAGTATGTGCGCCGGGAGGGGATCTCGCTGACGCCGGAAGAGGGCACCGAGGCATTTACCAGGTACACCAATGCGATGGTGGCAGCCTATCGCGATCAGGCGCCCGAAAGGGTGCGCGAGGAAGTGCAGCAGGGCGCCCTGGATATCGCCTATGAGGACTCGCTGCTCTTCAAGGCCTCGCAGCATCTGGCCGACCGGTTGACCGGCAGGCTGCCCGCCGCGGAAAGCGCGGAGGATGCCGTGGAGCCCGATGCGGATCAGACGCCCACTGAGGACGTCGAACCCGAGACCCAGGAGCCGGACGAGGCGCCTGCTGAGGAATAGAGCCTGCAAGTTGAGCGGGGCGCTTTGGGCCCCGATACCAGAGGAGGTGGAGCATGCATCTGAACGCACTCGTCCCCATGGTCATCGAAACGACCGGCCGCGGCGAAAGGGCCTATGATATCTATTCGCTCTTGTTGCGAGAGCGAATCATCTTTCTGGGCACCCCCATTGACGATCAGATCGCCGGCCTCATCGTGGCGCAGATGCTCTACCTCGATCGCGAGGATCCCGAGCGCGAGATCAGCCTGTATATCCAGTCGCCGGGCGGCGTCATCTATGCAGGGCTGGCGATCTATGACACCATGCAGGTGATCCGCGCGCCGGTCTCGACCATCGCCGTGGGCAGCACGGCCAGCATGGGCACGGTGCTGCTGGCGGCGGGCGCGCCCGGACGCCGTTTCGCGCTGCCGCACGCCACCATCCATATCCACCAGCCCCTGGGCGGCGCCCGGGGCCAGGCCAGCGACATCCAGATCCAGGCCGAGGAGATCATCCGCCTGCGCAAGATGCTCAACAACATCCTGGCCGAGCATACGGGCCAGCCGCTGGAGCGCATCGAGCGCGATACCGACCGCGACCTCTTTATGGATGCCGAGCATGCGGTCGAGTACGGCCTGGTGGACGAGGTGATCTCGCCTGTGCGGGCTGGCAAGGAAGCAGAAGCATGAGCCAGGGCCACGAGCGCCCCACATGCTCCTTTTGCGGGCAGCCCGAGCACCGGGTGCGACGGCTGATCTCAGGGCCGAACGCGGTCTATATCTGCGATGGCTGCGTCAACCTGTGCAAGCAGATCCTGGATGCGGGCCGGGCGGCGCCCGAAAAGCGCGGCCTCACCCGCGAGGATATCCCCTCGCCCCGCGAGATCTATGACGCGCTGGGCGAGTTTGTCATTGGGCAGGAACGGGCCAAGCGCACCCTGGCCGTGGCCGTCTATAACCACTACAAGCGCGTGCTGGCAGGCATCGAAGAGGATGATGGGGAGATCGAGCTGCAAAAGAGCAACGTCTTGATCATTGGCCCCACCGGCTGCGGCAAGACCTTGCTGGCCCAGACCCTGGCCAAGAGCCTGGATGTGCCTTTTTCCATCTCGGATGCCACCTCGCTGACCGAGGCAGGCTATGTGGGCGAGGATGTGGAGAGCATTTTGCTGCGTCTGCTGCACAATGCCGATTTCGATCTCGCCCGCGCCTCGCAGGGCATCATCTATATTGACGAGATAGACAAGATCGCCCGCAAATCGGGCGACAACCCCTCCATCACCCGTGATGTTTCGGGCGAGGGCGTGCAGCAGGCGTTGCTCAAGATCCTGGAGGGCACCGTGGCCAATGTGCCTCCCCAGGGCGGGCGCAAGCACCCCCATCAAGAGTTCTTGCAACTCGATACCACCAACATCCTCTTTGTCTGCGGAGGCGCCTTTGATGGGTTGGTGGATGTCATCCGGACGCGCACCCGGCGCCAGTACGCCATGGGCTTTGGTTCCCGCTCCGAGCTGCACCACGAGCCCACCGATATGGAGCTGCTGAGCCAGGTGGCGCCGGAGGACCTGCTCCAATATGGCCTGATCCCCGAGTTCATCGGGCGGCTGCCGGTCATCGTCACTGTGGACCCCCTGGGGCATGGCGATCTGGTGCGCATCCTGACCGAGCCCAAGAACGCGCTGGTGCGCCAGTTCCAGCGCTTGTTCCAACTGGATAACGTGCGCCTCGAGTTCACCGAAGAGGCGCTCCAGGCCGCCGCGCGCGAGGCGATGCGCAGCAACATGGGCGCCCGCGCCCTGCGCGCCATCCTGGAAGAGACCCTCAACGATGTCATGTTCGACCTGCCCTCGCGCCCCGATATCGATCATTGGATCGTGACGGAGGAGCATATCCGGGCGAGGTCCAGCGGAACATCGTTCCTGACCAGGGATTCGGGGCGGGAGGCTGCCTAGCCTCGCCCTGGCCCCAACATTGCGAGCGTACAGGGCGGCTGAAGACTCTTTTTCAGCCGTCCTTTGTTTACTGATTCCACATTCTTTTGACACTCGCTGGCCGATCATATAGAATCGGTCGGTACAGATTGGCGCAACAGGAGGCCCTGATGATCAGCAGCGCAGAGATTCGGTCCCGCTTTTTGCAGTTCTTTGCAGAGCGCGGCCATACCATCGTGCCAAGCTCTTCGCTGATCCCCGGCAACGATCCCACCCTGCTCTTTGCCAACGCCGGCATGGTGCCGTTCAAGGATGTGTTCCTAGGGCAGGAGCAACGCCCCTACAAGCGCGCCGCCACCGCCCAAAAGTGCATGCGCGTCAGCGGCAAGCACAACGACCTGGACGCGGTGGGCCCCTCGCCCCGGCACCACACCTTTTTCGAGATGCTGGGCAATTTCTCCTTTGGCGACTATTTCAAGGCTGAGGCCATTGACTATGCCTGGACCTTTTTGACCGAGGTGCTGGGGCTGGATGTGGACCGGCTCTATCCCACGGTGTACCTGGAGGATGACGAGGCCCACGAACTCTGGTGCGCGCGCACGGGCCTGCCCGCCGAGCGCATCACCCGCCTGGGCATGAAGGACAACTTTTGGGAGATGGGCGATACGGGCCCCTGCGGCCCCTGCTCCGAGATCATCTATGACCGTGGCCCCCAGGCTTGCACCTGTGGCCGCGCGGATTGCAGCCTGGCCCACGAATGCGACCGCTGGCTGGAGCTGTGGAACCTGGTGTTCATGCAGTATGAAAAGCTGCCCGGCGGCGAGATGGTGCCCCTGCCCAAGCCCAGCATCGATACCGGCGCCGGGTTCGAGCGCATCACGTCCGTCTTGCAGGGCGTGGACAACAACTATGACACCGACCTGTTCATGCCCATCATGCAGCGCACCCGCGAGCTGCTGGGCCACGACGAGGCAACGCGTCTGGCCAATCTGACGGCCTATCGCGTCATCGCCGACCACAGCCGCGCCTTGGCCTTTCTGATCGCCGATGGCGTGCTGCCCGGCAACGAGGGGCGCAGCTATATCGTGCGGCTGATCCTGCGCCGCGCGGCGCGCTTTGGCCGCTTTCTCGGCTTTCGCGAGCCCTTTTTGGCCGAGACCGCCTCGGTGGTCATGGACATCATGGGGCACCACTATCGCGAGCTGGAGCAGCGGCGCGCGTTCATCTGCGATGCTATCACCCAGGAGGAGCGGCGCTTTCTCACCACCCTGGAGCAGGGTCTTGGAAGGCTGGACGAGCTGGCAGAGCAGCTTGGCGCGCGCGGCGAGAGCGTGATCCCCGGCGCCGAGGCGTTCCGCCTGTACGACACCTATGGATTCCCCCTGGAGCTCACCCGCGACGCGGCCCAAGACCTGGGCCTGGCGGTGGACGAGGCGGGCTTTGGCGCCGCCATGGAGGAGCAGCGTGAGCGGGGGCGCTCGGCCCAGCAGTTCGCCCAGGATAGCCAGGCCGATCTCTACCGCAAGCTCGATCTGCCCGCCACCGAGTTCCTGGGCTATGAGGCCTGGGAGGCCCAGGCGCGGGTGCTGGCCATCGTGCGCGCGGGGGCCAGCGTCCAAGAGGCCGCCGAGGGCGACGAGGTCGAGGTGATCCTGGATCGGACGCCCTTTTACGCCGAATCGGGCGGCCAGATCGGCGATACGGGCGAGCTGTGCGCCGAGGGCCTTGAGGTGGCAGTAACCGACGCCGTGCATCCGTTGCTCGGGCTGACGGCCCATCGCGGGCGGATCGCCCTGGGGCGGCTGGCCGTGGGCGACGAGGTCACCGCACGGGTGGATGGCGAGCGCCGCCTGGATATCGCCCGCAACCACACCGCCACCCACCTGCTGCACCGCGCCCTGCGCCAGGTGCTGGGCGAGCACGCCGCCCAATCGGGCTCATTCGTCGGTCCGGACCGGCTGCGCTTTGACTTTGGGCATCTTTCGGCCATGACCCGTGAGGAGCTGCTGGCCGTGGAGCGCATCGTCAACGAGCAGATCCGCGCCAACCGCCCCGTTACGGCCACGGTCATGGGCTATGCCCAGGCGCTGGAGCAAGGCGTTGTAGCCCTCTTTGGCGAAAAGTATGGCGACCAGGTGCGGGTGATTCGCGTGCAGGATTACTCCGCCGAGCTGTGCGGCGGCACCCACCTGAACGCCACGGGCCAGATCGGCTCTTTTATCATCACCGGCGAGGCCAGCGTGGGCTCGGGGCTGCGGCGCATCGAGGCCGTCACGGGCAGGGGCGCCGATGAATACCGCCGCCAGCAGGCCGCCCTGCTGGAACGGACCGCCGAGGCCCTCTCCTCTCGCGTGGAGGAGGCGGCGGACAAGGCCCAGGCCCTGGTAGAGACGGCGCGCCAACAGCGCCGCCAGATCCAGCAGTTGCAGGAGCGCCTGGCAGGCGGCCAGGCCGATAGCTTGTTGGCCGGGGCGCAAACGCTGGATGGCATCCGGGTGTTGGCCGCGCAGGTAGATGTGCAGGATGTGGACGCCTTGCGCCAGATGGCCGACCAGTTGCGCGACAAGCTGGGCAGCGCCGTGGTGGCCCTGGGGGCCGTGATCGAGGGGCGCCCGTTGCTGGTGGTGGGCCTGACCGATGATGCCATCCGGCGGGGCCTGAACGCCGGCCAGCTTGCCGGAACGGCGGCGCGGCGCATGGGTGGGGGCGGCGGTGGCCGCGCCAACATGGCCCAGGCCGGCGGCAAGGATGCGGAACGCCTGCCGGAGGCACTGGAGACCGTTGTAAGCCTGGTGCGCGAGGCGCTGGGCTAGACCAGCCCGGGCACAGATTGCCCGGTCCGAGTTTACTGATACATTGTAGGAACGCTGGAGGATCGTCATGGTCACGCTGCGTTGGCCGCGCCCACGCTCGGCAGAGCGGGTCTCCATGTCTCACCATACGGTGGTGACATGGGAAAAGGGGCTTGTGCGCGCGGCCGTGGCCAGGCTTTCCGAGGGCTCGGCAGAATTGCTGGGGATCGCCTCTGCGCCGGTGCAGGGCGTTGGCCCTGCCAACCGCCCCGATCCAGATCGCTGGTTTGCCGGTTGCGAGCGCGCCCTGACCCAGGCCGAGGATATGACCCAGCGTTGGGCGGGCCGCAAGGTGGTGCCCGATCATGTAACCATGACGATCCCCACGACGGTGACGCGCGGCCTGACGGTGACGGACGAGGTGCAGCGGCCCAACCCGCGCAAGCCAATCACCCAGGATGAGCTGGTGGCCCTCTTGCGGCGGGGCTATCGCAAGGCACAGGATCGCCTGGATGTGCGGGCGCGCGGCAGCAAAGAGGATATCGTCTGCGGGGCGTTGGCCTTTCTCAGCCTGGATGGGCGTCCGGTGACGAGCCCCGAGGGGCTGGTGGGCGAGCATCTGCGCATCAGCCAGTTCCTTTGCCTTGCGCCCACCGAATGGATCCGCAGCCTGGAGGTCATTGCCGAACGCCTGGGGCTCGAGATCGTGACCATCGTGCCGCACCACATGGCCTATGCCGCCGCCATCGCCGATACGGTGGCGCTGCTGGTGGTGGTGGATGATCGCATGACGGTCATGGACCTGGTGCGCCAGGGCCGGGTGGAGTGGGCCGCTGCCGTCCCCCAGGGCAGCGAAGAGCTCATCCACGAGGCTGTAGCCCAGCTCTCGATCCCCGAGCGCCAGATCGAAGCCCTCTTGCGGGCCTATCGGGCCGGCGAGTTGAGGGAGGATATCGAATCGCTCATGTCCAAATGCTATTGGGCAGCGCTGCGGCGCTGGATGTCGGCTCTGGCCGACCAGGTGCGCAGGAACGGCCACGAGTCGTTCATGCCCTATCAGATCTATGCCTATGATGTGGCCGGCATAGCGCCCGAGATCGCCCCGGCGCTCGAGACCCCCTATTGGGAGCAACGCCTGCCCTTTGGCCGCTGCCCCAAGGTGGATCGCCTGGATGCCAATGGGGGGCGCAACGTGCTGGATTGCACGGCGCAGGCCGGGGGAGAAGCGCATCTCTTGTTGCGCTCGCTGGCCTGCTATGTGGCGCGGCTCTATGCGCCGGGGAACGAATTGGATCGCGCCCTCGTTGATACGATACACTGGCGCCACTCTAGCTAACATGGCGTGGCCACCCCAGGAGGTTCCTTGCGTCCTACCCAATTGATCTATCTGACCAGGCGGGATACCCCCGATACCGCCTGCGCCCTTTTGCAGCGCGCCAAGCCGGGGAGCCAGGTCTGGCTGGTGATTCCCTGGCGCGCGGCAATGTTCCGCCAGGTGATCAACCTCAAACGGCTCCAGCGCGCCGCCGACCAGGCCGCCATAGACCTGCGCCTGGTAACGCGCCATTGGGAGACCCGCGCGTTAGCCCGCGAAGCCGGGCTGGCAGTGCATGGGGGCGTGCCCCTGGCGTTGCGCAAGTATCGCCCCCCACGAATGCGCACCACCGAGCTGGGCCGCCGGGTCATCCCCATCGAAGAACAGCTCAAGGGGCACCGCTTTGTACACCGACCGCGCCGGTTCGGCTTTGGGGCGGCGCTCCTCTCTCTGGTGCTGACTGCGCTGCTTCTGGGCACCCTGGCGGGCGTGGTGGTCTTTTTCCTGCCCACGGCCCGCGTCGCGCTAGAGCCGGTCGCGGCGTTGCAGCAGGCCGCCTTTACCATGCAGGCCAACCCGCGCTACCGCGAGATTGATTACGAGCAGGGCGTCATCCCGGCGCGCACGATCCAGGTGATCGTAGAGGCCCAGGGTGAGACGCCCGCCACGGGCCAGCGCGATGTCCCAGATCAGCATGCCTCAGGCGTGATCGTGCTGGCCAACCGCACCGACCGCGCCCTGATGGTGCCCAAGGGCACCATTGTGCGCACCAGCAGCGGCGTAACCCAGCGCTTTTACACGACCACGGATGCCGAACTGCCGCCGGGCGCCCAAACCCATGTGCGCGTGCCGGTGATCGCGCTAGAGCCGGGCTTTGTGGTGGCCGAGCCGTTCACCGTCAACCGGCTGGAGGGCGAACTGGCCGCCCAGGTCGAGGCCCTGAATGACGTGCGCATCGAGGGCGGCGGTAGCCGGCGCGTGCCTATCGTGGCCTATAACGATTTCGACACCCTGCGCACCCTGCTGGTCGAGCGTTTGCAGCAAGAAGCCTACAATCGTTTCCTGGAAGAGCTCCAGCCGGGCGAGTTTGTGCCGACAACCTCGCTGGATGTGCAGGTCATGTCCCTCACCTTTGATCAGGTGGTGGACCAGCAGAACGCTGTGCTCTCGGGCCGCATGCGGCTGGTTGCCAACGGTGTGGCGATCCAGGAGAACGACATCCGCGACATGGCGCGCTGGCTGTTGGCCCAGCAGGCCGGCGGCGAGAGCCAGGTGATCGAGGACAGCTTGCAGGTCGTGCGCTCGGACCAGATCCGCGCCCTCGAAACCGGCGTGGAACTGGATGCGCGCGCCCAGGGGCTGGTCGCTTCGGTGATTGATCTGGAGCGCGTGCAACAAGAGATTCGCGGGCGCGAGGTCGAGGAGGCCAGCGCCTGGCTGCTGCAAAACCTGGCTCTGACCCGCGCCCCGCAGATCGAGATCACGCCGGACCTGATCCATCGCCTGCCCCTCTTGGCCGGGCGCATGGAGGTCGTCATCTCGTCAACCAACCCATGACCCGCTACTTGGCCCTGGATGTGGGCGACGAGCGCATCGGCGTGGCCATCAGCGACGAGCTGGGGCTGCTGGCCCGCCCTCTGGCCGTGCTGGCCCGCGAGCCGGGGCCGGGCAGCTATCTGCAACTGGCCGAGATCGTGCAGCGCGAGGGGGTGACGCGCATCATCGTCGGACTGCCCCTGTTGGAGGGTGGCCTGGCCGGCAAGCAGGTCGCCTCCACCCAGGCCTATGTGCGCGGCATGGCCGAGCATCTCCAGACGCCGGTGGTCTATTGGGATGAGCGCTATTCCACCGCCCGCGCGCAAGAGATCGCCCAGGAGACGGGCAAACGCAACCGGCCCCGGCGCGATGATCTGGATGCGGTGGCCGCAGCGGTGATACTCCAGGATTACCTGGACCAACATACAAAGGAATCGCCCCAATGTCCCGAGTGATCCGTTTCTTGTTGCAGTTTATCACCACCACGTTGACGATCCTGGTCATCGCCGGGATCCTGGGCGGAAGCTTTTGGTATATGTGGCGGGTGGCCAAGGCCCAGGCCATGCCGGAACCTTATGTCATCACGGCCACCAAGCTGGAAAGGGCCTTTCTGGGGCTCTATCTGCGCTCCAAAGGCGATATGGTGCATCTGCCCGTCTCTCCTGACGATCCCTCCGAGGTGACCTTTGTGGTACGGCCGGGGCAATCGTTGCTGGGTGTATCCCAGAGCCTGGCCGAGCTGAATCTGGTGGCCGATGCCGAGGTGTTTCGGCGCTTTGTGCAGTATTCGGGCGCCGATGAGGATATCCAGGCCGGGGCCTATCTCCTGCAGCGCAACATGACCATGGAGCAGATCATGCTCCAATTGCAGCGCGGCCTCTTGCCCACGGCCACGGTCACTATCCCCGAGGGGTGGCGAATGGAGCAGATCGCCCGCGAGCTGGAGGCCAAGGGCGTCACATCCGCCCAAGCCTTCCTGGAGCTGGCCCGCGCCGAACATGACGAATGGACCTTTCTCACGGATCGCCCCACGGGCAGCGCCCGTGGGCTAGAAGGGTTCCTCTTTCCCGATACTTATCAGTTCCCGCGCAACACGAGCCCGGAGACCGTCATCGAGATCATGCTGCGCAACTTTGATTGGCGTTTCTCCGGCGACCTGCGCCAGATGGCCGAGGATCGCGGGCTGACCCTGTTCGAGGTCGTCACCCTGGCCTCCATCATCGAGCGCGAGGCCGTGGCAGCCGAGGAACGCCCCATCATCGCCAGCGTCTTTTGGAACCGGCTGGAGATCGGCATGGCCCTGCAGGCCGACCCCACGGTCCAGTACGCCCTGGGCTGTGACGCCGAGAGCGGCGAATGCTGGCAACAGCTCACCCGCGAACAGCTCAACAGCGTCCAGTCGCCCTATAATACCTATCTGAACCCAGGGCTGACGCCGGGGCCGATCTGCAACCCGGGCCTGGCCTCGATCCGCGCCGTGCTAGAGCCCGCCGAGACCGGCTATTTCTACTTTGTGGCCCTGGAGGATGGCAAGCACGTGTTCTCCGAGACCTACGAAGAGCACCTGCGCCAGGATGCCGCTCGCGGGCAATAGCAGTCCCATCACAAACGACGTGCCAAGGCTCAAGGAGGCGATGTGCGGCTGAGACAACGACTGTGGAACCCGTATCTCCTGGTATTCATCAGCAGCGGATGTATCATGGTCATCGAGCTGGTGGCCAGTCGGCTGATTGCGCCCCGCATCGGCGTCTCGCTCTACACCTGGACCTCGGTGATTGGTGTGGTGCTGGCGGGCATCTCTTTGGGCAACTATATCGGGGGGCGCCTATCGGATCGTTACGCCTCAATGGGGCTGCTGGGCCTCGTCTACACAGGCGCCTCGCTCACGACCCTGCTGGCGCTCTGGCTGAACAACGATCTGCACGGCCTTCAGCTGCCCTTCGAGGTGCCGATGATGGCCTGGATCGTGATCTATATCGCCGCTCTGTTCCTGTTGCCCAGCGTCATCCTGGGGTGCGTGGCGCCCATCGTGGTCAAGCTGAGCCTGACGGACCTGGAGCGCAGCGGCACCACCGTGGGCAAGATCTATGCCTGGTCTTCCGCAGGCAGCATCGCGGGCACTTTTCTGGCCGGGTTCTATCTGATCGCACGCTTTGGCACCAAGGCCACCTTTCTGGGCGTGGCCGCCATCCTGCTGTTGATGGGCATCTGGTTCCTGCTGGATAGTTCCTGGCGGCGCTCGGCGGCGCGCACAGCCCTGGTCCTGGCCCTCTTTGGCGCCGGGGTCTTGGGGCTCCATGCCGGCGGGTTCCTGCGCGGCGAGTGCATGGACGAGACCAACTATTTCTGCATCAACGTCAAGGAAACCGAGCGCGACGGACGCACCGTGTACGAGCTGCTGCTGGACCGCCTGGTGCACAGCTATACCGACCTGGACGACCCCCTCTATCTGGTCTATGGCTACGAAAGAACCTATGCGGCACTGATGACGCCCATCATGGAGGCCAAGCCCGATCTGGCGGCCTTTTTCATCGGCGGGGGCGGCTATACCTTTCCCCGCTATGTGCGCGCGCTGCTGCCCGAAAGCCATCTGGTGGTCAGCGAGATTGACCCCGGGGTGACCGAGGCAGCCCACCGCTGGCTGGGCCTGCCCCGCGATACGGATATCGTCACCCATAATGTAGATGCTCGCGGTTACCTATTATGGGATGCCCAGCCCGATTCGTTCGACGTGGTCTTTGGCGATGCCTTTGACGACTATTCCGTGCCGTATCACCTGACCACCCTCGAGTTCACCCGGTTGATAGATGCCGTGCTCACCGAGGACGGTATCTATATGGCCAATATCATTGATGCGGGGCCTTCCGGCGACTTTTTCCGGGCCTTTGTGGCCACCCAACAGGCGGTGTTCGAGCATGTGGTGGTGATCCCCTCGGCCAGCTCTTGGCGCGAGAGCGCCCGCAGCACCTTTGTGGTGGCGGGCAGCCACCGGCCCATAGACACAACCCGGCTGCCCAGCCCCTTTCGCGCCCTGAGCGCCGAGGAGCTGGCGGCATACATGAACGAGCGAGCGCATATCGTACTGACCGACGACTATGTGCCGGTGGATAACCTGATGGTGCCGGTGGTCGAGGCATCGTTCGTGGGCTCTGCTCTATCGCCCGAGGTGGCGGTCCGCGTGCGCGGCCAGATCGTGCGGATAGGCGGCGCCGGGTTGGCCGTCGCACTAGCAGGCGTTGGGGGCTGGCGCTTGTGGCGCAGGCGCGCCCATGCGGCCGATGGCGACAGGCGCACAGGAGGCTAACATGACCGGAATCTATGCCGACATCACGGCTACCATCGGCAACACCCCGCTGGTGCGCCTGAACCATATCATCGGAGAGGCCCAGGCGCAGGTGGTGGTCAAGCTGGAATCGTTCAACCCCCTGGCCTGCGTCAAAGAGCGCATCGCCCTGAGCATGATCGTCGCGGCCGAGCGCCAGGGTCTGATCCGCAAGGATACCCTGATCGTCGAGCCCACCAGCGGCAACACCGGCATCGGCCTGGCGATGGTGTGCGCGGCGCGGGGCTATCGCTTGCTCTGCACCATGCCCAGCACCGTTTCTGAGGAGCGCAAGCGGCTCTTGCGGGCCTTGGGCGCCGAGCTGGCGCTCACCGGAGAGGGCGGTATGCGGACGGCCATCGCCAAGGCCGAGGAGATCGTCGCCTCCACTCCCAATAGCTTTATGCCGCTCCAGTTCGAGAACCCCGCCAACCCCCAGGCTCACCGTGATACCACCGCGGAGGAGATCTGGCGCGATACCGATGGCCAGGTGGACATCTTTGTGGCGGCGGCGGGCACCGGCGGCACCATCACCGGCGTGGCCCAGCGCCTCAAACAGTACAAGCCCTCGGTGTGGGCGGTGGCCGTGGAGCCCGCCGCCTCGCCGGTGCTTTCGGGCGGCGAGCCGGGCGAGTCGCGCCTGCAGGGCATGGGGCCTGGGTTCATCCCCAAGGTGCTGGATCTGGCGCTGATTGACGAGATCATGGCGGTGAGCGACGAGGACGCGATTGCCATGACGCGCCGCCTGGCCCGCGAGGAGGGCATTCTGGCGGGGGGCTCTTCGGGGGCCGCGACGGTGGCAGCGGTGCGCCTGGCCCACCGACCCGAGAATGCGCACAAGCTGATCGTGGCGCTGCTGCCCGATACGGGCGAACGTTATCTCAGCACCGACCTATTCGGCTGAGCGCCTATGGCAAGCGGGGAGATGGACACACCCATCTCCCCGCTTTTCTATGCGTAGGGCTATGCTTCCAACAGCTCCGAGAGCCGGTCCCACTGGTTATTCACCACAATGGTCCCACTAATGTCATAAGTGGGGGTGACCAGCTTGCCGTTGGCCCACAGGCGCACCTGGGCCGCTGCCTCGGGGTTGGCGTTCACATCCACCTCGGTATAGGCGATGCCGCGCTGCTCCAGCCAGCGGCGCCCCATGCGGCAATCGGGGCACCAACGGGTGCAATACATCACCACCCCTCCGGTGGGCAGGGGCGGCGCCTCCTCGGGCTGGGTGGCGGCCTTGCGAGACGCCTCCGGGTCCATCTTGCGGATCTCTTGCAGCACGACGGCGTTATCGGGCTGGTCGCCTATGGCGTGGATATCCATGTAGCGGATGATCCCCTGGCGATCCAGCAGGAACAGGGCCCGCTCCGAGTAGCCCTCCTCTCGCATGACGCCATAGAGCTTGCTGATGGCGCCGTGGGGCCAGAAATCGCTGAGCAAGGGATAGCTGATGCCGCCCAGGCTCTCGGCCCAGGCTTGCAGGCAGGGAACCGAATCCACGCTGATGCCCAGCACCTGGGCATCCAACTGCCCGAACGAGGCCATCTGGGCCTCGTAGGCAGGGATCTGGTTCGTTCAAACGGGGGTCCAGGCCAAAGGGAAAAAGGCCAGCAGGACGTTCTTGCCACGCAAGTCGCTCAAAGTGACATCCTTGCCCAGATGGCTGGGCAGGGTGAATTCGGGCGCCGGATCACCAATTTCGAGCATGACATCATCTCCTCACAGGTTGGGTGTGCGACATGCTGCAATTATACCCCTGGGGGGGATGCGAGCAAGTGGCGGCGGACGCCCGGCGCTCAGGGAATGCGCGGCTTGGCCAGTACCTCGCGGATCTCTAGCGCCAGGACCGTGCGCGGGTAGGCAGGCTTGCACACGATGGCCGTATCGGCCCCAGAGCCGGTGCCGCCAATGGCGATCACCTCGGCGCCCATGTCTATCAAGCCCGCGTCGGCGGCCATGAGCAGGCACTCGACGGCCACCTTCATCCCCTGGCTAAAGCGATAGAGCACGTCGCGCACGATCTCTTCGGCGGCGCGCCCGCCATGCTTGTCGCTAAATGCCGAGCCGACCCCATCGCCCAGGGCGTGGATGCCGGTAACCACGGTGATGCCCAGCGCCTCCAGCTCGCGCCGCTCCTCAGGCGTCATGCACCAGCCCAGGTGCTCCCAGCCGTGGCACAGGCTGACGGCGCAGATGCGGATGCCGTGGGGCGCCATGAGGGCCTGGGCCTGGCGGGCGGTACCCCCATGCGAAGAGGCCAGCACCACCTGGCGGATGCCCAGGGCCAGGGCGCGCTCCAGGACGATCTCGAGCGTGGCCTGGGTGTGCTCCGGGCCGCCCGTCTCGAATAGCAGGGTGCGTAGCTCCATGCTGTGCTCCTTGTCCTCCGAGCCTCTACGGCTAATAGTAGCGGGGCGCATCCTCTCCCCTGGGGCGCAGGGGCACGCCGGGCGAAACATTCCATCGCCACGGGCGATGCATGGCGATGGGCAGCCAGTGTGGGCGCAGCACCTGAACCGTCGTTCCAGTCTCCTTGGGGAGCTGGCCGGCATCGAGGGTCTCTGACGTGATGCTGGCGCGGTTCGCCAGGGGACCGAGGTACGACGGGTCAACCGTCGCCGTCACCGTGATGATCCCGCCATCGCCCGGGGCCAGGTCGGGCAGCCACCAGGTGTAGGACTGATCCACCGTGGTAGTCAGGAGCGCGCCCGGCGCCAGGACCGTGATCTCGGCAAGCTGCGCGGGCAGGCTGTCGGTGATGCGCGGGCGCTCTGCGGTGGCGCCGCCCGCGTTCGAGTAGGTGAGGGTGTACATGACGCGCTGGCCCTGCAGCGCCCAGGTCGGACCCTCCTTGGCCAGCCGCAGGTCAGCCGTCTCGGCGCCCGTAGGCGGCTGCACGCTGGTCGAGGTCTCGCTCCGGTTGTTGCCGGCTTTCGATTCGACGCCCGTGGTGCTGATGACGGCCACATTGTTGATTATGCCGGTGAATGTGTTGCTGATGGCTGCCGTGATGGTGATGAGCCCGCCCGCGCCGGCGGGCAGGTCGGCCACGTCCCATACATAGCGGCTGCCAGGGCGCTGCGTAATGGCCGCGCCAGACCAGGTTACCGTCGGGTTCATCACCGGCGCGGGCAGGGTGTCGCTGATCACCACATTGTGGGCGGTGGCGGGCCCGGCGTTGGTGTAGGCCAGGGTATAGGTGATGGCCGCGCCCGGGTGCAGATGCCCTGTGGGCGAGGTCGCCTTTTCGATGGCGACGTCCGTTTCCAGTACGTTGAGGCGCATGGCCGGATCGCCCATCAGCAGATAGGTGTCAATCAATTCGCGGTAACCGGTGGTGCCGCTATAGAGCTTGAGCTTGGCCAGGGTGGTGGCGGGGCCCAGCTCGGGCACGCCGTTGTAGAACAGGGCCTCATAGAGCCCCTTGTTGAGGAACTCGTGGCCGGTGGCGATGCCCAGGCCCGTGGGCGCAAAGGAGGCGATGGCGCCCCGCTCCACCAGCCGCACCAACGACTCGGAGATCGAGGAGCGATCGGTACTGCCGGCCTGAGAGGGCGTGATATAGTAGCCCTCCAGGCAAGTCATGGGCACCATGAGGGGCTGACGGTAGCCGTTGTTCAATCCGTTCACCAGCGCCAGGGTCATGAATTGCTCCGAGGCCCAGGAGGAGACCGCCGAGTGCCCCTTCCAGTTGATGATCAGGCGCCCCTGGTTGATCGCGCTCAACAGGGCGTTGCGGGTGGCCGTGGTATTCGCGTGGGTCACCAGGTGATAGATGCGCTCCGGCAGATAGGGCGCCGGCGTGAACTGGCTGGCAATGGTCTCCGATAGCGCGGCAAAGTTCCCGGCGGCATCGGCGTTATCGGCCAGGAACGTGATCTGGCGCTGCCAGTCCTCGGGGCCCAGCGCCTCATAGGCGATGATCTTGTTGACCATCGCTGTGGTTTCGGCGGCGGTCTTGACGGGCAGGCGCCCCAGGAACAGGTCGGGAAAGATGTCGTTGCCATGCACCGCCACATAGCGGTTGTCGGCAGCGGTCTCGCCCAGCCAGGGGTCCACGTCGGCCAGGTAGGGCGGGATATACGAGACCTCGCCGCGCCCCAGGTTGTTCTTGGGGTCATAGTTGCCATCGCCCACCAGCAGCACATAGGCCGGGGCGGGGGGCGTCCAGTTGTGGTAGGCATAGGAGACAAAGTCGCGGATGGCCTCGGCATCCACGATGCCATAGTTGAACTCGTTATAGATCTCCTCCACGTCCACGACGACCACCCGCAGTCCCTGGGCGCGGCGATGGTCGGCCAGGGGCTGGGTGGCGGTATAGAAATCGCCGTGGGTGATGACGATGTAATCGGCGCCGTTGGCCGGGTTGCTCCAATCGCTGGGGGTGACCAGCTCCATGGCCGTGGGGCTCAGGTAGCGCTCGGGCGTCAGCGCCAGATAGCGCTCGGTTTGGGTGATGGACTGGCCAAAGGAGAGGGTATAGCCATCATCGCCGGGCTCGAACGTGGCGCCGGTGATGCGCACGGGATGCTGCGGGTCGGTGATGTTGTACAGGTCGGGCACGGCGCTGCCC
This sequence comes from uncultured Anaerolineales bacterium, assembly GCA_964482225.1. GTDB lineage: Bacteria > Chloroflexota > Anaerolineae > UBA1429 > UBA1429 > UBA1429. Next base: position 186,045 of record CAYZWT010000001.1, read on the forward strand.
GACCACCCCTCGACCTGGACGAGCCAGTCGCCCGGCTCGTCCACGCTGAAAAAGAGCTGGTCATCCTGGGCGACGTAACGGCGAAAGTAGTCGAGCTCGAAGCGGTGGATATAGATATAGTCATATTGGCCGGAGGTGACGCCCAGCCCGGCAGTGATGGAGAGCGCGTTCTCCCCATCGAGGAGGTATGTGTGGGGAATAATGACATCAAAGATATAGTTCCTGCCGGGAGGCCAATAAGCTTCGCCGATCAAATGGCCATTCAGAAGGACCCGCGCCGAGTGCTGCGGCTTGCTGGTAATATAGCCCGTAAGGTAAACACGGAGCGTGGCGGCACCCTCTGTAGTTGCTGGTTTGGGCACGGTGCCTGCAAAAACCCTTGTACCGGGCTGGTTGTTCGCTAACACGAGTCCCCAATACCAGCGATTCTGATCGGGAGGCATCGGGTTGTTAGAGAGATAAACTCGTTCCTGTTTTACCATCAGGCTCTCTGCAAAAGATACGGGAACTGTGGCATCTCCACCGAGCGGAGCTCCGTCCTCCACACTCATCTCAAGCCCATTGCCTTCGCCCCAGGTCAGATAGTAGACGTTTGTCCCGGTATATTGGGTATCAAGTTCCTCGGCATGGAAGAGCAGAATGTCAGTAGGCTGGAGGGTGCCGGGGTTCTGCTGTACAATGCGCCGGGCGATCTCTTGCCCGCTGCGGTAAAGCCGGAGCGCCTGTGGATCAACCTCGCCAATGGGAACGCCCGCAGTTGCCAGGTCGGCGCCGGTGAGGCGCACGATCCCCTCTCCCAGCAGCGGGAATTCGAGCATCTGCATCGGCTCGGACTGGAGCAGAGATGAGGCCTCGGCCACCATACCCCCGATCTGCCTCCATGCCCGCGCCTGCTCGTAGTTGGCCAAGGCATCGCGGTAGAGAGCTTCGTAGGCGTCAGGCGCGGCAACGTCGGGCGCACTTGATCGCTCCGCAGTCCAGGTCAGTTTGGCCCGGAGGCGCTGTATGACGCGCAGTTGCCCTGTGGCGGGAAGGTACTGGAACGGATAGAGAGCCACCTGAAGAACCCGCTGATCGCGCAGGTAGCCGTCCTCGGCCAGGGCAACCGGCGCGGCGGGCCAGAAACTCTCGAATGCGTAGGCGTCGGAATCGGCATCCCGGACGTTACCCAGATAAACCGGCGAATCCTCCGGCGCCTGCTCCCAGATGGGCCGAGGCACAGGGCAGAGATGGTAGGCGCCAGGCAGGTCGAGATACTCGATCTCCAGTGTCTCCAGCGAAATGTCAGTAGCGTCGTAAGGCAAGCCGAACAGGGCGCCGGAGACGGGCAATGAAGGCCAGCCAGTCGTATCCACGCTGGCGAATCCCGGCACGGCCACGGTATCACAGCCCAAGGCTGTATCATGGTTCAAGGTATAGTTCGGGGGGATCCACACGAACTCGATCCCGTTCTCAATATCTGGCAGGATCTGCAAGCTCGCGGATAGGGCAGAAGATGCAGCCTGCGATGGCGCGGCTCGAGAAGCAAAAGATAGCAACAAACTGAACGCAAGGAGAAGCCGCGCCAGACTGCGACCAAGGATTGAGAGGCAACTGTGGCGCATCTATCTGTACTCTCTACAATGCGAGCGCCCCTCGGGGAGCGCTCGTGGACTCGATAGGTACGGTAGCGAAAGCTACCTATAGTTGTCGCACAAAGTCAACCACGCTGCGGTCGTTGACAAAGGTCAGCTCGTAGCAGGGCAGGCTGTTCGCCATCTCCTCAAGGAACGAGAGCGTAAACGCCATACCTTCAGGATCCCAGAAAGTGGGAAAGCAACAGGTCATCAATCGGGCTACCGCTTCACGTGTGGACACGCGTTTCAAGGCATTATCTGAGCCCTGTCGAAGGAAGAATAGGCGTTTGACAGGTGCTGACCGAGAAGATGCAAACCCAGCCTCGCCGTGCCAGGGCGTACCATAGATCCAGAAGTCGTCGCCTTGCTTCCTAACGATAATCCGGTCGTCGCTGAGTATCTCCACGCCAGGTTCACTACACCAGGCTCGCGCTGTAGTGCTCTTGCCCGCACCAGAGACGCCACAAAAGAGCTCGCCTTGACCGTTATCAGCCAAGCCTACTGCGTGCAGTTCGACGCCTCTATCCCGCGACAGAAGCGCCACGGTCAACACTTCGCTTACGGGATGGCCAAAGACATCAAGCCTGCGAAGATCCTCCCCGTCTCCGGCTATGTATATCTTACCGCTACAGAAGTCCTCTGCAACTGACATGATGCACGATGATCGGCGAAGGTTTTTCTCATTGCGTGTTGATGGGACAAGAAACACATATACGATATCGCTGCCGATCTGGTGGATTTCCCACAGACCTTTACACTCGTACAGAGGTCTACTCAAGGGCAGCGGTGGCGAGGCGTCAAAGCAGACCTCTAGCGATATATCACGAGACCCACTACCCACAAACCGCCTGTACTCTGCCGGTAGGCGAGACTCCAGGTCAATCTCTATGGTATGCAAGGCGAACCCAATGTCCCCAATTCTCAGGTTGAGGAATTGTCTAAATGTAGGTGCGCTTTCGAACGTTCCTAACAACCTAGTCTCTCAGTCTGACAAGAGCAGAACACATTTGACTAGGAACCTATCGAACTCGTGGGCAAAAGCTCTTCGCCTACTTGCTCGAAGCAGTAATTGTGCACGTATGCCTCTTTGCACGCCCCCAGCACCGCCTCATCCGGCAGCAGGTAGGTGCCCTCGATGGCGGGCTTGACGTAGGTTTTTCTCGTCTCGTTCATAGCGTTCTCCCTCTTGGTCTCGGCCTGTCACCCGGCGGGTTCGGTTAGCTGCGCCAGGGCGGCCGTGCGCAACCGCGTCACCTCACACAGGAACGGCACGGCGCCGCACGGATCACCGGTCTCCATTATAGCATAAGCGGGGCAGTTGTCACACACTGCCCGCAGGTCGCAAGCGTGGCAGGGGGCATCGGGGCGCATGGCGGCGCGCCGCACCGACGGGATGAATTCGTCCCACGCGACGGAAAAGCTGCCGCGCAACAGATCGTAGGAGGGCTGGCGGGCCATCATGCAGATGCTCAGGCGCCCCGCCGGATCCGCATGGGCCGAGTGCAGCCCCGCGCCACAGGAGTAGAGTCGGTCCCGGTCGAACCGCAAGTCGGTCTGGCGCTCGTAGAACTCGCACCAGCTCTCGCGGCTCTTGTCCTCGGCCAGTTGGTAGGCCACCACCTCCTCGGGCGAGAGGCGCAGGGCCGTCGGCTCGGGGCCGCCGGCCAGGCCCGCGTTCAGCAGCGGGTCAAAGCGAAAGTCCACCCCCAGCGATTCGGCGTAAGCCTTGATCTCCCAAAGTTCGTCGCGGTTGAGGGTCATCAGCGGCGTCTTGAGCCGCAGCAGGATCGGCAGGGCCGCCAGCCGGGCGATGCCCGCCATGCAGCGCTCGAACGAGCCGGGCACGCCGGTGATGCTCTCGTACACCGGGGCGGTGCGCCCATACAGCGACACTTCGACGGCAAAGGGTGGGTAGGCCGCCAGCAGATCGGCCACCTCCTGGGTGACCGTGGTGCCGTTGGTGAACAGGGTGACCAGCATACCCTTGCGCTTGGCGTGCATATAGATCTCGGCGAAATCGGGGCGCAGCAGCGGCTCGCCGCCGGTGAGCAGCAGCCAGAGCACCCCCGCGACCGCCAGTTGATCCAGGATATCGCACCACTGGTCGGTGGTCAGTTCGGGGTCATCCTCCCAGCTCGCCCGGTCGCACTGGACGTAGCAGTGCCGGCAGCGCAGGTTGCAGCGAAAGGTCAGCTCCAGCGAGGCCGACAGGGGCACGCGCCGGTCGGCGATGCGCTCCTTGAGGCGCTGCCCAAAGGCGCTGTACTTGAGCTCGGGGATGTGCGGACAGTTCATGGCGCCACGATCTCCACGGCCTTGACCTGGGCAAGCTGCTCGATCAATTCTAACAGGTCTTGCAGCGCCACATCGGCGGCCACGTCATACTCGGCTACCACCAGCTCGGCCAGCTTGGCCAGGGTGCGCCCGCCGTCCAGGGCGTCCCAGATCGTGGAGGCCGTCTCGTTGAGGGTATAGATGCTCTCCAACTCGTCGGCGCTCTTGGCGATGGGCACGAGGATCACCTCGCCAGCGATGTTGCGTGAAACGATGTTGGGGCTCTGGCGCACGATGGTATCTGGTGTGATGATGATGGTGACTCCTGATGAGCAACGAGACATGCTGGCCGCATATTCACGTCTGGTTTACGCATCTATGGTAACCTTGTACGCGCAGCCGAGCATTGGTCAGGGAACTGCGTCCATAATACTGTGGAAAGTTGGGTACGTCAATCCCAGATTGCGCCCGTGCCTACTCGCCGGCCGCATTCGCAAGTTGGCGAGCGATCATGCCACCCGGGCTTGCGCGCCCTTGCAGCGTTCCCCCACGGGGCGCTTTGACATGGCCCCTGCGCCAGGGCATGATAGAGGCATGGAACTCCCCAACGCTTACGATTGTCCGCCCGCCGTGGCGCGGCTGTTGCGCCTGCTGGCCTTTGGCGCGCCGCCCGAGCCCGCCGCCATAGCCCAGTGGCCGGACGAGGAGTGGCGCGCCATCCTGGAGGCGGCCGGGCGACAGGAGCTCTCGCCGTTGCTGCACCGCCGCCTGGTTGACACGGCCCTGCCCGCGCCAGAGGCCACGCTGGCCCGGCTGCGACGCCACTATTTGCGGGTGGCCGCCGATAACACCCGGCGCTTTGCCGCGCTGGAAGAGGCGCTGCTGGCCCTGCATGGCGCGGATGTGCGCGTGATCCTGCTCAAGGGCGCCCACCTGGCGCCCCTGGTCTATGGCAATATCGCCCTGCGCCCTATGGTGGACGTGGACCTGCTGGTGCGCGACCATGACGCAGACAAGGCGCTTGGCGCCCTCTCTGCGTTGGGCTATGCGCCGCTGGCAGGGGGCGCGTGGATGGAGGACCGCTACGGCCACCACGCCTTGCGCCGCAACGATGGGCTCTTGCTAGAGCTACACCAGCGGGTGGGCGCCCTGGCCGTGGGGGCGCACGTTGATCAGGCGGGCCTCTGGCAACGAGCCCAGCCTACACAGATCGGCCGGGCGGCGGCCCTGGCGCTGGCGCCGCTGGACCTGCTGCTCCATCTGTGCGTGCACGGTGCGCAGCAACACCTGTTGCAGTTGGGGCTGCTGCCCCTGTACGACATCGGGCAGGTGCTGGCGCGCTATGGGGCGGAACTCGATTGGGAGGCATGTATCCGGCGGGCGCACGCCTGGCGCGTGGCGCGGGCCGTGTATCTCATGTTGGCGCTGGCCCGGCGCCTGCTCGATGCACCGGTGGACCCTGGCGCGCTGGTTGCCCTGGCGCCGCCCGATGGCGAGGCGTATGTCGCCCTGGCGCTGGGCGCTCTGCTGCAACGGGATCGCGAGGCAGCCGCGCCATCGAGCAATCTGGTGGCCCTGTGGAGCGAGCATCGCTGGCGGGCGCGGCTGGCGCTGTGCTTGCGCATCCTGCTCCCCAATGCCCAACGCATGCGGGCGCTCTATGGCGTGCCCACAGACCGCCCCGTCGCCCCCTGGCTCTACCTGCGGCGCTGGGCCGATCTGCTCACCCGCCGCGAGGAGAGCGTGCGGCAATGGCTCAACCGGCCCGGCGAGGGTCCGGATTGGCAGGCGCTGGTGCGCTGGCTGGCCCAGGGGTAGCGCACAACCCGGCGCTAGCGCGGCAGAGAGCCCGCCTCTCCCTCCAGCCAGGCCACGGCATAGGGCGCCAGGTCGAGGACCACGCACCCCTGCGCGGGGGTGAACAGCATCCCCTCAGCCACGGCCAGGCTCTCCGGGTCGCCCATCGCCGCTTCCACATTGTCCTCGTCCAAGATGATGCCGCGCAGGGCCGCGCTCAGCCCCGCGATCTCGACGCGCTGGGTCTCATTGGCCAGGTTGGCCAGCCCCATGTACAGGCGGCCTTGGCTCTCCAGGGCCAGGCCGTCCACCAGCAAGGGCTCGGAGGCCTCTAGCGCCCGCAGCGCCGCCCCACTGCACGCACCCACCCAGCGCAGCACATGGTAGAGCGGGAACACCTCGCCCGGCCGAGAGGGAAACGCCGCCGCAGGCGCCCCCTGGGGCCGTTCCATCACCCCGCGCCAGCCCGTGGTCTCGTAATAGGTCAGGCTCTGCACGGCGGGATGGCCCATCAGGTGCTTGAGACTCACCAGGGTCCAGCCCGCGCCAAACAGCGACATCTGGCGCGGATCCACGTTGTCGGGCAGGGCGCCGGGGGTCGGCGGCCCCTCGATGCCCGTGGCACTGGGGTTGAAGCGGGGGCGCAACGTCACCGGCGAGACGACCAGCGGGCGCCCCTGGGCGAACTGGCGCGCGCTCTCGACGGTCACGGCCTGGGCGGGCAACGTCTCCACCAGGGAGAGGTTGTCAAAGGCATGCACCTGGGGGTTCAGGGAATAACACGCCAGGTCGGCCTGGGCCAGGGGCGGGCGGGTGCGGTTCAGCTCGGTAAAGTAGGCGTTGACGCCCACGGCATAGGCGGCCTGGGGCGTCAGGCGCTCCAGCGCACCCCTGGCCTGGGCGATGGCGCGAGCGGCGTCTTTAGCGCCCAGGCCGTCGGTCAGGAGCAGCCAACGCGCGACGGGCGCATTCAGCGCGCTCACCGCATCCGAGAGCCGACCCAGCGCGTCGGCATCGAAGCGGACCAGCGGCAGCCCGATCTCCAGCCCGGCCCTCAGGCTCGTGGCCTGTGCATCGGCCACGGAGAGCAGGTGGGCGGCGCCCTCGGGGGCCAGATCCACGCGCAGGTGCGCCAGGCGCAGAGCCCGCAGGCGCTCGACCTCGGCTCGATTGAGCGCCTGGCCGTGGCTGGCGACGCCCAGCCCCAGCGGGGGACGCGCCCCTCGCACCACAGCGCCCAGCGCGAGGGTCACCGGCGCCCCACGGCGCTTGGCGGAGAAAGCAGGCAAGTCGCCCCGCAACGTGAGGGACACTGCCTGGCGCACGGGGGCGCCCCGCTCGATCCGCACAGGAAAGGGCAACTCTAGGGGCGTGCTGTAGGTCTTGAACGAGGCGTCGGTCCAATTGCGTTGGTCCTCCATCTCGAACACCTCACCCTGAAAGGTTACCTCGGCCCAGCAGCCAGAAGCCACCTCATGGGCGATAGCCTGGATCTCTTTGTAGGGCTGGTGTGGCGAGATATGGCGCGGCAGAGCGCCCTCGGTGACGTGGCCGTCGGTGTGGGTCACGCGACAGGGGGCGCCGGCGCATTCCTCTGTGGGGTGCAAGACGCAGATGCCGATGCGGTTGCGCAAAAAGGCGCTGCACGCCGCGCCGTCCATGCTGAATGTGATCTCGCCCGCCGCCGTGCCCCGGAGCGTCGCGTCCCACCGGAAGCAGATCTCGCCCTCCTGGTGCAGCGCGCGGTAGCGGATCTCGAACGCGTCGGGCTGCTGCTCGATGACCAGATCGCTCAGGGTGGCAGCGATGGTGCGCCAATTGCGGTCGCGCACGGCCACGTACACCCGGCGCAGCACCTCGCGCCCGCCCAGCCGGATCTGGCGCAGGTCGCCGTTGACATAGATCATGGATAATGGCCCGGCCCGCAGAGCGATCTCCTCAGGCTGCTCCTCTGCGCTGCCATAGCGCAGCACGTTCACAGGTCGTGTGGCCACAGCTTGCCTCTCTCACACTTGCAGAGCGCCGGGCGAGCCCCAGGCGCGTCTAGCCTGGCAGCAACCGGCGCATATAGGCCATGCTCTCCTCGGCCCAGCGGCGCTCCTTGGCGATGGTGGCCTCTAGCGTGGGCTCGGGCGCGGGCCACAGCTCGATGATGGCATCGGGATCGCGCCCGTGGGAGTGCAAGAGCGCCAGCACCCAGGGCACATCCAGCAGGCCCTGACCAGTAGGGCAGCCCTGCACCACAAACCCCATGTTCTCATTGGCGCGGGCAATGGTGAAATCCTTGAGGTGCAGATGCACCGTCCAGGGGGCCAGGGCGGGCAGCGCCACGTCTGGCCCTTCCAGGGCGCCAAACGAGTTGGCCGTATCCAGGCAGATGCCGACGGCGGCGCTATCCAGGCGCTGCATCAAGCGGATCAATTCCCTTGCCCGAAAGCGGTCATGGTTCTCGACGGCCAGGATCACGCCGCGCTCCTCATAGGCGGGCAGCAAGGGCCGCCACGCAGCGCACAGCTCATCCATGCTGGGGCGATGGGTGGCCGTATCCATGACCGTGCGCACGATGGGCGAGCCAAAGCGGGTTGCCAGGTCCAGGTAGCGGCGCAGCAGGGCGGGATCGCTGCCCCGGGCGCCCACTCGTATGCCCACCCCCAGAGATGCCGCCTGCACCTGGAGCGCATCCAGCTCATCGGACGGCAGGGTGTGCAGCGGCAGGTTGTCGTCCATCTCGACCAGACCCACGCCTAAACGGGCCGCCAGCTCCACCAATCCCAGCGCTGTCAGGGGATCCGCCGGCTGGCGCCCGCCAACGCCGATAGACCAGGCATAGGCAAAGGAGCCCAGGCCAAGGCGCATATCCCCCTACCTCCTGGCCGCGCCGGCGGTGATGGACTTGACCTCGGCGATGACGTTTTCGGTCTCAAAGACCTTTTTCCAATCCGGCTGAAAGATGGTCTCCTTGGCTCGCTCCACCGCCAGCCGGGCGCCATCAGACACTTGGGCGTCAATGAGGCCAAAGAGAATGGCAATGCTGACGTTCAGATGCCCCAGGATGAAATCCGTGGCGGCCTCGGCGGGCACGCCCCGGGCGATCACCTCGTCCACCGCCTCACGAATGACGGTGATGCAGGTGAGGGCCACCGTCTCGGCCATGGCAGGCTCCAGCAGAGCCATCTGCTCCACAGTGATCCGGTGGGTGTTCGACACCGGCGCAAACATGCGGCGGCACAGCTCCTCGCCGCGAGCATAGTCGGATGCGGGGCCCTGCATCAGCGCGCAGACCAGGGCCTGGGGCGCGATGCCCCCGAAATAGTCCTCCAGCGCTTCGCGCGGCAGGTCTTTGTTGGCGAGCGAAGGGTGGCAGGGATGGGTGATGAAATAGGTGATATCGTCGCGAGCGGGGAGTTCGCCGCTATAGGGGGCCGCCGGGTCCAGGCAGATGACCATAGCGCCGGGCTTGAGCAAAGGGACGATCTGTTTGGCGACGAGGCCGATATAGATATCGGGCACCGCCAGGATCACGGCGTCTGCGTCGCGCACGGCCTCGTCTTGGGGCGTGGGCTCCAGGCCGCGCTCGCGCAGGCGCTGCTCGGCGGCCTGCCCCGCCTCCACGTAGGCCATGTCGTAGGCAGGCTCGTGGCGCAGTTGCTCCGAGATGCGCGTGCCCATTTTGCCCGCCGCTCCGAACAAGGCGATCTTGCACATGGCTCTTTCTCCTGTGAGCGAACTCTTTGGCGTCAAGTTAGGGCGCTCGATGCCCCCTTGCGCGTGATTCTAGCGCCCTCAGGATAGCTGTCAATGCTTCGGGATGGCCCTATAGCGGGCAGAGGTCAAGGGGTATGGCCGCCCGGCTAGCGCCGCTCGCCCGCGAGAGTGTAGCTCCTCAAGACCTACGTAGCGTAGCATGACCCTTACACTATCTTGCGTCAACCCTTGGGCGATGGGGTGTGGGGGGACAACAAAAAAAGAGACCGGGATCATCCCGGTCTCTGACTGACCCGAGCAAGCTGGGGCGGAAGGATTCGAACCTCCGAATGGCGGCTCCAAAGGCCGCTGCCTTACCGCTTGGCGACGCCCCATTGTGCGGGCATTCTAGCACAAAGCCCCAAGCCCGGCAAAAGCTCGCGGCGCCAGGGCCGTGACGATGTTGGCTGCCCCATTAACAACAAAGGAAGAGAAGGACTTCTTGGCAATGACCTACTCTCCCACCCCGTCGCCAG
>CAYZWT010000002.1:0-46970 GCA_964482225.1 uncultured Anaerolineales bacterium
ACACGGACTCAATCGATTATGTTTGTCATAACGTGGACTTTGGAAACGCCGTGCCAAGTTGATTCGTCTATCACAACGTGGCTACTTCTATTCGATGGCCTGAACACAGGATGCCAGGTGCTCTACTGCCTGAGCAAATTCCTCGGCCACGTCCGTGCGCGAGAGTTGGATAAGCTCGTTCAGGCCAGTGGCACTACGCAGTGAAATGGACTGGTAGGCGCAGATCGGCAGCCGTGGGTTATCCTTGAATCTTCGATCGGGACCACCTCTTTTGTTGACATAGCGCCAAGTGTAGTCCACAACTTGAGCATCAGAAGGAACTCCCTGATCTTCTATGAACCTGCTTACCGCGACCTCAAGCGCGAGGGCCGTATAGGCTACGGCTCCCACTCCGTTTGGAGCATGTACCAGAATGCGGTCAGGGAAAAAGTGCACAGTCTGACGTCCTACTTCTATGGCGATCGTATCTATGTTGGTTTTCATAAAAGGGGGAGACGAGAAGGATATCGAAGTAGGCTTGCGATCAACCAGGGTGTCTGCCCCAGCATGGTACTTCTTGTCGCGTACCTGCCCACTAGCAGCGATATGCCATACGCCTCGGCACGAAGCCAACCCCGTCGCTGCTGTATGCAGACGCTGATAAGCTGTCTCTATGGAGTCCTCCAGGTCGTAGAGAAGGACTGTTGTCTTGCGAAGCTGATCTGCCCAGTGACCAGCGAGCACCCCTACTATCCCAATGCCCAGCACCGCCACAAGCATCTGTGACGAGAAGCTAGATACCAACGCTAGAAATAGTCCTACCCCGCTCAGCACCAAGGCCGTACTTCGCAGAGAGAGCTTTCGCCTTTTCCCATTTAGCTCGGCGAGAAGCTCTGTCGAGGACGAATCAACTAGCGCGACCACATCTGCCGAATCTATTTCCGCCAGCGGGTCGTGGGTCGGAGCCGTGGGCTCCTCAAGTAGACTCTGACTACCAGATGCAACATCCGAAAACGGGGACGCTTTGCCATCTGCTAACGAGGGTAGGGTTCGGCGATAGTAGATGCCCTTGCGACCCATGTGGATATAGTTGCCACGTGGTCCTGCACCTATCCGGAACCCAGGTATTCCTGCTGACACCCCGATACCTGATTTCGACAGGTTGAACCTGATTGGCCCGACACGGACGCTTTTTCGCAAGTAGAACCCCATTGTCTACCCCTCCACATGCCCTGTTCCATGCTTTTTCATGCCTTGAAAGCCAATTCGCGTGATTCATCACGGATGATGGTACTCGAAGAGACGCAACCTTGTCCAGTTTGATCTCTTTCGGGGCCGGCGCTTCCAAAGCCAGCATTATGTATATGTATCAGCCAATCGAGAGGGCGCTAGCTAGCGCCTGGGCGAACTGCGCATTCATGCGCCCAGGCTTACCCGTCTCCCGCCTGATCCTTGTCAGGACCGATCCTACCATGTCCTGCACAACATGCAAGAGGCAAAGCTCGTCTTGCACGCTGTCGGCGATTCGTCGCACGGCGCTTTACCATAACCACGACTTTGACAAGGCCCTGCTCGCCCCGCCTTGACAGCCCTTGTCGCAACGGGCTATTATCCGTGAAATGATTGCTCGACGAACCAACCGGCGACAACTCATCTTTCTTCCCCCCGGTGAGGTGCTGTGATGCATGTCTGGTTTCGCGCCCCAGGCCCTAGTTCGGCCCGGCCCCGCTGCTGGCCCATCCTATGCTGGACCTTCTGCGCTCTGTATCTCGCCGCCATGGGCGGCGGGCTTCGGGTGGCAGCCCAGAACCCCGTCCCAGACGCCCAGCGCACCGCCGGCGGACAGGTCCTTCGTGTGGCCGTGTACGAGAGCCCTCCCCTTGCCTTTCGGGATGGCGGAGGCCAGTGGCAGGGCATCTATCCCGATCTCTTGCGCGAGATTGCCGCCCGTGAGAAGTGGGAATTGGAGTGGCGGACCTGCGTATGGGTCGAATGTCTGGCATTGGTAACGAGTGGCGATGTAGACCTGTTGACTGCTATAGCCTACTCCGATGAGCGCGCCCGGTACATGGCGTTCAATCAGCAGACTGTGCTGGCCAATTGGGGCCAGGTCTATGCTCGCCCTGGATTGGGGATCGAGTCCCTTCTCGATCTACAGGGCAAGATGCTGGTCGGCACGGCCCAGGATACCCACTGGATCGCGCTGCGCGAGGCGCTGGATCGGATGGATGTGACCTACTATCGCGTCGAGGTAGCGGATTTTGACGGCGTGCTCGCCGCGTTGAGCAAAGGCCAGGCCGATGCGGGCATCGTCAGCCGCCTGTTTGCCCTCGACCATGCCGATGCGTACATGGTGGAGGGCACGCCCATCATCATCAATCCGATCTCCTTGCGGTTCGCGGCGCCCCTGGTTGCTTCCGCCGACCTGCTGGAGACGCTGGATCGACAGCTAGAGGAACTCAAGGCCGAAGATGGATCGCCATATTATCGCGCCTTGCAGCGCTACATGCCCGATGCCATCGTGCCGACCCCGCCTGGCTGGTTGTTGCCGGTGGGCATTGTCGCAGGGGTGCTCGTTTGTGGGGCAGGCTGCGCGGCCCTCTGGTCCGGCCGTCAGGCGCGCCGCCGGGGCCGCGAGCTGGTCGGCTCGGCCCAGGCGCTGGCCTTGGAGGCGGCTCAGCGCGAAAAGGCCCAAGATGCCCTGGAGGAACGCGAGGCCTACTATCGCCTCATTTTCGAGCATCTCTCGGACGTTGTATGCATCATGGATGGCGATCTGCGCATCCTGGATATCTCCCCTGCTGTGGAGACCATGCTGGGCTATACGCCGGAGGAGCTTGTCGGCTGCTCTGCCGAAGAGCTGATCCCTGAGGAAGAACTGGCGATGGTTGTGGAGCATGCAAGGCGTGTGCTGGCCAACGTGCCGAGGGCGGCTACGGTCTACCCACTCATCGCGCGAGACGGATCTATCCATCACGCCGAGGTGGCCGCCGCGCCTTTGAGCCAGGGCAAAGGGGGCACGGTCATGGTGCTGGTGGCCCGAGATATCACGGCCCGCATGCTGGCCGACGAGCGGCTGCGCCAAACACGGGCCCAGCTCGTGCAGGCCCACAAGATGGAGAGCATCGCCTTGTTGGCGGGCGGCATCGCCCACGATTTCAACAACATGCTCACCTCGATCATGGGGAATATCGAGCTGGCCTTGCTGGATGTGGAGATCGAAGATGCGACCCAGCTACGCGCCGACCTGATCGAGGCGCAACGCTCGGCCGAGCGCGCCGCCGACCTGACGCGGCAATTGCTCCTCTTTAGCCACCGGCAGGCGCTCGAGATGATGCCCACCAGTCTGGGGCGGGTCGTGCAGGATATGCTTCGGATGCTTGCCAGGCTGATCGGCGAGGATATCCAGATTGCCGCCGATATCGGGTCCGATCTCCCGCCGATTTTGGGGGATACGGGCCAGTTGCAGCAGGTGTTAATGAACCTGTGCCTAAACGCCCGCGACGCCATGCCGGAGGGGGGCGCCCTGACCATCCAGGTAGATCAGGTCACCCTGAGCGAGGAGGATGCCTCGCGGGTGCTGCACGCCCAGGCGGGCCAGTACGCGCGCCTCTCGGTTACCGACACGGGCATGGGCATGACGCCCGAGGTGCGAGAGCGCATCTTTGAACCGTTCTATACCACCAAGGCGCCCGGCCTCGGCACGGGCCTGGGGCTATCGGTCAGCTATGCTGTGGTGCAAGATCACGGCGGCTGGATCAACGTCTATAGTGAACCTGGGCAGGGCACCACCTTTCGGGTGTACTTGCCCGTACTGGCCGGGGACGATGACACACCATCCAAGCGCCAGGGCGCATCCCAGGATGCGTTGGCAGCCGGGGCAGGGCGCGGGGAGAGGATCCTGCTGGTCGAGGATGAGGATGACGTGCGTCGCTTTGCCCTGGCGGCCCTGGCCAGCAACGGATACGAGGTGTACATCGCCGGTGACGCGTTCGAGGCGCTACGCCTGGCCGAGCAGCATGCAGGCCAGCTCGATCTACTGTTTAGCGATGTCATTCTCCCCGATCAGACGGGCATCGAGCTGGCGGCGGCGTTGCGCGCTCGTTGGCCCGGCCTGCCGATCCTGCTGGCCAGCGGCTATGCCGATCAGCGCTCCCATTCGGGCGTCGTGCAAAAGGAAGGCTATCCGTACATTCAAAAGCCATACAGATTGGCCCAGCTCTTGATGGCTGTGCGCCAGGCGCTGGATGGGAGCGCCGGCGAGCCCGATGCAGCGACGCCTATCACGCGCGCAGATTGACAAGCCACCTCCCTTGTACTATCATCTTGTCAGAAAGCGACGAACCGGAAGAGTAACCGGCCAAGCGGCGTTCAGAGAGCCCCCGCCAGGTGCAAAGGGGGTGCGCGCGCGGCCTGCGAATGGGCCGGGGAGCTGCATGGGCGAACCAACAGTAGCCCACGCCGGCGGCAGCCCCGTTATCATGGCTGGGGTATCGGCGCAGGCCCGTACCTGGCGAGTGAGGCGCGGCCCGGGGGGCACGCCTAAGCAGGGTGGTATCGCGGGAGGTTCTCTCGTCCCTGATGGCCCATGGCCTCGGGCGAGAGTTTTTTGTGTCTTGTGCAGAGCATGATCTGGCGGCGCGCGCCGGGGAGGGGTGACGACATGGAAAGGAAACGCATTCTGACGGGTGACCGGCCTACAGGCAAGCTGCACCTGGGGCACTATGTGGGGAGCCTGGCCAACCGGTTGCGCCTGCAGGATCAGTACGAGTGTTTCTTCATCGTGGCCGATCTGCACACCCTCACCACCAAGCCCGAGCGAGAGGCCATCGCCCAACTCGGCCAGAATATCCACGATGTGGTGCTCGATTATCTTGCGGCAGGCATTGATCCGGCCAAGAGCACCATCTATCTCCAGTCCGCCATCCCCTCGATCTATGAGATGAACCTGTTCTTCGAGATGCTGGTGACGGTGCCGCGCCTGCAACGCGTGCCCAGCATCAAGGATATGGCGCAGGCCGCCAACCTGAACGAGGAATCGCTGCCCTTTGGCCTGCTAGGCTATCCCGTCTTGCAGGCGGCCGATATCCTGATGCCACGGGCCCATCTGGTGCCCGTCGGGCGTGACAACGAGGCCCATGTCGAGATCACCCGCGAGATCGCGCGCCGCTTCAACTATCTCTATGGCGAGGTCTTTCCCGTGCCGGATGTCCTGATCAGCGAGGTGCCCTCGCTGGTGGGCACCGACGGACAGGCCAAAATGTCCAAGAGCCTGGATAACGCCATCTATCTCTCGGACGATGCGGCCACGGTGCGGCGCAAGGTGATGGGCATGTTCACCGATCCGAATCGGGTGCGCGCCGATATCCCCGGCAGGGTGGAGGGCAACCCGGTATTCATCTACCACGACGTATTCAACCCGGACCGGGCGCAGATCGAGGGCTTCAAGGCGCGCTATCGCGAGGGGCGCATCGGCGATGTCGAGGTCAAAGAGGCGTTGGCGCGCGCCCTGAACGCCTTCCTGGATCCGATCCGCGAGCGGCGGGCCTACTTTGAGGCCCAGCCTGGCATGGTGGAGCGGGTGCTCTATGAGGGTACCTTGCGCACCAGCAAGGAGGCGGAGCAAACCGTGGCTCTGATGCGCAAGGCTATGGGGCTGACGAGCATCTGGAATCGCATCTCGCGCAAGGGGCGCCAGGCCATCGAGCGCGAGACCCAGGCCGAGCCCTCGGCCCAGGGATAATGTTGCTGCCGCAGGCATGTCTCGAATAGGGGGATGACCATGCGCCGGATTGCGATGACCACGGCATGGGTGCTGGCCGCCGTCGCGCTAATCGCGCTGCCCGTGCGGGCCGATTGCGCGGGCAATCTGCTGCGCAACCAGGGCTTTGAGGGGGGCTTTTACCCTGGCACGCTCGTGGGCACCAGCGTATCGTCTCACATCGCCAACGATTGGCTCCCTTGGGCCGTGCTGGGCGATCCCACGCGCACCGAGGTCGGCTATAACTTTGAGCCCGAGTACAAGATCCTGAACCGCTCCGAGCTGTCCGATGGCTGGTATCGGGTCTACCAAGGGGAGCGTGCCCAGGCGTTCTTTTCCATGTACTCGACCCACACGGCAGGGTTCTACCAACAGGTGCGCGTGCCCAGGGGCAGCCGCGTCACTTTTACCATCTGGGTGCAGATCTATACCGGCCAGGAAGATATCGTCGTTGACGGGCGCTATTCCGTCTCGGATCTGGTGCAGCCGCTCACCGAGCCCACGCGCTCGGTCAAGGGCCCGGGCGACTATCGTGTTTCCGTGGGCATTGATCCCTATGGCGATACGCCCGATGGGTTTGGCGCCCCGCTGCCCGACACCATCGTCTGGTCGCAACCGGTGCTGGATGTAGACACCCGCTCCTACGACGCTGCCGGCAATCCGGTGGATGAATGGGTGCAACTGATGATCTCGACCATCGCGCTGGCGGATGAGATCACGGTCTATACCCGTGGGCAGCCCGATTTCCGCACCAAGCACAACGATTCGTATTGGGATGATGCCTGCCTGGTGGCTGCGGCTGCCGAGACGCCCACACCGACACCCCGTCCGACCGAGACACCCAGGCCTTCGCCGACGCTGGCCCCATCACCTACCCCGTTGCCGACGGCCACGGCGACCCAGACGCCGCTCCCGATGCCCAGCCCCACGGCCACCGAGATGCCCCTGCCCACCATCGCGCCCACCGAGACACCCACGCTGATGGCCGTGACCGTCACGTTGCCCACCAGTACGCCGATCGCGACCCCGCCGCCCGCTGCGGCTCTGGTCGTGAACCGTGAGGTGGAGGCCCAATGGCTGGCGGAGCAGGGCGGGCCGCCCGTCAGCGCGCCCGCCGAGGAGCCCAGGGCCGAGCGCAGCCCCCTGGGCCTGGCCCTGCTGTACATCGTGAATGGGGTGTTGGTATTCCTGCTGATCTACTGGATTCGCATGGAACGCCGGGGCTAGCCAAGCGCTGGGCGCGGCCCTCCGTGCAACGTGCCTGCTGCGGCAGCCACATAGCGCCCTTCCGGCCAGTAACGCTGCATCGCCTGTTGGATCTGCTCGCGCGAGACGGATTCGATCAACCCCGGATAGCGCTCCAGGTAATCTAGCCCCAGGGCGAACCGCTCGACGGCCAGCAAGAAACTGGCGATCCCCTCATTGGTCTCAAGATAGATGGGGAGCGATCCGATCAGCAGCGCGTGGGCGTCCGCCAGCTCTTCCTCTGTGACAGGCTCATCGCGCATGAGTACGATCTGCCGCAGGATGGCCGTGATGGCCTCCTCCAGCATATCGGGGGGAACCCCTGCCGACACAACCCAGGGGCGCCTGCCCGGACTGGTGTATAGATCGCTGCCGATATAGTAGACCAGTCCCATCTCCTCGCGGATCGTCTCGCCAAGGCGCCCCATCATGCCCAAGCTGCTCAGGATCACATTGGCCACCAGGGCCGGGTAATAGTCGGCGTCATCTCGGGGCATGCCCAACACGCCCAGCATCAGATCGGCCTGCGGGCGGCCGGGGATATGGACAAAGCGACGTCGCGCCTCAGAGGGTAGTTCGCAGGGTGGGGGGGTGTGGCGCCCGTGGGCGTTGCTCTGCGGCCAACGGCCCAAAGCAGCGTCCAGCTTCTCAAGGACCTCTTGGGCGCGCACCGCGCCAACCACGCTGAGAATGGTCCCCGTGGGGCCTAGGTGCGTTGCATAGTGTTGTAGCAGCGCTGCCCGATCCAGGCGGCTCAGGGTCTCGCGGGTGCCCAACACCAGACGGCCATAGGGGTGCTGCGCGGAATAGAGGCCCTCGACAAAGGCGCGGCTGGCCCGATAGCCCGTCTCCATATCCAGCTCTGCCATGCGCGTGAGGAGCTGGCCCTGCCGGCGGGCCAGTTCGTCCTCTGGGAAAACAGGGCTCGTCAGCATCTCGGCCATTAGAGAGATCAACAGGTCGCAATCCTGGCCCAGGGCGCGGCCCCCAAAGCTGATCTCATCTCTGCCGCCGAGCAGGTTGAACGAGGCGCCTACGTTGTCCAGGGCGACGTTGAGTTCCTGAAAGGTGTGTTGCGCCGTGCCGCGCCGCAGCATGGCCGCCGTCAGCGCCGTGATCCCCTGGGTCTCGGGCTCATCCAGGTAACTGCCGGCTTCCAGTTGCCCCGCGATGGTTACGGCGGCGCTCGAAGGACGCTCTTGCACCAACACCGTGATGCCATTGGAGAGCGTGGCGCGGGTCACCGTTGCCGGGCCGACGATCTGCGGCGCGCCCGTGTACCCTCGCAGGCCGCGACGCAGGGCCCACACGCGCAGGCCGCCCGCGTCCGCGCGGCCCGTGTCCTCGCAGTCATCGTCATCACCCCCTTCCTCGGTGGGGATGAACCACCCAACGGTGCGCTCTTCGGCCACCAGATAGCGCTGGGCCACTCGAAGTACGTCCGCCGGCGTAACCTGGCTCAACTCGTCCAGCATGGTCTCCATGCGTTCATAGTGATCCACCATCTCTAGGCAGCCCAACGCCAGGGCCTGGCTGGTGACGCTCTCGGTGCTATAGGCGAACTGGGCCTGGGTCTGGCGGATGGCGACCTGCAACTCGTGTGGGGCCACGGGCGTCTCTTGCAGGCGCGCGATCTCTTGCAGCAGGGCTTTTTCGACGGCCTCGGGCGCAACGCCCTCGCGCACGGTGGCATCCAGCGAAAAGAAGAACGGGTCCAGGCTGGGCTGATAGTCACTGCCCACCGAAGAGGCCAGCTCGGTCTCGACCAGGGCGCGGTAGAGCCGGGCGCTGCGCGCCTGGCTGCCGCCAAAGGAGAACATCGCCTTGCCGCCCGAGAGCACCGCGTCGGCGATGGTGAGCGGCAGGAAATCGGGGTGCGCGGTGGCCGGAGCATGGTACGAGAGTTGCACGCTGGAAGCGGCGCCGGGCATGCGCAGGGTCACCCGGCGCTCGCCCCGTTGCGGCGGCTCGGGCGCGATGGGGATCTGTGGCGAGGGGCCTGGTTCCAGGCGCCCAAAACGCTCTTGCACCAGGCGCGCGCACGCCGCGATATCCAGATCGCCTGCTATCACCAACACGGCGTTGTTGGGCACATAGAACTTGTGATAGTGTTCATACAGGTCGTCGCGGGTGATGCGCAGCAGGTCATCCTTCCAGCCGATGGTCTGGTGGTGGTAGGGGTGCTGGCGAAACGCCGCCGCCGATACCTCCTCCATCAGCACGGAAAAAGGATCGTTCTCGTCCCCCTCGCGCTCGGCCACGATCACCGTGCGCTCTGTCTCGACCTCTTCTGGATCGAGCAGCGCCCCGCACATGCGGTCGGCCTCGAAATCCAGGGCCAGATGGGCGCGGTCGCTGGCCAGGGTGCAATAGTAGGTGGTAAAATCCTGGCTGGTCATGGCGTTGACATAGCCGCCGTGCCGGCTCACCAGCCGCATGATGCTGCCTTTGGGGTAGCGCGCGGTCCCTTTGAAGAGCATGTGCTCGACCCAATGCGAAAGGCCGGTCAGCCCGGCGATCTCGTTACGGCTGCCGACGCGATACCAGACCCAGGTGCTCACCACGGGCGCCGAATGGCTCTCGCGCAGGATCACCTTGAGGCCGTTGTCGAGAACAAAGAGCTCTGTATGAGGCGGCACGCTTTTCCCCTTGCTTGGTTCCGCGATACGGTGCGATGCGGGCAGTATAGCATGGTCTCACAGCCTGTGCTATCGGGGGCTGCCATTCGGCAAGAGGGCGTAAATCCCGCTTTGGCGCTTGACGTGCGGCGCTCCTTTGGCTAGGATGGCGCCTAACCTGGCTGGGAGGATGGAGGGCAGATGAAGATCAGCGAGATTCGTACGGCCGAGGTGCGCGGCCACGGTTACTCTTGTTTTGTGCGCATCACCACCGACGCGGGCCTGGTGGGAACGGGCGAGTGCATTCACGGCGGGCCGGGCATCCAGCGCATCATCGCCGAGCTGGGCAATCTGATCCTGGGCGAGGACCCGATGAACGTGGATCGCCTGTACGAGCGGATGCGTCGCGCCCATGTGTTCAACGGCGCCCTGGCGGGCAACCTGGTGACGGCGCTCACGGGCATCGAGATCGCTCTGTGGGATCTGGTGGGCCGCGCGGTGGGGCTGCCGGTCTATGCGCTGCTGGGCGGCTCGTTCCGCGATAGGGTGCGCCTGTACGCCGATTGCCACGCCGGCGGCGACGACTCGCCCGCCGCCAATGCCGAAAAGGCCGCCGAAGTGGTCGCGATGGGGTTCGATGCCATCAAGTTCGACCTGGACGACATGCGCAGCCCCGACAAAAAGGACGCCTACAACCATACGGTGAGCCGCCGCGAGCTGGACCGCATGGTGGCCAAGGTCGCTGCCGTGCGCGAGGCTGTGGGCCCGTACGTGGATGTGGCCATGGATCTGCACGGGCGCTACGACACGCCCTCGGGCATTCGCATCGCTCAGGCATTGGAGCCGTTCGACCTCATGTGGCTGGAGGAGCCCGTGCCCCCCGAGAACATTGACGCCATGCGCGAGGTCAAGGCCGCGACGCGGACGCCGATCTGCGCCGGCGAGAACCTCTACTTGCGCTGGGGGTTCCGCGACCTGCTGGAAAAGCAGGCGGTGGATATCATCATGCCCGACCTGCCCAAGTGCTGTGGCCTCTCGGAGGGAAAAAAGATCGCCAACATGGCCGAGGTCTACTATATTCCCTTTGCGCCCCACAATGTCTGCGGGCCGCTGGGAACCGTTGCCTCGGCCCATTGCTGCGCCGCCGTGCCCAACTTTTACGTGCTAGAGTGGCACTGGCTGGAACGGCCACACTGGCACGAGCTGGTACTGTCCGACCCGCCCTTGATCCAGAATGGGGCCATCACACTGACGGACCGCCCTGGTCTGGGAGTGGACCTCAACATGGAGGCGGCGGAAAAGTATCTCAGGCCGGGCACCCGACTGTTTGCATAGAGGTTGTTGATGGAGCGTCGTCGCATTGATCTGGATACGGACTATGCAGCGCTGGCGGTCATGCAAGAGCGGAGCTGGGAGATCAACTTTCCCGGCGAGCTGTTCCTGGAGCCCGCCTTTCGCGATGCGCTGCGCATGGGCGCGCGCTGGGATGACATGTTCGCCTATGTAGATGAGGGACGCTTGGTCGGCTGGCTGTGGCTGGAATGGCGGCCCAGCCGCCATCGCGCCCACATCCGGCACATTCAAGTGGCAGAGGAATACTGGGGGCAGGGGTATGGCAAGCGCATCATCGCCGACGCCATCGCGCTGGCTCGCGAGCACGGACGAACTATGATAACGCTGAACGTTACCAAGAGCAACGAGCGCGCCATGCGCCTGTATGCAGGGTTCGGCTTTCGGCTCTCACGCGAGATGGGGCCACGCCAGGAGATGCGGCTGGACCTGGCGGACGGTATGGCCGTGCCAGGATGCGCTGTAGGCTAGTCGGCGGCGTCCAATTCGACGAGGGCCTCATAGTCGCCCAGGGCCACCACGTCGCCCGCGTGTAGTTTTTTGCTGCGGCGCGTCTCCACCTGGCCGTTTAGCAGCACCTGGCCGCCCTGGATCAGGTGCTTGGCTTCGCCTCCAGATTTGACCAGGCCGGTGAGCTTGAGAAACTGATCGAGGCGAATGGTCGGGGTTTCGTCCATATGACTCCTTGCGAAAGGAACCCAGCCGATTGGCGCCTCAGGCGCCAATCGGCTGGTCGGTCTGCGTAACCTGGATCGGGCGGGCGCCGGGCGCCTAGCCCAGACGCTTCTTGAGCTCGTTCAGCCCGTGGGTAATGCCAGCGGGCAGCCGGTCGCCAAAGCGCGCCATGTACTCGACGATGCCTGGCATCTCGGCCTTCCAGCCCTCGGCATCCACGCGCAGCAGCTCGTGCAGCGCCTCGGGCGAGATATCGAGGCCCGTGAGGTCCAGGTCGCTCTCCTGGGGCAGCAGGCCGATGGGCGTCTCTACGGCGCCAATCGCGTTATCGAAGCGCTCGCACATCCACTTGAGGGCGCGGACGTTGTCGCCAAAGCCGGGCCAGAGCCAGTGCCCCTCGGCATCCTTGCGGAACCAGTTGACATAAAAGATGCGCGGGGCCTTGTCGCCCAGGCGCTCGCCCATCTCCAGCCAATGCTGGAAATAGTCGCCCATGTTGTAGCCGCAGAAGGGGGTCATGGCAAAGGGGTCGCGACGCACATTGCCCACCGCGCCGATATTGGCTGCCGTGGTCTCGGAGCTGGCCGTGGCGCCCAGCAGCACGCCATGCTCCCAATCATAGGCCTCGATCAAGAGAGGCACCAGAGCCGTGCGGCGCCCGCCAAAGACAAAGATGTCAATGGGCACACCGGCGGGATTCTCCCAATCGGGAGCGATCACCGGGCACTGGGCCGCGGGCACGGTAAAGCGCGCGTTGGGGTGGGCGGCCGGCGTGCTGACTGCGGGTGTCCAGTCCTGGCCCTTCCAGTCGATCAGGTGCGCCGGCGGCGGGTTGCTGTCAATCCCTTCCCACCAAACGTCGCCATCATCGGTCAGAGCGCAGTTGGTAAAGATGGTGTTCTCCAGGATGGTATCCATCGCCGAGGGGTTCGAGTCGTAAGATGTACCCGGTGCGACACCGAAAAAGCCCGACTCGGGGTTGATGGCGTACAGGCGGCCATCGGGGCCGACCTTCATCCAGGAGATGTCATCGCCGATGCACTCGGCCTCCCACCCAGGGATGGTGGGGCGCAACATGGCCAGGTTGGTCTTGCCGCAGGCCGAGGGGAATGCGGCAGCGATGTGGTACTGCTTGCCTTCGGGGCTCTTGAGCCGCAGGATGAGCATGTGCTCGGCCATCCAGCCCTCGCGCCTGGCCTGGGCCGAGGCGATGCGCAGCGCAAAGCACTTTTTGCCCAGCAAGGCGTTGCCGCCATAGCCCGAGCCATAGGACCAGATCAGGTTCTCTTCGGGAAAGTGGGCGATGTACTTGCTCTCGATGGGGGCGCACGGCCACAGGGCATCCTCTTCGCCCTCGGCCAGGGGGGCGCCCACCGAGTGCAGGCAGGGCGTGAACTCGCCATCGCTGCCCAGGGTTTCGATGACCTTGGTGCCAACGCGGGTCATAATGTGCATGTTGCATACAACGTAGGGGCTATCGGTGATCTCGATGCCGATCTTGGAGATCGGGGAGCCGATGGGGCCCATGGAGAAGGGGATCACGTACATGGTGCGGCCCTTCATGCAACCGGTGTAGAGCTCGACCATCTTGGGCTTGAGTTCGTCCGGCGAGATCCAGTTGTTGGTGGGGCCGGCGTCTTGCTGGCGGGTAGTGCTGATATAGGTGCGGTCCTCGACGCGCGCTACATCGCTGGGATCCGAGCGAAAGAGAAAGCTATTGGGACGCTTGGCCAGGGGCGTGGCGGCGCCAGAAGCCACCATCTGGCCCATATACCTGTCGTACTCTTCTTTCGAACCATCGCACCAGTAGATGTGGTCCGGCTGGCACATTTCGGCCACCTCGCGGACCCACTGGTTCAGACGCTCGTGCTTTACCACATAAGACATCGCTACTTCCTCCTGCTGGAAAACCGGCCGAACCCAACACCAAGACACTCACGCACAAAGAACCGGCGCACTTACCGCCACGTCGTTGCGCCAAGAACACCGGTGTTCTGCAAAACACGGGCCAAGCTACATCATCGTAGCCGCCCGTGAGCTTGCCTGTCGTCAAGGCTTGCCATCTCTAGTCCGATATGTGCACTAAACCTGCACGCCACGGGGTAACGCCAAACTCCACGCCTTTACCTGAGTTGGGATGATACACCAAATCACGCGGGGGTCAAAACGGCCCGCGAAGGTTTGACCTGGCGCGAGCATGATCCGTGGTCCTCCGGGGATCAGGGGCGCCCCTGCCCGCGACCAAGCCCGCGCGTGGCGTGACCTGGGTGTCCTGCGCAAGCCCAAAACCGCCCTTGCGCAGACTCGTGGCCCGGGCTATTATGTACAGGAGAGAGCCGTCCGTGTATCTGACCATAGAAGAGGTAGGGGCGATGTAGGCCCTTTGGAGAGCATCAGCCTGGCACGCTTGTTCGCGTAAGGAGGCAAGATGTCCCAGCGGCAGCGCAAGTGGCCCGTTTCGCGGATTCTACTGTTGGCCTGCGGCCTGGTGGCGCTGGGCCTCACACTGCATGGTTTCTATCCCTCTCTACGCCTTTATGCACGCGTGCCGGGCGTGACCTTGCGGCGCCTGGCGCTGGATCTCTGGATGCTGGCCACCTATTGGGTCCGATTCGCTCTCTGGGCCGTCGGATCTGGCGGGCGACCTTTCTTCCCGCACCCCGCCAACCCACTGGTAATGTGGCAGAGCGCAGCCTTGCGCCCCTGGCATCTGGGGGCGCAGATGGGCGCAGTGGGCTTGGCGGCGATGTACGCGGGGTCGCTGAGGCGGTCGGGGTGGCTATGGGCAGGGTTGAGCCTCCTGTTTCCTGGCGTCGCTCCCCTCGTCCTGTGTCTGCTGGGTCCCAAGCTGCTGAGCGGGGTGGGGGAAACCCATCAGTGCGCCCAGTGCGGGCTGGAGCATGTCGGGGGAAAGCAGTACACGTTCCACTATGGCAGGCGCGCTTCTGCCAGCGGCGACTATGCCATTCCGCTCCTGGGCTCTCGCACCACGTATCGGATTATGGGGTCCGACGGCGCCTGGCTCTGTCGTTCCTGCGTGGCGGGGCAGTTCGCAGGCTCGTACCTGGCCATCGTCGCGTTCGTCTCGGCTCTTTACTTTGAGGAGGGTTGGTCCGCTGGCCTGGTGGGCCTTGCTTCGGGGCTGTTCCTGGCGAGCTTTTTCGTCTACCTTTTTCGCATCTTTTTCGGGTTGGGCGGCATTGGGGTTCTTGGCGAGCGGCTGGCGATCAAGGTGCGACGGGCCCGGCTGGAGGCCCTTGGCGCGGATAGCTTTTTTGATCGAGCGCAGCACGAGCGCCTGGAAAAGTCGCGGTAACGCGTACGCGCATCAGCGCGCAACCGCTATTTGACTCGCTGCGCAATCCCTCGTATACTTTTCCTTCGTGTGTGCACGCACGCGTGCACGTTTGCCTGGTAGCTTACTGGGTGAATCATAGGGCTCCCTTCTGTTGGACGGGAGCGTGGGCGAAGGGTGGCAGCATCTCGACAGCCCGCCTTGATGGCGATGGATGCCAGGATGTGGCCGCCTTTTCTTGTGCGCCGGCGTTGGCAAGCCCACGGCCAAGTGGTTCGCCGTTCTCATGGGAGTGAACGATGAAAAAGATGGATCTGACCAAACTACGCAATATCGGAATCATAGCGCACATTGATGCCGGCAAGACGACGACCACCGAGCGCATCTTGTTCCACACCGGTCTGATCTATCGCACCGGCAATGTGGACGAGGGCAACACCGTGACCGACTATATGGTGCAAGAGCGCGAGCGCGGCATCACCATCCAATCGGCGGCCATCACCTGCGAATGGCAGGGCCACCAGATCAATCTGATCGATACGCCGGGCCATATTGACTTTACCTCGGAAGTGCAGCGCGCCCTGCGCGTGCTGGATGGCGGCGTGGTGGCCTTTGATGGCGTTGCAGGCGTCGAGCCCCAGTCCGAAACGGTCTGGCGGCAGGCGGATCGCTATCACGTGCCGCGCATCGCCTTTGTCAACAAGATGGATCGCCCCGGCGCCGACCTGGATCGCACCGTGGGCATGATCCGCGAGCGCCTGGGCGCCCATCCGGTGGTGGTGCAGATGCCCATCGGCCGCGAGGACCAGCTTGACGGCGTGGTTGATTTGGTGCACATGCGGGCGCTGCTCTTTGACCGTGAAGGCGCCCTGACGACCGCCGAGATCCCTGCCGAGCTACAGGCGGAGGCCGCCTTGCGGCGCGAGCGCATGGTCGAGGCGCTGGCGGATCTGGATGACGAGATCACCATCCTCTATCTGGAGGGCGAAGAGATTGACATTGCCACGTTGGAGAGCGCCCTGCGGGCTGCCACCTGCGCCGGGCGCGCCGTGCCCGTGCTGTGCGGTTCGTCGCTGCGCAATGTGGGCGTGATCCCGCTGCTGGATGCCATCGTGGCCTATCTGCCCTCTCCGCTGGATGTGGAGCCGATGACCGGACGCTCGGTCCTGGACGGCGAGACGGTCACCTGCCAGCCGGACGACCGCGAGCCCGTGGCCGCGCTGGTCTTCAAAGTGAGCACAGACCCTTATGTGGGCAAGCTCTCCTTCTTCCGCGTCTACTCGGGCACGGTGGCGCGCGGCGAGACCGTTGTGAACGCCAACACGGGTGAGACGGCCCGCATCGGGCGCATCGTGCGCATGCACGCCGAGCGCCGTGAAGAGGTCGAGAGCATCGGCCCTGGCGATATCGGCGCCGTGCTGGGCCTCAAGATCGCCAAGACGGGCGAGACCCTGGCCTCGCAGGAACGACCTGTGATGCTGGAGGAGATCAGCTTTCCGACGCCGGTGATCGAGCTCTCGATCCGCGCTGCCAACAAGGCCGCCGATGAAAAGCTGGGCCTTGCGTTGCAGCGCCTGCTAGAGGAGGACCCGACCCTCACCAGCCGCTTTAACGAGCAGACCAGCGAAACGGTGCTGGCGGGCATGGGCGAGCTGCACCTGGAGGTGATCGTGGATCGGCTGCGCCGCGAGTTCAACGTGGACGTGGCCGTGGGCGCGCCCAAAGTGGCCTACTGCGAGACCATCACCCGGCCTGTGACCGTTACGGGCCGCCTGGTCAAGCAATCGGGCGGCCACGGCCAGTTTGCCGTGGTGGAGATGGAGGTCGAGCCGTTGGAGCCCGGCGCCGGTTTCGTGTTCGAGAGCGCCATTGTGGGCGGCGCCATTCCACGCGAGTATATCTCCTCCGTGGAAAAGGGCGTGCGTGAGGCCCTGCGTGAGGGCCCCTATGCCAAGCAGCCGGTGGTGGACCTCAAGGTCCGCTTGATCGATGGCAAGTTCCACGAGGTGGATTCGTCGGACCGGGCCTTTCAGTCGGCGGGCTCTATTGCGCTGCGCGAGGCCGTGCTGCGTGGGCGTCCCGTGTTGCTAGAGCCGATGATGAAGGTCGAGGTGGTGGCGCCGCAGGACTATACCGGCGACGTGATCGGCGAACTGAGCGGGCGCGCCGCCATCATCAGCGGCATCGAGCCGCGCAGCGCCAGCTCCCAGGCCATTCTGGCCCAGGTGCCGCTGGCAAACATGTTCGGCTATGCCACCAGCCTGCGCTCGGCCACCCAGGGGCGCGGCAACTTTACGATGGAGTTCTCGCATTACCAGCGGGTCAGCGACGAGGTGGCCAAAGAGGTCATCGCCCAGGTCGCCTGATCGGGCTGGCCCAGTATGCAGAGCAAGGGAGAGCGCCGCCAGCGCTCTCCCTTTTTTTGCGTCCCATCCTCTGTTGTCCCCAAGCCGGTTCTATGCTATCATGCTCCCATACAGATGACATACGGACACGACGAGCTAACCATCATCGGAGGCGGTTTGGCGGGCTGCGAGGCAGCCTGGCAGGCTGCCTCTCGTGGTATACGTGTGACCTTGTACGAGATGCGCCCGACCAGGAGCACCCCGGCCCACGAGACCGATCTGTTGGCCGAGCTGGTCTGTAGCAACTCTCTGGGGTCGCTATTGCCAGAGCGCGCGCCTGGGCTGCTCAAGGAAGAGCTGCAGCGCCTGGGCAGCCTGATCCTGCGATGTGCGATGGAAACCGCCGTGCCCGCCGGGCGCGCCCTGGCCGTGGGCCGCGAGGCCTTTAGCCGGCGCGTCACCGAGGCGATGGCGACGCATGCGAACATCCGCCTCGTGCGGCAAGAGGTGACGCGCTTGCCGGAAAGCGGCGTGATGGTGGTGGCCAGCGGGCCGCTGACCTCCGGGGCGCTGGCCGAGGGCCTGGCTGGGGAGCTGGGGGAAACCCAGTTGCACTTTTACGATGCGATGGCGCCCATCGTGACCCTGGAATCCATTGACATGGACAAAGCGTTCCGAGCCTCCCGTTGGGAGGACGATGGCGCCGACTATATCAACTGCCCGCTGAACCGCGAAGAGTACGACCGGTTCGTAGAGGCGCTGCTGGCCGCCGAGCGGCTGCCGCTGCGCGATTTCGAGCGCCAGGACCCGCGCTTTTTCGAGGCATGCCTGCCGGTGGAGGTGTTGGCCGCGCGTGGGCATGACGCCCTGGCCTATGGGCCGTTGCGCCCGGTGGGCCTGCGCGATCCGCGCACCGGCAAGCGGCCCTATGCCGTGGTGCAGCTTCGGCAGGACAACCTGGCGGGCACTTTGTACAATCTGGTGGGCTTTCAGACCAACCTGCGTTGGGCCGAACAGCAACGCGTCTTTGGATTGATCCCGGGGCTGGAGCGGGCCGAGTGGGTGCGCCTGGGGCAGATGCACCGCAACACCTATCTGAACGCGCCGGCCCTGCTAGATGCGAGCATGGCTTGCCGGGCCAGGCCGGGGCTGTTTTTCGGGGGACAGATCGTGGGCACAGAAGGGTACATGGCCTCAACGGCCAGCGGGCTGGTTGCCGGAGTCAACGCGGCGCGGGCCTGCCGGGGCGCCGCGCCTGTCGAGCTGCCCGCCGCCACCATGCTGGGGGCGTTGCTGCACTATGTCTCCCATGCCGAGCCGGAAGGCTTTCAGCCCATGAAGCCGAATTTCGGCCTGCTGCCGCCGCTAGAGCCGCCGGTGCGCAACAAGGTGCAGCGCTACCAGACCTATGCCGCACGGGCGCTGGAGGAACTGGAGGCGTTCTGCCAGGCCAGCGGCATCCTGGACGATCTGGCGCAGGCGACGGCATGAAACGCGGCATCTGGCTGGGGATTGTAGGGCTTGCGCTTGTTGCCCTCGTGGTCTTGGTTGCCGTTAGCGGGAACAAGACGCCGACCTTTTCCGGGCGGCGGGCGCTGACCCATGCGCGCCAGTTGATGCGCCTGGGGCCGCGCATTCCGGGCAGCCAGGCCAGCGTCGAGGCGCAGGGTTATATCGCCGACCAACTGCGGCGGGAGGGCTGGGAGGTCGAGACCCAGCGCTTTGCCTATGGCGGCGTCGCCCTGGCCAACGTGATCGCCAAGCGGGGCGAGGGGCCCATCGTCATCGTGGGCACCCACTATGATACCCGCCCCATGGCGGACCGGGATCCGGTTGACCGCACGGCGCCGGTGCCCGGCGCCAACGATGGCACCAGCGGCACGGCCGTATTGCTCGAGTTGGCCCGTGTGTTGGATCCGGCGGCCACCGAGGGCATGCAGGTCTGGCTGGCGTTCTTTGACGCCGAGGATTCGGGCGATGTGGCCAACTGGGAGTGGGCCGTGGGCTCGCGCTATATGGCGCAGCGCCTGGTGAACGAGCCGGGCAACCGGCCCGAGTACGTCATCATCATTGACATGATCGGCATTGCCGACCAAAAGATCCATTACGAGTGGTCGTCGTCGCTCTGGCTCCAGGAAAAGCTCTGGGCGTTGGCGGCAGAGCTGGGCTATGAAGATATGTTTGTGCCGCTCTACAAGTACCACGTCATTGCCGACCACACACCCTTTCTGCAGACCGGCCTGGAGGCCGCCTTGTTGATCAATATGGACGATCCCAATTGGCACACGCAGCGCGATACGCTGGACAAGCTCAGCGCCCAGAGCTTGCAGCGTGTTGGCCGCCTGTTGCAGGTCTGGCTCGAAGAGGAGCCTCTTGCCACGCGCGCAGTCTCGCGTTAGCCCTATCTGCACGTCGTGACCGCCGTCCTAAAGGAGGACCCATGAGAGTCGCCAATCGCATCGAGAATCTGCCCCCGTATGTGTTTGCCACCGTGGAGAAACGCATCGCCGAGCAGCAGGCCAAGGGCGTGGATGTGATCAACCTGGGGATCGGCAGCCCCGATCTGGCGCCGCCGCGGCACATCGTTGACGCCATGTACGAGTCGGCCCTCAAGCCCAATACCCACGGATACGCGGGTTATTACGGCACGCCGGCGCTGCGCAAGGCCACCGCCGACTATTACGGCAAACGGTTTGGCGTCGAGCTGGATCCGAACACCGAGGTGCGGCCCCTGATCGGCTCCAAAGAGGGCCTGGCCAACGTGGCCCTGGCGTTCATTGATCCGGGCGACATCGCCCTGGCCACCGATCCTGGCTACCCGACCTATCGCATGGGCGCCCTCATGGCGGGGGGCGACTCGTACGCATTGCCCTTGTTCCAGGAAAACGGCTGGCTGCCCGATTTCAACGCCATCCCGGGAGATGTGCTGGCCAAGGCCACGTTGCTCTGGCTCAACTATCCCAACAACCCGACGGGGGCGGCGGCGCCGCTGAGCTTTCTCAAAGAG
Organism: uncultured Anaerolineales bacterium; assembly: GCA_964482225.1. Lineage (GTDB taxonomy): Bacteria > Chloroflexota > Anaerolineae > UBA1429 > UBA1429 > UBA1429. The sequence continues at coordinate 20,276 of CAYZWT010000002.1, forward strand.
GCGGTGGATTTCGCCGCTGCCAATGATCTGCTGATCTGCTACGATAACCCGTACTGCGACGTAACCTTTGACGGCTATCAGGCGCCCAGCATCCTGCAGGTGCCCGGCGCCAAGGATGTCTGCATCGAGTTCAACTCGCTGAGCAAGACCTACAACATGGCGGGCTGGCGTGTGGGGATGGCGGTAGGCAATGCCGATGCCATCGAGGCGCTGACCACCGTCAAGACCAACATTGACTCGGGCATCTTTCGGCCCATCCAGGATGCGGCAACCGTAGCTCTTGCGGGCGACCAGGGCTGGCTGGCGGAGCGCAACCTGATCTATCAGCGGCGCCGCGATGTGATCCTGGGCTGGCTGCCCCAAATGGGCATGACGGCCGAGGTGCCCAAGGGCGGGCTGTATGTCTGGGCCAAGGCCCCTGCGGGCGTGGATTGCGAGGCCTTTGCCCTGGAGGTGCTGGAGAAGGCGGGCGTGTGGCTCACGCCGGGCACCGCCTTTGGCGAGCATGGCGCCGGGTATTTCCGGCTCTCGATCTGCATCAACGAAGACCGCCTGCGCGAGGCGGGGGAGCGACTATTACGACTATAGGACACCGTCTGACGGAGGAATCGGCGCGCCTGCGGCGAGAGCCGCAGCGCGCCTACCTGATGGGCGCCGCCCTGCGGGGAGCAATCAGGATCTTTGATATGGGGTCGTCTCTGGACGAGCTGGCGCTGCTGGCCGATACCGCCGGCATTGTCGTGGTGGGGCGCGATACCCAGAACCTCAACGAGATCAACCCGGGCACCTATATCGGCTCGGGCAAGGTCGAGGAGCTCAAGGAGCGCCGCGCCGAGCTGAACTATGGCCTGGTGATCTTTGACGACGAGCTTTCGCCTGCCCAACTGCGCAACCTGGAGCGCGAGCTAGGCGTGACGGTGCTGGATCGCACCGCCCTGATTCTGGACATCTTTGCCCAGCACGCCCGCACCCGCGAGGGCGCTCTGCAGGTGGAGCTGGCCCAGTATGCCTACCGGCTGCCCCGCCTGACGCGCCAGTGGACCCACCTCTCGCGCCAGGGCGTGGGCGGCGTGGGCCTGCGCGGACCCGGCGAGACCCAGCTCGAATCGGACCGCCGCGAGATCGGCCGGCGCATGACCCAGTTGCGCCGTGAGATCGAGCAGGTGCGTTTGCAGCGCAGCCAACGGCGTCGCCAGCGCCGGCGGCGCGGGCTGCCTACCGTTGCCGTGGTGGGCTATACCAACGCGGGCAAGTCTACCCTGCTCAACCGCCTGGCCGACGCCGATGTGCTGGTGCAGGATCAACTCTTTGCCACCCTGGACCCCACCACGCGCCGCATCAGCCTCGCCGGAGGCAAACAGGTGCTCATCACCGACACGGTGGGGTTCATCCAAAAGCTGCCCACCCAGTTGGTGGCCGCCTTTCGCGCTACCCTGGAAGAGGTGCGCGAGGCCGACCTGCTGCTGCACGTCGTGGATGTGAGCGACCCGCACATCATGGAAAAGGTGCAGACGGTCGAGGAGGTGCTGCAGGAGATCGGGGCGGGAGACAGGCCGGTGATCCTGGCCCTCAACAAGATAGACCTGGTGGATCCGGGCGTCTATCTGGGCGAGGAGGGCAACCGCTTTGTGCGCACCGAGAGCCTGCTGGCGCGCCTGGGCGACGACTATGAGTACGTGGTGCCCATCTCGGCCCAACAGGGGATCGGGATCAGAGACCTGCTGGCGGCCGTCGAAGACCTGCTGATGGCGCGCATGGTGGATATAGACGTGGTGCTGCCCTATCAGGCGGGCGACGTGCTCAACCTGTGGCACGAGCAGGGCATTGTGGAGGCCCAAGAGTACACCCCCGAGGGCGTGCGCGTCACCGGCAAGTTGCCTCGCTGGGCGCTGGGCATCCTCTCCGAGAGCGGCGAGCCCGTCGGCGACGACGAGCCCGAAGAGTAGCGCGCCAGGGGCTTACCAGAGCCCCTGGCGCACCGGCGCCAGGTCTTCGATGTGCCTGGCGTCGTTGAGCCAAACGATCCCCTTTGAGCCATTGACATAGCGGACGCAACTCGTGGCGGCATAGTCTATCTTGACCCAGGAGTCCCTGATGCGCATGACGGCGGCATCCTGCCCCAGAACGTGGCGCACGATGACGTTCAGGGGGCCGCCGTGGGAGACCAATGCGACCCGCTCGGCTCCGCGCTGCGCCACGATCTCTTGCAGGCGCTCCCACCCGGCCAGCACGCGCTCCCACATGCGCCCATTGCCATAGATGAAATGCTCGTCATCCCAGGCGAGCAGGTCTTCAGGCGGCAGTTCCCCCGGGTATCCGTCCAGGTCCTCGATGCTCACCTCGGCAAATTCGGGCATCAGCAGGCAGGGCAGATCGGGACGGCGCTCTCGGATCGCTGCCGCCGTTTCCTGGGTGCGCCGGAAGGGGCTGGCAACCAGCAGTTCCAGCTCGAACGCCTCGCAACGCTCCGCCAAGCGGCGGGCCATCTCGTGGCCCAGCGGCGTCAGGGCGTTGTGGGCCGTGATCTGGTTGGGCGGCGCGTAATCCACATGGGCGTGCCGCAAGAGATAGATATCAACCAAAGCGTAACCTCCCGTACAGCAGTGCTGTCATCGTGTATTGCAGGCCAGGCGATCCGTGGACAGCGCCTCGATGGGGGGATTATACCATGCTGCCCCACTCGCCCGAAAACCGACGCGACGTCTGTCAGGGGACGGCAAGCCGGCGGAACCATTTGACGCTCGGTTTGGGGGCAGGTAGAATCCCTTCTAGTCGGCGCGGTTTGCTGAGGTACCCCAATGTCACGGCGTCTCTTGTTTGCACTCTTGATCCTCTTGGCGGCAACGTGTCTCGGGTTTGGGCCCCCGCGCCTGACCGATTCTGACGTGGCATTCAAGGGGCTGACGCCGCAGCAGATCGCCTTGATGCGCAGCGCTCCTGCTCCCGATATCACCGCTGCGGCGGCGCTGCTGGTCAACCCCACCACGGGCCAAGTGCTCTATGCCCACAATGAGCACGCGCGCCGGGCCCCGGCCAGCCTCACCAAACTGATCACGGCGCTGGTGGCCCTGGAGCGCGCCGACCTGGAGCGGCCCATCACCATCACCAAAGAAGACCTGGCCGTCTGGACCATGATCGGCCTGAACGAAGACGAGGTGCTGCCCCTGGGCGAGCTGCTGCCCGTGCTCCTGCTGCCCTCGGACAATGCGGCGGCCATGGCCATCGCCCGCAACCTGGGCGGCAGTGTGCCAACCTTTGTGGGTTGGATGAACACGTGGGTGGAGAACTGGGGCCTGCAGAACACCCACTTTGCCAACCCCAGCGGGCTGGACGCCGAAGGCAACTATACTTCGGCCTGGGATATGGCCCGTATCGCGCTCTATGTCATGCAGGAGCCGCTGCTGCGAGACATCCTGAGCCGCCCGGAGATGGTCTCGGCCAACCGCCGGCTGGTCAACACCAACGAGATGCTCGCCCGCTACCCGGGGGCGGTCGGCGTCAAGACCGGTACCGAGCGCCAAGCGGGTGAGTGCCTGATCACCCTGGTGGAGCGCCGCCAGGGCAAGGCCCTGTCGGTGCTGCTGGGCTCCAGCGCCCGCTATGCCGATGCCACCGCGCTGCTGGACCATTTCTACACCAACTATGCCGAGTTGACGGTGAACCTGACGCCTTCGCCCATTAACCGCTACGTGGATGTGAACGGCGATCTGCACGAATTTGGCTTGCGCGAGCCGATGACGCTGCTGGTGCGCTCCTGGCAGATCGGCTCGGTAACCCTGGTGCGGCGCATCGAGAACCCGACGGCCAACCCCGCAACGGACGAGCCGGTGGGCCGCCTGCAGGTGTATCTGGCGGGCCGCCCGCTGGTGGAGGCCCCCCTGTATGCACACTGAGCCCGAACGCTTACAGAAGGTTATGGCCCAGGCGGGGGTAGCCTCGCGCCGCAAGTGCGAGGCGCTGATCGCCGCCGGGCGCGTGCGGGTCAACGGCGCCATCGCCGAGCTGGGCCAGCGGGTGCGCGCCGGCGTGGATCGCATCGTTGTGGATGGCGCGCCCCTGGGCGAGGCCGAGGCGCCCGCCCACTATCTCCTCTACAAGCCCGTGAGCTATCTCTCTACCGTCAGCGACCCCCACGGCGAAAGGCTGGCCGTGGACCTGGTCCCCGGCGAGCGGCGCCTCTATCCCGTGGGGCGGTTGGACCGCGATAGCGAGGGCCTGCTGCTGTTCACCAACGATGGTGAGCTGGCCCTGCGCCTGACCCACCCGCGCTATGAGCACGCCAAAGAGTATCGCGTTCTGATTCGCGGCGAGCTATCGCCCGAACAGGAGCGACGCCTGGACGAGGGCATGGCCCTGGGTGACGAGGAGCGCCCCGCCCATGCCCAGCTCAAGCGCCTGGGGGACGGGTGGGCCTGGCGCGGCGAGCCCCTGCCCTCCGGCGCGCGCTGGATCGGCCTGGTGCTGCGCGAGGGGCGCAAGCGCCAGATCCGCGAGATGCTGCGGGCCCTGGGCGTTCCCGTGTTGCGCCTGATCCGCGTGGGCATGGGCATGCTGGCCCTGGGCGATCTCGAGCCCGGCCAGGGGCGCTGGCTCGACGATGCCGAGGTGGACGCGCTGCGCCGCGCCGTCGGGCTGGAGGTGGATGCCAAGTGAAAGGAGACCCGTGCGCCTGATCACCATCGCCGTGGATGGCCCGGCCGCCTCGGGCAAGAGCACCATCGGCCAGTTGCTGGCCGGGGAGTTGGGCTATCTCTATTTCGATACCGGCGTCATGTACCGGGCCGTGGCCTGGGCCGCGTTGGAGCGGGGCATCCCCATCGAGGACGAGGCTCGGGTGAGCCAGTTGGCCCGCGAGTTGGAGATCTGCGTCGAACCGCCTACGGAGGACGACGGACGCCAGAACACCATCCTGGCCGATGGCGTTGATATCACCTGGCAGATCCGTGAGCCGGCTGTGAACCATGCCGTCTCGCCGGTGGCGACCTATCCCGGCGTACGCACTGCCCTGGTGGCCCAGCAGCGCCGCATCGGCGCTCAGGGCGGCATCGTCATGGTGGGGCGGGATATCGGTACGGTCGTGCTGCCCGAGGCCGAATGCAAGGTCTATCTGGACGCCAGTCTATTGGTGCGCGCCCAGCGGCGCCATCTCGAGGCGACCCGGCGCGGCGCGACGCGCTCGCTGGAGGAAGAGATCGCCGAGATCCGCCGCCGCGACGAAATAGACAGCTCCCGCGCCACAGCGCCCCTGACCCAGGCGCCCGATGCGTTCTACCTGGACACCTCCGAGCTGGGCATCCAGGAGGTGGTGCAGCGCATCCTGGTCGAGGTGCGACGCGTGGCGGGCGGGCGCGACGATGGCTGCTGCTGAGCTGGGCGGGCTGGTGGCCGCCGTCGAGCCGGGCGGCCTGGCCGATGAGGTGGGCATCGAGCCCGGCGACTGCCTGCTCTCCATCAACGGCCATCCCCTGCGCGACGAGATTGACGTGCGTTACTATGGGGCCGAGGAAGAGCTGACCCTGGTCGTGTTGCGCGAGGGCCAGCGCCACACCATCGAGATCGAGCGCGACTATGACGAGCCCCTGGGGATCGCCTTTGCCGCGCCCCTGTTCGATGGGATCCGCGAGTGCGCCAATCTTTGTCCCTTTTGCTTTGTGGCCCAGATGCCTGCACGTGGCGCGGGATTGCGTCGCTCCCTCTATGTGCGCGATGACGACTATCGCCTCTCGTTCCTGCAGGGCAGCTATGTCACGCTGACGAACCTGGACGAGGCGGATTGGCGGCGCATCGGCGAGCAACGGCTGAGCCCGCTCTACGTCTCGGTGCACGCCACGGACCTGGATGCGCGCCGCAGGCTGCTGGGCAACCCCAACGCCCCTGACGTATTGGCCCAGCTCGCGCGCCTGGGCGAACTGGGGATCAGCGTGCACGCCCAGGTCGTCATTGTCCCCGGCATGAACGATGGCGCCATCCTGGCCGAGACCGTCGAGCAACTGTTGGCTCTCTGGCCCACGGTGCAGACCCTGGCCCTGGTGCCCGTGGGCCTGACCCGCCACTGCCGCCGTCCCCTGACGCGCCTGACGCCCGCGCAGGCGCGGGCCGCGCTGGCCCTGGCGAACGGGCGCCGCCCGGAGATCGTCGCGGCCACCGGCACAACCTGGCTCTACCCCTCGGACGAGCTCTACCTGCTGGCCGGGCGCCAGGTACCCCCGGCAGCGTTCTACCAGGATGACGCCCAGCGCGAGAACGGTGTGGGCCTGGTGCGCGAACTGCTGGACGATTGGGCGCGGACCCGGCGCAGAGCGGCCCGCAACGGCGCGCCCGCGCGGAAAAGCGGTTTGCGGGCCACGCTGGTCTGTGGTACGCTCATCGCGCCGGTGTTGGAGCCCTTGGCCCGCGAGGCTGGCGCGCTGGCCGGCGCCGAGCTGACGCTCCTGCCGGTGGAGAACGGGCTGTTCGGCCCCAGCGTAACCGTCTCCGGTCTGCTATCTGGCGCCGACGTGTTGGCGGCTCTGGGTGGCCGCGACCTGGGCGACCTGGTGTGCATCCCGCGCGCCATGCTGGACGAGGCCGGGGAGCGCACTCTGGACGATCTGACGCTGGCCGTGTTGGTGGAACGCCTGGGCAGGCCGGTGGCGCCCGTGGCGACCATGGGCGACGTACTGGCGGCCCTGGACGAGGCGGCTACAGGAGGTGAACCAACGCACTGAGCGAGCGCGACGGAGGGAAACAGCGCATGGACTGCGAGAGAGCGCGTGCGGCGCGGAGCGTAGCGTGGGGAACGGCGTCTGGCTGACGGCCGGAATCGGCCCTCGCGCGCTCTCTTGAACGCAGTTGACGAGGATGGGGTTGCCCGTAGCGATACGGGCCTAACCCGGCAGCCGCCGGGGAACATCGAAAGATCAGCGGAAGCCCCCAGGGTACGCCACACCCTGCATTTGCCCTCCTTGTACAAGGCCTGCCGCAAAACCGACGGGCGACCGCCGGCGCAGAACGCAGGTCGGTGGCCGACGCAAGCTGGCTGCATGCAGCCGGGCTGTGTCGCAGCATCTTTTGCCAGCAGCGCCCCAAGGTTTTCGCGGTGCGCGCTTGCCTGGCATACCATGTTTGCCATACCCCAACAAGGAGGGACTCTCATGTGTGGTATCGTAGGCTATATCGGGCCGCGCGCAGCCGCCGACATTGTCATCGAGGGACTGGAGCGCCTGGAATATCGCGGCTATGACTCGGCGGGGATCGCCGTGCTGAACGACAACGGCATCGAGCGGCGCCGCAGCGTGGGCAAGATCCGCAACCTGGCGGAACAGGTGGCCGCCAGCCCCTTGGTGGGCGGCATCGGCATGGGCCACACCCGCTGGGCCACCCACGGCGCCGTCACCGAGGACAACACCCACCCCCACACCGATGGCGACGAGATCATTGCCGTGGTGCAGAACGGCATCGTCGAGAACTATCGCGCCCTCAAGGCCGCGCTAGAGGCAGAGGGGGTCGCTTTCCGCTCGCAGACCGATACCGAGGTGATCGCCCATCTGATCGCCCGCCACTATCAACAGGGGGCGCGTCCCTTGCCCGACGCCGTGCGGTTGGCCCTGGCCGAGCTGGAGGGCCCCAGCGCCATCGTGGCCATGAGCCGCCTGGAGCCCGGCCTGCTGGTGGCCGGGCGCATGGGCCATGCAGGGGCTGTGGTCATCGGCCTGGGCGAGGGCGAGAACCTGATCGCCTCGGACACCCTGGCCCTGATGGCCCATACCCGGCGCGTGCTCTATCTGGAGCATGGCGAGGTGGCCGCCGTCACCGCCCAGGACGTTGCCGTGTGCGATCTGGCGGGCCATCCAGTGGAGAAACCCGTGGCCGCCCTTTCGGGCGACCCCGTGCTGGCCGCCAAGCAGGGCTATCGCCATTTCATGCTCAAAGAGATCTATGAGCAGCCCCAATCCCTCACCGACGCCATTCGGGGCCGCGTGGACCTGGCTAGTGACCAGGTGATCCTGCCCGACCTGCGCGGGATGGAGCCGGTCTTTCCACACCTGCGACGGCTGCACGCGGTGGCCTGCGGCACCGCCTGGCACGCCTGCCTGCTGGCCAAGTTCATGATCGAGGACCTGGCGCGCCTGCCCGTCGAGGTGGATTACGGCTCCGAGTTCCGCTACCGCAACCCCCTGCTAGAGCCGGGCAGCGTGGTGCTGGTCATCACCCAGTCGGGCGAGACGGTGGATACCCTGGCGGCGATGGAGGCGGCCCGCGAGCGGGGCATGCAGTCCATCGCCCTGGTGAACGTGGCGGGCAGCCAGGCGGCGCGCCTGGCCGACGGCGTGATCCCGCTGAACGCGGGCATCGAGATCGGCGTTGCCTCTACCAAGGCGTTCACCTCGCAGGTGCTGGCCTCGTTCCTGCTGGGCATCTACCTGGGGGCGCGCCGGGGGGTGCTGGCGCGGGAGCGCCGCGCCGAGCTGCTGGCCGAGGTGGGGCGCCTGCCCAGCCTGGTGGGCAAGCTGCTGGCCAACGGCTCTGACTATGAGGCCATCGCCCGCCGGTACATGCACTGCGACAATTTCCTCTATCTCGGCCGGGGGATGAACTATCCCATCGCGCTGGAGGGGGCCCTCAAGCTCAAAGAGATCTCGTACATCCACGCCGAGGGCTATCCGGCGGGCGAGATGAAGCATGGCCCTATCGCCCTGATTGACGAAACCATGCCCGTGGTGGCCATCTGTCCCGACGACCGGGTGCGCACCAAGATGCTGAGCAACATCGAGCAGGTGCGGGCGCGCGGCGGGCGGGTGATCGCCGTCGCCACCGAGGGCGACCACGAGGTGGCCGACAAGGCCGATGACGTGATCTGGATCCCCGCCGCCGGGCCCTATATGACGCCCCTGCTGGCCGTGGTGCCGCTGCAACTGCTGGCCTACCACATCGCCGTGCTACGCGGCTGTGACGTGGATCAGCCCCGCAACCTGGCCAAGAGCGTGACGGTAGAGTAGGGGGCAGGACGTTCGCCCATGCCGTAGGCACGTTCGAACGTTCGAACGTGTCTACGGCAACACTAGAACGCCTCCACCTCGGGCAGGTGGCGGGCCAGCTCCTCGCGGAGCGCGACTTTCATGGCCTCCATTCGGCCCTGGTCGGTGGCCTCAAAGCGCAACGAGAGCTTGGGGCTTGTGTTCGAGGCGCGGATCAGGGCCCACTCGCGCTCGCCGAAATAGATGCGCGCGCCGTCAATGTCAATCACCCGCAGGCGGCTGGCAAAGGCGTCGCGCACATGCTCCACCACCTCTTCCTTGAGATAGTCAGGGCAGTTGATCCGCAGCTCGGGCGAGCTGACATAACGTGGCAGTCCATCCATCAAGTCGGCGATGATCTGAGTCAGGGGCGCCCCGGCCCGGTCCATATAGGCCAGCAGCAGGGCGGCGGCATAGAGGGCGTCATCGAACTCGAACGGCGGGTCGTTGAAAAAGATGTGCCCGCTCAACTCGCCGCCGATGACGGCGCGCTCCTGGTGCATACGGGGCAGGATCGAGGTGTTGCCACAGCGCGACATGATCGGGATGCCGCCATACTTGCGCACCCCGTCGAACAGCATCTCGGAGCAACGCACCTCGAATACAGCCTTGCCCGGCCCCTGGCGCAGCGCCTCGCGGGCATAGAGCAGCAGGTAGACATCGGGCGGCACGATCTGCCCCCTTTCGTCCACGATCCCGATCCGGTCGCCGTCGCCATCAAAGGCGATGCCCAGGTCGCAGCCCTGCTCCACCACCACCCGCGCCAGATCGGCCAGGTTCTCGGCCTCGCTGGGGTCCGGCGCATGGGCAGGAAAGGTGCCATCGGGCTCGCAATAGAGGGGCACGGCCTGGCAGCCCAGCTCGCGCAGCAGCCGCAGGGCCAGCGGCCCGTTCACCCCGTGCCCGGCGTCAACGGCGACCTTGAAGGGGCGGCTGAGCTCCACTTTGTGCAGCAGGCAGTTCAGGTAGGGATAGACCACGTCACGGGCGATATGGTGGCCCTGGCCGCTGGCAAAGGCGCCGCTGGCGATCAGGCGTTCCACCTTTTGCAGCTCGGCGCCCGCCAGCGGCTCCATGCCCACCTGGAGCTTGAGCCCATTGAACTCGGCGGGGTTGTGGCTGGCGGTCACCTGGATGGCCCCATCCACCCAAAAGTGGTTGACGGCGAAACTGGTCAACGGGGTGGGCACCTGTCCGATATCCAGCACCTCGCAGCCGGAGGCGGTCAGGCCACGGATGGCGGCCTGGCTAAAGGGACCGGAACTGGGCCGGGCATCGTGGCCGACGACGATCTGGCGCCGGCCGGTGCGCCGCTGCATGTAGGTGCCAAAGGCGCGCCCCATGGTCTCCAACACCGAGTTGGTTAGCTCGGCGCCAACGATGCCGCGAATGTCGTACTCGCGAAAGATGGCGCGGCTCACCGAGAGCTGCTTTTGCAGGGCGAAATCGTGCAGCAGGGCGCGCAGGGCATCGCCCAGCTTGGCAGGATCGTGGCGCACCACCAGGCGGCGCTCGCCGGTGAGCGGGTCATCCTGTAGCACCTCGGCGGCCAGGTCGCGCAACACCAGGATCGCCCCCTCCACCAGCGCCATCTCCTGGGCCGTATCGGGGAACACGGCCACCTGCGAGCCGTCGTTCACCACCAGTTGCGAGGCCACCAGGTCGGCGGCGCTGTCGCGGTAGCGTTGCAGCACCTCGGGGCTGATGGCGCCCTCGTGGTGGGCTAGCACATAGTCAAAGCGCAGGCCGCAGTGCTGCTGGATGGTGCGCACATGGTCGGCCACGGAATAGCCCTCGGTCTGGTTGGGCTGGGTCATCAGGTTGCAGACAAAGATCTTGCGGGCGGCGCTCTGGCGTACCGCCTGGTTGATCTCCTTGATCAGCAGCGAGGGGATCAGGTTGGTAAAGAGCGATCCGGGCCCGATGACGATGGCGTCGGCCCTGGCCAGGGCCGCCAGCACCTCGGGGGTGGGGCGGAAATCGGTTGAGGGGCGCCCCATCACCTCAGAGACCAGGAATACGCGACGGATGGTGCAGCCCGCGCGCCCCTGGGTGATGGCCGTCTCGCCCACCAGTTGCGCGCCGTCGCTCAGCTCGGCGCAAACCTCCACGCGGTCTAGCGTTGGTATTAGCACCTCGTCGGCGCTGGCTCCGATGGAAGAGTGCAACTGGGCAAAGGCTGCCCCGGCGTTGGCCGGCGGCACGACGCCGGTCACATCCCAGGGGGCATCGCGATAGGCAGAGACGAGCATCTCCAGGCCCTGGGTGCCGGCAAAGGCCACCACCTGGGCGCGGTCATCGGGAGCTGTGGACATGAGAGCCTCCAAGATTGCCGAGCGGGCTCAGGGGCTTGCGCGCGGGCAATAGTATCAGTGCAGGGACAGGATGCGGGCCCGAGGGGCGCCAGAGCGCACGGAGCGGCCACCTAGCCGGAGCACGCTCGCGTGGCCGCTCACGCTAGAGTCGGCCAGACTATAGCACGCGCCGAAAGCGCCGTCAATCCTGGATGCACGGCTGCACGGCGCTTGACACTTGCTGGCGTCTTGGGCTACCATAGCGCCGTTGGAGAGGAAATCGGGCCGTGGACGGCCCGACCAGAAGGAGGCTAACGATATGCTTGGTGGATACACTGGCAAGATTCTACGCGTGGACCTGACGGCAGGCAAGACCTGGGTAGACGAGATGCCGGATAGCTTTTATCGGCGCTATCTCGGCGGCAACGGGTTCGTGGCCTACTATCTGTTGCACGAGATGGCCAAGGGCGTGGACCCCCTGGGGCCCGATAACCTGCTGATCTTTGCGACGGGCACCTTTACCGGATTGCCCATTGCGGGCGCGGGCCGCAGCTGTGTGGGCGCCAAATCGCCCCTGACCAACGGCTATGGCAGCGCCGACGTGGGCGGCTTTTTCGGCGCCGAGCTCAAGCAGGCGGGATATGATGCCGTCGTTGTGCAGGGCAAGTCGCCCAAGCCGGTCTACCTGTGGATCAACGATGGCGTCGTCGAGATCCGGGATGCGGAGCACCTATGGGGCAAGCCCACCCTGGAGACCCAAGAGGCCATCCATGAGGAGCTGGGCGATAGCCGCGTGCGCCTGGCCATGATCGGCCCCGGCGGCGAGAACCTGGTGCGCTATGCCTGCGTGATCAACGACCTGCGCCACGCCGCCGGACGCACCGGCACGGGCGCCGTCATGGGCTCCAAGAATCTCAAGGCCGTGGCCGCCCGGGGCAAGGGCCGTGCGCCTGTGGCCGACCAGGACAAGTTCCGCGAGCTTTCGCGCTGGATGGTGGAACACTGGAAGGATGCCCACTGGGGCATGCACGATCTGGGCACGCCCGGCGGCCTCATGGGCCTGAACGCCATTGGGGCCTTGCCCACCCGCAACTTTCAGGATGGCCAGTTCGCGGGCGCCGAAAAGATCACCGGCTCTACCCTGCGCGATACTATCATGATCGGCCGCGAGGGCTGCTATGCCTGCCCCGTGCGCTGCAAGCGCGTGGTCGAGGTGCACGAAGAGGGGATGGATATTGACCCCATCTATGGCGGCCCCGAGTACGAGACCATCGGCGCCTTTGGCTCCAACTGCGGCGTGGATGACCTCAAGGCCATCAGCAAGGCCCACGAGATCTGCAATGCCGCCAGCCTGGATACGATCTCGTGCGGCATGGCGGTCTCGTTCGCGATGGAGTGCTTTGAGAACGGCCTGCTCACCACCGAGGATACCGGCGGCCTGGAGCTGCGCTTTGGCAATGCCGAGGCGATGCTGGCCTTGACCCAGATGATCGCCAACCGCGAGGGGCTGGGCGATCTGCTGGCCGAGGGCACCGACTATGCCGCGGCCAAGATCGGCGGCAATGCGTCGGATTACTCGATCACGGTCAAGGGCCAGCCCTTCCCCATGCACGAGTGCCGCACGCGCCACGGCCAGGCGTTGGGTTATGCCCTCTCGCCCACCGGCGCCGATCATATGCACAACTTTTGGGATGATGGCATGGCCAACGATCCCCTGGGCGAGGGCTTTCAGCAGTTGGGCATCTATGAGGCGGTGCCCCGCACGACGCTGAACGCTGCCAAGGTGCGCGCCTATATGTACTCGAGCAACTGGCAGTGGGTACACAACCATCTGGGCAACTGCATGTTCATCAACTGGTCTCGCGATCAGATGGCCGAGATCGTTTCGGCCATGACCGGCTGGAAGACCAACGTCTGGGAGCTGATGCGTGCGGGCGAGCGCGGCGTGACCATGGCGCGGGCGTTCAACCTGCGCGAGGGCATGACCCGCGACGATGACCGGCTGCCTCGCCGGATGCAGCAGCACTTTGTGAGCGGCAAGGTCAACGAGGAGCCGGTGGATCCCGAGGTGCTCGAAGAGGCCAAAGAGACGTTCTACGGCATGATGGGCTGGGATACCGCCACCGGCGTCCCGACGCTGGCCAAGCTCCAGGAGCTGGACATCGCCTGGGTGTACGACCAGCTCAAGTAGCTCTTTGCGATGGCGCCTTTCCAGAAACATGGACGACCTGGCAAGCCGTGGGCTGCGCAACGTCGCGTGTCTGCGTTCAGGACCACCGGGGGCTTGGCGCAGCACGGCTCAAGGCGAGACCACGGAGGGCGGACGTCCCGTCCGCGGGGCGGGCCGGGAGGCCCGCCCTCCAGTTGCCGCCAGGGATTCTGGCAAGACCCTCCGCAATGACGAAAAAGGGCGGCCACGCTGTGGCCGCCCTTGTGCTATGCTTGCGCCAGAGCGCTCAACCGTCTAGTCGTCCAACAGGCGCTTTTGGCCCTCCAGGGCGCGGATCTCAGTTACGTCCTGGGTCACCTCCAGCGCGCCGCGATAATTGCCCTTTTCGTCGCGCATGGCATAGTAGCGGATGTGCAAAAAACGCCCGCCCATGGTGATCCAGAACGCGGCCTCGTCGCGGGTTCCGTTGCGAAAGCCGTCCAGGATGGCCTGCACGATGTGCATGCTCTTGGGCGGGTGGCAGTTCTGCACCTTGCGCCCGATGACCGAAGGGGTGCGGGTAAAGATGCGCCCGTGCACCGTCTCGGAGTAGTAGCGCACCGTGTCGTTCTCGTCCACAAAGCTGATATCCACCGGCAGGTAGCGCAGCATCAGGTCAACCTGTTGCGGCGAGAGCTCGCCCACCTGCAACGCCACCTGGCCGTACAGGGTGGTAGCAGCCTGGGCGGGTGCGGCGATGCGCTCGTTCTCCGGCACGTTGGGCTGCCACGCATCCCCAGGGCGGATCAGGCAGTAGCCGATCTCGTCGCTCTGCTCGCGGATCGCCAGCCACTCGGCGTCGCTGAGCATCTTGAGCGCGGTGGGGTAGAGGATGTTTTCCTCTTTGAAGAACATCGAGCGCACGTTCTCCGCCAAAGTGGCATAGGTGGCCTGGATCTGCCCGGCGTCGCCCGCCTGCAACGCCTGCTGGAACGCCTTGGCCTGCTCGCGGATCTGGTCGTGCACACCCCACATGACTTGGGTGGGGCCGCTGACGCCGTGATGCTCCAGGAAGGGGAAGAGCAGGTGCTCTTTGCGCAAATAGATGCGGTTGAACTGCATTACCTGCTCGGCAAAGGTGCGTACACGGGCCAGGGCTTGGACGTCGGGCAGTTGCGGCACAGCCTCGTCCAGCAGGGTCAGCAACTCGTTCAGGGCAAAGTTCTCATACTTGAAGGTGTGTACCGGGTGGCCGAGGACCAGCTCGGGCTGGTCGGGCGTCTGGATGCCCTCCTCGAACACCGATACGTGCACGTCGCACAGGGCGCGCACCTCTTCCACCGGCAGCCCCTCGGCGATGAGCTGTTGCTCCATCTGCGAGATCTCGAATGCGCTCACGTGGCCCATCAGATCGCGAAAACGCGCCTTGACCTCCTCCAGATCGGCGCCCTGGTGCAGATCGAGGATCATCCCCTTGAGCAGTTCCTTGCGTTCCTGTAGACCTGGCTGGTTCATCCCGTTCGCTCCTATCCAGTGTATGCGGCCCGATTCGCCGCCAAACGTCCTTTGATGCTACTATACACGGGCCGCTGTCGAGGTGCTGTAACCCAGGTCACAATAGAGCCGCCAACAAGGGGAGCGAGCAAGCGCATGGACCCACGCTGCCTGCGAGAGATCCAGATCCGCGCCGGCATGGCCGCCGTCTTAATGGCCGTATTCACCCTGTTCCTCGGCTTTGATCCGCGCTTCTGGCTGCTGCCGGTGGCCGTCGCCGCCCTGATCTGGCTCAAGTGGCGCCTGGCGCCGCCTGAGGACGACGAGCCCGGCGCGGGCGCGCCATAGGGCGTTGTAAGCCATAGTCCGCGCCTATTCAGCTCATCAGGGGCGTGCCCAGCGGCCCTCTTCGTCATGGCTGCGCATCGTTGTGACCAGCTATCTGCCGTTCTATCGCTCCGCGAATGCTGTAGATCGTGCGCAAGTGCTGTGCCGTGGCCAGAAGAAGCACTCCGACCTTCTCGTACGAGTTCTGCATGGCTGGCTCTACACCATAGTGGACAGCATTGCGCGAGTTCCTCACCGCATCTGACCAAATGGAGACCCCTTCGAGATCTGCTGCACTAGATCGCGACTCTTTCTGGACTTGAGCGAACAGCCCTCCGATCTTGTAGAGTTCCAGCACAGTGCGCATCTTTCTCAAGACAGAGGCGTCGCTTCCCTCAATGGTCAGTCGCATGTTCTCGCGCCGTGCGGCGGGCAATTGACTGTGCTCGGGCGCCGCCTTGAGCAGCGCGAGGCCGAGTTCCGTCCATGCCCCTTCTGATGCTCTCGCCAACATGGCAAGGCAAGGCAGGTACAGCTCATGACGAAAGCACTTGACGGCTTCGCGCAACGACACAGCAATCTCTGGCTCGAGATTGGGGATATCTAGAGCAGCTAGATACAGATCACCGTCGGACAGCTCAAGGGTGGCCCCGCTGGCTGCCGATGGGGCAAGTCTGACTCTGGCAGGCACAGCAGTAGGATAGTCGGGTAAGTTCAGCGAACCCGAATACCTTCCGTCGGTGTGGCCAAGGCCCACAGCCACTTTCTCAAGACTCTCGCTTACCGCAAGGAGAATCCCTGCATGGCACAGGCCCCAAATCGCCTCAACGAACGCTAGCCGCCATCGGATGTACTCCACAGCCCGAAGGATCTGCGGTTCGATGTCGATAGAAAGGTTGATGACCATCGGCCCCGATGCGAGGCTTTCACGATCCTGTTCGAAAGCCCGGAGCACTTCGAGGAGGCTATGGGGGTTGAACTTCACTACAAAGCTCTTGGCGACTGCGATGTCTAGGCGCGTGACTCTCACACTATCAGCGATCCTCTGCTCCACGTCCTTCGGATTGGTGCGCATGACTGCCGTCTTCCTTCTCGTGCGAGGGGCAACTGAGACGTTGCCTCTCGCCGCATGGCACTCGATCTATGAATCTGCCGCGCCCTCCTCAACCATCGGCGTTTCCTCCTGGGGCTCCCAGCCGTCGCTGAAATAGTCCAGGGCGACGGGCGCGCCGTCCAGCTCCACCACGATCACCGTGTCCAACTCGTCGGGGGCGCGTGCGGGCAGCTTTTCCAGGAACAGACGGTCATCCTGTTGCCGAAAGGCCACCGACTCGCCGCCCTGCATCATGTGCACCGAGCGCACCTGGTTGCGCAGCCGGGGCACCACCAGCTCGCGGCCCGGCCAGCGCAACACGTGGACATAGAGGGTATTGCCCTTGAGGGTGGTCATGCCGGTGGAGGTGAAAAAAGGCGAGCGCTGCGCGCCATAGATCGAGCCTCCGTTGGCATTCAGCCAGGCGCCCGCCTGGCGTAGGATGCGCTCCGATTCGGCTGGGACCGTTCCGTCAGGGCGCGGCCCGATGTTCAGCAGCAGGTTGCCGCCCCCCGAGGCGCAGCGCGCCAGCATCTGGATCACCTGCTTGGGCGTCTTCCACTCGGCATCCGCCTCGTTATAGCCCCAGCTCCCGTTCAGCGTCATGCAGGCCTCCCAGGGGCGGCCCGCCTCCGAGGCGCGGATGTGCTGCTCCGGTGTGTCGAAGTCCTCGGGCAAGAGCGAGCGGTCGTTGATGATGATCTCGGGCTGCAAGTCGCGCACCATGGCGTTCAGCTCGGCCGAGCGCCACGCCTCAGCGGTGTAGGGCCAGCCGCCGTCGTACCAGAGCACGTCAATGCGGCCATAGTTGCTGCATAGCTCGCGCACCTGGGCGTGGACGTATGCCACCAGGGCGTTCCAGCCCTCGGGGTCCTTTTGCGGGCCGTGGAAATAGGCGGGATAGCGCCAATCCAGCAAAGAGTAGTAAAAGCCGACGGGCATGCCGCCCCGGTGGCAAGCCTCCACATACTCGCGGATCAAGTCGCGCCCGGCGGCGGTCTTGGGCGCGGTGAAATCCGAGACCTGGCTATCGAATAGCGAATAGCCGTCATGGTGGCGGGTGGTCATCACCATGTAGCGCATGCCCGCCTCCTTGGCGAGCCGCACCCAGGCATCGGGCTCATAGCGACGCGGGTTGAACTCGGCGGCCAGGGGCGCATACTCTCGATGGGGGATATGCTCCTGGTGCATGACCCACTCGCCCCGCGCGGGGATGGCGTACACCCCCCAGTGAATGAACATGCCATAGCGGGCGTTCTGCCACCAACCCATCCGTTCCGATCCGTTCATGGCGACCTCCGCATGTTGTGGTGCTGCATCGAGACCTGCTCTGATGGTAGCGGCGATAGTCGCCAGCGTCAAGGCGTGGGTGGTGTTCCCACACGGCGATGTCGTAGCACGTGCTAATGTGAACACGTTGCCGCCCAGCGCGGTGGGCGTTTTGGATCGCCGCCGTTCCAGAGTATACTACTCAAGATATGCACGAGCTTGCCGTTACCCAAAGCATCATCGAGATCGTCAATCGCCATGCCGTTCAGGCAGGCGCGAGCCGCGTGGCCCGCATCCACCTGGTGATCGGCGAGCTTTCCAGCGTGGTGGACGATAGCGTCCAGTTCTATTTCGACTATCTCAGCGAGGGCACGCCCTGCGCCGGGGCCGAGTTGGTCTTTCGGCGTGTGGATGTACAGCTCGCGTGTGGCGCGTGCGGCGCAACCTGGCAGCCCAGGGACGCCGATTGGCGTTGCCCCGCCTGCGGCCAGGCCCGCGCCCAGGTGACCGAGGGTCGCGAGTTCTATGTAGACAGCATCGAGGTGGAGGAGACATGAGTACACGTCGCGTGCCGGTTGTGGAACGGATCATGAAGGCCAACGATGTGCAAGCGATGGAGAATCGCAGCATCTTTGATGCCAACGGCGTGCATGTGGTCAATATCATGGCCTCGCCGGGCGCCGGCAAGACCAGCCTGATCCTGGAGACGGTGCGCCGCCTGGGCGACCGGGTGCGCATGGCCGCCATCGAGGGCGACCTGGCTTCCACTGTGGACACCGACAAGGTGCGCGCGGGGGGCATCCCGGCTGTGCAGATCAACACCGGCGGCGGCTGCCATCTGGATGCCAACCAGGTGGGGCGCGCCCTGCCGGACCTGCCCTTGGAGGATCTGGATCTGTTGTTCATCGAGAACGTGGGCAACATGGTGTGCCCCGTTGGCTTCTACCTGGGCGAGCATACCCGCGTCGCCATCTCGAGCATCCCCGAGGGGGATGACAAACCCCACAAGTACCCCAAGATCTTTGCCAATGTGGATGTGCTGGTCATCAACAAGGTGGACCTGCTGCCCTACCTGGCTTTTGACATGGATGCCTTTTTGGGGCTGGTGCGCGGCCTGAATCCAGAGATCGAGATTTTCCCCGTGTCCTGTGTGACGGGCGAGGGGTTTGACGCTTGGACGACATGGCTGCACGAGCAGGCCAAGGGCTAGAGACGACCTGCGCCGCCCGCCTGATCAAGATCACGGGCGTGGTGCAGGGGGTGGGCTTTCGCCCCCACGTCTACCGCTTGGCCGCCCGCTATGGCGCCACCGGCTGGGTGCGCAACACGACCTCGGGCGTCGAGATCGCCGTCGAGGCGGAGCCCGACGCCCTGGCGGCCTTTACGGTGGCGCTGCAAAGCGAGGCCCCGCCCCTGGCCCAGATCGAGTCTTTGGCATACAGCGCCATCCCGTGCACCCAGCGCCACGCGACGTTTGAGATCGTGGGCAGCGAGGCCGAGCCGGGCGCCTACCCGCTCATCTCGCCAGATGTCGCCACCTGTCCCGATTGCCTTCGCGAGCTGCTGGATTCGCAGGATCGGCGCTACCGCTACCCGTTCACCAACTGCACCAACTGCGGCCCGCGCTTTACCATCATCCACGCCATGCCCTATGACCGGCCCAGCACCACGATGGGCGTCTTTGCCTTGTGCCCCGCCTGCCACGCCGAATACCACGATCCCCTGGATCGCCGCTTTCACGCCCAGCCCAACGCCTGCCCGGTGTGCGGGCCGCACCTGACCCTGCTGGACGCCGGGGGGCGGCCCCTGGCCGAGCGGGACGCAGCCCTGCGCCAAGCGGGGGAGTTGCTGCGCCAGGGCGCTATCGTCGCCCTCAAGGGGCTGGGCGGCTACCAGCTCGCTTGCGACGCCACCAACGCGGCGGCTGTGGCGCGTCTGCGCGAGCGCAAGCGCCGGCCCCACAAGGCCTTTGCCGTCATGGTCGCGGACCTGGCCGAGGCGGAACGCCATGCGCACCTGACGCCAACCGAGCGCGACCTGCTGGCGACCACGGCGGCCCCCATCGTGCTATTGCCCGCCCGAGAGGGCAGCGCCATCGTCCGTGAGGTGGCGCCTGGCCTGGGCACCCTGGGCATCATGCTGCCCTATACGCCGCTGCATCATATCCTGCTGCGCGATGTGGGCCGCCCCCTGGTGATGACCAGCGGCAACCTGAGCGAGGAGCCCATCGCCCAGGAGAACGAAGAGGCGTTGCGCCGCCTGCGCGGCATCGCTGACTATTACCTGGCACACAATCGCGGCATCCACTCGCGCTATGACGACTCGGTCTGGTTTGCGCCCGCAGCCGCGAGCGGACTCGCGGGGGCACCCCAGCCGCTGCGCCGCGCCAGGGGCTATGCGCCCTCTCCCATTCGGCTGCCCGTCAACACGCGCCCCCTGCTGGCCCTGGGCCCCGAGCTCAAGGCCACTTTTTGCCTGGCCCGCGACGGCTATGCCTTTCTGAGCCAGCACATCGGCGACATGCAGAATGTCGAGACATTCGAGCACTATGCTGAAACCCTGGCCCTCTACCGCGAGCTGTTCGATATCGAGCCCGAGCTGGCGGCCTGCGACATGCACCCCGACTATCACACGACCCGCCTGGCTGCCGGGCTGGGTCTGCCGCTGGTGCGCGTCCAACACCACCACGCCCATCTGGCTGCCCTGCTGGCGGAACATGGGCTGGACGAGCCGGTGATCGGCGTGGTGTGGGATGGCAACGGCCACGGGCTGGATGGCGCGGTCTGGGGCGGCGAGTTCCTGGTGGGCGATGGGCGCGGGTTCGAGCGCGCCGCCCATCTGGAGTACCTGCCGTTGCCGGGGGGCGACGCCGCCACCGCCAACCCCTATCGCATCGCCTGGGCCTATCCGTGGGCGCTGCTGGGCCGCGACGAATCCGAGCGCCTGGGCATGCCGCCCGCCGAGCGCGATACATTGGCCCGGATGGCAGCCAGCGGCCTGCGCACCCCCCGCACTAGTTCGGCGGGGCGCCTGTTCGACGCCGTCTCGGCGCTGGTGGGCGTGCGCCGCAGCGTGAGCTATGAGGCCCAGGCCGCCATCGAGCTAGAGGCGTTGGCACGCCCCGACGGCTCGGACGCATCCTATCACTGGGGAATCGAGGCGCAGTCCGGGGTGCAACGTTGGGGCCAGACCCAAGAGTTGGTGAGCGAGACCCGTGTGCTCAGGTTGGCGCCCCTGTTTGCCGACCTGCTGGCCGATCTGGAGCGGGGCGCGCCGGTCTCTGGGATGGCCTACCGCTTGCACCGCACCCTGGCCGATCTGATCGCCCAGACCTGCGCAGAACTGCGAACGGTAACGGGCCTGGAGCCGGTGGCGCTGACGGGCGGCGTCTTCCAAAACCGGTTGCTGTTGGAGCTGGTGTTGCCTCGCCTGCAAGGGGCGGGGCTGCGCGCGCTGACCCACCGCCGCGTGCCCTGCAACGATGGCGGCGTGGCGCTGGGCCAGGCGCTGGTCGCCCACTATCACGATCCTGGGCGTGGGCCGTGAACCCGGGCGTGCAATGATTGGTTGCGATGGGGGCGCCTCGTGGGCGCCCATACTGTGGGTCCAATTCAGAAGGAGTGATTCAGCATGCAATCCGCTCAAGTCCGAACCGCCAACGGCATCCTCCAGGGCAGCCTGGATGACACAGGGCTGCGCATCTTTCGGGGCGTGGCCTTTGCGCGGCCCCCGCTGGGGTCGTTGCGCTGGCAGCCGCCCCAGCCCGTCGAGAGCTGGCAGGGCGTGCGCTCCGCCGAGCGCTTTGGCTCGCGTCCCATGCAGCTACGCCCCTTTGGCGACATGAACTTTCGCTCCGAGGGCATCAGCGAGGACTGCCTCTACCTGAACATCTGGACCCCCGCCGCGACGGAGGGCGAGGGGCTGCCCGTGCTGGTCTACTTTTACGGCGGCGGCAACATCGCCGGGGATAGCTCCGAGCCGCGTTACGATGGCGCGGCCCTGGCCCGGCGCGGCATTGTGGCGGTGACGGTCAACTATCGCCTCAACATTTTTGGGTTCTTTGCTCATCCCGAGCTCTCGGCTGAATCGCCCCACAGCGCCTCTGGCAACTATGGCTATCTGGATCAGGCAGCGGCCCTGGCCTGGGTGCAGCAGAACATCGCGGCCTTTGGCGGCGATCCCGCACGGGTCACCATCGGGGGCGAGTCGGCGGGCTCGATCTCGGTGTGCGCGATGATGACCTCGCCCCTCTCGCGGGGCATGATCGCCGGGGCCATCGGCGAGAGCGGGGGATTGATCAAGCCCACGTTGCCGCCCACGCCACTGGCCGAGGCCGAGCAGGCCGGCGCCGCCCTGGCGCAACGGCTGGGCGCGGCGTCGCTGGCCGAGCTGCGGGCCATCCCCGCCGACGAGCTCTTGCAGGCCGTGGCCGATCTCGGCGCCCAGCACTTTACCGGCGTCGTGGACGGCTACTGCTTCCCCCAGGCGCCGGTGGATATCCTGGCCGCCGGCGAGCAGGCCCGTGTGCCCCTGCTGGTGGGCTGGAACTCGGAGGAGATGGGCTATATGGCGCTCCTGGGCCAGGCGGCGCCCACCGTCGCGAACTATCGCAAGGTGGTGGCTGAGCTGTATGGCGACAAGGCCGAGGAGGTGTTGCGGCTCTACCCGGCGGAGACGGACGACGAGGTGCCCCAGGCGGCCAGCGATCTGGCGGGCGACCGCTTTATTGCCTATAGCACCTGGAAGTGGTGCGACCTGCACGCCCGCACCGGCGGCCAGCCGGTGTACCGCTATCTCTTCTGCCGGCCCCGGCCGCCCATGCGCCCCGAGATGGGCAACGCCGTCCCCGGCCTGGCGGGCGGCGTGGTCTCGGGCGAGGATGCACAGGCCCTCCGCCTGCCGCCCGCCCGTGGCGCCGTGCACTCGGCAGAGATCGAGTACGCCCTGGGCAATCTGGATACCAACGAGGTCTATGCCTGGACCGAGGAGGACCATCAGGTCTCGCAGACCATGCAGGCCTTTTTCGCCAATTTCATCCAGACGGGCGACCCCAGCGGCCCGGGCGCGCCCCAATGGCCCGCGCTGAACCGGGGCGACACGCCGCAGATCATGCGCATTGACGTCGCCTCGGCGGCCCAGCCCGCCCCTGGCCGCGAGCGCTACGAGTTCCACGACCGCATTTACAACCCGGGGCGCTAACCCGGCTGGCGATGCCACAAGGCCCTCTCCTGAACAGGAGAGGGCCTTGGCTGTACGCGACCAGAGGGACGCTCAGTTCGTGGCGGCCAATGCCTCAGCACAAGAGTCTGCCTGTGGCATTGGGGCTTCTCCTGTCCCTGGTCTCAGATCTTGCGCAGCTTCCAGCGGCCCGTGCGAAAACGCAGCGTCACAGCAGCGGCATGGGCAAGGTCACCCATGATGATGCTGAGCCAGATGCCCGTGGGGCCGATGAGGCCCGTCAGCAGCCAGCAGGCCGGGATCTGGACGACCCAAAGAGCGCCGATGCTGGCCATCATGGGCGAGACCGCGTCGCCTGCGCCCCCCAGGGCGCGCCCGATCACCTGTCCCCAGCCCCGGCCGGCCACGCCCGGGATCGCATAGGCCAGCGCGGCGGCCGCCAGGGCGATCACCTCGGGATCACTGGTAAAGAGCCCCAGCACCGGCCTGGCCGCCGCTGCCACGATGCCATAGAGCACCATCGAGACGGCTGCGGCCCCCATCGAGCCGGTGTAGGCCGCCCGCTCCGCGCGCTCGGGCTTGCCCGCGCCCAGGTTTTGCCCCACCATCGTGGCAGAAGCCGTGCCGGCCCCCATCGTCACGGCCTGGAAGAAACCCCAGAGCTGGTGAAAGATGCTATAGGCCGTCAGCACCTGGTCGCCAAAGGCCGAGACCAGCCGCATGAACACGGCGGCCCCCAGGTTGGGCGAAAAGCGTTCCATCGAGTTGGGGATCGAGATGCGCAGGATGCGCTTCATCATCGCCCAGTCGGGCCGCAGGTGGCGCAGCCGGGGACGCACCCCCGCCTGCCCGGTCAGCAGCACATAGAACACGCCGACTACGCCCGCCGCTGCGCCCATGACAGAGCCCAGCGCCGCGCCGCGCACACCCAGGGCCGGGAACGGCCCCCATCCCAGGGAGAGCACCGGCACGGAGATACTCAGCACGATGACGTTCAGCAGGTTGATGCGCAGGGTGTACTCGGGCCTTCCGGCGCCCCGGATGATGCCGGACATGGTGGGCAGGCATTCGAGGAAAAAGAGCCCGATGAACAGGGTACGCAAAAAGGCGACGGCGCCCTCCAGTACCTCGCCCTTGGCGCCCATCCACCGCAGAAATGTAGGGAACCCCAGGTAGCCGATGATGGAGATGGGCAGGGTGAACAGGGCGATCAAGAGCAGACATTGCATCACGGCCCGATCGGCGTTCTCCTGATCGCGAGCGCCCACATAGCGCGCCACCACGGCCATACCCCCCATCGAAAGGCCCATCATGGGCGAGATCAACACCATGCGCAGCGTAGTGCCCATCGCCACGATGGGGATCGCCATGCCTCCCACCTGTCCCATCCAGTAGGTGTCGAGCAGGCGCGCAATCGTCTGGATAAAGGTCTCCAGCGAAGAGGGCAGCGCGAGACTCAAGACCTGGCGGGGCACATTGCCCTCCGTCAGTTCCCGCGTTCGGCGGCGGGCCGGCTGCGGCAGCTTTTCTTGCACCAACTCTTTATGCACGTGCGCCTCCTCCTGAGAAAATCGCATGCATTCTAGCCGCAACAATGGTAGCGCTGCAAATAGGATCTGCGAAACTCGTTGCGTGGCCCGTCGCTTTCGGCAGGCGGCGCGACTGGCGTATAATGGGGCCACGCGGCCTGTGATGAAAGCGAGCGTGCCCGGTATGCGCGTAGGCTATGTCTACGACCCAATCTATCTAGAGCATGTCACCCTCAACCATCCGGAGAGCCCCAGACGCCTGGAGGCGATCATGGAGCGCCTGGCGGACACGGGCATCTTGTCACGCCTCGTTCGGATCCCGGCCATGCCTGCAACGACTGAAGACCTGGAGCGGGTGCACAGCGAGCGCATGATCAGCCAGGTGGCCAACCTGGCGGGGCGCGGCGGTGGACGGATAGACATGGATACCTTGGTGAGCAGCAGATCGTTTCAGGCGGCCCTGTACGCGGCCGGCGGCACGATGGCGGCTGTGCAGGCCACCCTGGATGGCAGGGTGGATGCCGCGTATGCGCTGGTGCGCCCGCCGGGCCACCACGCCACCCCGCGCCAGAGCATGGGCTTTTGCCTGTTCAACAACGTGGCGGTGGCGGCGCGCTGGGCTCAAGCGACCCAGGGCATCCGGCGCATCGCCATCGTGGATTTCGATGTGCACCACGGCAATGGCACCGACGACGCCTTTGACGCCGACCCGGATGTGCTCTATATCTCGACGCACGAGTACCCCCTATATCCGGGCACGGGCGATTGGCGCAGGCCAACCCATGTGCGCGGCGTGACCAATAACCTCAATATCCCGCTGCCGGCCGAGACGGATGCTCAGGGGTATATGCAGGTCTTTCATGCCCTGGTCGAGCCGGCGTTGCGGCGCTTTTCGCCCGAGCTGATCCTCGTCTCTGCCGGCTATGATGCACACTGGGCCGATCCTTTGGCCTGGCTAATGCTCTCGCTGGCCTGCTATTACGACATCACGCGCTCGCTGCTGGCGCTCAGCCAGGAGCTATGCCCTGGGCGGCTGGTGTTTGCCCTCGAAGGCGGGTATGATCTGCGTGTGCTCGCCGGAGGCGTCGAGGCCACGATGGCCGCGCTGCTGGGGCTGCCCTTTGAGGATCCGCTGGGGCCTGCAGGGCAGCCCGGTGTGCGCGTGGAACCGTTGATCCGCCGCCTGGCCGAGTGGCACATGATCGAGCTGGCCCCAGAGTGCGAGGGCGCGCGCCCCGCCGATGCGAGTCGTTCCGAACGTTCCTAGAAGGAGCTATCATGCCCCGCACGCCCGTCGCTCAGCTTGGCATCAACATGATGCTGCGCAGACAGCCCTTTCTGTTGCGCGAAAAGTCCCTCAGCACCACCCGCTCGGGCACAGACCTGATGCGCCTGGTGTTGGCCGACCGCTCGGGGTCCATCCCGGCCGTCCAGTTCGATGCGTCGTCCTATCTCTACGAGTCGTTGGCGACGGGCCAGGGGGTCGAGGTCTCGGGCCGGGTGGAAGAGTTTCGCGGCTCGCTGCAGATCAAGATCGAACAGATCTTTGCCGCCGAGTTGGGCGATCTTGGCGAGTACCTGCCGGTGGCCTTTCGCCCCATCGAGGAGATGGAGCAGGAGCTGGCCGGGCTGTTGGCGAGCGTGCGCCGGCCCGACCTGCAACGTCTGCTCAAAGCGACCCTGGGCGACGCCGAGACCTATGCGGCATTCGTGCGCGCGCCGGCCGCCAAGTTCTACCACCATGCCTGCCTGGGCGGCCTGCTCGAGCACACGCTCGGGGTGGCCCGCCTGGTGCAGGCCGCCAGCCATCTCTATCCCGAGATGGACCGCGACCTGGCCCTCACCCTGGCGCTGTTGCATGATCTGGGCAAGATTCGCGCCTATGATGCCCTTAGCTTTGACTTGACCGAGGAAGGCAATCTGTGGGGGCACCTCTACATCACGGCGTCTCTGGTGGAGCGCGCCATTGACGGGCTGGATGGCTTTGACCCCGAGCTCGGGCGCCTGGTGGTCCATGGCTTGCTGGCCCATCACGGGCGACGCGAGCATGGCTCCCCCGTGGTGCCCATGACCATCGAGGCCATCGTCACCCACCACGCCGATGCTCTGGATGCCGACGCCCGTGGCGCAATTGATCACCTCAGCCGCGCCGACCTCGAGACGGAGGCGTTTACGGGCTGGAGCGACATGCACGAGACGCGGCTCTACCGGGGCGCGGAGGGGAGCTGACAGCACCGGAGCAATGCCTTAATGGAGGGCGGGCGTCTCTGCCCGTGACGCTGCGCAGCAGCGTCCGGAGCGCAGCACTGTACAAGATCTGGCCCCGATGGCAAGGAGAACCCTAACGCGGGTCAGTGGTGCGGAAG
>CAYZWT010000002.1:47070-155674 GCA_964482225.1 uncultured Anaerolineales bacterium
GGATCGTGGGCCTGGAACGCCTCTAGCATGGCCTGCTTTTTCCAGAGGGGCGCGCTCATCGTCTCGCCATCAAGCGATGGCGAGGAGAACCCTAACGCGGGCCAGTGGTGCGGAAGGGATCGTGGGCCTGGAACGCCTCTAGCATGGCCTGCTTTTTCCAGAGGGGCGCGCCGATGGCCTCGCCATCGCCATAGTCAGAGAGAATGAACCCGCCCTCGGGCGTGGCCCATTCGCGTAGCAGCAGCGCCGCCTCCTCCTCGATGGCCTCGCGCCCCTCAAAGGGCAGCGTGGCCTGGATATCGCACAGCGATTCAAAGCACAGGCGGCCCCGAAAGCGCGCGCCGACCTCTTCAATCCCCAGCGCCCGGGGCTGCTGCAAGTTGATCACATCCAGGCCGATCTCGATCAAGGGCTCCAGAATGGCGTTCACCTTGCCGCAGGAGTGCATCCACACATCCCAGCCCTGAGCGTGGGCCGCCTCGAATATGCGCGCATAGCGCGGCTGGAAAAAGGCGCACCACATGCGCGGGCTCACCAGCGTGGCCGTCTCGCTGCCCCAGTCATCGGTAAAGCTGAACCCGTGGATGCGCCCGGGCAAGCGCGCGCCAATCTGCTCGATCACCCGCAGGTCGAACGCCACGATGCGGTCGGCCAGGTAGGCCATGCGCCCCGGGTCGGTGTGCAGCTCGGTGAGCACATTGGCCATGCCGCGCAAACTGTGCATGCGCTCAAAGAGCAGCATAAAGATACCGGTCGTGACATACTTGCCCTCAGAGCCCGCCAGGCGCGCCTCCATACCTGCATAGTAGGTGGCGTCGTCGGGGTCGGGCCACGGGTAACTGGCCTCGGCGGCCCAGTCCTCCAGCGGATGGCCGCGCACCTGGCCCATGTTGGCCACCTCGCTGCGCACCCAGAGGCACCCCCACTCGTCATAGGTCTGCCGCCGGGCGTGGTCGCCGGTGCCGACGGCATTGGTGGCCACCCCATGGGTGTCATCCAGCCCCAGGCTGGGGAACCGGACCGGCAGCCGGTCCGGACACTCGAAATGGATGGCTCGCTTGACCACCTCGTAGGATGACATCCCCATGCTTGGCCCCTTTACGATGCCTGTAGGCGCTCCAACCCGTAGGCTGCCGCCCCCAGCAGCCCCGGCTGCGGGTGCATCACCAGATGCACGGGCATCAACTCCACCAGATAGGAGAGCCGACCCTTGGCGACAAACGCCTCCATGAGCGGCCCCTCGGCGATCTCTTGGCTCAGCCGGTACGACATGCCGCCCGCCAGGTACACGCCCCCGGTCGCCATGACGGTCAACGCCAGGTTGCCGGCCGCGGCCCCCAGGATGCGTACAAACATCTCGACCGTGCGGCGACACAGCTCACAGGGGCGCGCGGCATCTTGCGCCGCGCCCACGATCACCGGCGTGGCGTCATCCGCCGCCTCAAGCTGCTCCCTAAGCCAGGCGGGCTCGCTGGCGTGCCCCTCGTCGCGCAGGAACTCGTACAGGCTGATCATCCAACGGCCCGAGCAGACTCGCTCGACGCTCACATGGGCATAGCGCCGCCGCAGGTAGAGCAGCAGTTCGATCTCCAGATCGGTGTTGGGGCTAAAGCTGGTGTGCCCGCCCTCGGAAGGGTGGGCGCGGTAGCGGCCGTTCTCCCAGGTCAGCAATGCCTGGCCCATGCCGGTACCGGGCGCCACCACCGCCAGAGCGCCGCCGGGCTGTGGCAGGCCCACGTTCAGGGTGCGCAGATGCTCCGGGCGCAGGTGCGGCACGGCGTTGGCGATGGCCTGCAGGTCGTTGAGCAGCGTGACGCGCCGCGCGCCCAACGCCCCGGCCAACGAGGTTTCGTCCAGCTCCCAGGGCAGGTTGGTGCCGGTTGCTCGCCCCTCCACCACGGGGCCCGCCACGCCAAAGACAGCCTGGTCAACGGTAATGCCTGCCGAGGCCAGGAACTCGCTTGCGGCATGCTCCAGATTCGGGTAATCGCCACTGCGCACGGTGACAGCGGCCAGTGGGTGGTCCAGGCCCTCGCGGGCGCTATAGATCGCCAGATCGGTCTTGGTGCCGCCGGTGTCTCCGGCCAGCAGGAGTATGTCGTGCAATGAGGGTTCCTTTCCAAGCGGCCTCGTCTTGGGCCGCCGCTATACCTGGATGCCGAGCATGCGGGCCGCGTTCCCGCCAAACACCAATGCCTTTTGCGCCTCGGTCAGATCCTGGTACACCACTTGACGCAGGCCCCACTCAAAGCGCATGGGGCAAAAAGGCGTGTCGCTGCCGTAACAGATGCGCTCCGGCCCCAGGGCTGCCAACGCTTTGTGGATCTTGCGATACTCGACCTCGGAATCGATCAGGAACCAGTTGGGGTGTTCCTGCGCCAGGTCGGCCACGGCGTCGGCAATGTCCGGCAGGCCCGAGCCCCCCATGTGTACCACCATGATCTTGAGCTCCGGGTGGCGGGCCGAGATCTTGGCGATGCGGAAGGGGTGCGTCTTCTCAAAGTCATTGGCCCCACAGTGGAATGCCAACACCAGACCCGCCTCGGCGATACACTCGATCAGGGGCAAGCTCAGCCTGGGATCGTCAATATAGTAGCCGTCGCGGGCGCCGTTCAGCTTGACCCCGCGCACGCCATAGACCTCGATGCAGCGCTTTAGCTCGTCCATGGCCACATCCACCCCCAGCAGGGGGTTCACCCCGGCAAAGGGGATGATGCGGTCCGGGTGGGCGCGGTAGGCGGCGTGGATGGCCTCGTTATCGGGCGCGATGGCCCGCGTGTACGACACCATGGGCCAGGTGATGGCCTTGTCCACCTGGACGGCATCCAGGCGGCGGAGCAGCTCATCGGCCCCGATGCCGCTGCCGTTGCTCGGCGCGGCCAGGTGGCAATCTGCATCAATGCGCATCGTGTTCCTCCTTGATCGGCAACAACTCTATTGGCGGCCCCATCAGTAGCCACCCACGCGAGGCTGGCCCGGGTTCGTGGCCAGCATCACGGCATCGAACAACTGCTGTAGCAGGGCCAGCTTGCGCGCCGCGTGCTCTGGCGCGAACCAGAGGTTATGGCACTCGTCCGGGTCCTCTTGCAGATCGTACAGCTCGCCGATATCCTGCCCGTGGTAGGCCACCAGCTTGTAGCGGCCATCGTAGAGCATGTTGGCGTGGCTGGCGTGGGGCAGGGCCAGGGCATCGTGGTATTCGCAGCGCACAAAGGGCCGGTGGCTGTGGGGATTGCCGCGCCCCACCAGCAGCGGGTAGAGCGACCAGCCCTGCACCTCTGGGGGCACGGGCAGGGCCGCCGCATCGAGCAATGTGGGTGCGAGGTCCACCAGCTCGACCAGGGCATCGCTCACCAGCCCGCTCTCGAAATGCCCCGGCCATGAGAGGATCAGCGGCACATGCACGGCGCCCTCGTAGAACCGGCAGCCCTTGAGGCGCAGCCCGTGGTCGCCCAGCATCTCGCCGTGATCGCTGGTGAACACGACCACCGTGCGTTCACGCTGGCCCGTGGCCTCTAGCGCGGCCAACATGCGCCCCACCTCGTGGTCCAGGTGCTCGATCTGGGCATAATAGGCCGCCACCATGCCCCGCGCGTCATAGGCGTCGGGCGGGGTGGGGGTGGTCGTCTGATGGTCCACCCCGCGAAAGAGGCGCTGCTGCTCCTCCTCGCCCTCGCACCAGATGGGCAGCGGCATGGCCTCGCGATCCATGCGCGCCCAGTATTCTGGGGCGGGATCCAGGGGCGGATGGGGGTCAAAGGGGTTGACGCTCAGCAGCCAGGGGCCCTGGCGCGGCTCGCCCATGAACGCGACGGCCTCCTGGGCGCACCAGGTGTTCTGGTGATAGCGGGCGGCGATGCCGGGCCGGTACTCGCCCTGGATGCGCCAGCCATCGGCGGCGTCGCCGCCATAGGCCGTATCCCAATCCACGCCTTGCTCCAGCAGCCATTGATGGTAAGCGTGGGCCTCCGGCGGCCAGCCCGGGCGCGGCTTGGGCGCGTGGCTCCAGCGGAACAGGCGGTAGCCGTCTTCCACCCTGGGCTCTATGCGGCCATCGGCGGCGGCCAGGTGCAGCTTGCCCACCAGCCCGCAATCATAGCCCGCGTCGGCGAACCGCTTGGTCACCAGCTCGACATCGGCGGGGAAATAGGCGTTGCCGTTGCGGTGTACGCCCACGTTGCCGGGATAGCGCCCCGTCAGGAACGAGGCGCGGCTGGGCGTGCAGACCGGGCTCTGGCAGTAGGCGCGGGTAAAGGCCACCCCCTCGGCGGCCAGGCGATCCAGGTTGGGCGTGCGAATGGCGCCGTTGCCCAGGGCGTGGATGGTGTCATGGCGCTGCTGGTCGGTGCAGATCCACAGGATGTTGGGCGGCTGGGGCGTCACGCTAGCGCCTCCGATCCAGCCATGAGCACGCCCGTCTCGGCCAGGCGGCCCCGCAGCCGCTCCGTGGGCAGCGCCCTCGGCTGGCAGCCCGCCTGCACGCTCAGGGCCGCCGCGACGCCCGCCGCCTCGCCGGTGACCATCGCGGGCGGGATCAGGCGCACCGCCTGCATGGTCCAATGGTCGGTGCTGACGCAGCGCCCCGAGGTCAACAGCCCGTCTACCGTCTCGGGCACCAGGGAGCGGTAGGGCAGGTGGATCAGGCCGCCCCCGGCAAAGCCCAGGCCGTGCAGCCCGATGGTGTCATCGAACACGCGCTGGGCGCGCACGTCCGCCTCGGTGAGTTCGTACATGCCGCGGATGCGGCGGCTCTCGCGCACGCCGAGCTGGGGCGCGATGGCCAGCAGGCGCACGTCCTCAAAACCCGGCACGTTGGCCTTGTAGAACGCCAGGGAACGGGCGATGCGCCGGCGCAGCTCGTACTGGACATAGCTCAGGTCGCGGACGTCCACGGCGCTCAATTGGCCCTCAAACATGGCGTGCAGGTCGCCCTCGTCGTGGTACGTGGTGCCATTGCGCTTGTCCAGACCCAGGATATTGATCCAGTAGACGCCAATGTCGCTGTGGGGGGTGGTGTTGGGCCGCAGCAGGACGCCGCCCTCATCCAGCACGGCGCGCTGCAACGCGCGGGCGCGCTGGGGCTCGTCCCGCGTGAACGCCCGCCAGCGCTCGCGATCCACGCCGCCCACCTTGAGGTTGAGGCCGATGCGCTGATGGCCCATGTCGTAGGCGGCGCCCGCGCTGGCCGCCAGGTCGCCGTCGCCGGTGGCGTCCACACACACGCGGGCCAGGATCGCCTGCCGGCCCGATTTGGTCTCCAGGATCGCTCCGGCCACGCGCCCGTCGGCGAGATAGGCGCCCACTGCCCAGGCGTGGAACCAGAGCTGCACCCCCGCCTCGTGGCAGAGGGCATCGGCGGCCACCTGTAGCCACTCGGAATCCACGTGCAGGCGGGTGGGGCTATCCTGGGCCAGGCCGCCCAGGGCCTCCAAGCGCTGCATCGTCTCCCAGACCAGGCCGCCCATGACGCGGCGCCCCACCGTGTCAAAGATGCCGTCCATATAGAGCACCAGGCCGCCGGTGGCCAGGCCGCCCAGGCAGCCATAGCGCTCCACCAGGGCTGTGCGGGCGCCCTGCCGGGCGGCGGCTACGGCGGCGCAATAGCCTGCCGGCCCGCCGCCTACCACCAACACGTCCACCTCGTCCAGCACGGGGGTCTCGCGGGCGGGCTCGTGTATCGTTCTCATGGGCTTGCCTCTCGTAGGTGGGCTATCATCCGTCAGGCGGGATTCTAGCATGGGGGGGCGGGCGCTGCAAGCAGGGGGCGCGGGTGAACGCGCGAATGCGCCTTTCGACGCCCTGCGCCATTTGTCCCCAGGCGCGGGAACGGGTACCATAGGCCGGTCGTGATACCTGAGCAGCATCGAAAGCAGGGCCATATGCAGCCAATGACGGGCGTCGAGCGCATCGGGAATATCCTCAAGCGGCAGCCGGTGGATCGCATCGGGCTATTCGAACACTTTTGGACCGACACGCGCCGCGCCTGGAGCCAAGCGGGGCAGATCCGCGAGGACGAGGACCTGGGCGAGCATTTCGGCTTTGATCTGGAGCTCTGCTGGGCGTTCGACATGGTGGCCGACCTCGATTTCGAGCTCGAGATCGTCGAGGAGACCGAGGAGACGATCCTGACCCGCGATGGCAACGGCGCGCTGTTGCGCCGCCACAAGCTGCACGAGGCCACCCCCGAACATGTGGATTTTGCCGTCCAGGGGCGCGCCGCCTGGGAGGAGCTGATCAAGCCCCGCCTGACGCCTGACCCGCGCCGCATCAAATTCGACGAGTATCGCGCCGCCAAGGAGCGCGCCCGCGCCCAGGGCCGTTTTTTCGCCTGGTCCGGCGTGAACGTGTTCGAGCTGATGCACCCGGTCTGCGGCCACCAGCACATGCTCATGGGCATGGCCCTGGACCCCGACTGGGTCAAGGACATGGTAGACACCTACTCGCGGCTCACCGTCGAGTTGCAGGAGATCCTCTTTGCCCAAGAGGGCTGGCCCGACGGCATCTGGTACTATGAGGACATGGGCTTCAAGGGGCGCCCGTTCATGTCGCCCGCCATGTACCGCGAGATCATCCAGCCGGGACATATCCGCACCATCGCGCTCGCCAAGAGCCACGGCTTGCCCGTGATCATGCACTCGTGCGGGAATGTGTCCAGGCTGCTGCCCGGCATGGTGGAGGCGGGGATTGACTGTTTGCAGGTGATCGAGGTCAAGGCGGGGATGGACCTGATCGAGCTCTACCGCGACTATGGCGAGCGCCTCTCGTTCATGGGCGGCATGGATGTGCGCGTCCTGTATAGCAACGACCGGGCCCAGATCGAGGCCGAGCTGGCGAGCAAGGTGCCCATCGTCAAGGGCCACTATGGCTATGTGTTGCACAGCGACCACTCGATTCCCAATACCGTGGATTATGCGAGCTATCGGTTCTTTGTAGAGCGCGGCCTGGAACTGGGCCGCTATGACGATCTGACATAGCAGGGGAGGCGTACATTGGCAGGCAACATTACACCGCAGCAAGAGGATTTCTCGCGCTGGTACTTGGACGTGATCCGCGAGACCGAGCTGGCCGAGAACTCGCCCGTGCGCGGCAGCATGGTCATCCGGCCCTATGGCTATGAGCTGTGGGAGGGGATCAAGGGCGGGCTGGACCGCCGGTTCAAGGCCACAGGCCACAAGAACGCCTATTTTCCCCTGTTGATCCCGATGAGCTTTTTGCAGCGCGAGGCCGAGCACGTGGAGGGCTTTTCGCCCGAGCTGGCCGTGGTGACCATCGGCGGCGGCAAAGAGCTGGAGGAGCCCCTGGTGGTGCGCCCCACCTCTGAGACCATCATCGGCTATATGTACTCGCGCTGGATTCAGTCCTACCGCGACCTGCCGCTGCTGATCAACCAGTGGGCCAACGTGGTCCGCTGGGAGATGCGTACCCGACCCTTTTTGCGGACCATGGAGTTCCTCTGGCAGGAGGGCCACACGGCCCACGCCACGGCGGAGGAGGCCATGGAAGAGACCCTGCGCATGTTGGATGTGTACGCCGATTTCGCCATCAACGATGCGGCCATCCCAGTCATCAAGGGCCTCAAGAGCGAGCGGGAAAAGTTTGCGGGGGCGGTGGCCAGCTATACCATCGAGGCCATGATGGCCAACGGCTGGGCGCTGCAATCGGGCACCAGCCACTATCTGGGTGAGAACTTTGCCAAAGCGTTTGACATAATGTATCTGGACGAGAACAACGAGAGCCGCTACTGCCACACCACCAGTTGGGGCGTCAGTACCCGCATGGTGGGGGCGGTGGTGATGGCCCACGGCGACGACCAGGGTCTGCGCCTGCCGCCCGTGCTGGCGCCGATCCAGGCCGTGATCGTGCCCATCTGGCGCGACGACGCCCAGCGCGCGGCCGTGCTCGATATGGCGGCGCGGGTCGAGGCGATGCTGCAAGGGGGCGGCGTGCGGGTCCACCTGGACGACCGCAAGGACCAGACGCCAGGGTTCAAGTACAACGACTGGGAGATGCGCGGCGTGCCGGTGCGCATCGAGATCGGCCCGCGCGATGTGGCCAGCGACGCCCTGGTGCTGGCGCGGCGCGACCGCCCTGGCCGCGAGGGCAAGACCTTTGGCGTGCCCGCAGCGGGCGCCGTCGAGGCTGTGCGCGCCCTGCTGGACGAGGTGCAGGCCAGTCTGCTGCAGCAGGCGACCGAGAGGCGCGATGCCAGCACCCACCGGGTCGAGGACTATGACACGTTCCGCCGCGTGCTGGACGAGCAGGGGGGCTTTATCCGCGTCCACTGGGCTGGAACCTCGGAGGACGAGGCCCGCATCCAGGAGGAGACGAGGGCCACGCTGCGTTGCCTGCCCCTGGACGTGCTCGAGGGCCCGGGGCGTTGCTTTTTCACCGGCGCCCCGACGGACAAGGTGGCGATCTTCGCGCGGGCGTACTGAGCGGCGCTAAGGGCCCTCACCCCCACGGTCGTACCGCGTAACGAGAGCATCCGCGCCCCCTCTCCCATGCCAGCATGGGAGAGGGGGAACGCGACACTCGCCTTCGAGGCGAGTATCGCTGGGGGGTGAGGGCCGTACAGACGCCATCAATTCACGATCCGAAAGACACAACAATCGCTCACCAGGAGGGCCCGGACCATGTCGCTTACAATGGAGTGGCGCAGACGGATTGACCATTGGCGGCGCGTGCTGCCGGGCCTGTTCTACCGGCCCCTGGGCGCCATCGAGTGGCACGGCCTGGTCACCACGGAGCAGCTCTCGCCCGCTGAGGCGCTGGCGAGGGACACCTGGCCCATGCCGCCGGGCGCCCGCTGGGGGAGTAAGTGGGAGTATGGCTGGTTCATCGGTGGGCTGACCACGCCCCCGGAGGCCGACGGCCAACGCCTGGTGCTCTGCCCCGACCTGGGCGGCGAGAGCGCCGTCTATGTCAACGGCGCCATCGCGGGCGGCATTGACCGGCAGCACCGGCAGATCACGTTGACGCGCCAGGCCCAGGCGGGCCAGCGCTATGACCTGCTGGTCGAGGCCTATGCGGGGCACGGCCCCCGGGTCAGCTCGCCCGGGCCGGTCCCTCTGGGCCGTGAGACGGTGCCCGAGCCGCCGCCCACCCAGGCGGTCGTGGGCGAGAGCACCTATGGCGTCTGGGAGGAGGCGCTGTACCAGCTCTGGATAGACGTCGAGACCCTGGCGCGCCTACGCGATAGCCTGGACCCGGACTCGCTGCGGGTGGTCGAGCTGGACCGGGGCCTCAAGGATTTCACCCTGCTCTTTGACCCGGAGCTGCCCCACGATGAGTTGCTGGCCAGCGCCCGCGCGGCCCGCGAGCGGCTGGCGCCCCTGCTGGCCTGCCACAACGGCAGCACGGCGCCTTTGCTGACCCTCTTTGGCCACTCGCACATTGACGTGGCCTGGCTCTGGCCCCTGGCCGAGACCGAGCGCAAGTGCCTGCGCACGTTCGGCACCCAACTGGCCCTCATGGACGAGTACCCCGACTATCGCTACCTGCAGAGCCAGCCCCACTTGTACTGGATGGTGCAGCGCCTCGATCCGGCCCTGTACGGGCGCATCATCGCGGCGGCGGAGCGGGGCCAGTGGCTGGCCGAGGGCGGCATGTGGGTCGAGGCCGACACCAACCTTTCCGGCGGCGAGAGCCTGATCCGCCAGTTCCTTTACGGCAAGCAGTTCTACCGCGACGAGTTTGGCGTCGAGAGCGAGCTGCTGTGGCTGCCCGATGTCTTTGGCTATTCCGGCAGCCTGCCCCAGATCATGCGCGGCTGCGGCATCCGCTATTTCGCCACCGCCAAGATCTTTTGGGCCTACCATGCCTTTGACCCGTTCCCCTACAACACCTTTACCTGGGCAGGCATTGACGGCTCGGAGGTGCTGGTGCACCTGGTCAACGACTATAACTCGGAGGCGGACCCGGCGGCTCTGAGCGAGCGCTGGCGGCAGCGGGTGCAAAAGGACGACATCTCGACCCGCCTGGTGCCCTATGGCTGGGGCGATGGCGGCGGAGGCCCCACCCGCGACCATCTCGAATATGTGCGGCGCAGCGCCGACCTGGAGGGCCTGCCCCGCACCCGCAGCGCCCATCCCGTGGCCTTTTTCCGCGACCTGGAGGCGCAGGGCATCCCCCCGGCGCGTTATGTGGGCGAGCTCTACTTTCAGTGCCATCGCGGGACGCTGACCAGCCAGGCGCGCACCAAGCGCGGCAACCGCCAGTCCGAGTTTGCTCTGCGCGAGGCCGAGCTGTGGGCCAGCGCCGCCCACGCCCTGGCAGGCGCGCCCGTGCCCGCCGAGACGCTGCGCGAGGCCTGGCGCGCTGTGCTGCTCAACCAGTTCCATGACATCATCCCCGGCTCCTCGATCCATCGCGTCTATGAGGAGGCCGAGGCCGCCTACGCCCGGGTTCTGAAGTCAGCCGAGAGCGTGACCGCCCAGGCCGCCGGCGCCCTGACCCAGCCCGAGGATGCGCTGACCGTGTTCAATTCGCTGAACTGGGAGCGCCGCTGCCGCGTGCCCTTGCCGGCCGGATGGGCGAACGCCTGGGATGCCGAGGGACGACTGCACGTAACCCAATCGGTGGACGGGGCGCGGTTCGTCGAGGTGGTGGTGCCCGCGTGTGGCTGGAACACCCTCTATCCCGCCGAGCCGGTGGCGGAAGAAGAGGGCCCCTGCGTCCTTGCGACGCCTGGCTCGCTGGAAAACGAGTACCTGCGGGTGACCCTGAACGGCGCGGGCGAGCTGACCAGCGTCTATGACAAGGAGCAGGAGCGCGAACTGCTGGCGGGCGTGGCCAACCGTTTTTTGCTGTTCAAGGATGTGCCCTCGCTCTTTGACGCCTGGGATATCGACAGCATGTACCGCGAGACGCCCATGCCCCTGGGCGGCGAGGCTGAGATCGTCGTGGTGGCGACGGGGCCGCTCTACGCCACCCTGCGGGTGACGCGCACCCTGCACCGCTCCCGGCTGACGCAAGAGATCACCCTGGCACGCAGCAGCCGTCGGCTCGACTTTGCCACCGAGATAGACTGGCAGGAGCGCCACAAGCTGCTCAAGGTCGCATTCCCTGTGGATATTCACGCCACTGAGGCATTGCACGAGATCCAGTTCGGCCACCTGGCGCGCCCCAACCACCGCTCGCGTCCATTCGACGCAGACCGTTTCGAGGTGGCCAACCACAAATGGACGGCCCTGGCCGAGCCCGACCGGGGCTGCGCCCTGCTCAACGACTGCAAGTATGGCGTCAGCGTCGAGGGCCAAGAGATCGCTTTGACCCTGCTCAAGTCGGCCCTGGCGCCCGACATGACCGCCGATCTAGGGCACCAGCGCTTTACCTATGCGTTCTACACCTGGCGCGGTCCGCTATCCGAGAGCGACCTGGTGCGCCAGGGCTATGAGCTGAACGCGCCGCTCACCCTGGCCCCCGGCGCGGCGGGCCAGCGTAGCCTGCTGGATGTGGACGCCCCCGGCATCGTGGTCGAAACGGGCAAGCCCGCCGAGGATGGGACCGGCGACTGGATCGTGCGGCTGTACGAGAGCCGGGGCAGCGCCACGGCCTGCGCGCTGAAGGTGGACCTGCCCGTGGAGCAGGCATTCGAGACGGATATGCTGGAGGAGAACCCCACGCCGCTGGCGGTAGACGAGGGCGCCATCATGCTGTCCTTCCGGGCCTTTGAGGTCAAGACGCTGCGCTTGGCGCTGGGCGCGGTGGAGCCTGCGCCGTGAGCCAACGCCCCAACATCCTGTTCATCCATAGCGACCAGCACCGCTACGATTGCCTGGGCCACGCGGGGAACCCCCTGGCCCGCACGCCCCACCTGGATCGGCTGGCCGCCGAGGGGGCGCGCTTTACCCATGCCTTTACCCCGATCCCGACCTGCTGCCCGGCGCGCCAGTCGCTGCTTTCGGGCCTCTGGCCCGAGCGCCACGGCGGGCTGTGGAACTATGACATCACCCTGCCCGTGGGCCTGTTCCATGCGCCCACCTGGACCGAGGCGCTACACGTCGCGGGCTATGCCCTGGGATATGTGGGCAAGTGGCACGTGCACCCCACCCGCACGCCCCTGGATTTCGGTTTCCACGACTATGTGAGCGTGCCGGACTATGCCGCGTGGCGCGCCGAGCAGGGTCTTCCCCACTACGAGCCGCTGGACGCGGAGGCGCTGGGCATAGACGCGCTGACCTCGCGCTGGTTCGGCGGACGCGATCCCGCCCCTGTGGAGCAAGCGCGCACCCACTGGTGCGCCGACCGCGCCATTGACCTGCTGCGCCGCTATGCCCGCCAGGGCCGTCCGTGGCACATCCGCCTCGATTTTGAGGAGCCCCACCTGCCCTGCTTTCCGGCGAGCGCCTTTGCCGACCTGGTCTCGCCCCAAGAGATCGCGCCCTGGGGCAGTTTCGGCGAGACGTTCGAGGCCAAGCCCTACATCCAGCAGCAGCAACTGCACACTTGGGGGATCGAGAATCTGACCTGGGCGGCCTGGGCCCAGTATGTGGCCCTCTATCTGGGCATGGTGGCCCAGATAGACGACGCCATCGGGCGGGTGCTGGCGGCCCTGGAGGCCGAGGGGCTGGCCGACGAGACGTTGGTGGTCTATACCAGCGACCACGGCGACGCCTGCGGCAGCCACCGGATGATAGACAAGCACTATATCATGTACGAGGATGTGGTGCGCGTGCCCCTGATCGTGCGCTGGCCCGGTCAGGCCGTGGCCGCCGCCCAGTGCGACGCCATGGTGACCCACGCGCTGGATCTGGCGGCCACCTGCTGCGAGGCCGCCGGAATCCCTACCCCGCCAGGTTGCCAAGGGCGCTCGCTGCTGCCCTGGCTGCGGGGCGAGCCCGTAGCGGACTGGCGTCAGGACGTGGTTGCCACGTTCAACGGGGCCCAGTTTGGCCTGTACAACATGCGCATGCTGCGCGAGCGCCGCTATAAGTATGTCTGGAACCCGACGGACGTGGACGAGCTGTACGATCTCGAGAGCGATCCGTGGGAGCTGGAGAACTGCATCGGCGAGCCAGGGCTGCAACCCCGGGTGCAGGCCATGCGCCGGACCCTGTTGGAGCGGCTGACGGAGCAGGGCGACGACCTGGTGGCCAAGCCCTGGTTGCGCGAGCAACTGGCCCAGGGCCGCAAGCTGGCGGCGCGTTAGTGGCCAACCGTCATCCGATGACTGGTCATCGGATGACGGTTGGGGCGACGCTACGCAAAAAGCAGGGTTGGGGCAACGCATGCGTTGCCCCCTCTATAGATGGCGCGGCTAGCGCGCGCCGATCAGGTCGGCGACCCAGGCGATATCCAGGTCTTGAAGCTTGGCGCGGGTGGGCGCGCCCGTCTCCAGATCCCAGCTCATCAGCCGGTAAAAGTCGCTCAGGGCGGCTTTGAACTGCTCCATGCTAAAGGTCTTGCCCGCCACCGCGCCCTCGGGCAGCGGCTCGGTAAAGCGCGGGTGGATCAGATCATCATCGGGGCCAAACCCCTCGCGGGCATTGAACGCCCGCGCCATGTCCCAGGCCCGCTCGCAGGCGTTGTGGATCTCCATCACCGACGTGTTCCAGCCCGTGATGGCCGAGATCAGCTCTGCCATCTGCTGGGGCGTCCACGCCAGGAACATGCACAGGCCCGTGAGGTTGCCCTGGATGCGCCACATCAGAGCGCGGCGCACCATCTGCATCTTGGCGGTGCTCAAGTCGTCAAAGGGCAACGGCTCCAACACGCCCAAGGGCTTGAGCTCGCGGATGCCGCCATCGGTCTGGTAGCCGTTGTCATGCACCGAGTTCATGTGGTCGGCGCCGGTGGGCGAGGTGGAGATGCCGATGCCGTGGCCATACTTGACCCGGGGATCGTGCATGGCCACCTCCTGGCCCTTGATCTGGATGGCATAGCGCGGGGCGTCGCCGCCGATGGCCTCGGCAGCCCGCTTGGAGCCCTCGCCCAGCAACTTGCCGAACCCCTCGCGGGCGATGATCTGCTTGATCATGGCGATCATGGCGTCGGCGTTGCCAAAGCGCAGCTCGATGCCGCCCGTCTCCTCCAGGCCGATGATCCCCCGCTCAAAGCACTCCATGGCAAAAGCGATGGTCACGCCCGTGCCGATGGTATCCAGGCCGTTGGCGTTGCAGAGCTGGCAGCCATAGGCCACTGCCTCGATGTCATCAATGCCGCAGCAGGAGCCCAGGGCGCCGATGGTCTCGTACTCGGGGCCGCCATAGCGTCGCTCCACTTTAAAGCGCTCGCTGTCCACCTCGACCACCCACTTGCAGCGCACGGGGCAGCCATAGCAGGTATCCCGATCCTTGACGATCTTTTCCTGCATGGTTTCCAGCGAGATGGCCTCAAAGCCCTCGAACACCCCTTGCTGGAAATTGCGGGTGGGCAGGCCGCCCGCTTCGTTGTTGACCCGCACCATGCGCGGGGTGCCCACCGTGGCAAAGACGATAGAGTTGGTCTCGCGATAGTGGTCGCGGAACCAGCGCGCCATCTCTTGCACCTTGTCAGGATCGGCCGTGGGCGGGCGCTGGGTGCCCCTGGCGGCCACAGCCTTGAGGTTCTTGGCGCCCATGACGGCGCCCAGACCGGTGCGGCCGGCGGCGCGGGTGGCGTCGTGCACCACGTTGGCGATGCGCACCTGGCGCTCGCCCGCCGGGCCGCACTGGCTCACACGGATCGCCCGGTCGCCCAGCTCCTGGCGGATCATGTCCTCCACGTCGGCGGTCTCATGGCCCCACAGGTGCCCCGCCGGGCGCAGTTCCACCTGGTCGTCTTTGATCCAGAGGTATACGGGCGCTGGCGCAGCGCCCTCGAACAGGATCAGGTCCCAACCGGCGCGCTTGAGCTCGGCCCCGAAAAAGCCGCCCGATTCGGAAGCGGCAAAGCCGCCCGTCAGCGGCGATTTGGCGCCGATCATGTGGCGCCCGCCGCCCGCCAGCGGCTGCCCCGTCAGCGGGCCGGTGGCATAGACCAGCAGGTTGTCGCCGCTCAGGGGCTCGACCCCGGCGGGCAGTTCTTTGAGCAGATAGTAGGCGATGAACCCCCACCCGCCGTAATAGCGTCGCAGAAACAGGTCATCCAGCGGTTCGGTGGCGATCTCGCCCGTCGTCAGGTTGACCCGCAGTCCCTTGCCCCAATGTCCGTAGCTCATCTCTTGTCCTTTCTTCAGGTATGTTCGCCCTGGGCCTAGAGCGGGAGGCTGATCCAGCAGCGCGCCGCGTTGGCGCGCGCGATCCCTTCCAGCACCTCTTGCACCCGCAGCCCCTCGCGAAAGCCCGGCGCAAAGGCGAACGGCTCGTCGGATTGGTACGCCTCGACGAAATCCATCAGGATCGTGCGGCGGCGCTGGGGCTCGCCGGGCAAGCGCCCCTGCAACCGCTCCGGCACCAGGATCGTGGTGTAGGGGTGATCGTAGGCGCCGCCCGCTTCCAGCACCGTGTACTGGGCCAGCGCCTCCTCCGGCAGCCAGACCTGCAACTGATAGGGGTGCTGCTGGTCGTACATCAGGCCGCCCTCGGAGCCATAGATCTCGGCGCGCTGGTCATAGCCCCGCCCGGTGAACGTGTATGACCCGCACAGGTAGCCCAGGGCGCCGTTGGCATAGTCCAGCAGCACCATGCCCTCATCCTCGGTGGTCACCTGCATCGGCTGGCCGGTGGCGGCGTGCAGGCGCTCGGGGACAAAGGTGCGCAAGTTGGAGGCCACGCCCTCCACCTCGGCGCCCAGCCACCAAAGCACCATATCCAGCATGTGGCTGCCCATATCGCCCAGGCCGCCGAACCCGGCCTTTTCGCGCTGGTTGCGCCAGCTCCCGGGTCGCTGGGCATATTGGGGCCAGCCGGCGGCATAGATGGCCGAGACGTGATGGATCTGGCCCAGGGCGCCGCTGGCGATGATCTCACGGGCCAGTTGGGCGGCGGGCGTGCGCCGGTGCGAAAAGTTGACGCCCGTCTTGACGCCTCGCTCCTGCGCGGCAGCGTACATCTCTTGCGCCTGGGCATAGGTCAGCGCCAGGGGCTTTTCGCAGAACACGTCCACCCCCTGGGCGATGGCCTCCATCACCACAGGGTGGTGCATATCGTTGCTGGTGCAGACGCTCACCAGGTCCACCTGGGTCTCGCGCAAGAGCGCGCGATAGTCATCGGTGGTGTAGGTCGCCGTATCGGCCAGGGCAGCCACGGCTGCCACAGCCTCGGCGCTCACGTCGCAGGCTGCCACGATCTCGATCCCCGGCATGCGTAGATAGCTGGGCACGTGGTGGTGCTGGGCAATGCCCCCGCACCCAATGATTCCCACTCGCACCGACCGATTCGACATGGAAACACCCCCTAGAAAGCAAACCAATAGGATGTGGGCTGGCACGGGGGCCAGCCCCTACAAGATCTGCGCCTGCCTACCGCCCGGGTTCGCCCTCCCTTGGCGTCCCACACGCCCTCTAGCGCTCTCCCTTGTCCAGCCACGCGATCACGGCCTGCTCGCCCTCTGCCAGGGTGACCCGGCAGACCGGGCTCTCGGCAAAGCTCAGGCGGGCCTGCTGCAGCAGGCGCCAATCGAGCCCCAGCCAATAGGCGAGCAGCAGGTTCAGCACGCGCTCGTCCGCCACGACCCCCACGCGCTCTAGCCCATAGGTCTGGGCATAGACCTGGATGCGGGCATAGGCGGCGGTCAGCCGTCCCCAGAGCGAGATCAGCCCGTTCTCCAGCTGGGTCTCGTTCCAGGTCTCCACCAGGTGGCCGGCCCCCGGCTCATAGTTGAGATCGTCCAGCGACAGGTCTTCCAGCTCCTCCAGGTCCCAGCGCACCAGGTCGGGCAGCGCGTCGGCGATCGGATCGGCGGTATCCATATCGCGGCGCGTGGCGCTGACGCACAGCATTTGCAGGCCCCAGGCGCGGCTGCGCGCCGCCAGGCGTTGTGCTTGCTCCTGCCCGCGCGGGGAGAGGGGCACGCTGTAGGGATCGGGGGCGCGCCCGGCATCGGTCTCGGCGTGGCGAATGAGGTAGAACTCCATGCTGTACTCGATCCTTCTATGGGTAATGGTTACGATGAACGCGACACAAGCTGGCGGCCCGAGAGCCGCCCGATGATGTGGGTCAACAGCCAGAACAAACCGCCCAGGGGCAGGTCTACGGCCACCAGCAACGCCAGGATCAGGGCCGCCAACTCGGCGGCTCGCAGGCCGGTATGCGCCCATGCGGGCGGCGCCCGCTGCAAGAGCCCAATGGCATAGAGCAGCCCCAGGGCGATAGCCAGCCCCAGGCCCAGCTTCCACCATGCCCGCCGGTCCGAGGCGCTGGGCAGCATGGCGTTGCCGATGGCGACCACGAGATAGAGCCACAGCGCCGGGTCGCGGGCGGCAGCGAGCCGCGTCCAAGCGCTGGCCAGGTCGCCGTCGCCCGGCCATAGCCCCAACGGCCAGCGGGCGATGGCGTACAGAGCCGCTAGGCCCACCAGCAGGGGCGCCAGCCCGATCAGGCTCTCGCGCACCGG
This sequence comes from uncultured Anaerolineales bacterium, assembly GCA_964482225.1. Classification (GTDB taxonomy): domain Bacteria; phylum Chloroflexota; class Anaerolineae; order UBA1429; family UBA1429; genus UBA1429. The sequence continues at coordinate 64,546 of CAYZWT010000002.1, forward strand.
GTCCGTGCGAGCGATCTCCACCGAGCCGAACTGGGCCATGTTGCGGCCCTGCATCTGGGGCCGCAGGCTGAGCCGCCCGGTGCGCACCCGCAGCAGCCAGGCCATGCCCAGGTGGCTCAGTTCGTGGAGCAGGGTGCCCGGCAGCAGCAGCGCATGATAGCCGTAAAGGGCCGCCGCCGGGCTGCCCGTGGTCATGAGCGCCAGGGATTGCAGACCACGGCCAAACCAGCGGGTCACCGGGCCGACGACCCATACCAGCCCCGCCAGGATCAGCAGCGTCGTCGGCTCGGGGGGCGCCACAGGCTCTCGGTCTCTAGAGGCCCTTGGCCCGCACCGTCTCGCGCACCAGAGCCACGAAATCGGCGGCCTTGAGGCTCGCGCCGCCCACCAGCCCGCCATCCACGTTGGGCTGTGACATGATCTCGAATACGTTGCCCGGGTTCACACTGCCGCCGTATTGGATGCGCACCGATTCGGCGGTGGCGTCGTCATAGAGCTCGCGGATGGCAGCCCGCACCACGCCGCCGCACACGTCCTCGGCGTCGGCGGGGGTGGCCGCCAAGCCGGTGCCGATGGCCCAGATCGGCTCATAGGCCATGATCAGGCCCGCTACTTGCTCGGCGCTCAGGCCCGCCAGGGCCGCCACCACCTGGTCGTGTACCCAGCTCTCGGTGCGGCCCTCCTCACGCAGGGCGCGGGTCTCGCCCACGCACACGATGGGGATCAGGCCCGCCGCCAGGGCCGCGATGATCTTGCGGTTCACGCCCTCATCCGTCTCGCCAAACAACTCGCGGCGCTCCGAATGGCCGATGATGACATAATCGCAGAACTCGCGCACCATCTCGGGCGCGACCTCGCCCGTATAGGCGCCGCTGGCCTCCCAGTAGAGGTCTTGGGCGCCCACGCGCAGCTCGCTGCCCTCGGCGGCGCGGCTGACATCGGGCACCGCCAGGAACGGCGGGCAGACCACCCGTTCCACGCTACCGTAGGCGGCCAGCTCGCCCAGCATCGCCTGCACCAGCGCCACGCCCTCTTGGGCGGTCTTGTTCATCTTCCAGTTTCCGGCCATAATCGGCTTGCGCATCGCGTCTCTCCCTCTGTGGTGTGCAAAACAGGGGGATGTTACCACACAAACGGGGCATCTGCCAAGGCGCGGCAGCGGTCGGCGAAGCCGTTCAGAATTGGGGGCGACTCGGGCGCTTTTGCTGCGGAGCATGGAGGGCGGGCGTCTCGCCCGCCACTTGCCTGTTTGCACACAACACATCATTGCCCCTGACCTTGGCCCTGTGCGTGATGAAAGGAATCGCCTTCTATGGTCCATCCGCGCCTGATCGAGAGTCCCATCGAGCCCCTGGCCCGGGCCTTGGCCGGGCCACTGCCGGGCGCAGCGGCCCATGCCGCCATGACCGTCACGCCGCCGCCCGTGCGCAACCGCCTGACCGAGGAGCCGCCGCGCCTGGGGGGCGTGCTGGCCCTGCTGTATCCCCTGGATGGCGAGTTGCACCTGGCCTTGACCCGGCGCAGCGCCCGCCTGCGCCACCACGGCGGCCAGGTCTCGCTGCCGGGCGGCGCCCAAGAGCCGGGCGATGGGACGCTCTGGCGCACGGCCCTGCGCGAGGCCGCCGAAGAGATCGGGATCATCAAGGGAGACGTGGAACTCGTGGGGGCGCTCACGCCGGTGGAGGTGCCCGCCAGCGGCTATGTCGTGCATCCCTTTGTGGCCCACGCCGCCCGCCGTCCGGCCTTTTGCTTGCAGGAGGACGAGGTCGAGGAGCTGATCGAGCTGCCGCTGGGCGCGCTATTGGCCCCGGATGCCAAGGGGGTGGAGCCATGGCAACTGCACGATCGCCTGGCGCGGGTGCCTTTTTACCGGCATGAAGGCCTGATCATCTGGGGGGCCACGGCCATGATCCTGAGCGAGCTGGAGGCTGTGCTGCGGCGCGTCGTCCCCTGAATGGCAAACCCGGCCCCAAGCGCGGTGGCTCGGGGCCGGGCTGTGTGTACGGCCGGGTCGGGGGAGATGGCTCAGGCCTGACGGCGGCGCTTGGCCGCCCGGATGATGAGCCAGATCACCAATACCGGTATCAACACAAAGGGCGACAAGATCAGGAGCCAGATGGCAAGGTCCACCAGGACCTGCAGCACTTCGACAAAGGCGCGCGCGGCGTCGCTCAGGGTCACCAGCGGGTTCCAGCGCGCCGGCTGGACTACGGACCCCGGCTGCTGGCGCGGGCGGATCTCGATGGTCACCGTGGCCAGGGCGGTCATACGCTCCAGATACTGGGTGCGCCCCTTGAGCGACTCGATCTCGCCCCGCAGCGAGGTGATGCGGTTGTGGATCGCCAGGATATCCTCGGCGCTGCCTCGGTTGCGGCGCACCTCGCTCAACAGCTCCAGCAGCTCGGTCTCGGTGGCCTCCAGATTGCGCACCCGCGCGCCCAGGTCCACATACTCTTCGGTGACGTCGTCCCCGCTCGACGTCTCGTTCTCGATGCGGATGGCGCCTTCGCGCACGATGCCCAGCGCCGCCTCCAGGTTCTCTGCCGGGATGCGCAGGGTGACTGTCGCGTAGGGCTGCTCATTGGAGAGCCAGCGGTTCGACTCGGAGACATAGCCGCCGTACTGGCTGACGATCCCCTGCAGGCGCGCCAGCATGGCATCCGTGTCCTCGACCACGACGACCATATAGGTGCGCCGGATGATCATGCGGTCGGCGACATCACCATAGGCAGCCATGGAGCTGCCCACGCTGCCGGGGGCCTCCATGGCGGGCGCGGCAGCCTTTTGCACCTCCCGCTCGACGGCGACGGCTGCCTGGTCGCTGACCTGGATCATCTCAGCCTGGCGGGCGCACGCGCCCAGCAGCAGCGCGACCACCAGCAGCAACAGGACGATTCCCTTGCGGTGTCTCATCGGTTCTCCTCCTCAGCGGACATGTATGGGCGGTTCTGGCTATACAACGCTTGGTGGGGCGTCTTGGTTCCAAGAGCCCTCTAGCTGTGGCCCTCGGGCGATAGCTCTACGCGACGCAGCAATTGCGCATTCAGGGCGACGATGACCGTGCTCAGGGACATGAGCAGCGCCCCCACAGCGGGCGTGAGCACGACGCCCCAAGGCGCCGCGACGCCTGCGGCCAGGGGCAGTGCGACAACGTTGTAGCCCGCTGCCCACCAGAGATTCTGCACCATCTTGCGATAGCTCGCGCGGCTCAGGGCAAAGATCTTGGCCACATCCATCGGGTTGCTTCTGACCAGGATCAACCCGGCCGACTCGATGGCTACGTCGGTGCCGCCGCCGACGGCGATCCCCACGTCTGCGCGCACCAGGGCCGGGGCATCGTTGACGCCATCGCCCACCATGGCGACGCGCCTGCCTTGGGCCTGTAGCTCCATCACCTTGTCGGCTTTGTGCTCGGGCAGCACTTGGGCGTAGACGAGATCGACACCCAATTGGCGCGCCACGGCATCGGCCACAGCCTGGCTGTCGCCCGTGAGCATGGCAACCTCCATGCCTCTGCGGCGCAACAGCTCTACCGCCGTCCGGCTCTCGGGCCGGATCGCGTCGGCTACGGCCAGCGCGGCGACCACGCGCCCACCGGCGACGAGATAGACCACCGATTGCGCCCGCGCCGCGGCCTGCTCGCGGAAAGCGAGCAGATTCTCCGGCGGCGTCAGCGAGAGCATATCCAGCAGGTTGGGGCCACCTACATAGACGACCTGGCCGTCCAATTCGGCTCGCACACCGCGCCCCTTGAGCGCCTCGAATCCACTCACCACCGGGATCTCGAGCGACCGCGCCCGGGCGGCCTCGCGCATGGCCCGGGCGATCATGTGCTCCGAATCTCCCTCGACGGCTGCGGCCCATGCCAGGGCGCGCTCCTCATCCCAGCTTTCTGCCGTGGCGATGCCCACCACCTGATGCACCCCCTCGGTGAGGGTGCCGGTCTTGTCGAAAACGACGATGTCAATCTCGCGGGCGGCCTCCAAGGCCAGCCGGTCACGCACCAAGATGCCGTTGCGCGCGCCGAGTTCTGTTACGATGGCGACCACCAGCGGAACGGCGAGGCCCAGGGCATGGGGACAAGCGATCACCAGCACCGTGACCACCCGCTGTAGCACCTGCAGTTCAGGCCCCACGGCCACCGTCCAGGCCACCAGGGTCGCCGCGGCAGCGGCGAGTGCGATGTAGAACAGCCAGCCGGCGGCGCGATCCGCCAGGATCTGGGTGTCCGATTTGCTTTGTTGCGCCTCCTCCACCAGTCGCATGATCCCTGCCAGGGCTGTGTCATCACCGGTGGCCGTCACACGTACCCGCAGGCTGCCATCACCGTTGATCGTGCCGGCGATCACCTTTTCGCCAGGCCCTTTGTCAACGGGGCTTGACTCGCCGGTGATCATGGCTTCGTTGACGCTGGAGCGGCCCTCGGCGACCTCTCCATCGGCGGGCACGCTGGCGCCGGGGCGCACAAGCAACAGGTCGTCCAGGCGCAAGCTCACGCTGGGCACAGTGACGATGGCGCCGTCGGGCATGATCTTTTCGGCGGTATCGGGCATCAGTTTGGCCAGCTCGTCCAGCGCGCCCGAGGCCCTGCGTACCGAGCGCATCTCCACCCAATGGCCCAGCAGCATGACGTCAATCAGGGTAACCAGCTCCCAAAAAAATCCCTCGCCCAGGGCGACGAGCTGCGCCGAGACACTGTAGATCAGGGCGACGCTGATGGCCAGGGTGATCAACGTCATCATGCCGGGGCGGCGGTTGCGCAGCTCTGGGATGGCCATCTGGACAAAGGGGACGCCGCCCAGGCCGAACACTACCAGAGAAAAGACCAACGTGACCCATTCGTTACCAGGGAACGCCGGGGCGCTATAGCCGAACCATTCCTGGAGCATGGGGCTATAGGCCAGAACGGGGATGCTGAGCAGCGTGCAGATCCAAAAGCGGGTGCGGAACATTTGCTCATGGCCCCTGTGATCGGCGCCGTGCCCCGCGTGGGCGTCGCGATGGCCGGGCTCCATCGGCGCATGCTCGCCACGATGCGCGTGCGCGTCCTGTGTGTGGTCGTGTGCATGCTCGTGCGCGCCCGAACGCTCCTGCTCATGGTGCGCCGGGGGGCCCGTGTGCTGCCGGTGCTGGTTCGGGTCCTTTTCTGCTTGCATAGATCTGCCTTCCCTGTCTCGTGATGCCGCCCAGGATGTAATAGGCCGATCAAGACGAGATGCGTTCATGCGCACAGCATGGCACAATACGATGCTCTGTGTCAAGCAACATGACAGGTCCCGACAGGTTTGGAGCGGCGCAGGGCCCGGGTTTGACACCTGGCCCCCGCCCGCCTACCATGCCCGTACACGAATCCCACGCCGCAAAGGACGCCATGCAGGGCATCATCACCGAGATCCAGCGTTTCTCCGTTCACGACGGGCCGGGCATCCGCACGACGGTATTCCTCAAGGGCTGCAACCTGCGTTGCTTTTGGTGCCACAACCCGGAAACCCACCGCGTCGAGCGCGAGTTGCAGCTCCAACTCTCGCGCTGCATCGGCTGTGGGGCCTGTTTCGTCGTGTGTGAGACCGGCGCCCATCGCATGGCCGATGGGGAGCGGGTGTTCGACCGCGAGCGCTGCCTGGCCTGCGGGCGCTGCGCCGCCGAGTGCTACGCCGAGGCCCTGGTTTTGGCAGGGCGAGAGGTGAGCGTGGCCGATGTCATGGCCGAGGTGCTGGCGGATCGCCCGTTCTACGAGAACTCGGGCGGCGGCGTGACCCTTTCCGGCGGCGAGCCGTTGCTTCAGCCCGCGTTCTGCGCTGCGCTGCTGGCCGCATGCCGCGCCGAGGGCGTCCACACCGCCATTGAGACCGCTGCCAACGTGCCCTGGGAGCGCATCGAGGCTCTGCTGCCCCTCATAGACTTGGTGATGATGGACCTCAAGACCCTGGATGATACCGTGCATCGCGCCTCGACGGGCGTAAGCAACCGCCGCATCCTGGCCAACGCGCGCCGCCTGGGCGCCACGGACAAGCCGTTGACCGTGCGCACGCCGATCATTCCGGGCGTCAACGACACGCCCGAGGCGATCAGAGCCATTGCCCGCCTGGCCGCCGAGCTGCCCAACCTGGTCGGCTATGAGCTGCTGCCCTTTCACCCCATGGCCGCGGCCAAGTACGATAGCCTAGGGCGCGCGTATCGCGCCCGCTCTTTGCCGCGTCCCACGCCTGAGGCGATGGAGGCCCTGGCCGACGTCGCCCGCGAGAGCGGGGTTACGGTGCGCTGCGGCCAGAGCTAGAACGCTGCGCACAAACGCCGTTCGTGGGACGCATATCCCACGAACGGCGTTGCCATGTCATGCGTCCCGGTTAGCGCGTGACCACCACGCGCACCACGCCGCAATCGGGTTCGACCCAGACGCCGCTATCGGTCTCGTCGCCATTGCGCCGCCGGTCCACCACAAAGGCGCCGTCCTCGTCGAAATGGCCCTCATCCACCGAGACATAGGGCGCCTGGCGGCTCTGATGGTGCGCGCTGACCATCATGGCATCCAGCATCTCACTCAACTCGCCCTTGCGCCGCAGATGCAGCCGATAGGAGGCGCCCACCAGGTAAAAGGTGTTCTCGTCCTCTTGAAAGATCAGGCCGCGCCCGCGCGCATCGCCCATCTCGGTCATCATGGGCGAGCCCTTGGGCGGGTGGCGCCAGTCCATGCCCACGTACTGAAAGTGGCCATAGCCGAACTGGGCCATGCCCACCCAGCCCTCGAAATCGTAGGGCTGGCCGCCCTGGAACTCTTGCTGCACCACGGCATGGATGCGATCGGTGCCCTGGTACTTGAGCAGCAGGGGGATCGCCGCCGCCGTGCAGCGAAAACTATCCACCATCATCTGGGCCCGGGGGTTGACATTGCCCTCGGCGTCCAGGATGTGCTCGATGGCGAAAAAGTGATAGCCGATGGCGCCATAGTCGGCCAGGGCATGGAACATGTTCCAGGCGTTGGAGCCAAAGGGCGCCGATTCGGGCACGAACAGGGGGTTGTCGTCGCGGGCATATACGGCGCACACGTTGCGGTAGCCATCGGGGTGCGCGATATAGATGTCCGGCGCAATCAGGTCCACATGGGGCGTGGCCCAGCGAAAGATGTCCAGCGCCTGGGTGACGCCGCCGCCCGAGGGGTAGGCGTCACCGGCGACGCCCCAGCCGCCATCCCCCAGCCAGACGTTGATGTAGAGGGGGATATTATAGATGCGGCGGCCCACGACGGCCAGCTTGTCAATGTACTGGCCGATGCTCCAGGCCGTCATGAACTCGCCGCCCCTGCGGCCAAACATCTTGGCCCAGGTGCCTCCGCCGGGGGCCCCGGCCTCCTGCCAGGCAGCATACACCTGGCCGCCCGTCGCCTTGGGCAGGCGCGAAACGATCTCGATGGGCACGGGCGACTCGAATATGCGCTGCCCTGCCTCGCCATAGTCCCGGTCGCTGCCCAGGATGCCCGGCTCGTTCTGGATCTGGACGGCGATCACGGTGCGCTGCTGGTCGTCGTTATCGCGCAAGTGGGTCATGAAACGGCTGAACGCCCGCTCGTCCGCCTCGTAGGTGGCCTGACAGTGCGAGGAGAGCACCCACACCGGGTTGCCCGCCGGGCCGATCACCCGCTTGAAGCGCTCCGGATCGCGCTTGACCCAGGCGGGGACGTACTCCATGTTGCCGTTCTTCCAGGTGCCGAACCAAAGCAGCACCAGCCGCATGCCGTGCTCGCGGGCCAGCGCCAGCAGCTCATCCACGCTGGTGAAATCGAACTGGCCCTCCTCCGGCTCGACCTGCTCCCAGTACACCGGGATCTCGAGGGTGTTGCCGTGGAGCTGATCGAGGGCCTTGAAGGCGGTCTCGGCCTCGGCGCGGTTGTAGCCGCTCGAGTTGCGCGACTGGCCGCCCAGGGTGAAAAAAGGCTTGCCGTCTACCTGGAAAACGCGCTTGATCTTGGACATGGCTTTGCTGCCTCCTCTGACATCTCGTGTTGCGCCCCAAGGTGGGGCCAGGCTCGGTTACCTGGGCTGATTCTAGCTTGCGAGGAGGTGTTGGTCAACCGCCGCGCGAGCCGGGTAATTGCCTCGAAAACGGAATCAGAATGCAAAGCAGAGATCAGCGCCGCGCCACACAACGAGGCGGCCAGTCGTGTTGCCCTGGCCGCCTCTCTGTCTCATGGACGCTCTATCTCAGCGCGAGCCCGCCGCCTCCGATAGCCGCGTCACATAGGGCCCATCCTCGCCCAGGGCCGCATGGATCACGGGCATCCATTCGCTGATGGGGATCCCCTGCGGGCACTTGGTCTCGCAAGCGCCGCATTGGACGCACATCTCGGCCCGGATGTCATGGTCATAGATGCCCTGTTCCTCATAGGCAAACTTTTGCCAGGCGTACTGCCCGCGCGAGGCCTCCGGCGTGCCGAACATGATCCCCTCGTTGTACACTGCCAGGTTGGTGGGGATGTCCACTCCCTGAGGGCAGGGCATGCAGTAGGCGCAGCCTGTGCAGGGGATGGCGATCAGATCCGCATAGCCCTCCCGCACCCGCTCCACCAGCGCCAGCTCCTCCGGCGCGAGCAGCCCCACTCGCGAGGCATCCGCGGTGGCCAGGTTCTGTTGCACCTGCTCCATGTTGCTCATGCCGCTGAGCACCACCGAGACTTCGGGCTGGCTCCAGAGCCAGTGCAAGGCCCACTCGACCGGCGTCCGCCGCACAGGGGCGCTATCCCACAGCGCCTGGATGGGCGCAGGCGGGCTCACCAGCTTGCCGCCCCGCAGCGGCTCCATGATCACCACGGCCAAGCCCTTGGCGGCGGCATAGCGCAAACCCTCCAGGCCGGCCTGGTTCTCCACATCCATATAGTTGTACTGGATCTGGCACAGGGCCCAATCGTACTCGTCCACGATCTGCTTGAACGTGGCGACATCATCGTGGAACGAAAAGCCCAGCCCGCCGATGCGCCCGTCGGCCATAGCGCGCTCGGCCCACTGGCGCACCCCCAGATCGCGTAGCTTGGGCCAGTGCGTCTTGTTCAGCGTGTGCAGCAGGTAGAAATCCACGTAGGGAACCTGTAGCCGTTCGAGTTGCTCATCCAGATAGCGGTCGAAATCGTCCGCGCTGCGGATCTCCCAGCTCGGCATCTTGGTCACCAGCTTGATCCGCTCCCGATAGCCGCCCTGGAGCGCCCGGCCCAGGAACGCCTCAGCGGTGCCCTCGTGGTAGGGGTAGGCCGTATCCACATAGTTAACGCCCTGGTCAATGGCATGGCGGATGATGCGGGTGGCCTCGGGCTCGTCAATGGCGCCGTTGGCCGTGGGCAGGCGCATGGCGCCAAAGCCGAGGGCCGAAACCTGAAACCCTGTCGTGCCGAATGGTCTGTATTGCATGTTGCCTCCGAATGGGTCGCTTGCTGCTTGTTCCGGGGCACTATAGCGCAAAGCGATGGACCAAGCGCCCTCCGAAAGAAGGGCGTAAAGGAGGGGAACGCAGCCGAGCTACTCGGGGGGCAACAAGTCCAGGGCGCGGGCCTTGGCAACGGCCTGGGTGCGGCGATGAACGCCCAGCTTGCCATAGATGTTGCGCAGGTGCCATTTGACGGTGCTGACGCCCAGGATCAGGGCATCGGCGATCTCCTGGTCCGAGCGGCCACGGGCCACCTGTTGCAGCACCTCGATCTCGCGGGGGCGCAACGCTTCGACGAGTGGGTCGTGGCTGCCGGCGGCGGGTTGCTCCGCCCCAACGAGAGCCGCCAGCCGCCGCACATGGTTCGAGGCATCCTGTTCTGCGGCCAACTGCCGCACCAGGGCGCCCACGGCCGGGCCGGGCCCATCGGCAAAGAGCCGGAGCAGACCCATCGGCTCGGCGATGGCGACGGCCTGGCGCATGTGCGCCAACGCCGTCTCGTTCTGTTCCAAGGCGCTGTAGGCCACCGCCAGGAGGATGCGGTCGCGGGCCTGTTGCCAGCCCACATGGGGCTCCTCGGCGGCCCTGCAGCGCGCCCCAATCTGGGCCAGGATGCGTTCCGCCGCGACTCGCAGGGCGGCTCGCCCCTCGCCGGGGGGCGTCAGGTGGAACCAGGCCAGCATGGTGACCTCGTCAGGCGAGAGGGTGTCATGGGCCAGGCTCAGCCCATGTTGGCGCAGCCATGCGCCTGCCCTCTCTCTTTGGCCCTGGGCCAGCCAAAGCTGGATACGGGCCAGGTTCACCATCGCGGCGATCTGGGCGATGCCGGTCTGCCGGGCGATCTCGTCGGCGCGCTCCAGCGCGGCCAGCGCATCCTCGGGTTGGCCCAGGGCCTGCAGCAGGCGGGCCAGGGCGATGCGCCCGTACATCATCGGCTTGGGCTCGCCGCACTGCTCGGCCAGAGCGATGGCGCTCCGGAGATGCTCCTCTGCCTCGGCCAGATCGTTCCACTCGTAAAGGAGCGCCCCCAGCCCCGTGTGTGGCCAGCAGGCCGGGAAAGAGGGCGGGGCGGCCTCCTGGCACCACGCCAGCCCCTGCTGATAGAGGCGGGCCGCCTCATAGGCGCGGCCCCTGGCCAGGCGCAGCTCACCCAGATAGTAGATGGCGAGCATGGCCGTGCGCAGGTTCCCCGCCGCCCGGCTGGCCTCGATGCACTCCTGAAAGGCCGCCTCGGCCCGGTGAGGATCGCCATTGTCATTGTGGGCAAAAGCCAGATCCAGAAGGGCATCGCTGCGGGCCAAAGTCTCCTCGCGGGGCAGGAGCGCTAGCGCTCGTTGTGCGTACCAGGCGTGTCCCCCTGCGTCGCCCTGCAGGGTCGCGGCCCGCGCCCGCACCGTGGCGATCTCTCCCAGCAGCAGCGCGTCCTCGCCATCCTCAGGGATCGTGGCCTCTAGATGCTCCAGATAGGGGATCGCCGCCTGAATCTGCCCCGAGTTCACCGCAGCCCAGGCAAACAGCAGACAGAACAAGGGCTCGCCCAGGAGCGCCTCTTCGGGGAGAGCTCGCAGCCAGGCCAGCACGGTCAGCGCCTCACCCTGCATCAGGCGTTGCCGCGCCACTTGGCGGATCAGCTGCACAGCCTCGCCAACCTGCTCCGCAGAGAGGGCATGTCCGATCGCCTCATCGAGCAGCCCCTGTTGTGCATACCAATCGGCGGCCCGGGCGTGCAGGGTGGGAAGTTCGGCGGCCAGCTCCTGTTGCGCCCTGGCGCGCAAGAACTCGGCCAACAGGTGATGGTAACGATAGCGCCCCCGCCGATCTAGGGCAGAGACGAACAGATTGCGGCGGTATAGCTCCTCCAATAGCTCCCGGCTGTGCGCTTGGCCGGTTACCGCATCGCACAGGGGGGCGTTGAGCGTATCCAGAATGGCCGTCCGCAGCAGAAAAGAGCGCAACGCCTGGGGCTGTTGCTCCAAAACCTCTGCCGCGATATAGTCGGCAAGGTGCCTCCCATCCTGGCGCAGTTCGGGCGTCGAAAAACCCGACCGGTGGGCACGCTGCTGCTCGATGGTGAGCCCGGCCAGTTGCAGCCCCGCCGCCCAACCCTCTGTCCAAGAATAGAGGCTATCCACCTCTTCGTCAGAGAGGTCGGCCCCCATCGTGTCTCGCAACAGCGTCGCCGCCTCGCCCGGCGCAAGACGCAGGTCCGCCGCGCGCAACTCGGCCAGGCGACCCTGGGCGCGCCAACGCGCCAGCGGCAAGGGTGGATCATGGCGGCTAGAGATCACCAGGTGCATGGCCGGCGGCATGTAATCCAGCAGGGTGGCCAGAGAGGCATGGATCCCCTCTGACGTGATACAGTGGTAATCATCCAGGATCAGAACAAACGGGCGATGTATCTGCGCGACAAAGTTGATCAGCATGGCGATCAGAGGCCCTCCTGTCTCCGGCTGTGCGCTGTGGAGCATGGGCAAGAGGTGCTCGCCGATGCGCGGCTCCAGAGCGCCCAGGGCCGTAGCCACGTAGGACCAAAAGCGCACCGGATCGTCATCGCCGCGATCCAGCGAGACCCATGCCACGGGCCGCTGGCTCGCCTGCGCCCACTGGCCGAGCAGGGTGGTTTTGCCGGAGCCTGCCGGCGCAGAAACCAGGGTCAGATGGTGTGTTGCGCAACGATCCAGCCGCGCGCCCAGCCAGGGGCGCGGCACCAGGTCGGGCCGCAGCACAGGGGGAGAGAGCTTGGTGCTGATCTGGGCCGGGTGTGTAAGAGAAGGCATGGGCATCACCTGTTGACCGGCGCGCCAGCCGGTCCGCGCATAGACGCACAACAACCGCTTGTGGTCCAAGAATGATACACCTGGGGGCCGGGAACGGTCAACTGAGTCATGGCCGCGCCCGCAGCGCCCTCGACGTCTGAGTGCGGCGGTTGGAGCGCGCGTTGGTTGGTGGTAGACTGGCAGGCAAGATGAATGCGCGGCCTGCCGCAACCCGAGCTGGCGGGCACGCCTGCGGATAGACAAGGGGTAATCATCCTTGAGCAGCAAGCTACGCTCCAACCTGGTGCTGTTTGGCCTGGCCGCTGTGGTGGCCACTCTCGACCAGCTCTCCAAAGCCTGGATTCGCCAGACGCTCGCGCCTTACGAGTCGGCCATGCCGATCCCCTGGCTAGAGCCCTATGTGACCTTTACCCACGTGCAAAACCAGGGCGCGGCCTTTGGCCTGGGACAGGGCTTGGGCACGTTCTTTGTCTTTACGGCCTTTCTGGCGGTGGTGCTGATCGTGTTCTTCTTTCGGCGCTTGGCTGTCGAGTCGGCGTTACTGCGCATCGCCCTGGGGCTGCAACTAGCGGGCGCCGTGGGAAACCTGATCGACCGGCTGCGCTTGGGCGCCGTCACGGATTTCGTCAATCTGAGATGGTTCCCGGTCTTCAATGTGGCCGATGCTGCTATTACCATCGGCTCGATCCTGCTGGCGATCTTTGCCCTCTTTGTGGATCGCCCCCCCGACCAAGCGTCCGCGCAGGCCGACTCGACCTCGCCAGCTTCGCAGGATTGACCCGCGTGACAGAGCACCGTTTCGAGGTTGCGCCTGAGGACAATGGCGAGCGGCTGGATCGCTATCTGGTGCGGCGGCTGCCCGAACTCTCGCGCAGCCGGATCCAGCGCCTCATCAAAGAGGGCGCGGTCCTGATCAACGGCAACCCGGCGCGGGCCAGCCAGCCGGCGGCCGCGGGCGAGTGCGTCACAGTGCGCGTCGCCCAAGAGGCCCCGCCACGGCCAACGCCCCAGCCCCTGCCGCTGAACATCGTCTATGAGGACGACAGCATCATCGTCGTCAACAAACCGGCCGGTCTGGTGGTGCATCTCGCCCCCGGCCACCCGGCCGATACCCTGGTCAATGCGCTGCTGTATCATCGCCCAGAACTGGCTCGCGCCGGGCTGGATCCTGAGCGGCCCGGCATCGTGCACCGGCTGGATCGCGACACGTCCGGGCTGCTGGTGATGGCCGCCAATCCCCTCGCGCTACAGATGCTCCAACGCGCCTTTGCGCGGCGCGCTGTCGAGAAACGCTATCTGGCCCTGGTTTACGGGGCCGTGGCGCCGCTGCAGGCCGCCATCGAGGCGCCCATCGCCCGCGATCCCGCCAACCGGATGCGTATGGCTGTAGTGGAGGGGGGGCGCTATGCCCGCACCGAGTACACCGTCTTAGAGCGCCTGCGCGATGCCTCGTTGCTGGATGTGAACCTGCTCACCGGGCGCACCCACCAGATCCGCGTACACCTGGCGTCCATCGGCTACCCTGTTGTGGGAGATCGCACCTATGGCCGCAAGCGGGAGAGCATTGCCGCGCCGCGCCAGATGCTCCACGCCGCACGGCTGGCGCTGCGCCACCCCGCAAGCGGGGCCGAGATGGTCTTTGAGGCGCCGCTGCCGGAGGACGTGAACCGGGTGCTGGAGGCCCTGCGCCGGAGGCGCTAAAGCGGCAGGGCGGATATAGCGACGGAATCGCAAGTCACCATCCTCTTGGCAACGCTCGCGAGTTGTGCTATGCTGCATATAGAAAATATGTTCTAGTTCCCTATCAGGAGGGATCGCCATGCGGAACATTACCGTCGCACTGGCCCAGACATCTCCCATACTCAACGATGTGGCCCGCAACTTGCAGGCCATGGAGCACGCCGTTGAGCAAGCTTGCCAGCGCAAGCATGTGGATCTGTTGGTCTTTCCCGAGCTGTGTACCACCGGCTATGATTGCGGCATGCGCTTTGCCGAGTTCGCCCAACTCAAGACGGGCGACGTGGTGGAGCAGGTGGCGGGCTGGGCCTCGGCCTATGGCGTGCACATCGTCTTTGGCATGGCCGAACGCCAAAAGGTCGAGAGCGTGATCTATAGCGCCGCCCTGCTCGTGGACCCGGAGGGCAAAGTGGTGGGGGACTATCAAAAGATCCACTTGCGGGGCGAGCAGCGCCTGGTCTTTCGCCCCGGCTATCGCTATGTGGTGGCCGAGACCGAGCTGGGGCGCCTGGGCTTCTTGGTGGGCTGGGACCTGGCCTTTCCCGAGGCAGCCCGCTCTCTGGCCCTGGAGGGCGCCGAGTTGCTTTGCCTGTGCGGCAGTTGGCAGGCGCCCCACGCCCACGAGTGGCGCACGTTGATCGCGGCCCGCGCCTATGAGAACGGCGTCTATCTGGCAGCCTGCAACCGCGTGGGCGAGGAGCCCAGCGACACCTTTATCGGCGAGAGCATGATCGTGGGGCCACGGGGCGAGGTGGCGGCGCGCCTGGACGCCGACGTCGCTGGGATTGCGGTGGCGACGATTGATCTGGATCGCTCGCGCCAGGTGCAGGAAGAGACCCAACTCTTGCAGGCGCGCCAACCCCGCAGCTATCGCGGCGTGGTCAAGATGTACTGACCAGCGCAGGGCGGCGCCGCAACACCTACAGGGCCGCCACCTGCACCACCAGCAGCGCTCCCAGCGCCAGAAACAGCAGCGCCATGCCGAGCTTGGTGGTGGCTGCGTGGCGCACAAAAAGCCGCTGAAAGCTCCTGGTGTTGACGCCATAGGCAGCCAGCACGAGCACCACCAGCAGCGGCGTCACAAAGAGCACGTTGTAGAGCAGTAGGTAGAGGATGGCCGAGGCCCGCATCTCGGGCACGCTGATGACGAACGAGATGGTGGGCAGGTAGACCTGGCCGGTGCAAGCCAGCTCTAGCAGCGAGATGATCACGCCCGAGACAAAGGCCGCGCCCCAAAAGGCGTTGCGCCCTGCCCGGATGCGCCCATGGATCCGCTTGCGCACCGATTCCGGCAGGTTCAGGCTCATGTCGCTCAGGCGTCCCTGGCGCGCCAACCGATAGTCGCGCAGGCTCAAGATCGCCAGTACAAAGCAGCTCAGCGCCAGCAGGCTATAGAGCACCATGCCAACGGTGCGCATGGCCTCGACCAGGGCCAAGAGCCGCATGGCTCCCAGTCCCACGACGAAATAGGTCACGAAAACGCCCAGGGTAAAGGTCAAGCCCACCAGCAGCATCTCGGAGCGCTGGCGGCGGCTGATGGCCAGATACGAGACAAAGAACAGGATCGTGGCAAAGGCGCAGGGGTTTACGCCATCCAGCAGGCCGGCAGCCACCACGGCGAGCACCCCCATCGAGCGAAAACGCCCCAAGATGCTCTGTGCGCCGATCTCGGCATCCAGCTCCTCCCAAAAGGCCGGCGCACCCGTCTCGACATAACGTTCCAGGAGCGCCCGCAACGCATCGCCCGTAACCTCTTCATATACGAGGGCGTGGCTCCCTACATAGAGCGAGGGCGCTACGAGGCGGCGCGCCTCGGGCAGGCCCAGGTGCGCGCCCATTGCCTCCACCAGCTCGGCGTCGGCCACTTGGTCGAACTCGTGCACCACCATCTGCGGGTACTCGGCAGCGACTACTTGCAGCATGATGGCGGCTCGATCGCAGACATCGCAGTAGGGCTTGACGATATAGGCGACATGGATGGCGGGGAGGCCATCGGGCGCCTCCGCCGGGTCGGCTGTACTGGTTGGGGTAGGGGCGGGCGTGTCGAGGGCCGTGGCTGTGGCGCTTGCGTTGGGCGGCCCCAACAACGCCACCAGGCGCTCGCGCAGCGCCTCCTCCAGCGAGGTCAGGTCTTCGTCGGCCAGCAGGTCGCCCTCTATCAGCAGCACCGGCAAGGGGTTCTGGTACGACCCGGCGCGGGCCTCGGCCTGCTCCAGCTCGCGCAGCCCCTCGGGGGTGGCGATATCCACCGTGCGCACCTGCAAGCGCGAACCATAGGCGGCCTGCAGCGGCGGCAGGATCTCGGCCTCAAACTCCTGGCAGCTCCCGCAGAGGGGTGAGTGAAAGACGGTCAGCTCTACCGGTTCACTCTGGGCGGCCACGGGCAAACCTACCGCGAGGGGCAACAACAATACCACCAAGAGCAGCCCACGCGCCAACCTGTGCACTATCGTCAGGCTCCTTTCAGGGCATCCGAGTCCGCGTCGCAGAGCAGTATACCTGGCGCCCAGGGTGAGGCCAAATCATCCAGGGGCACGCAAAAGGCCCCGACAGGCATATGTCGGGGCCTTGGCAAGAGCACAGGGGCCTATTCCAGATGGCCTAGCTCGGCGGTACGAAAGCTCTTGGGCGCGCTGGCATAGCCAGAGCCCGTTACCTGGCCGCTGCTGCCAAAGACGCGCATCTTGTGGCGCACCACTTCTTTGACGGCATCGCGCGAGAGCGATAGCCACTTGCGCGGGTCCACATTGTCCGGCATATCGGCGTGGGCCTGGATGAGCGCCCGGATAAAGGCCTGGTTCAGCATGGTGGCTACATTGATCTTGCAGATGCCATGCTGGATCGCCTCGGCTATGCTCTCGTCCTTGACGCCGGAGGAGCCGTGCAGCACCATGGGGATATTGACCTGGGCGCGAATGGCCTTGACACGTTCGATATCCAGTTCGGCTTCGGCGGATTGCATGGCGTGCACCGAGCCGATGGCCACTGCCAGGGAGCTGATGCCCGTCTGCTCGACGAACTCGCGCGCCTGAACCGGATCGGTCATGGCGGCGCGCACGTCGTCCTCGCTCACGTTGTCGCGCGATTGCAGCACCTTGCCCAGCTCGGCTTCCACGGGGATGCCGATCGGGTTGCAGAGCTCGACGATCTGCTTGGTGATGCGCATGTTCTCCTCATAGGGGAGCTTGGAGCCATCGAACATGAGGGAGGTGAACCCTGCCCGCAGGCAGACCACGTTCTGGGCATAGCTGCTGCCGTGGTCCAGGTGCAACACCACCGGCACGTCGGCTTCTTGGGCGGCGGTCTTGACCATGGCCGTGGCGTAGCCCAGGCCCGCATAGTCAATGGCGCCCTGGCTTACTTGCAGGATCACCGGCGAGCGTTCCTCGACCGCCGCGTCGATGATCCCCTGGATCTGCTCCATGTTGTTGGCGTTGAATGCGCCAACGCCAAAGTGTCCTTCCAAAGCGGCCTGTAGCATCTCTTTGCTGGTTACGAGGGGCATGTTGCGTGACTCCTTTTCGGCGGCTAGCGGGCAGGTTCGAGGGCCAAAGGCCACAAAAAAGCAAGGACCGTGCTAGAGAAGATGACTCCTCACGGCACGCCTCGCTGTGTTCGGAGAGAGTAGAAAGAAGGGCGCTTGTCAAGGTGCGCTGTTTGGCAGAATCTCGAGCGTTGGGCGCACAGCGCCCAACAGAACACGCTGGCCTATCCCACAACGCAAGACACGTATGGCCAGACCGATGCTCAGCGACTCGCCCGCGGACACGTGCCGGGCGCTTGTCAAGGTGCGCTGTTTGGCGTAGTATTGTGCCGAAGGTGGGAGTTGAACCCACACGGAGCAAATCTCCAATGGTTTTTGAGACCACCGCGTATACCATTCCGCCACTTCGGCTTGAGCGCGGTCAGTATAGGACAACGAGTTCCCTTCGTCAAGTCGGAAGCTGATATGCTTCCAGCTCGATTCGCGGGCGCTGCCCGCGCGCTTTTTTTGCTCTGATGGTAACGATGACTAGAACGTTTGGTGCAGACAAATCTCTGGACGAGGAGCGCCTGGTGGCCGCCGCCCAGCGCGGCGATGTCAACGCGTTCAACCAGCTCGTCCTGGCCTATCAGCAGATGGCGTATAACGTCGCGTATCGCATTCTGTCGAACCCCGATGCTGCCATGGACGCGACCCAAGACGCCTTTTTGCGCGGCTTTCAGGGCCTGTCGCGTTTTCGCGGCGGCTCGTTTCGCGCCTGGGTTCTGCGCATCGTCACCAATTGCAGCTATGACCAGCTCCGCTACAAGCAGCGCCGCCCCAGCGCCAGCATAGACGATCTGGTGGAGGAAGAAGAGCATAGCACCCTGCTGCAATCCGATGACGAAGCGCCGGAGGACTATATCGAGCGGCGCGAGTTGAGCCGCGAGCTCCAGCAGGCGATGGATAGCTTGCCCGAGGATCAACGCCTTACCCTGATCCTTAGCGACATCGAGGGCCTCAACTACCAAGAGATCGCCGAGACGACCCTGGTCTCGCTGGGCACCGTCAAATCGCGGCTCAGCCGCGCGCGCGCCAAGATGCGCGATTGCATTCGAGCGCAGCGGGAACTAGGAGCCACGGGGCGGCGTCTGAGTGATGAGAGTTAAGATGCAAGTGAGTCTGCCTGGCCCGGCGCCATGTGTCAGGGGCCGTCGGGCGGGCGGCTGGAAGTAGCAGAGGTCTATGGGCAAGTTGTCCGAGCGTCGCAACCACAGATTCGCGCAAGCAAACCTCTCGGCTTACCTGGATGGCGAGTTGGACGAGGGGGATGCCGCGCGTGTTCGCGCACACCTGGGGCGCTGTCAGGAGTGCTGCCGAGAGGTGGCAGCCTTGCAGACGGCCATTCGCGTGCTGAGCGGGCTGCCCCGGGCTCCCTTGCCGTGTTCGTTCGCCCTGGGCGCCGAGGCGGTCCGGGGGCAGCAGCGCATTCGTCGCCTGGATGCGGGCTTTGCTGCGCTGCGCGCGGCCGGCGCTGCCCTCACCCTGGCGCTGGTGTTGCTTCTCTCCGGCGAACAATTGCTGGCCCGAGGGGTCATAGGCTTGCCAGCGGGCAGCGCGGCCCCACAGCAGATGCGCATGGACGCTGTAGAGCCCGAACTGGTGCTGGTAGCGCCCGAGGCCGACCTGCGCAAAGTGATTGTGGAGACAGAGTCTGCCGAGAGCATGGTTGCGATGGCGGCGCCCGAGGTTGCCCGGGCGCCGGAAAGCCAGGCCGACATGGAGGACGCTCTGCCGGCGGAGATGGCCACGTCGCCTGTTGGAGAGGAGAGTGCGCCGCCTGCCGAGCCCCCTGCCGCTCCTTCCGAGGATGCGCCGCTCCCCGCCGAGTCGCCCACCGCTGCGCTACGGGAAGAGCGGCCCACCCCCGGCGCAACGCCGACTGCGCCCCAGCCGGAGAGCACCAAGGCGCCGCCCGCAACGTTGCCCCCTGCTGAAGAGACGCGCCCGGCCCTGGGCGTTGCTGCGGCTACTCCAGCGGCGGGCCTGGAGGGCGCGCCCACCCCAGAAGCCAACACCGATGCGATGACGCCGGGGGCCGTATCACCCGAGGCAGCGCCGGAACGGGTCTCCCCTCCGGCGCCCGGAGCCGCCGCCGCAACCCAGACGCCCACAGCGACCCTTGCGCCCACGCCGACGGAGACTCCTTCGTTCGAGGCGACGCCGACCCATCAAGAGCCCGCGCCCAAGCCGACCCATACGCCAACCCCGGAGGCCGTCGCTGCGGAGGAGCCTGTGGTCATGGTAGAGGCCGAGGCGGCGGTCGTTGCCGAGACAGAGCCCCTTGCAGAGGCGCCGGAGGAGCCGGCCGCAGAGGCGGCGCTGGCGCCAGAGCCGGCCCCCGAGCGAGAGCCATATCCCGAGGAGTTGGCTCTGGCCCTGGAGCTTGGGCTATCAAGGGCCGCCGAGGACGTTCCGTCAGAGGAGCCAGACCAGGTACGGATGGCTGCGGCGCAGGTGGGTACTGAGGACTCGGTCTCCACTGTGCGCACGGTTCTGAGGCAGAGCTTGGCCATCCTGGGGGGCATCACGTTGATGGTGTTCGGCGGCCTGCTCTGGGTGGGGTACAAGCGCCGCTTGTAGGGAGCGGGCGTGTCGCCCAATCTGTTTGCCGCGGGGCTGGCGCGCGCCTATAATGTGCCCGCGTCATCGCGATGAAGCGCCGCTCATTGCCGAGGCAACAGACCCACCGGTCCGGGCAGGGCTGCCTGCCAGGTCCCCTATACCCATCCGTATCGGTACATGCATGGCGGAGCGAGGGAGGAGAGCGAGATGACCCACAGCGATGAGCAAACGACCGGCAGCAATGGCTATGACACCCGTTCTATGGCGCGGCTGGCGGCCAGCGACCCCGAGGCGGCTGCGGCGATCATGCGCGAGATCGAGCGCCAGCAAGACACCATCGAGCTGATTGCCTCTGAGAACTATGTCAGCCAGGCTGTGCTGGATGCCCAGGGTACCATCCTGACCAACAAGTACGCCGAGGGCTATCCGGGGCGGCGCTACTATGGCGGCTGCGTGCATGTGGATGAGGTCGAGACCCTGGCCATCGAGCGGGCCAAGCAGCTCTTTGGCGCCGACCACGCCAACGTTCAGCCCCACTCCGGCTCGCAAGCCAACGCCGCCGCCTACATGGCGCTGCTCGATGGCGGCGATTCGGTGCTGGCCATGAGCCTGCCCCACGGCGGCCACCTGACCCACGGCCACCAGCTCAGTTTCTCCGGCATGCAATATCGCTTTGAGCACTATGGCGTTAGCCGCGAGACCGAGTGCATTGACTATGACGCCCTGGCCGCCCAGGCCGCTGAGCTCAGGCCCAAGATGATCCTGGCGGGGGCCAGCGCCTATCCGCGCATCATTGATTTCGCACGCCTGCGCGAGATCGCCGATGCGATGGGGGCCTATCTGGTGGTGGATATCGCCCATATCGCCGGGCTGGTGATCGCGGGGCTGCACCCCAGCCCCATCCCCTATGCCGATATCGTGACCACCACCACCCACAAGACCATGCGCGGCCCGCGCGGCGGCCTGATCTTGTGCAAGGCCGAGCACGCCAGGGCTGTGGACCGGAGCGTGTTCCCCGGCGTGCAGGGCGGCCCGCTGGAGCATATCATCGCCGCCAAGGCGGTGGCCTTTGGCGAGGCGCTACGCCCCGATTTCCACACATACCAGCAAGCCATCGTGGCCAATGCCCGGGCGCTGGCCGCCGAGCTTCAGGGGGCGGGGCTGCGGCTCACGTCAGGAGGCACCGACAACCATCTGATGATGGTGGATGTGGCAGGCTCGCTGGGCGTCACCGGCAAGGACGCCGCCGAGATGTTGGAGGAGGCGGGCATCGCCTGCAATTTCAACCAGATCCCCTTTGACCCGAGGCCGCCCCGCGTTTCCAGCGGCATCCGCCTGGGCACGCCGGCCATCACCACGCGAGGCTTTCGTGAGGCCCAGACGCGCCAGGTGGGGCAGTGGATCGTGCGGGTGCTGCAGAACATGGACGATGACAAGGTGCGCCGCGATGTGCGCCAGGAGACACGGGCGCTCTGCCGGGCGTTCCCCCTGGGCTAGCCAGGGCGTAGCAGTTCATTCTTATCAAGGCCCCTGCGATAGCTATCGTGGGGGCCTTGTTTTGTTTGACGAACCTGTTAGCGCTTGTGTAGAATCATCCCGTGGAGGCGCATTCAGGACACTCGAAGGGAGCTCGGTATCATGTTTGTGAAACGTCTGGGGTGGATAGCCCGTCTGGGTCTGGCGGTACTGGCAACGCTGGTGGGGATCATGGCGGCGCAGCCCAGGGCTGCACTCGCAGAGCAGACCCAGATCCCGCCGGAGGAGTATGCGGCGCTGGTGGCCCTCTACAACGCCACGGATGGGCCCAACTGGACGTACAAGTGGGAGTTGCCCACGAGCGAACCGTGTTACCTGTGGGGAGTAGGATGCCACAACGGGCACGTGCGGGCGATAAGCCTCGGCGACAATGGGCTAACCGGCGAGATCCCCTTGGCGCTGCTGGAGCTTTCTGAGCTCGACCATCTCAGCCTGGTAGGGAATGCGCTGTCGGGCGAGATTCCCCCCGGATTGGGGGCTACCAAGCTGACCCATCTCAATCTTGATCGAAACCATCTGTCCGGGTCCATTCCGCCCGAGCTGGGCAATCTCGGTAATCTGGGCTCGTTACACTTTGCGTACAATGCACTGACGGGGGCGATTCCGCCAGAGCTCGGGCTGGGTCTGCCGAATCTCAAGGTGCTATATCTCAACAACAATCAATTGAGCGGCTCGATCCCGGCTACTTTTGGCAGCCTGCAGGGTATCCTCACCATGGATCTGTCGAGCAATCAACTCAGTGGTCCGATTCCGACCGAACTGGGCGACCTCAGGTACATGCGCGCGCTATCTCTCTCTCGCAACCAGCTCAGCGGGCCGATTCCGGCCAGCCTGGGAGATCTGGAGAGCCTGGACTTGGCCCTGTACCTCTCTGGGAATCAGCTTAGTGGCCCCATCCCGCCGGAGTTGGGCAACCTGACCAAATTGCCTAGCCTGGACCTGCGGAACAACCGTCTCAGCGGGCCCATTCCACCAGAGCTGGCCAATATGACGAGCCTGCGGAGCTTCTCTCTGGAGAACAACCTCCTCAGTGGGTCCATCCCGCCTGAGCTGGCGAACCTGGGGAACTTGGCGGGCCTCAATCTCTCGAACAACCGGCTCAGTGGGCACATTCCGCCTGAGCTGGGTACGATGGGCGGCTTGTCGACGCTGCGCCTGGACAACAACCGGTTGAGCGGGCCCATCCCACCAGAGCTGGGTACGATGGGCGGCCTGTCCACCTTGCGCCTGGACAACAACCGGCTAACGGGGACCATTCCTGCGGAGCTGGGCGATCTGGCCAATCTGTTCAGCCTGACGCTGAACCACAACTCGTTGGTGGGGCCTATCCCGGCCAGCATCACGCAACTGAACAAGCTGGACCAAAGCAATCCTACCAGCTACCCCACCGATTTCGGCCACAACCATCTCTGGACGGACGCCCCTGCCGTTCTGGCCTATCTCGATGGTGTGGATCCCGGTTGGGCCGAGACCCAGGACGTCGCTACGCTCTGGGTGGACGCCGGCGACGAAGGGGAGTTCGCTTGGGCGGGGGCGCTGGGCGACCAGGCCACGATCCAGGTGCCCGCCGGGGCGATCACCGAGCCGCTGACCCTGGTCTATCTGCCGCTGGCCGATAACTATGGCTTGCTTGGCGATGCGCGCTCGGCGGGCCTGCGCTTTGACCTATCGGCCTATCGCGACGGGCAGCGCCTGGACGGCCCAGCCCTGGCGCTGCCGGTGACGATCACGCTGACCTATCGCGACGCAGGGGTGCTTTGGCTGGACGAGGAGGCCCTGGCCCTCCTGGTTCGCGAGGGCGACGATTGGTTGGACGCGGCCACCACTTGCGATCCGCCCTCTGCCTATATGCGCGATGCAGTTGCGAACGAGGTGCGTGTGGCCGTGTGCCGCCTCGGTGTGTACGCCCTGGCGGGGCCATTGCGGGAGGGGCTCACTCTACGGACCAGCCAGCTCCCCATCATACGCAGTCCCTGGTGAGTTGTGCGGGGCGCTGTTGCGCCTATAGCCCCAACAGCCGCCGCGTCTCGGCCACATGGTCCGTGATGATGGCGTCCACGCCCAGGGCGGCCATGCGACGGATGTCGGCGGGCTCGTTGACCGTCCAGACGTTGACCCGATAGCCTTTGCGGCGGGCCCAGGCCATATAGGCGGCGTCCACCATGCTGTGGTGCGGGTGCAGCGCCTGGGGCGCGACGAAATAGCGCCCCCAGGCGCGCCGCAAGGGCAGGGGCATGTCGCCCGCATAGAGCAGGGCGCGGGCCAGCCCCGGCGCGGCGCGGCGCATGCGCCAGAGGGCCGCCGGGTTGAAGGAGGAGATGATCGCCTCGGCCAAGAGGCCGCGCTGGGCCAGCATGGCGGCGATCTCGGCCTCGATGCCGTCCGAGCCCAGGCTACGCCCCTTGATCTCGATGTTGAACCGCAAACGGTGGCCCATGCGCTCCAGCACCTCTTCCAGCAAGGGCAGCCGCTCGCCGGCGTAGCGCTCGTCGAACCAGCTTCCCGCGTCCAGGGCGCGCAGCGCGTCCAGAGATAGCGCATCGGCCCGACCCACGCCATCGGTGGTGCGATCCACCGTGTCATCGTGGATCACGATGATCTCGCCGGTGGCGCAGCGCGATACATCCAGCTCGATGGCGTCGGCCCCTAGCGCGCTCGCGGCCTCAAAGGCGGCCAGGGTGTTCTCCGGGGCCACGTCCTTGGCCCCGCGATGGGCCATCACCAACGGACGATCCAGGTAAAAGCTCTCCATGCCTGCCTCCCACTGCTGCTTGCGCGTCAGGGCGCATCCCAGGGGAATGTGCGCCCCAGCCACTCGGTTGGATCCACGGCCACGCCCGCCACCCGTAGCTCCCAGTGCAGGTGCGAGCCCGTCACCAGGCCGGTGGCGCCCACGGCGCCGAGCTGTTCTCCTGCCTGCACGACTTGTCCCAACTCGACCTGAATCTCATCCAGGTGAAAATAGCCACTCAACAAGGCTCCGCCATGATCCAGGATCACGGCGCGCCCGCGCACCTGCAATTCCTCCGCCAGAACGACGACCCCGGGGGCAGGGGCGTAGACCGGCTCGCCGGTGGCGCCGCTGATATCCAGACCGGCGTGGAACGAGGACAGGGTCGTGCCATACATACGCCGCGAGCCAAAGGGCGAGGTGATGCGCCCCTCGCGGGGCCATGCCAAGCCACCGCTCCAGAACAGCAGGGGGCTGCGGGTCTGAAAGACCTCGGCCACGCGCTCGGCCTCTGGCCGGGCGATCTCGGGGGCCAGCAGCGCCTCGGTGCTGGGCTCAAAGGTCAGGCTCTCGCTACGGAACTCGCCCAACACGGTATACAGACGGGTCTCCAATTGCGCCGATGGCCCATCCTCGGCATAGCAGGCGGCGCGCAGGGCGTGGGCCCCCTCGCCAGCGATGGCGCTGATGCCCACCAACCCGGCGTACAAGCCCGGCGCGATCTCGACCATGTACAGTTGCTGGTCACCCAGCCAGGCCGTGGCGCTACAGGCGCGGCTGGCCCGGATGGTGAGCACGGCCGTGCGCCCCTCCACCACCACGGGCGGCTCTACCAATACCTCGATAGCCAGCGGCACAGGGGTGGCCGTCGGCGTGGGGCTGGGGCTGGGCGTCACAGTCGGCGTCGCTGTGGGGGTCGCCGTGGGTGTCGCCGTCGGGGTAAAGGTTGGCGTCAGCGTGGGCGTGGCCGTCTCGGTGGGGCGCAGCGTCGCCGTGGGCTGCCAGAAGGCCATGAGCGGACCCTCGCCTGCGCATCCGGCGCAGAGCGCAGCCGAGAGCAAGAGAACGAGGCAGGCTCGCTGGATGCGCAGACCCCCGGCGCTAGCTGCGGACACGGGTCTTGTCCTCCAGGCGCGCCCGCGCCTTGGCTGATCCCGAGGTCATCGGCTCGTGCAGGTCGCCCAGGCCCAGGTCGTCCATGCGTTCGCGCGTGGGCACGCCCGTCTCCACATCCCAGCCGAACAGGCGATAGTACTCGTCCATCACGGGCCGAAAGGCCTGGCGATCCAGGGCCTGCTTTTCGCCCAGCAGGGGGTTCACCCAGTTCTCCTCATAGTCGAAGGCAGGCAGCACGCTCTCGTCCATCTGGCGGTCACGGCCCCAGTGTCGCACGCACAGGGCCCGCTCCAGGGTATAGATGCGCTCGGCGGCGCGGTCAAAGTCGGCCTCTCGCCAGTCCACGCCCGTCCCCAGTCGGAAGAGGTGGCAATCCACCGAGGGGCCCTCGACTAGACCCAGTTCGCCGGGGCCCTGCACGCGAAAGTAGCGGTCGTCGGTGGTGACGCTATAGATCAGCGGGAACACCTGATCGTCGGTGGGCAGCGAGTCCTTCATCACCGAGCGCCGGTCGTGGTAGAACGCCGGATACGCTTTGGCCTGGTAGCCGCTGTGGGGGTCCAGGGCCTCGGGCGTGCCATACACCTGCTGGCTGATGCCGCGAATCTGCTCCCAGGAGATGGGCGGCTTGTCCTTGTGCATCGGGTTCAGGGGGCTCCAGCGCATAATGTTCTGGACATAACCGTGGCTGCTGCTATAGGGGTCGCGGGTATCGGTGGACCATTGTAGCGCCGAGACCAGCCAGTAGGGATAGACCAGGTGGTTGGCCCAGCAGGCGTGGCCGTCCCAATGGCCGCCAAAGCCCCAACCGGTGTAGCAGCGCGGAAGCAGGGCGGTGGCAAGGCCGAGCCGGTGAGCGGCGCGCACGCCCCCCTCGGCCAGCGTGTCGCCGATCCCCTCGCGATAGGCGATGGCGTGCAACAGGTGCGCCCAAAACTCAGAGTTGCGCCAGTCTATTGCCATGCCATTGATCTCGGAGATCAGGCCGGCCCGCCGGGCGCGCTCCAGCCAGGGCGCCATGCCGATGATCAGCTCCCACTGGTTGAGCCCGTAGCGGTTGCTGAGCACGTTCAGCTCTAGGCCGCCGTAATCGCCCATCTGCCAGTCGTACAGGCCGTCGTGGCCGATGGGGCCGCCCTCGGGCATGCCGCGAAAGAGCGTGCCCACGCACACCCAATGCCCCTCCCAGGTGCGTTCGGGATAAGCGACGCCGGGCATGCCGCTATAGTAGCGGTTGCAGGGCGTGGGGCAGGCGGCGGTGCAGGCATACGGGCGCACGCGCCCGCCCCGGTTGCACGCCAGGGCCTCATTCTGGGCCTTGAGGTCGGGCACCGGGCGGTAGGCGCGGATCTCGCCCGCCACCGCCTGCAAGAGGCCATCCAGAAGCTCGGGCTCGGCCACGGGCACTTTGCCGCTGCCCTGCACCGAGATCGCCTTGAGCCTCTTTGCGCCCATGACGGCCCCAAAGCCGCCCTGGCCCGCCGTGGAGGAGGTGCCGGTGTGGATGGTGGCGATGCGGCTGAGGCGCTCGCCCGCCGGGCCGATGCACAGGGTGCGCAGCCCTTGGCCCAGGTCGCGCTCAATGGCCTCCTGGGTATCAAAGCTATCCAATCCCCACAGATCATCGGCGGGCGCGATGGCAACCACGTCATCCCGAATGATGATCTGCACGGGCGTGTCGCTGGCGCCGGTGACCACCAGGCCGTCGTAACCGGCGCGCTTGAGCTCGGAGCCCCAGTGGTGGCCGATGTTGGCGCGGGTGTACCAGTTGTAGGGGTATGCCTGGGGGCTGAACCCACAGATGCTCGTGCGCCCCGAGTAGGGCGAGCGGGTGCCCGTCAGCGCTCCGGTGACGATGATCAGCGGGCTGGCGGGGTCAAAAGGGTCCACCGGCTCGGGACAGTCGTCCCAGGCGATGCGGGCGGCGACGCCGCGCCCCCCGATATAGTCAGGGATATAGCGCTCCAAGGGCTCGACCGAGAGGCGGGCATCGGAGAGGTCAATACGCAAAAGACGATTGGACCACCCAAAGCGCGGGGCAAAGCGAGGCATAGTGGCGGTGACGGGCTTCATGATCCTCCCTGTGGGTGCGCCAAGCAGATAACTGTGCGATCGCATGGCCCCGATTATGGCGGTTCTGGCCCGCAGCGTCAACTGTGCGCCCTGCCCCCCTCACTCGGCGGGCGGCTCTTTGCGGCGGGCGGGGCCATCGGCCAGGGATGCGCGGGTGATGGCCTCGCGCCCATAGCGGGCGCGAATCTGGTCTAGCGTGCGGCTCAGCCGCGCGCTACGCAAGTCGCTGTGGTCGAACAGGTCGAGCTGGTAGCCTCCCTCGCTGAGCAGCCCGCTGGCCCCCAGACCGATCAGCCGCACGGCGCGATAGTGGTTCCAATGTGCATCCAGCAGCGCGATGGCCTGGCTGTAGAGCAGCTCTGCCTGGTCTGTGGGCTGCTCCAGGGTCACCTGGCGCGTCAGGGTCTCGAAATCCTCATAGCGCAGCTTGATGCGCACGGTCTGGGCCACCAGGGCCTCGCTCCGCAGGCCGGCTGCCAGGTGGTCGGCCATGGAGAGGAGCGTCAGCCGCAAGAGTCGCGGATCGTTCACATCGCGTGCAAAGGTGCGCTCCTGGCTGATGGAGCGCCGATCGTGCCCGGTCTGCACCGGCGAGTCATCCAAGCCGCGCGCCGCCCGCGCAAGCTGGCGGCCGCTTTCGCCGAACAGACGCGCCAGCTCTGCCTCGGAGCGCTGGGCCAGCTCCCCGATCGCGCCGACTCCGATGGCGCGCAGGCGACGGCCCGTAACCTCGCCCACACCCCAGAGCGCTTCGATGGGCAACGGCGCCAGAAAGGCGGCCTCTTGTCCGGGCGGCACGACGACCAGCCCATGGGGCTTGCCCATAGAGCAGGCGATTTTGGCCACGAGCTTGTTGGTCGCTACGCCCAGCGAGCAGGGCAGCCCGCATTCATCGCTCACACGGCGCTGGATCTGCCGTGCGACCTCGGGTATGGGGCCCCACATGGTCTCGTAACCGGTGAGATCCAGAAACGCCTCATCGATCGAGAGCTGCTCGACAAGGGGCGTGTAGCCCTCCAGCAGGGCCATGACGGCGCGCGAGTGTTCCCCATAGACGCCATGACGCGGGGAGACACGGATGGCGTGCGGGCAAAGGCGCAGCGCCTGGGCCACTGGCATGGCCGAGCGCACCCCGCAGGCGCGCGCCTCGTATGAGGCTGAAGAGACCACGCCCCGGCCCTCAGGCGAGCCACCAATGATGACGGGCTGTCCTCGCAGCGCAGGATCGAGCAATACCTCAACCGAGGCAAAGAATGCGTCGAGATCCAGGTGTATGATCTGGCGTACGGCAGGCGCCATGTCGCCGCCTCCTGCTGGAGAGAGGGGATCGCTCCACTCGCAGTATAGCACAACAGCGCAGGGCCAAGCCGTGGGCTGCGTCCCACTTGGCAAGTGCGGGTCGCTTGCCCTGGCGCCGTGCACCCAAAGACGACGCACCCCCGCCTCCGTCAAGGATGCGAGGGTGCGCAGGGTGCAGGGGTCAGGATGGCTCAGGCGCCGATCTTTTCGACGACCAATTCGACGTGGAGCTGGTCGAACACGCTGTCAGGCTCGACCTGATCCTCTCGGTAGCCCACCTGGCGGATGGTGGCCACCAAACGGAGCGACTCGGTCTGTAGCGTAACGACCAGCCCCTCCTCGGCCAGCACCAACTCGCCCTTGCGCGCCAGCTTGGCGCTCAGATCGTCGTCGGTATAGGCGTATTCGCTGGCTACCACCTTGGACATGGTGCGGGTGCCCCGCGTCTCAAAGAGCCAGAGATCAAAGGCATCCACCAGCTGCGCCCCTTCGATGCCCAGCACGTCGCTGATCACGATGCCACACTGGCCGAGGAACTCGTGTTGGGGCGATTCGATGGTAAAGGCGTGGTAAAAGTCGTCATCACCAAATCGGTAAGTGGCCTCAAAGGTGGCAAGCGGCGCCGCGTCTTGCGCAGGGGGCGCCTGCGTGGCCGTCAGAGGCTCCTCCACCGGCTCCAAGTCATTGTCGTCAAGCTCGGGCAGATCTACAACGCGCGCAACCGTCTCTGTGGCCGCGACTGAGGGCTCGCCGGTGCTCTCCTCCACGTGCCAGGCATCCTCGGGGGCCAGGTCGGGGCGCTGGGCCAGGGGCTGCTCCTCGTCGTCCTCCCACCCGTCCGGCTCTTCCTCTTGCTCCGGCTCATCCAGGTCGAACAGGTCCTCCTCTTCGCCCTCCAGATCGAGGGGGATCTCGTCCTCCTCCTCAGCCATAAAGGCGGCGTCGTCCCAACGGGGCAGTTCGTGCTCGGTGCGCTCTGTGGCGTGGATGCCCAGGTCGCCCGGGCCGGGCACCGGATCCAGCGATAGGGCGCGGCCGGGACGGGGCCGGCGCGGCTCGGCGGCCAACGTCTGCTCTGAGCTCGACTCGTAGGTCCCCTCGCGCTTGCGCATCTCGTTGGTTACCAGCCAGATCACCAAGGCCAGCGCCAGCGCCACAATACCCAGGGTGACCAGAATCAGCGCCCAACGCGGGCTTGGCGAAGGGGCCTCTTCCGGCTCGGCCGTCGCTATGGGCGGGGCAGCCGGTTCGATGGGCAAGGGAAAGCTCTCGCGCATGCGGCGCACACGCAGCGCGGCGGCAGGGTTGCCCGTCTGCTCCAAGTCGTCGGCGGTCGCGGCGATGAGCGTATCCACGGAAGCCCAGTCATTGTCCTCATCCACCAACTGATGGAGCCGCTCGCGCGCCTCGTTTGCGTCGCCCGTCACGCTGTACGAGTCGGCTACCATAACGACGTACGCGCGCTGATGCTCGGCGCGCAGGTCGGAAGGGTCGGTATCCTCCCATTGGGTGGGCCAGACCCGCCATGCCAACACGAGCCCGATGGCGAGCCCCAATAAAAAGGCCCCCGCGATCCAGCCCTTGCGTGGCGTGCGGCCTTCTGCTTCCGGTGCTATGGTCATCTTTTCACCTCATGGTACGCGGTAGACGGCCCTGCCGGCCTCCTGAGTCTGCGCCCATCATAACACGTACTCGCGCAATGTTCAAGGATATGCGGGCGTTGATCTCCCAGGCCGCAGCGCTTTCCGAGCTGCATTCTCACCTGCCGGCAACGACCGGCTCTTTGCGGGCGCGCGTCAGGATGCGGCAGCCCGTTGCTCCGACGACGACCATATCCTCGATGCGGATGCCGCCCCAGCCGGGGATATAGATGCCTGGTTCCACGGTGAGCACCATGCCCGCGGGCAGCTCGCCAGGATAGACCATGCTGGCGCGGGGCTCTTCATGGATGGCCAGACCTACGCCGTGGCCCAGCCCATGCCCAAACTGTCCCTCATAGCCTGCGCCATAGATCAGATCTCGCGCAATGGCATCGGCCTGGATGCCGGTCATGCCCGCGCGGATCTGGCGCTCGGCGGCCTGTTGGGCCTCTAGCACGGTGTGCCACACGCTCAGGTAGCGTTCGTCGGCCTCGCCGATGCAAAAGGAACGCGTGATGTCAGAGCAGTAGCCATCCACCCGCGCCCCCATATCAATCACAACCGGCTCGCCCCGCCGGATGGGCCGGTCGGTTACCACGGCGTGTGACATGGCGCCGTGGGGGCCGGCCGCCACGATGGTGGTAAAAGCCAGCGCCTCGGCGCCGTGGGTGCGCATGTGCACCTCGAGCTCCCAGGCCACCTGGCGCTCGGTCATGCCGGGCCGAATGGTATCCATGAGATGCTCGATGGCCTCATCGGCCACGCGCACGGCCTCGATGATGGCGGCCAGCTCGCCCTCGTCCTTGATGGCGCGCAGCCCCTCCACCAGCCCCGTGGTCGGAACCAGCTCACTCGCCGGCATGGCCTTGCGCCAGCTCTCATAGGTCTCGTAGGTGAGGGCGGCGCTCTCAAAGCCCACGCGCTTCAGGCCCAAGTCGGCGATCTCGCGCGCCAGCACCTGCTCCATCCGCTGGGGCGCCTCGACCAGCTCGAAATCGGGCGCTTGCTCGCGCACCTGCTCATAGTAGCGAAAGTCGGTCGCCAGCCTGGCCACCTGGGGCGTGATGATCAGCACCCCCGCCGACCCGGAAAAGCCGCTGAGATAGCGGCGGTTCTCGGGGCTGGCGATCAGGAGGCCGTCCAGCTCGTGTTGATCAAGGGTCTCGATCAGTCGCTGCATCCGTTGGTTCATCCGATTTGCTCCCTCAATGCGCTCCGGCGACGCCTATTGCGCGTCGCCGCGTTGTGCCCGGCGCGCCAGCCTGGCCTGCTCTGGCAGCCTGTCCGCCGTCTCTTCGATGATCTCGACCAACATGCGAACGCCTTCTTCCACCAGCGGCCCGCAGCGCTGGTCGCTCTCGGCATAGCGCTCGCGCAAGGGGCGGCACACAGTCCCTCCATAGGCGGCGATGAACCGCTCTCGGTAGGCGCAGACGACCTCGTATAGCCACTTGTCGTCCTCTGCATTGGTTGTGCGGCCCCAGAGCGCCCCCAATATGATGGCGGCGCCGCCGAGCACGCCGCAAAGCTCTTCGCGGCATCCACCGACCCCGCCGCCAAAGGGGCAACTGACCTGAACCAAGAGCTCAGGGATTGGATGCAGGTAGTAATCGCCGACGGCGATCACAGTAGCCTCGGATCAATGATACTTGGCTGCGAACACGCGCCCGGCATCGGCGGCCAATTCGTCAACGGTCTTGGTGATGGTCATGGATCGCTCCTTACAGATTGATGGTGACAAGATGTCCGGCTGCGGGCGCCGGATGAGCGACAAAGGCTTGTGCGCCCGGCTGTGAGCGCGCCACCTGCGCGGCGAGTTCCTCCGCAGACGGGGCGTGTGCCAGGGCGATGGCGCAGCCGCCCCAGCCCGCGCCCGTGAGCCGCGCCCCGACCACGCCCGGGAACCGGCTCGCCAACGCGACCAGGGCGTCCAGGCGTGGGGTGCTGATCGCCAAGTCGTCGCGTGCGCTGGCGTGAGCGGCGGCCATCAGGCGCCCCAAGGTGTCCAAATCGCCGGATTGCATGGCGCGCACCGCTGCCAGCACCCGGGCATTCTCAGTGATGACATGGCGGCAACGGCGCCGCACCTGCAAGCTGTCCGCTTGCGGCGGAGCGCCCCCCTCGATCAGTTCGTCCAAGGCAATGCCCCGTTCTCTGAGGTCGGCCAAGCTCATGCACTCGGGCAAGTCCTCGACATACTCGTTCCAGGGCATTCCTTCCATATCCCGCAACGAGCGTATGCCCGGATACCGCTCCTGCAGCATCCGCACCCCCAGCCGCACCTCGGCCACCAGCTGGTTGAACAGGGGGCCCGTGTTGCGGTGCCGCTCGCCGCTATCCATGACCACCAAGCGGTGTTCGCTGGGGAGGGGTGCATGGGCTGTATGGTAGCGCCCATGCTCCGGCCTGCAATCCACAAAGAGCGCATGGCCCCGGCGGGAGAGCAGCGCCGCGAACTGATCCATGATGCCGCCCCGGGTGCCCGCATACCACTCGGCCTGGCTGCAGAATACCGCCAGCTCTGCCCCTGCCAGGGGCAGCTCATTGACATGCACCAGGGCCAGGGCAAAGGCCACGGTCAGAGCCGATGACGACGAGAGGCCGGCCCCCCGTGGCACGCCCCAGGGGGGACGGCCGCACACCAAGGCATCCAGGCCGCGCAGGGGGCGCCCCGTCCGGCGCGCCAATAGCTCGGCCGGTCCCTGGGCATAGTTGCCCCAATCGCCCAGCGGTTGGGGCGGGATGGCCGGCCCGATGGCAAAGGCGCGCTCGGGGTAGGGGGCCTCCATGTTGGCCAGCCGCACCTGGGCATCGGAGCGGGGCCGCGCCAAGAGCAGGATGTCGCGATCCAGGGCCACAGGCAGCACATAGCCCTGGCTATAGTCGGTGTGCTCGCCGATCAGGTTGACGCGGCCAGGCGCGCGAAACAAAGAGACCGGCCCGGGGCCATAGTGGGCCGAGAAGGCAGCCAGCGCGTCCTGGCAGCGGCGCGCCTGGCCGTCCACTCGATGCCCCTCTGAGCCGTATACGTCCTGGATGATCGTCCGCATCACTTCTCCTCTGGCCGCAATGGTTGCCAGTATACCGGCATTGTGCGAGCGACACAACCTGCCCGCGAAAAGCGAGCGGATGTCTGGACACTGATCTGTCAAGATGCGGGGCGTTGGGCTGCATGGGCCTGGCGCATCAGACGACGCCCCGCGCCCGCGTTCGCCGAGCAACGCACGGCGCTTCCGGAAGTGCCCCCATCCCCTGATATGCGTGCATAGGCTCCAGGGCAATGCCAAAGTCAAGATTATGTATGGTAGCGCGGAGGCAGAGTTGATCTCCGACTCGCCGCAGCGCCCTCATCCCCCAGAATACACGAATAGAGCGCTCGAAAATGGACACCCCCTTCTCCCACAAAGCTGTGGGAGAAGGGGGCAGGGGGTTGAGGGCCGCCGGCCGCAAAAGGCAAGAGAGGACCTTTTCTCATAACGTGGACTGTGGAAACACCGTGGCACAAGCCCCCGAATCGCTTGACATAGCGCAACTCATCTGATATGCTGGCTGTAGGCGACATAACATCAGACATCTGATCAAGGGGGCGCCATGAACAAACCTTCGGCCTTTGACGTGGCTCTGGACGCCCTGCGGCGCTACATCGTCAGCCACGGCCTTGCTCCCGGCGATGTGCTGCCGCCCGTGGCGGAACTGGCGGTGACCATAGGCGTGAGCCAGGCCACCTTGCGCGAGGCCCTGCGTGCCTGGGAGGCATCGGGCATCCTGACGATTCGCCACGGAGTGGGCGTCTTTCTCCAGCGCTACAACTGGGCGCCCCTCCTCCAGAACCTGTCCGTGAGCGCTCTGTTCGAGCCGGAGCAGGGGCGCCAGTGGCTCCAATTGCGCGCGGTCCTGGAGCTGGGTCTGCTGCCACACGCCATCGAGCACCTCACGCCTGAAGACCTGGATGCGCTGGAGGCCCTGACCGAAGAGATGCTGGATGGCGACAGCGGCCCGTCCGCCGAGGTGCGCTATCACGCCTTGCTGAGCCAGACGCCGGACAGCCCGCTGGTCGCAGAGCTGCTGCGGCTGGCCTGGCTGGGGATGCATCAGGCCCTGCAAAGCGGCGCGGCAAGGCGCTCCCCGAGCTATGCCTTGCATGTCGAGCTAACTCAGGCGTTGCGCGCCCGCGACAGGGCCGCCTCTGAGGCGGCTCTGCGCCGCTATTTCGAGCAGCTTGCCAAAGCCCTCCAGGTTGGCGCATAATGGGCGCGCTGCTGGATCACACGGCGGCGCTCGGCCTCGACCCACGCCAATCGGGAGGTTCCCATGAACGCCATTCTGGTCAAAGAGCTATACAACGAGATCAACGCTCTGCCCATCCTCGATGTACACACCCATGTGCAATGGAAAACGGGCACGGCGGCCAATGTTGGAGAGCTCCTGAGCTACCACTATTACACCGAGCTGACCAACGCCGCCGACTATGAGCAAACGCCGCTACCCTTTGACGATCCCTACGAGTTGATGCGGCGGATCTACCCCAAGCTGGCCTATATCCGCAATACGGTCCAGTACGACTGGCTGATGACTATCTCCCGCGAGTTGCTTGGCATCGAGGCCGCTGCCTGGGAACTGGAGGGCAACTGGCAGACGATCTTTCGCGCCTCGGAAGAGGTGATGGGCCGACCAGATTGGGCCAGCGAGCTGATTGACCGCGCCGATATCGCCCGCGTCTTTCTTACCAACCAATACGACGAGGATCTGGAAGGGCTCGATCCCACGTTTTACACGCCCTGCCTGCGCACCGAGCCTTTTGTGCTCTGGATGGATCGCCCGGCAGAGCGGGCTGGGCTGGAACGCTTTTTGGGCAGATCCCTGCGCACACCCGATGATCTGGATGCCGTGATCGCCAAGACGTTTGACAAGTTTATGCGGCACGGCATGGGCTATGCCGCCATGTCCATCCCCTCGGGCTTTCAGACGCGCTTTGTGGCGCCTGAAAACGCCCTGCGCCTGCTAGACAAGGCCGTGCAGGGCAGCGCCTGGGATGCCGCCGACCGCGAGACCTGGGGCGCCTTTGCGATGAACCGCATCTGCGAGGCTTGCCGCCGCTACGCCCGTCCTTTCCACTTGATGATCGGCGTCAGCCGCGACGTGTACGCCCAAGGCGTGCCCAGCGGCCAGGATTTGTTCGATTCGGTCAACTCGATGGCCGGTTACGATTATGTGTTCAACACCTATTGGGACGTGGATTTCCCCACGGCGGTGCTCTCGGATACCAGCGGCCTGGAGTTGACCGCGGCGGCCTGGATTCGACATAACGTGTATCCATCGGGCCACTGGTGGTACGCGAACCAACCGACCGACATCGCCCGCGAGATTCGCCGTCGCATTGACGCCGTGCCGGGCAACAAGCCCATCGGCTACTTTTCCGACGCCTACTATCTCGAGTTCATCCTGCCCAAGTTTCGCATGTACCGCTTTGAGCTGGCCGTGGCGTTGGCCGAGCGCATGGAGCGCAGCCTGATTCACCCCAATATGGAGCCCTTTACGCTGGATGATGCCCTGTTCATGGCCGAGGACCTGTTGATCAATAACCCAACCGAGATCATGGGGATCGAATAGCCCGGCGGCGACGGCAGCGTGACGCTGCTTGGCAGCGTGCGCGCCGGGCGTCGCTTTGACGCCTGCTGCCGCGCGCGGTAGAATCGTTGGCAGTTGGGCCGCCGATGGAGCAAGCGGCGGCCTGCCATCATCTTGGGGGAACGCATACCATGACCACACGCGCACGCGTTGCCGTGCTCAAGACATCGCCCGAGAGCATTCTGGAGGACTATGATCGGCTGTTGGGGCTGGCCGAGGTAGAGCGCTATCTACCCCAGGGCGATACCGTGATCCTCAAAGACAACATCTCGTGGCACTATCCTTTCCCGAGCGCTAACACCACGCCCTGGCAGTTGGAGGGCACGATCCTGGCCTTGCAGCGGCGCGGCTATGAGAACCAGGTCTGCGTCCAGAATCGCACCGTGGTAACCAACGCCTTCAAGGGCGAGGATTTGAACAACTATGTGCCGATCTTTCGGCGCTACAACATACCGGTGCTCTATAACTTTAAAGAGAGCGACATCAAATGGGTGCGCTATGAGCCCCAGGCCGAGATGGATGTTCTGCCCCGCATCTATCCCGAGGGCATCCATATCCCCGATTACTTTCGGGGCAAGAGCATCGTCCATCTGCCCACGGTCAAGTGCCACATCTATACCACCACCACAGGCGCCATGAAGAATGCGTTTGGCGGCCTGCTGAACCACAAGCGTCACTATACCCACTCCTGGATTCACGAAACCCTGGTGGACCTGCTCAAGATCCAGCAAGAGATCCATACGGGCATTTTCGCCGTGATGGACGGCACCACGGCGGGCAACGGCACGGGCCCGCGCGTGATGAAGCCCGAGATCAAGAATGTGATCCTGGCCAGCGGCGATCAGGTCGCCATTGACGCCATCGCTGCCCAGCTCATGGGCTTTGATCCCCTGGAGATCGGCTACATCCGCATGGCCCACGAGCAAGGGTTGGGCGTGGGCGACCCTCGCGAGATACAAGTAGTGGGCGACGATATCGCGGGCGAGAGCTGGGGCTTTCGCATCGGTATGAACTTTCATCGCGCCATGGGCTGGCTCTCCTGGTATGGCCCGACCAAGGTGCTGCAGAAGCTGCTCTTTCACACACCCCTGGTGCATTTTACCTCCTTTATGTCCGAGGCGTACCACGACTATTACCGCTGGCCCCTCAAAGAGCGCCACGTGTATGACCGTTGGCGCGAGAGCACGCCCTGGGGGCGTCTCTTTGACCGCTATCTGCAGGAGGGGCATCTGCGCTAGCCGCGCAGCGCCGGGTGGCGTGGCGGCCGCCCGTCGAGGCGCCAGGCGTGTTCGCACTCGCTGGCGAGATATTGACACTGGAGTCGTATGGCGTACCTGAGCCGTCGCGCGCTGCTGCGAGGCATGGCCCGCATGGGTGCAGCCGCTCTCTTGGGCGCGGCTGCTTCGGCTTGCCGCGCCCGAGTGGTCCAGGTAGAAGTCGAAAAGCTGGTCACCGTGGATCGCCCTGTGACCAAGATCGTGACCGAGGTCGTGCGCGAGACGGTGGTTGTGCAAGAGCCGCCTCGCGTCATCGAGAGGATCGTCACGCCCTCCCCTGCACCCACAACGCCCGTCGCCCTGCGCGCCGACGTCCTGGACTATGGCTGGACCCGCCTCGCCCAGCAAATGACCTCTGTTTTCCAGGAGACCTTTCCCCACATCACCGTCGAGTGGCGCAGCTTGTCGGACTGGCGCGACTATCCGGACCGGGTAGCCATTCTGCGCGCCTCCGGGCAACTGGGCGATCTGATCGAGTCGCCCTCACGGACGCTGACGGCGGCCTGGGCCAAGGACGATGTCATCAGCGACCTCACGCCCATCATCGAGGCCGACGGCTATGATACCGGCGGCTTGTTCCCCGGCGCTCTGGCGGCCTACCGCTGGCGAGATCGCCAGGTGGGCCTCCCGCATGTGGCGCACGGGGGCGAGCATGTGCTGCTATACGACCAAGACCTGTTCGACCAGGTGGGCGTGGCCTATCCGGATGCCAGGACGACCCTGGCCGATCTCACCTCTGCGGCGGAGCAGATTGCGGCGACACACCGCGACCTGTATGGCCACACGATCACCGCAAGCCTGCCGGGGAGCTATCCTCTCTTGCGCGCCTTTGGCGGCGAGCTACTGGAGCAAGATGGCAGCCGGTGCCTCGTGGATGAGGCGGGGGGTCGCGCTTTTCTGCACTGGCTGCACGAACAGGTGCGCGAGATCGGGGCGGCGCCCTCGCCAGCCGAGGTCGAGCGCGGGGCCGTGGCCATGTGGCAGGCCGGGCGTGTGGCGATACTGCGCACGTCTTTGCGCCAGGCCGTGGCGCTCATGGACCTACAGCCCGAACGCCGCATCGGCGTCTTGCCGCTGCCCGCCATGCCGGACATCGAGA
Source organism: uncultured Anaerolineales bacterium (assembly GCA_964482225.1). Taxonomy (GTDB): domain Bacteria; phylum Chloroflexota; class Anaerolineae; order UBA1429; family UBA1429; genus UBA1429. The sequence continues at coordinate 102,958 of CAYZWT010000002.1, forward strand.
TTGCGCCGGCGCTTTCGGCAGGAGTGGGCTACTGCGTTCCCGCTACGAGCCGCCGCGCAGTCGAGGCCCTGCAATGGATCAAGTTCATGCTCACCCGCGAGATAGGCGTGCGCATGTTCGTCGAGGGGTATGCCGAGCCGGGCAGCCGCATGGCTACCTGGCAAGATCCTCGGGTGCTGGACCGGTTCGCCCACTGCGCGCAGCTTGCTGAGGTGGTTGCTCAGGCCGAACGCGAGCGGGTTCCTGCCAACCTGGCAACGGAGCCATGCTACCGGCTTTGGGGCGAGTATGTGGCGCGCATGTTGGCAGGAGAGCTTTCCGCCGAGGGCGCAGCGGGGCGCATTGCGGCAGAGATCGACGCGCTGATCGGCGCGCCAGAGGCGCCGCCCGAGAACGGCAGCTAGGCGTCAGGGGGCAAGGCCAAGGCCGCCCACGCATGGAATGTGCGTGGGCGGCCTCTGTATACAGATGTCTAGCGTGTGCGGGCCAGGGCAGCCGCGATAAAGTCGCGGAAAAGGGGATGCGGACGGTCAGGACGGGTCTTGAACTCGGGGTGGAACTGGCTGCCCAGCATCCAGGGGTGGTCGCGCAGCTCGGCCATCTCCACAAGCTGGCCATCGGGCGAGATGCCGCTCCATACCAGCCCGGCCTGCTCCAGTTGCGCGCGATAGTCGTTGTTGATCTCGTAGCGGTGGCGGTGTCGTTCCTCCACCAAGTCCGCTCCATAGGCCCTGTGGGCCTTGGTGCCGGGCTGCAGCACGCAGGGGTAGCGCCCCAGGCGCATGGTGCCGCCCTTGTCGGTGATGCCGCGCTGTTCGAGCATCAGGTCTACAACGGGCCAGGGGGTCTCGGGATCGAACTCGGCGCTGTTGGCCGCGCTGGCGCCCAATACGTGGCGACTGTACTCGATGATCATCACTTGCAGGCCCAGGCACAGCCCCAGATAGGGGATGTTGTGCTCGCGGGCATAGCGCGCTGCCAGGATCTTGCCCTCGATGCCGCGCGGCCCAAAGCCGCCCGGCACCACGATGCCATCGGCCTGCCGCACCGCCTCAGGGATGCCCTCCCTTTCGACATCCTCGGCATGGATCCACTCGAGCGCCAGGCGCGCATCGTGGGCGCCGGCGGCATGCACCAGGGCCTCTGACACGCTCAGGTAGGCGTCGTGCAGCCCCACGTACTTGCCCACCAGGGCAATGCGCACCTCGCGGCTAGGGTTGAGCAGCCGCGTCACCACCTGCCCCCAGCCGTCCAAGTTGCTCGCTGCCTCGCCAAGGCGCAGGCGGCGCATCAAATAGTCGCCCAGCCCATAGCGCTCCAGGGTCAGGGGCACCTGGTAGATCGTCTCGGCCGTCTCCAGGGGGATCACCGCCTCGCGCTCCACGTCGCCAAAGAGGGCGATCTTGTCCAGCAGGTCATCGCTGATGGGATAATCGGCCCGGCAGAGCAGCACATCGGGGCTGATGCCGATGCCGCGCAACTCGCGCACGCTGTGCTGGGTGGGCTTGGTCTTGAGTTCGCCTGTGGCGCCGATGTGGGGCAGCAGGGTCAAGTGGACGTAGCAGCTATTCTCGGCCCCGACCTCGCGGCGCATCTGCCGGATGGCCTCCATAAAAGGCAGGCTCTCGATATCGCCCACGGTGCCGCCAATCTCGACGATGGCCACGTCGGCGCCGCTCTGCTCGCCCGCCTTGCGGATGCAGTCTTTGATCGCATCGGTCACATGGGGGATCACTTGCACGGTGCCGCCGAGAAAATCGCCCCGTCGCTCTTGGTGGATGATGCGGGCATAGATCTGGCCTGAGGTGACGTTGGCATAGCGGGAGAGAAAGACGTCGGTAAAGCGCTCATAGTGGCCGAGATCCAGATCGGTCTCGGTGCCGTCCTCCAGCACATAGACCTCGCCATGCTGAAAGGGCGACATGGTGCCGGGGTCAACGTTGAGGTAGGGATCGAGCTTTTGCAGGGTAACGGTAACGCCACGCGCCTTGAGGATGCGCCCAATCGAGGCGGCTGCGACGCCTTTGCCCAGCGAGGAAACAACGCCGCCTGTGCAAAAGATAAAACGGGTCATGCATGCCCTCCATGTGAATGTGGGGCGCGCTGCCCGGGACCAGAATATACCACCTATCAGACCTCGCGGCAAATCCCAGTCGCCTTCACACGCCCTTGCCTGCCCTGCTACGCTCTTCTACCCACGCCGCGAACTGCTGGTTGGCGCGATTGGGTTGACAACGCTGGGCGCGCCGCGTATAAACCAGCGATTCAACCATCCAGGGAGAGATACCGTGTCCGAACACTATTCCCACGTTCGCCGCAACCTGTTCAGCCTCACCGGCGATTTCGTTAGCTTTTCTATCGGGTTCGCCTTTTTCGATCCCTTGGTGATCGTCCCGGCTTTTGCTCGGGCGCTCAATGGACCCGAGATGGTGATCGGTGCGCTGGCCGCCGTGCGCGTGATCATGGTGACGCTCCCACAGGTATGGGCGGCCAGCATGTTGGCGGCCAGCCCCCGCAAGAAACCGTTGCTGGCATGGTCGAGCCTGGGTGGGCGCCTGCCGGTGCTGCTGTTGGCCTTCGCCACTCTGTATGGGGCGCGGCAGCATCCTGCGCTTGTGCTGGCGATGCTGGGCCTGACCGTGCTGCTCTTTTTCACCTCAGAGGGCCTGAACAGCATCTCCTGGCCAGACATGGTAGGCAAGGTGCTCCCCCCAACCATTCGCGGGCGGTTTCTGGGCGTTGGGCAACTCCTTTCTAGCGGCGGCGCCTTGCTGGCCGGTTATGCCATGCGCCACATCCTGGCCGCTGATGCGTTGGTCTTTCCCGATAGCTGGGCGCTGATCTTTGCCTGTGCTTTTGTGGGCTTGATCGGCTCGCTGGGCTTTATCTTGCTCATTCGCGAGTCGCCCTCCGACAAGCCGGCCGCTCCTGTGGATGTGCGCAAGCATGTGGGCCTGCTTTTCCATTACCTCCGCCAGGACGAGCGCCTGAGGCGCGTCGTCGCCGTCCAGGTCCTGCTCTACACAGCCAGCGCAACCTTTCCCTTTTTCGTGATTCGCGCCCAAGATCTGGTGCCTGATATCAGCGCCATGCTAGGTGGTTTCGTCATCGTCCAGAACCTGGGCGGCATGACGGCGGCCCTGGCATGTGGCTATCTGGTCGACCGCATCGGCAGTTGGGCCGCCGTGCGGGTGGGCGCCGCCGCCGAGTGCGTCGCATTGGGCCTGGTAGCGCTCGCCCCCTTGATGCCGCAGCCACAGATCATCTATCTGGCAGCCTTTTTCCCGCTTGGCCTGTTCACGGGCAGCTCTTGGTGGGTGTTCACCAGCTACCTGATGGACATCGCCGATGAGGAACGCCGGCCCGGCTATCTGGCGGCCAGCGGCATTCTGACCAGCCCGGTCTTTGTCGCCTCACTGATCGTTGGGGCGGTATTCAGTTCGATGACCGCAGAGATCGTGTTCGGCGTCGCCCTGGTCTTTGCCTTGCTGGCCCTGGGGCTCAGCTTTACACTGGCCCGGATGCGGGCGGGGCGCCCGTTGCCCCGCTCGGATGGCGCCTAGTGCCACGCCGGCTTGCGGAAGAGCATACCATACTCCAGACCGGGGCGCCAGCGCCGGACGGTATGGAACTCGCGGGCGCTGGGCTCGGCGGCTCGTCACATGCGCATTTCCGGCCAAACCTGGCAAATATGTTATCCAAGGTTGCAGACTCGACCAGATTGTGTACAATATCGAATTAGAGGAGCGTTTCACAGATGCCCCTGGGCAAGATAGGCTTGGCCGGGGGGAAACAACGGCGAGGAGGCATGCGATGAAGTGGTTGGTGCGGCTGGCTATTGTGGCTACTATCGTTGGCTTGGGGCTCGTCCTTATTAGCTGCGGGAGCAATTCGCCGGCCGCGCAACTTCAGGAGGGGCAGCGGATCACCGCCAGGGAAGCATGGGACGTGATGAAAGGCGAGGTGCTGAAGTGGAAGCCCGGCTCGCTGATCATCACGGCACGGCCACCTTCGCGGCCCGGCAAAGAAGACCTGGATACCGATGGCCGCTCCTCTGCATGGCGCTTTGTCGTTGCCCCTGAGGGCGACACTCTCCCAGGCATCTACTCTCTCGATACGACCGTCAAGCCAATCAAGCCGAATCGTACCGAGCAGCGCCGTCCGGTGGCTCCAGCCAATGTGGACCCCGACACATGGACGATTGACAGCCCCGAGGCGATGCAAATCGCCCTGGATAACGGGCTAGAAGAGTGGATGGCCGATCACCCGGGCTTTCAGCTTCGCACGATGGTTTTTGAACTGAACGCTACAGTGGAGCATGGTGCACACTGGCGCATCGAGGCTACCCAGGTGCTCGACAAGTTCACGATCCGCATTAGCGCCCTTGATGGCTCGGTGATCGAGACGATCATTACGCCCTAAGGGCCGCTATCTGAACAACATCGAGGCGCTGTGCGCATACGGCTACACCCACCCGCACAGCGTCTCGACATACTCGGCGGAACCGTCTCGCGCCCAGGTATCCAACTGGTCCGGCTCTTTGAGTTGCTGGCCCCGCCTATTGGGCACCGCGACATAGATCCCGCGCCATTCGGGTAGGGCCGTCATATCTCCCCAAAGCTTTTCGTACTGGGCTACCGGATAGACATCCTCCTGCCCATGCCCCCAGCGCTTTTTGACCTCTTTGAGGGTCACATAGGTTGGCACCCGCCGCGCCATGCGCCGAACAGCTTGTTCCACGGCATCTGCATCGGCGATGGAGACGCGATCCAAACCGAACAGGGCCAAAAGATCGTCAATCCGCATCCAAAAAGTGTTCGAGTTGTAATAAGTCAGGCCGAACTCGTCCTCTTCGCGGGGCAGAGCCAGCCCCTCCAGCAGGCGCAAACGCCCGTTCACGCGAGCCAGGCCGCCGCCCCGATCCTGCACCCGGCGCGCCACCACCTCGACCGCCATAGGCGCGTCCTGCTCCAAGAGATAGCCCAGCAAGGTCGGATCGAGCCCTGCGCCCAGCGTGTCTATATTGTGCATCATCAGATAGCGCAGCCCCGGCCGCTCCTGCAAAAGCCGCTGCAACACGCCGCTGCGGAGCAGGTTGGGCGCCTCGTACCAATGGCCCACCGGGTTCATACACTGTAGCGGGACGTTGTCGGTATAGTCAGAGCCCTGGCCCATTCCCTCGGCCCAGGCGATCAGCGCGGCGTGCAAGCTCTCGCGCACCTTCTGGGCCTGCTCATCCAGGAGTTGCTGTGATAGCTCCTCCCAGGCAAAGCGCAGGTCGCGGGCCATGGGCACCATGCGCAGACCGACGGCGCGCCCCTGGCTGAGGTACAGCGGCCCGTTGTAGCCATAGTTACCCTGTTCGGCCAGGTGCGCCGCGATGGGTCCGTGGGTCAGATAGCTGGTGGTGATGACGTGAGGCACCGGCGCGCCCGCCTGTTGGGCGGTGCGTTGGCTCTTGGCCAAGTGTACCTCTATGAACGAACGATGGCGCCCGCCCAGCCGCGCGAACGGGTTGAGCGCCTTGACCACGCCGGCCCCCTGGGTCCAACGGCTGCCGACGCCGCCCGCCAGGCTAACCACGGCCACCTCTCCGGCCTGCAATGCCTGGAGCCCTCGCCGGTATACTGTGCCGTCCCGCTCCTCGGGGAGCCGATGCACATCCTCCGGCGCCACATCGCGAATGTCCGTCGAGACGGGCAAACGGTTCTGGGCCAACCCGATCAGGCCGGCGCGCAGCTCGCGGCGGATCTGCTCGTGCTGCTGGCGATCAAAGCCACTCTGCAAGAGCAGGGCCTCCAAGTCGCCCTCGCCCTCGCGGGCCGCTTCGGCTTGGGGCAGCAGTGCATCGAACAGGGCCTGCACCGTGCCGCCTAGGGCGGGGTTGGTGCGGCAGGCGGCGGCAAAGCGATCCAACTCGGCGCGCCGGCTGGCCGCGAGTTCATGGCGGCTCTGACGCAGCAGGGGTGGAACCACCAGCGTATAGTATTCCGCCGGCAGCAGAGCCTCGGAGCCCAGAGCGAGCTGCGCTACACTGCCCTGCTCGTTGATGGCAAAGTCGTACACCACCGGCTCCATGGCAAAGGGCAGAGCGTGCTGTAGGCGGCCCTTTTCCTCGGACATGGCCCGCAGCAGGTATTCCTGGGCATGGGCCTTGGCCTCGGGCGACACGATGAACCCCATGCCCCCGCCCGACATGCCGCCGAGCATCCAAAAGCCCCAGAAGGCAGGGCCAAACTCGCCTTTGGCGCGCGCAATGAGCGCCTCGACATACAGGTTGCTGGCCCAGGGGATGATCGTCTGGATCGGCCCGTAAAAGTTGCGCGTGGTGGCATCGGCGATCTGGCGCACATTGCCCTTCTGTAGCAGACGCAGCACGTCATCCAGGATAGCGCCCGCTTGGCGGCGCGCCACCCAGGCGGCGGGCGAGCGCAGCAGGTATCGCTCGGTCACCATCTCTAGGATGGGCCCCACGTTCTGGGCCATGCCGCCGTGCACCAGCACCAGGCTATCCTGCAGGGCCTGGCGTGTCTGCTGAGAGACCTGCTCGCGATCCAGGATACGGTGCTCTGGCAGCAGCCTTCCCCGGCTGATGCCGTGCTCGGGATCGCCCAAAGCGGCCTGTACGCCATAGATCAACTTGATGCCCGGCCAGACGCCGCCGGAATCCTGCCAGCCTCCGCCGGAGCCGCCCAGCCACTCGCCCAGGATCGCCCTGGCGGCCACCTGGCGGCGCTCGTGCTCCTGCAACGTGCCACTCAGGCTGCCGATCTGGCGTGTGGCCCGCATCAAGGCGGCGATCATGGCGGCCAGCAGCGTGGTCGAGACGGCCAAGCGCGAGCCCTTGGGGATGCCGCGCACATGGCTCACCACCTCCAACCCACGCCCCGGGCCCACCAGGCGCTCCAGCAGGTCCGATAGGGGCTGCTGCGCACCCTCGATGCCGGGCGGCACGATCCCTGCCGCGATCAGCGCCGCCTTGAGCAAGCCGAGATAGTCGCGTGCCAGGTCGAATACCTCGGCAATGCTGTGGATCTCGGTCTGGGCCCCCAGGTCCACGCTGACCAGGCGGATGAGCGGCTCATCGATGACGCGCACGTGGGCGGCGACCGGCGGCCTGGGCGCGGCATCGCGGCCGCGCACGGCCAGGTCAATGGAGACGTTGATCACCCGCGCGCCCTCGGGATAGTCCATGCCCAGGAAAAAGATGTCGCTCCAGCCGCTGTGGGTCAGATCCATGCGCACGGGCGTGCTCTCGGTGAGCAGAGGATAGAGCCCCGTCGCGGGGTCGCGGCGGGCCAGCTCGGGCGCAATGCGCAAGGGATGGTCGGCGGGGTGGCCCATGCGGAACATCCAGCGGTTGCCGGAAAAAGAGAGCACGCTGTGGCGCACCTGGTCGGCCAGGGTCTGGAAGCCAAGCTGGTAATAAGCCAGGGCCAGGGCGCTGGCCAGCGCCTCGGAGGGACCGTCGGCGGCCTGGGCGCTCAGCAGCGCGTCAATGGCCTCGTCAAAGCGGCGCTCGAGCAGGTGGGTGTAGCCGGTGTAGGGGATGTGGCCTTCAGGGCGCAGTTCACGGCGCAGTGGCAGGTGAAAGCGATAGAGGGCATACAAGAAGGTGGTGGCGCGCACCCGCTCGAACAGGTTGGGGGCGTTGCGGCGAAAGGCGTCCAGCGCGGCGCACTCGGCCAGCAGCGCGGCCAGGTCGCGCCCGGCGCAGGCCTGCTCCAGCGAGAGGTTGCGCACATCGGGGTCAGCGGAGGTGATGATCTGCTGCAGTGGCATGGTGTGCATGGCGTCAGCCTCGATCCAGCTCGCGCTGGGCCAGCAGTTCCAGCAGGTGGCTCAGCACCGTTTCGCGGTCCTGGCCGGCCAGCGCCAGCGCTACCTGCGCCATCAGGATGCCATAGCGCACGCCCACGTCGTAGCGGCGCCCCCGGCTCTCCAGCGCCAGATAGCGTTCGCGATGAGCCAGCTCGTCCAGGGCATCAGAGAGCGTTACGGCCTCGCGCTGCGCCTCTAGCCGCGCGCCCAGGATCTCGAGCACCATAGGCGTGAGCACGTGCATCCCGAAAAAGCAGAGATAGTGCCCCGCTCTCAAGCCAGAGATCACCAGCCATTGCTCGGCCTCGGTGGGCGTGGGTTTCTCCATCACCCGCTCGACGGTATAGAGGCGGCTGCTGCCCGAGACGCGCTTGCCGCCGATGCAGCCAAAGTAGGGCAGCAGGCTCTCGCGCGAGGGGGTGACGGCCGAGATGGCGCAGGCGTTGCGCTCGGCGGCCTGCACCAGGTCTTGGGCGCACCCGGTCTCGGTATGGGAGATCGGCAGGTGGTCGCTGACGAGATGCAGAAAGGGTTCTTGCCCCACAAACTCGCGGGCGCAATAGACCGCGTGCCCATAGCCCAACGGCTCGGCCTGCGGGACAAAGGTGAGGCGGTTGGCATAGGCGCCCACGGCCTCGGCATAGGCGCGCTCGTCGCCCGGGCAGATCACGACGCAGACCTGCTCGATGCCGGCGCGCAAAGCCTCTTCGACCAGGATGGTCAGCACGGGCTTTTCCTGGCCATCGGAATCTATCAGGGTTTGCAGCGGCAAGGTACGCTGTCTTCGCCCTGCTGCCGTGATGACAGCCTTGGTAATCTGCATGGGCCGCTCCTTGTCCGTATCTGCCATAGGGCTGTGACAGGCTGCATTGTAGGCCACCGGGGCCGGGCAGGCAAGCGATTGGATGGGACGGACGGAGGCCAGGCGTTGGCTCTCCCCCCTTTACCCCACCAGCAACGCCGCGCGGGCGAGCCATGCCAGCGCGTGATCCAGTTCTTCCTGGATCCTCCGGCGCAGTGTCTCCATGGAGGGCGCTTCGTCGCCCTCGCCCCGGAGGCGTAGCGCGCCTTTGGCGATCAGGTCATCCAGCAGGGCCAACAGGTCCTCACGGGTGTGCCGGCCATCCAGGTGCGGCAGGATGTAGCGGCCCAGGGGATCCAGGTGCACCCGCTCGTGGCGCAGGTTCGCCACCCGGTCACTCTCGCGGGCCTGGTAGCGCGCCAGGGCGCTGGCCACGGGGCGCTCGCTGGCCGAGGTGACAAAGGTGGGCGTGTAGCCGTGGAACTCGACCAGGGACAGGCTGTAGGTGAACGCCTTGAGCAGGTTGGCGGCCAGGTGCGTGACCTCGTCATCAGGAGGGGCGCCCTGGCCGAGGCGTTGGGCGGCGGCCTGTGCCAGCGTGGCAAAGGGCAGCGCCTGGGGAGCGCGTGCGACGAGGCAATCCAGCGCCGCAATGGTCAGGGGATGATCGGTCTGGAAGATGGCCCCATCGGGGCTGCGGTAGCGCGCTGCCCCCGGATGCGTACCCTCAGGCTCATCGGCCAGGCGGACGGCGCGGGTCGAGACCGCCAGCTCGCGCACCCGCGCCGTCCGCAGCGTGCGCTCCACAGCCAGGTGGGCATGGCAGAGCAGCGTGCGCCGGAACGTGCGGTTGCGGATGAAATCCATGTACTGCTCGGTGTCTACGATGGTCTCGCAGATGCCTTGCAGCGCGCCCACGACCTCGTCGGACAGATTGTTGGGCATGGAGAGCGGGAAATCGGCTTCCACCAGGAACTGGAGCCCGTGGCGCGCCGCGTGCTCGGCGAACTGCCAAAAGTAAACCGGGTCGTTGTGCTCTTCTAGCTCATCGTGCAGCAGCGCCGCATCTATGCGGGGGCGCGCATCTTCAAGCTGCAGCTCTAGCAGGTCGTGGTAGCCCTCAATGAACGTGCCATAGGCTCGGTTGCGCTCATCGGCGACGGCGTCACGCAAAAAGGCGATCAGGGCGCGGGCTTGCTCGGCGCGTTGGTGGGGGTCATGCTCGTTGCGCGTATGGTAGAGCATCATCTCGCGCAGCCCCAGGAGCGTGTGCCAACCCGGATAGGCGTTGTAGCTGACATAGGCCACGCCCTGGGGGGCCAGGTTGGCGCGGCAGGTCGCCAACAGGCTATCGCGTACCTCGGGGGGCACCCACGAGTAGAGGCCGTGGGCGATGATATAGTCAAACTCGCCCAGATCGGCGCTGATGTCGCGGATATCCATGGCCAGAAAGGCAATGTTTCCCAGCCCTAGCGCACGCACGGTCTCGGTCGCCTCGGCGATCTGGCGGGCCGAAAGGTCGATCCCGATAAAGGTGCTCTCCGGCAGGGCGTAGGCCATGGGCAGCAAGTTGCCGCCCGAGGCGCAACCCAGCTCCAACACGCGACAGCGCGTAACCGGAGCGGGCGCCAGGCCCAGCAACCGCGCGCAGGCCGCCAGTCGTCCTGGATGGGTCTGGGTATAGCAGAGCCCGGGGTAGGGCAGCTCGTCATAACTGATGGGAGGGGCGCTGATAGGCATGGTCCGAATCCTTTGGCAGCGTTTGAGAGTCATTGTAACGCCGCACGCGCCGCAGCGCCAGCGAACGCCCCGAGATGGTGTGTATCTCGGGGCGTAGAGCGTCAGGCTGGCGGGCAAACCGGCCTAGCCGTAAAGGAACTCGGTTGGCTCGGCCTCGTCATCCGTGTCCAGGCGCAAGGGAGCGCTCTGGGCCAATTGCAGCGAGATGCGGCGCCGCTCTGCATCGATCTCGAGGATGCGCACATCAATGGTCGCGCCACGGCTCAGGTCTATTGCTTCGCGGGCCTCGGGCGAGATCTCGCTATTGTGCAAGAGCCCCTCAATCCCTCGTCCCACATCCACAAAGAGGCCAAAGTCCACTTCATTCGTGATGGTACCCTGGATCACGTCGCCCTCGTGCACCTCACCTATGGTCTCGTCCCACGGGTCGGGCAGGGCGCGCTTGCGGCTCAGGCCAATCCGCTCGCGCTCGGGATCCACGTTCAGCACCTCGACCTCGACCTCCTGGCCGACCTCTAGCACGTCGCGAGGATGGTTCACGTGTTGCCAATCCAGCTCCGAGATGTGGATCAGCCCGTCAATGCCGCCCAGATCTACAAAGGCGCCAAAGTCCACAATGTTGCGGACCACACCTGTGCGCCGTGCGCCGGGCTGCAACTCGGTCAAGAGCTCTGACCGGCGGCGACGGTCTGCGGCGCGCTTGGACAGCACCAAGCGCCGGCGGCGCGGGTCCACGTCCAGCACAACCAGCGTGAGGACCTCACCGGTCAACTCCTCTTTGGTATCGGCCATGTTGCCGGCGCGCAACCTGGAGGGCAAGGACGTCAGATGTGAGTTGGGCACAAAGCCTCGTAGCCGCCCGAACTCGACCAAGATGCCGCCCGAGTTGCTGCCGACGACCGCGCACTGGATCTCCTCGCCGCTTTCCAAGAGCGTCTGGGCGCGAATCCAGTCCTCCTGCTGTAGTCCGTTGCTCAGAGAGACCAGGACGCCTCCCTCGTCTGAATCAGGGCGGATGACCACGACAGGGATACTATCGCCCACCTGAAGCCGCGCCACATAGTCACGATCCACCCTGCGCAGGTCCGATGAAGGCACGATGCCGTCGCGCTTGGTGCCCAGGTCAACGAGAATGTCGTTCTCATCGATCTCCATGATGACTGCCTGGAACACGTCTCCACGTCGGGGGCTCTTGTAGTCATATTGTCCCTCGAGCAGGTCCATAAAGGCCTGATCCTGCGCCCCTTGACTCCTTGTCTGTTCACTCACTATGATATGCACCTCCTAATGTGCTTGGTGCTCGGGCCCTTGCGGGGGCGCCAAGGCACCTGCTGATCGAGCAGGGACGAGGCGAGCCCGCGCAAGGGCCATCCGCGCCTGCTGCGTTAACGATCAAGTAAGCATATTATAGCACAAGGGGTTGCCCAGGCAAAATGGTCTTGGCATATGAAAACATACAAGAAGGACATATATGGAATAATAGCGCTATGAGATCGCGTCCATACAACGCTCAAGCAGAACGCTTGCCTCCTCTGGGTGATGATGGTATGCTCGTCCTGCAGACGGTGACCCACCCTGCGCAATCTCATCACAGGAGGCAGTGTGACACAGACTGAGAATCGCTGGTTTCCCCCCTCGCCCCACCGCGAGCGGGTGGAGGAGGCCATCGCCCAGGGCGTGGCCCATATTGTCGAACGCGGGCACAATGTGGCCCCGTTACTGGTCTTTGAGGATGGCGGCGCCATCGATCTCCCCCGTGTGCGCTATCAGATGACGAGGCGCGGCATGGCGCTGGCCGCAGGCGATGGGCCCGCTGCCAAGGGGGCCACCCACTTTGGCGATGTGTGCGGCTCGGTAGATGAGATCAAGGGGCGGGTGGCCGAGGCCGCACGCCTGGAAGAGCTGGATGCGGCCTATATCCAAGCCCTGATCGAGGATATCGGCTACATGCTCGGGCGCATGTCCCGGCGCAGCGAGCAGTATCGCGCCTTTCTCGGCGACGTGCGCGCCATCGTGGACGAGATGCTGGCCACTCCGCCGCCTGATAGCGTGTCTGCGGAGGCGCGGACTGCGGCCTTTGCCGAGAGCCTGGCCGGAGATGGCGACCTGAGCGACCAGGGGCGCGAGACGATCTATGCTGCCGCCGAACACGTGCGCGATCTTGCCAATGACCTGGAGGGCTATCTGGGCGCGGGCAAAGAGGCCGCCATGCGCATCGGCAAACTCTATGCCGACATCCAGGGAGGCCGCGTTTGGCAAGAGCAGCCCGGGGGAGGCGAGGCCCGCTAGCGCGGGCCTGTGGCGCGCGGCCCGCGGCCTAGCTCCCCGGCGCGCCCGTGATCTCGGCCACGCGCCGGAAGAACGCCTGCTTGAAGGGCGTGTTGATTGTCCAGTTCACCGGCGGCGTCTGAAAGCCGGTCAGCTCGTCCCAGGGGGCGTCGTCGCGATAGCGGGGCCGCGAGGTATAGTCCTCCCACGGGTCGTTGCCCTGGCCGCGCCAACCCTGGTCGTAATAGCCCCAGGAGACGCCCTTGCGCCAAGAGACTTCGAGATTGGGCGTGGCGGGCGAGTCCTCGTTGATGACGATGGGCTTGGGCGCGATGCGATAGGCGGGCATGCCCTGCACCACATCTATGGCGGACTCTAGCTCTGCCGGGCGCAGGCCATTGCCGTGTAGCAGGACATAATCGTCGGCGCGCACCAACGCGGCGGGGGGCATGCCGCGGCCGGTGGCCACCTCAGCGCCGCCGCCGCTGGTGGAGTAGAGCAACTCGGGGTAGTGGGTGCGCAGTGCGGCGATCATCTCGGGCTGCCGCTCGGGGCGAAAGATGTCATAAGGCGTGTGATCCACCACGACATCTATCTCGTTGGCGATCTCGATCAGGATATTGCGGCGGCCCGTGCCCATCAGGAACTCACAGGTCTCGTGGGCGGCGCGCCAGATGGCCGCTTCGTCCTCCATGCGACGCAGCATCATCCAGTAGAACATGCCCACGATGACGACCATGCCCAGCTCGTCGGCGCGGGCCAGAATACGCTCCAACCGGGCGGCATAGGCGGGTTTGAGAGCGCCCTGGGGTGTGTAGCCGTTGTTGTCATAGCCGTGATAGATCTCGGGGACGTACAGGGGTCCGCCGCCCTGCAGATTGACGGTGAAGGCCAGGATGCCGTGGGCCGCCCAGGTGGGCAGCGCGTCGCAGAACTCGGCGACGTTGCGCTCGGGATCCCACTCGCCTGTGTCGGGATAGGCCCAGTGGCGGCGCGTCTCGGGGTTGGCATCATCATAGAGGGCCTGCACGGCGCGCACGTTAAAGAGCATCCCTTCGATGCGGCGCCCCTCGAACACTCGCCCCGCATAGGTCGGACGGCCGTTGATGTGAAAATCGGCGCCGTGGATCGTGATCTCGGTCATGGTAGGGCCTCGCCTTTCTGCATGAGTAGCTGTTCTGCTGCCATTATACTCTGATGGAGGCTGGCCGCCAGCAACGCTGCAAGGGCCAGCGCATGTGGCTCTGTCTACGCTCCCCTATGCCACTGCCCAACGCCATCCCGGGTTGACGCAGCCCGCGTTGGCGCTACAATCTGACTGTCGCGAATAGGAGGGCGAGGAGTTGCCCTCTGGCACTATTGACGAATGCATCCTGGGCGGAGATACGCGGACCGCTTGCCTGCCGGCCCGCGCTTGACCGCTTGTTGACGGGTCGAGGCCGACCATATCCCATCTTGCGGAGGAGGAGCGATGCGTATCGTAGCAGCGGACATCTATGACGTGGACCTGCACCCTTGGAAGCCGCCCGTGATCCTGCGATTGACCACCGACGAAGGCATCTATGGCTTGGGCGAGTTCGCCCTCTGCTATGGCACAGGCCGGCGGGCCGCTCTGGGCATGTTGCACGACATGGTGGAGCGCTTTGTGATCGGCGCCGATCCGCTGCGCGTCGAGGAGATGTGGAAGACCCTGTTCTTTCGCACCTTTTGGGGGCAGGGGGGCGGGCCGGTGGTCTATGGCGGCATCAGCACCATAGACCAGGCGCTGTGGGATATCAAGGGCAAGGCCTATGGCGCGCCCATCTATGAGCTGCTGGGCGGCAGGGTACACGATAGCCTGCGGGTCTACTGCAACGGCTGGTTGGGCGATGAGTATGCCCCGGCGAACAATGCCCCCATCGAGACGCCCGAAGACTATGCCGAGCGCGTTGCAGAGGTGGCTGCTATGGGTTATGACGCCCTCAAGTTCGACCCGTTCGCCGCGCCGCGCGGCAGCGGCTGGAAGCCCCGCCAACGCCTGCTGGAGCCCGAGCGGGCCGATCTGGCCTATGAGCGGGTCAAGGCCGTGCGCGAGGCCGTGGGGCCCAACGTGGATGTGCTGGTGGAAGTACACGGCTACCTGGGGGTCTCCGATGCCATCGCCTGGGGGCGCCGCATCGTCGAGCTGAACCCGTTCTTTTACGAAGAGCCGGTGGATGCTATGAATGTCGAGTGCATGGCCAGGGTGGCGCGCGAGGTCCCCATCCCTCTTGCGGCGGGCGAGCGCCTGTATACCCGCTACGGTTTCCGCGAGTATATCGAGCGGCAGGCCATAGACATCCTGCAGCCCGACGTGGGGCTGGCCGGGGGGATCACCGAGCTGAAAAAGATCGCCGCCTATGCCGAGACCTATGATCTGTACGTGCAGCCGCACAATTGCCACGGCCCCGTGGCCACCGCCGCCGCCGTTCAAGTGGATGCCTGCATCAGCAACTTTATCATCCAGGAGATGATCCCTTGCCGGTCGGCCATGACGTACGAGCTGGTGAACGAGCCGCTGGAGCCGCAGATTCGCAACGGCTACTTGCCTGTGCCGACCGCGCCCGGCCTGGGGGTGACCCTTAACGAGGCCTATGTGGCCGATTGCCCCGTGGTGCACCTTAGCTGAGGCGGCCTTTGGAGCGCTGTTGCCCAGATCGGAAGCCCAGGAGGCTATGTGCGTTTATGCAACGTGTAGGAAAGTAAGCTAGAGAGCCAGGTACGTCAGAACAGGAAACGAACCCAGTACGCTGGCTTGACGCAGCGCCGGGTAAGTGGTATCATGCGCGGGTTGTCTTTTGGGGGAGCGGTTGCGCGGGCTGGCAAGGCAAGGACGGCGAGACGAGATGACATATACAGATAGCGGCGGGGCGGGCCATTGGCAGGCGCTGCGCGAACGCATTGATGCGCGCACGGCGCGGATCGCCGTGATGGGCCTCGGCTACGTGGGACTGCCGTTGGCGTTGGCCCTGGCCGAGGCGGGTTTTGCCGTCACCGGCGTTGACCCTGATGTGGCCAAGTGCGACGCCGTCAACCGGGGTGAGAGCTATGTCGGCGACGTGCCGGGGGCGTGCGTGGCAGCCCAGGTGGCAGCCGGGCGCCTGCTGGCCGATCCGACGCCTGCGCCCTTGGCCCAGGCCGACGTGGTCATCATCTGCGTCCCGACGCCCCTCAGCAAGGGCAAAGACCCCGACATTTCGTACATCGTCAAGGCGGCGGACGGCCTCAGCGGCGCCATGCACGCGGGCATGCTGGTCGTGCTAGAGAGCACGACCTACCCAGGCACCACAGAAGAGATCCTGCTGCCCCGGGTCGGGCAGAACGGCTTTGCCGTGGGGCAGGATGTCTTTGTGGCCTTTTCGCCCGAGCGCGTGGATCCGGGCAACAAGACGTACACGATCCGCAACACACCCAAAGTGGTGGGCGGCGTCACGCCGGCCTGCCTCGATCTGGCCCTGGCCCTCTATGCCGCCATCGTTGAGCGTACGGTGCCCGTCTCCAGCCCAGCGACCGCCGAGATGGTCAAGATCCTGGAGAACACCTATCGCGCCATCAACATCGGGCTGGTCAACGAGATGGCACAGATCTGCCACCGCATTGGGCTGGATATCTGGGAGGTGATCGCCGCTGCCAGCACCAAGCCCTTTGGCTATGCGCCTTTCTATCCGGGGCCGGGCCTGGGCGGCCACTGCATCCCCATTGACCCGCTGTACCTCACCTGGAAGATGCGCGCCCTGAGCGTGCAGACGCGCTTTATCGAGCTGGCCGACGTTGTCAACGCCGAGATGCCGCGCTATGTGGTACAGCGGGTGCAGGATGCTCTGAACGATGACGCCAAGCCGCTGCGCGGTAGCCGCATCCTGGTGCTGGGCGTGACGTACAAGCCCGACGTGGCCGATCTGCGCGAGAGCCCTGCGCTCACAGTGATGGACCTGCTGCTGGAGCGGGGCGCACTGGTGAGCTACCACGATCCCTACATAGAGCGCCTCGCGCTGCCGGAAGCAGGCGTCCTGGCGGGCGTGGCGCTGACCGACGAGGCCCTCGCGGCGGCGGATTGTGTCCTGATCCATACGGCCCACGCGGGCTATGATTGGGCGCGCGTGGCAGCGCACGCCCGAACGATCTTTGACACGCGCAACGCCATAGAAACCGCCACGTATGATGGAAGCGCGCGACTCTACCGGCTCTGAGGCCGCCCGTATCACGGGGGGCGTAGGGCTCTATCTGCGACGCCAGGCCGATGGCCTGACACGCTACATGCTGGAGCAGACGGCGCAGACCCTGTTCGGCTGGGCGCCCACTCTGGTGGGCATCGCGCTGCGGGCCGTGGCCTATCGCGCCATTATGCGCATGGAAGGCAGCGTTGCCATTGAACGGGGGGTGCGCCTGCGCTTTGCCAGCCACATCCGGCTGGGGCGGGGCGTGTATCTCGACGAAGGCGTCTACATCCACGCCTGCCCGCAAGGGGTGCGCATCGGCGCGGGCAGTCTGGTGATGCACGGCAGCATACTGCACACGTACAACTTTCGCGACCTGCCCCATGCGTTCATCCATATCGGGCGCGATAGCCTGATTGGCGAGTACAATGTGATCCGGGGACAGGGCGGTGTGACCATCGGCGACCGGGTGTACACCTCGCCCCTGGTGCAGATCATGGCCGTCAATCACGTGTTTGACGATCCGGCGCGCCCGTTTGTGGCCCAGGGCCTCACCGCCGAGGGGATCGTGATCGAGGATGACGTCTGGATCGGCTCCGGCGCGGTGATCACCGATGGCGTACGCATCGGGCAAGGGGCAGTGGTTGCGGCAGGGGCCGTTGTCACCCAGGACGTGCCGCCTCATACGCTGGTGGGCGGCGTGCCCGCCCGCGCGCTGCGCCAGATCGACGGCAGCGACCATGTGCGGGGCAAGCAGGTGTATCTGAATCAGTAGTGTGCGCAGGCCGCGCGCCGAGGAGCGAACATGGCCACGATGGAACGCGTTATACAGCGAGGCGCCGATACGGCGGCCCGGCACCTGCTCTCGGTGGTGATCCCCGCCCTGGACGAAGAGGACGGCATCGCCGCCATCATCGAGCGGGTGCTGGCTGTGGCCCCGGCCTTGGCCGAAATGGGCGTGGGGCTGGAGCTTGTGGTAGTGGACGATGGATCGAGCGATGGCACGTGCGACGTGGTGGCCCGCTATGCTGCCGCCCGTCTGGTGCGCCACGGCTGCAATCGTGGCTACGGGGCCGCCCTCAAGACCGGCTTTGCCGCCGCCCAGGGCGATTGGCTGGCCTTTTTGGATGCCGATGGCACCTATCCCCCCGAGCACTTTCCGACCCTATGCCGTGCGTTGGAGGAGGGCGACGGGGCAGATCTCGTGGTAGGCTCGCGGCGCTCGGGGGCGGCTAGCGAGATGCCGTTCATGCGTCGGGTGGGCAATCTGCTTTGGTCCAGCATGGTCACCCTGCTGGGGAACCGCCGCGTGGTGGACCCCGCCAGCGGGATGCGCGTCTTTCGTCGAGAGGCCCTGGAGCGGCTCTATCCCCTGCCCGATGGCCTCAACTTTACGCCGGTGATGAGCACACGGGCCATCCACGAGGGCGTGCGCCTGAGTGAGATCCCGATCCCCTACCAGGAGCGCCAGGGGCGCTCCAAGCTTAGGGTGGTACAGGATGGCATGCGCTTTTTGCGCACCATCGTCTGGACCGTCATGGCCTACAATCCTGCGCGCTTGTTTGGAGGGCTGGGCTTTGGCCTGTTCATCGTGGGCGCCCTGATCGGCCTGATCCTGGTGGCGTTGCGTCTGGCGGGCGTCACGACCTTGGGGCCCCTGGGTGTGGCGGGCGCATACCTGGCTGCTCTTGGCCTCGTGGTTGGCTTTGATCTCTTTGCCCTGGGGGCCACGTTCAACTATCTGGTGGCCCTTTTTCACACGCGCCCGGTGCAACGTGGGCTCTTTGGCAAGCCGATCTTTGACCCGCCCCTCGATCGCCAGTTCTGGTGGATGGGGCTGCTGGCGGGGGTGGGCGGCCTGGGGTTGGGGCTCATGAGCCTGATCCTGGGGGCCAACGGCTGGCCCATCGAGCGCCTCTGGTTCTATCTGTTGGCGGGCACGATGTTGCTGATCCTGGGCATGCACCTGCTGATCTTTTGGGTCATCATGCGCGTGCTGGAGGAGCTGAGCCAGCGCGGAGAGTTGACGCGCGCCGATCTCGAGTGTGGTCCATGAGCGAGGCGGATGTGGGAGATAACCGGGGCGCGCGCACGCTCCAGCGGGTATGGGCCGAGGCGCCGCCGCGCGCCGATACGGGCGATCTGCTGGGCGCCCCACGCGGCCCCGAGGCGGTGGACGTCCTTTTCGCCAACCCGCCCGCCCCTGATGGCGGCATCTGGATCCGTAGCCAGCACCGGGTGGGGCGGCGTTCGCGCGAGGGCATGATCTGGCCCCAGGCCGATTTGGCCCAGATGGCGGCCCTGTTCCCCGAGCGGCGCGTCGCCGTGGTGGATGCCATCGCCGAGCGCATGTCCTGGCGCGCTTTTGAGGCGCTGCTGGACCGGCTGCAGCCCCGCTACTATGTCACCCAGGCGACGGCGCCCACACTCCAGAACGATATGTACGGGGCGTTCCTGGCCCGGGCGCGCGGGGCCGCCACCATCGCTTTTGGCACCCATGTGACCCCTATGCCCGTCGGCACCCTGGAAACCTATCCCGCGCTGGATTATGTGCTGTGCGGCGAGCCCGAGCTGACCCTGCGCGAACTGGTGGATGCGTTGGATGCCGAGAGCGAGCCGTGGGGCGCCTTGGAGCGGGCCGATCCGGCGCTGGCTGAGGCTCTGGCGCGGCTCTTTCGCCAGGCGGATCCCGCGTGGGAGCCGGCGGGGAGCGCTGCGCCCAACGAGCGGCTGGCGCGCATCACGGGGCTGGCCTGGCGGCGCGCGGGCGAGGTCACGCTCAACGCGCCCCGCGCGCTCATCTGCGACCTGGATGCCCTGCCGTTGCCCCGCCACGACCTGTTGCCGCTGCGCTGCTATCGCGCGCCCCTGGTCAAGGGCCCCTATGCCTTTGTGGTCACCAGCCGGGGGTGCCCGGGGGCGTGTCGCTTTTGCATCAAACACGTCTCGTATGGGCGCTCGGTGCGTTTCCGCTCGCCGGAGCACATCCTGGACGAGATCGAGCAGTTGGTGGGCCTGGGCGCGCGCAGCATCCACATGTACGCCGACCTGTTCACCATCAACCGCGAGCATGTCATGGGCATTTGCCAGGGGTTGCTGGAGCGCAACCTGCGGGTGCGCTGGACCTGCAACAGCCGGGTGGATTTCGTGGATCGTGAGATGCTGGCGCTGATGGCGCGGAGCGGTTGCTGGATGATCTCATGGGGCATTGAATCGGGCGATGAGGACATGCTGCGGCGTATGCAAAAGGGCATCCGTCTGGAGAGCATCCACCGGGCGCTGGCCTGGGCGCGCCAGGCAGGCATTCGCAACTGGGGCTATTTCATCATCGGCCTGCCCGGCGAGACCGTCGCCAGCATCCGGCGCACCATCGCGCTGGCCAAGGCGCTGCCGCTGGACCTGGCGTTGTTTCATATCGCCGCGCCGCACCCTGGCACGCCCTTTTTCTTTGAGGTGGTGGAGAACGGCTGGTTCCGCCCCGGCACCCGCTGGGAAGAGGTGGATATGGACCGCTCCACCGTGCTGGATTACCCGGATCTGCCCGCGGAGGAACTGGAGCGCTGGTCGCAGCGCGCCTTGCGTGCGTGGGCGTTGCGCCCCGGCCCCATGTGGACCTACGCCAAGATGCTGCTGGGCAGCCCCAGCCTGTGGCGCGCTGCCCTGGAGATCGGCTGGGAGAGCTTGGGCTGGCTGCGAGGGACCGGGGCTCGATGACCAAGCGCGCGGCTTACGGCGGCGTTCGCACGCTATTCCCCTATCTCGAACTGGGCCTTGCGCTGGCTGCTGCGGCGCTGTGGTATAGCACCGGCGGCGCCGTGTGGTTCCGTGAGACGGCCATTGGCCTGTGGCCTGTCGCGCTGGTGGCAGCCCTCTGGCCGTTGCACTGGGGCGCGCGCAAGCGTCGCCATGTGTCCGGGCGGGCCGGCTACACCCTGTGGTTGGCCCTGTTTCTGCTGTCGGCCGGGGCCTCTGTGTGGGCCGCCTATGACCGGCAGATCGCCCTGGCCAAGTTCGGCCTGATCCTCGGGGCAGTGGGGCTGGCGGCGGCGCTGGCCCATCAGCCCACACGGCGCCATCTCTATGTCGCTCTGGGGGTGCTGGCGGCGGTGGCGGCCTGCCTGGGCGCGTTCTTTATCTTGACCAATGACTGGGCCGCACAGCCCGTCAAAGTGCCGCTGCTTTCGCGCCTGGGGGTCGCGCTCTCATCTGCGCTCCCCGACCTGCGCGGCCATCGCATCACGCCCAATGTCGTGGGCGGCATGTTGGCTGCATTGCTGCCTCTTGCCGTGGCCCTGGTGAGCCTCCGTCCTCGCGCCTGGTTGGGGAGCGCCCTGGGGCGTTGGGCCAGGGCGATGCGGGCCATGTGGGCCAGCGCTGCGGCTGTGGCAACGCTGGCTTTCTTGCTGAGCGTGTCGCGGGGCGCCTGGTTGGGCCTGGGCGCGGGCGCGCTGCTCTGGGGGTTGTGGCGTTGGGTCGCAGGCGAGCCGGTCAGAGAGCCGGAGGGCTGGCGCCGCCAGGTGATCGCCGGCGGTTTGCTCTGCGCTGCACTGGCCCTGGCCGCCCTGCTGGCGGGCTATGCGCTGCTTACCCTGGGGTTACCGGGCGCAGATGCGCTGGCCGGTAGGCTGGCCCTCTGGCGCGATGGCTTGCTCCTCGCGCAAGACTATGCCTATACGGGTGTGGGGATGGGCCTCTTTTCGACCCCTTTTTCAGTTTATACCCTCTTGATCCACGTAGGGTACATCGTCTATAGCCACAATATGTGGATCGACATTCTGGCGGAGCAGGGCGTATTCGGTGTGGCAGCCCTGGCGCTGCTCATGGGGACTGCTGTGGCAGGCTTTGTCCGCTGGCGACGGGTCGCCAGCAAGGGGCTGGGCCGTGTGATGGAGGCCTGCCTGGTCTCCATCGTCGCCATGACGGTTCATGGCATGTTTGACAATGTGCTGTATGGCAGCCGGGGCGTGCTGATCCTGTTCACGCCCTATGGTATTATGATGGCGGCGACAGCGCTGGCTGCGCGTGAGGGCGCGCACAAGGGGGAGCAAATGCGGCGGCAAGGGGCGGCCCTGGCCTGGCTAGGTCCGCCGGCCGTGGTCATCGTGGCCCTGTTGGCGATCAGCCTGGGGCGGCCGGCGGCTGCTTGGCACGCCAATCTGGGGGCCGTGGCCCAAACCCAGGCCGAGCTGCAGGTCTATGACCCGCTGCACTTTGATAACCCAGACCTGGATCAGGTGCGCAAGCAAGTGGACCTGGCCGATGCGCAGACCCGGCTGGAACGGGCCGCGCGCTGGCCTGGCCACCCAACGGCCCGGCGTCGCCTGGCAGCCATCGCCTTGGCCCAGGGGGACTATGAGCGGGCGTTGGCCTTGATGCAGGTCGCCTGGGATGCGGGGCGCCGCGATGCGCCCACGCGCCTGCTCTATGGCGACGCTCTGGTCGCCAATGGCTATGTGGCCGAGGCGGCGCGGGTGATTGCCGGGCTTGCATGGGCGGCGCCCCGGTTGGAAGGACAGGCATGGTCGCGGTACTGGGTGCATGAGGACTGGGAGCGGGCGGCCTATGCCTATGAGGCCGTGGCTCTGTTGCAGCCCGGGCAGGGCGGCGCCGAGCAACGCGCCGCCGATGCCAGACGCCGCGCGGGGCTGCCCCCGCTGGAGCCATAACGTTGCGGCGGTGTCCGCCGCAACATCACCAATGGGAGTATGATCTACTTGAAGTTTCACCATCGGCTCACTGTCGGCTTGGTCGCGTTGGCGCTGCTGCTGCAACCCTGGGCATCCCGCTCTATCGCGGCGCAAGGGGTGACGTGGACTCGGCCTGTCAACCTGTCCCTCTCGGGAGCGGCTTCTGCGCCCCAACTGGTTGGGGGCGAGGGTGAGGCCCTGTATGCTTACTGGTGGGATCAGTTCGATGGCCTGACGGTATCGAGCCTGGACGCAAATGGCTGGGGCGCGCCGCAGCCTGTGCCCATCTCGGATATCTCTTATGACGCGGGTGGGCAACCAAACGTCAGCCAAGAGACCGGCCTGATCGTGCGGGTGACGGTGCGCACGCCGGGCACGCTGGCCGGCGACAACGCCGGGCGCGTGAACGCTTTTTTCCTGGGCACAACCGCCGCCGCGCAACGCCCTCTGCGGCAATCCAGCGCTGCCATCGGAGAGGCCGCCTGGTCCGAGCCGCGCACCATTGCGCCGGGCGCCTCGGCCTGGCGCAGCGTGACGGGCCCCGATGGCGCCGTGCACCTTGCGATCATGTATCCGGGCCGCGCGGCAGGCAGGCAGCCGGGCATCTACTATATGCGCTCCGATGACGGCGGCGTCACTTGGGGCGACCTGGTGCCGGTGGCCGAGTCGCTCTATGTGCGCATGGCGACCCAGACCGGCACCCACATGCAGCTCGTTCCCGCCGAGGATGGCCGCCTGTTCTTGACTTGGAACGAGCCGGGCACCAACAGGGCGCTCTATAGCTGGAGCTGGGATGGCGGGGCAAGTTGGGCGCGGCCACGCCTGGTGGATCCGAACGACCGCACGGCCACCCAGGCCCAGGTCGCCCTCGGGGCCGATGGCGTGGCGCTGATGCTGTGGCAAGGGACCACGTCAGCCGGCGAGCAAGCATTGATGATGAGGCGTTCGGAGGATGGCGGTTGGAACTGGACGGCGCCCGAGCGGGTGCTGACTGGGCTGCGCGCCCAAGGGGCGCAGGTCGCGCTGCAGAGCCTGCCCAATGGCGGCGTGCTGCTGGCGGCCGGGGAGCAGGCCGACGGGCCCGCCCTGGCGGCGTGGCGGCCCGCTGCGCCCGACGGCTCTGCTGCGGCGGGTTGGTCCAGTATCCTGACGCTGCCCTATCCTGTGCGCGATCTGGATGCGCTGGTCGCCACGGGCGTCGCACGCTGGCAGGCCCGACTGCATGGGGATCATGAGCTCGCGTTGATCGGTGCAGATGGCGGGGGCGATGTCTGGCTGCTGGGCGCCCGGCTCTCCGAGCTCACCTGGGCTTATCCCGAGTCGCCTGCGTGGCTCGAACAGACGCAAAGGCCTGATGCGGGCTGGGCTGCGCCGGTTCAGTTGGCCAGCTCAGGCGTTGTGGCCATGCGGGCGGCCGATGAACCCCTGCCTGTTGCGCAGCAGCCCACCGCGCCTCCAGTGGAGACCCCGCCCGTGCCCACCGAGCTGCGGCATGTGGTAGAGGTGGGCGATAGCCTTTCAGCCATAGCAGCGCGCTATGGGGTCTCGCCAACCGAGATTGCTGCGGCCAACGGCATTACGCAGACCAATATCGTGCGCGTGGGCCAAGAGCTGATCATCCCCGGCCAGGCTGCTGAGCCGGCGCCCGAGGCAGAGCCCGAAGCGACGCCTGAGATCGGAGCGGACCTGGGCGCCCAGCTGCAGCGGGCCGCCACAACCCTAGAGGCCCGGCCTCAGATCGTCGCGGGCCGCGACGGCCAGTTGCAGGCCCTGTGGTGGGACGCCTTTGAGGGGTTCACCAGCGCCTGGTTCGATGGCGCCGCATGGTTGCAGCCTCAACGCGCCGGCGCTTTTGTGCTGCCGGACCAACAGAGCTGGTTGCCACCCTTGGGCGCCGAGTTCCTCAGCGATGATGCGGGCCGCGTCCATGCCTTTTGGCTGGAGAGCGAGCCCGTGGAGCCCGGCGCGCAGGATCGCACGCTGCGCCACAATAGCCTGACGCTGGGCGCACACACCTGGGGAGAGCCGACCTTGGTGGCCTCCCTGGTGGCCTGGCGCATAGCCGTGGGCCGCGATGGCGCTCTGCTTTTGCTCTATACGCGCCCTGCCGCCGGGGGCGCCCCGGCCGGGCTCTATATCCGGAGCCTGTCGCCGGGCGAAGAGGGGTGGTCGGAGCCGATCCTGCTGCGCGAGTGGGCGCCAGAGACGCCACTGGCGGGCGACAATGCGCGGCTGGCCCTGGCCGTGGATGGCGACAAGGTCTATGCCGCCTGGGATGATGCCGAGATGGACGAACTGCTCTGGGCGCGCTCCGAGGATGGTGGCCAGACCTGGTCTACACCCGCATCCGTTGGCGCGCCCGATCTCGGCCCGCGATGGCCGCTCTTGGCCGCCCTCTCGGGCGATGCCCTGCTCCTCTTCCAGGCCACTGCGGGCGCCGAGGCCGGCAGCCTGCATCAGGTACGCATCAACACCAACGGCCAGATCGTGGGCAGCACGGAGGCCGTGCTGCCCGAAATCGTCGCGCCGCTGCCCGAGGGTGGGCGCATCACGCTCCAAGCCCTGGATGGCCAGACGGCGCTGCTGCTCTCGGGCGTTGGCGGCCAGACCCTTACGGTGGCGACCTGGCACCGCGACCGGGCTCTGGACCCGCTGGACGATGGCTGGTCGGCGCCCCAGTCCTTTGGCTTTGGGCCAGAGGGTCCTGTAGGTGGCTCTGAGGGCACGTGGCAACATCTCGAAGCCGTGCTCTCTGCGGGGCGGTTCACGGTGCTGGGCCTGGGCCCGGAGAGCGATCTGTGGACCATCTCCCGCGAGGCAGCGGACGAGGGTTGGGCCGAGATCGCGCCGCCCACCTGGTCAGGCGCGGTGCGCATCGGCGAGATGCGAGCCGAGGATCGGGACATTGCCGTGCTGAGCGATGGCCAGGGCCGCGTGCATGTCATGTGGAGCGCCAGCCAGACCGAGGGAGGTCCAGGACTGGCTCTCTGGTACGCGCGCTATGCCGATGGCCGCTGGACGCAACCGGGCGCCCTCATCCGGCCCCAGGAGGGGGTGGCCGAACATCCCAGCCTGGCCCTGGTGGGCGAGCGCCTGCACGCCGTCTGGTCTGGGGGCACGGGTGGGCAGATCCAATACGCTGCGTCCTTTGCGGCGGATGCCTACGCAGCCGCAAGCTGGCCTCAACCCACCTGGCTGCCAACCCCATCCACCGAGCGCGACGTCGTCGCGGCGCATCCGCAGATTCGCGCAGATCTGGCGGGCAGGCTGCACGTGGTCTATGCCGTACCGATCAACCAGACGCGCGGCATTTACTATACGCGCTCCGATGATGGCGGCCTCACCTGGTCGCCTGCGCTGCCCGCCTTTGATGCCGCCGCAGAGGGCTGGGCGATGGTGGGGGAGCCTACCCTGGCCGTCGGCCAGAACGGGGTTCTGTATGTGGCCTGGCTGCGCATGTCGCTAGTCGGGACGGCGCGCCCGCAGGCGCTCTATCTGGCGCGCTCGATTGATGGCGGCGCCACCTGGTCGGCGCCCAAGTTGATCGCCGAAGGCGACCTGATGACGCCCGAACTCCTGGTAGCCGGGGCCGAGGAGGTGCATCTGATCTGGCAGGAGGCCAGCGCCGGGTACGGCGTGTGGCATAGCTATACGCGCGATGGCGGGGATGAGTGGAGTCTGCCTATGCGGGTGCGCGGCCTGGCGCGGTTGGGCGGATACGCGGGCGCCGCCAGCGACGGCATGGGGCTTGTGTATCTGACAAGCGTGCAGCCCGATGCCAGCGGCCGCACGCAGTTGCTCCAGGCAACCTGGGAATCCGCCAATGAGCAATGGCGCCTCGAGGAGCCATACCTGCTGCCCTGGAGCGTCCAATCGGCGAGCGGGGCTTGGGTGGCACTGGAGCCGCTTCTGGGCAATCTGGAGGTGGTGTTGCAGGCCGAGGTCGCCCATGACGAGGGGGCACAAACCGAGTTGCTGCACACGCGCCGGCAGGTCTCGCCGCGCCAGGCGCTGCCCGCGCCTGCGCCCGGCCTGATCGCCACGCCCACGCCGCAGGCCACGCCTACCGCTCAGCCTACGCCCACCGTGCGGCCCACGGTCAACATCGAGGCGCCCCCTGAAGGCGAGGGCGCGATCGAGGTGGGCACTTTTACGGTGCCGCTCCTGTCCATCGGCGGGGTGCTGGTCGTGGCCCTGTTGGTGATCGGCGTGCTGGTCGCGCGTGGCGCGCGGCGGCGCTGACGCCAGGGGCGTATAGAGACAAGGGCCTCGGGAGGACATCCCGAGGCCCTTGTGGTTCGGCCCGATCCGTTATTTGCGGGAGGCCATGGGCAAGAACGCGAAGGAAAGGCCGCTCGACTGGACCTCAAAGCTCCGGGTTTCCGACCACTCGCCCACACTTGGGCAGCCCAGGGTTGTCTCGACCACACGCACGCGCCAGTAGTAGGCGCCGCTGCCCATCGTCGCGGCCAGGGTCAGGCCGGTCTCGTCGGTCTGCTGGTTCGCCAGCAACGTCTCAAAGGTATCTTCTCGCGCAACCTGGATCTGGTATCGGCGCGCGCCCTCGGCGGGCTGCCACAGCAACTGCAGCGGCTGGCCCCCCGTGATCTGGGCGCCGTCATTGGGAGCGCCAAGGCTGACCGGCGCGGGCACAGAGCACACGGCGGTATCGAACGTCCAGATTGGCCCCCGAACCGGTCCGTTGAGGCCCCAAGCAATGACCTGCCAGGCGTATTGGGTTCCTTCCTGCAACGGGCCCGGATCGCAACGGGCGTCATCCACGTTCGAGCAAACCAGGACTGTCGGCGTGGTGACAGTGTTCGCCTCCAAGTAGACCTCATAGGTGACCTGCTCGCCCTCGCACGGGTGCCCGCCACACCAAGAGAGCTGGGCATCCAGGGCCACACCTGTCTGTCCATCGGCCGGCATCGGGTCGTTGGGCTCTACCGGCGACAATGAGCAAGGCGTCACTTGTGTGGCAAAGGTCCACTCGGGGCCCTGGGTTTCTCCGACACTGCTCTGCGCTACCACGCGCCAGGTATATGTGGCGCCCTCTTGCAGCGGCCCCGGGGCACACGCGCTAGATTCGGCGCCGCTACAGACCAGGGTCTCGGCAGAGCCGTTGACGGCCAGGTAGACATCATAGGTCACCGTCTCGCCCTCGCAGCCCGGGCCGCCCAACCATGCCAGATCAGCGTTCGGGTCAACATCGCCGGCGCTGTCGGAAGGCGTGGGCGACGTGGGGGTGGGGGGCGGAACGGCGCAGCCAGCGCCGCTCGATGTCAAGGAAAGAGCGGGGTCACCGTACAGGTTCGAGACCACCATATTCTGCCACAGTTGCCCGTTACTGCCCATCAGGGCATTGGCGCGGTAGTAGGCCAGCGCCTCACCGATGGTCTCGTCATAATTGAGCATGCGATCCATGGCCATGTACGCCAGGGTAGCGTTGTCTCCCATCGTGCCGCTGCTCGGCCAGGGGCCCAGCACGTAGTAGCTGAGATGCGAAGAGCTGATGGTTCCCACGGCGCCGTTCACCAGCAGCCCGTAGCCCAGGTTGGTGCTCGTGTTGGGAGAACCGTTGGTGCAGGCCACTTGGAGCACAAAGGATGGGCGCGAGTTGTTCAACTGGGCCACTTGGGCTGTTGTGAACAAGGCCGTCGTTTGGGTCTCTTGGCTATACTGGGTGATATGGTCTGCCCGCGTATCGTCGTGCACCCATATCCGCCGATAGGCGCCGGTGGCGTTGCCATGCCCCCACCAGGCCACGATGCCATAGCCCTGCTGCCACGCGCCGACCAGGTTGGCCGTATTCAGGGGGGCATTGGCCGCCGTCAGGGGATAGGCCGATCCATCGGCATAGACGCCCTCTTTTTCATAGAGTGTGTAGGCGCTCAGGCCGGCGCCCAGCGCCACATTGCGCAGCGCCTGGCCCCAGTCATCGCCGTAGGTGCGGAATGAGGCAGGATAGTCCGGCGGATAGACGACAACGCCGTCGTTGTTGTTGTCCTGCGGGCCGTGGTTAGAGATGGCCGCAGCGATCAGAGCCCGTTGGCGCCAGGCCAGATCGCCGCCGGCGCCCTGATAGGCTACGAACTTGGCCAGGATGCTGTCCAGCTCGGCATAAGAGCCGTAAAAGGGCACCCGCCCCACATATACCTCCGGCAGGCGATCAATGCCGCCGGCCCCGATATCCGCCAGTTCCCCGAACCTGTCGTTAGCATTCAGATTCCAGTTGCCAGAGAGGTCCGAGTAGTACATGTCCGTGGCCACTGCGTTGGACATGAAGGGATAGGTGATTTTCATCGGCACGCTGGTGGCGCTGTCAAAGCTGTCTGTGCTGGGCTTGCCGATGAGCAGCACATACTGAATGCCTTCCGAGGCATAGCGCGAGGCCAGCCAGTTGCGGATGTTGTCTGCCCGTGCGTCAACCGTGCCCCCGCTCACATAGGTCGTGCTCGTGGCGGAAGCGCCCTCGGTGACGACCTTGACGCCGTGCCCGGCCTGCTGCTTGGATTGCACAAAGGCCGCCAGTTGGGCGCTGTTGGCCGCGATGGCTGCCGTGGTGATGATGACATAATCGTTGGTCGCCGAAGTGGCCACGCCCTCCGCATCGAGTGAATAGCCCGCGCTGCGGGCATGGTCAACGTACAGGCTGTGATCGGTGGGATTGAGCAGGCTGGGAGCGAGCGCATCCCAGGCGGCGCCGCTGGCAGCATCCAGGGCCAGGCCCGGCGCGCCGGAGCGCTGATAGGTGACGCGCAACGCGCCGCCTGTGATCTGGCGCAGCGTGCCTTGTGCAGGGTTATACGCCAGCGGCCAGTAAGCCAGCTCGAGCACGCGCCAGTTGCGCTGGCTGCCCACCGAGAGGATGGCGATGGGGTGGGCGGGCCAGTAAGCGTCCTGCTCATAAATGGCCAGCAGGCGCCCATCGCGCAGCGCCTCCGGCTCGTGGCCGCCCCACTCTGGCGTTCCCTCTAGGTCAGAGGCGGCCAAGGGGGGCGCTGCCGCAACATCGTATTGGCCGGGCAGATCGGCCCACTCGGGGGCGACCAACTCGACCTTGACCGACTGCGCGACCACATCGGGCGGCAACAGGATCCGCCATACGGCCACAGGCAACTGGGGCTCCCCGGGCGAGAAATTGGCCACCATATCGGGGAATGTGGGCACGTCGCCTCTCGGCGCGGACTCGACGCCGGGGGCGCCGGATTGCGGCAGGGGAATGGTGATGCTCCCGGAGGCCGCCGGCGTAGGGTCGAAGGCCCTCTGTGCCCGCGCAGGCAGGCCGCCGAGGATCAGACTCGCGATCACGAACAAAGTGACGATGAACAGCCTATTACGTCGTGCGTTGCCGGTTGATGCTAACGATAACATTCTAGTCCCCTAGTCCAAGAGTCGCGCCGACTTTCACAGGTTCCTCCATGGAACGAGCCAGCTCGCAGCCGATCCTGACAGACTCCTACCTGATTCTGACCTAATCATAGCGCCGAGACCGGTAACAGTGCAACTTTTATGTCTATCTTACGCGAGTTGTATCTGCTGACCATACGCCAATGACGCCATGCTAAACGCTACGTAAATACTCTATGATATAGGATAATATAGGGAGGTTGCTTATATAACAATATCGTTTTTTCGATGCCAAAACGCGCCGCACACGGGCCGTGTGCGGCGCGTTTTGGCATTTCGCAGGGCTGATGATCGGGCTGTCTGTTGCGCTATTCTGTATTCTTACAGTGAATTTACGTTAACGGGAGATAAAGAGGAGGGGTGGGGAGCCTACCGAGCTCAGGCTGCGTGGTCTTGGTTCGGCTTGAGGGTGGCGATGAACGAGAGGTTGCGATAGTAGCCGTTCTTGTCCAGGCCATAGCCTACGACGAACTCATCCGGCAACTCGAGGCCCCGATAATCCAGGGGGATGTTGATCAGGCGCCGGTAAGGGCGGTCGAACAGGACGCACACGCGCAGCGAGGCGGGTTGGCGCGTGCGCAGCGTGCGCAGGAGATAGTCGAGCGTGAGGCCCGTGTCAATCACGTCCTCGACAAAGAGCACGTGTCGGCCGGTGATGGACTCGTCCAGGTCTTTGACGATGCGCACGGTGCCGGTGGAAGCAGAGGCGCCATAGTGGGAGATGGCCATGAAATCCACCGCCACGGGGATGGTGATGGCCCGCAGCAGGTCGGCCATGAACAGGGCCACGCCATTGAGCACGCCCACCAGCACAGGGCGCAGGCCCGCATAGTCGCGGCTGATCTCGGCGCCCATTGCGCCGACGGCGGCCTGGATCTCTTGATCGGAAAGCACCACGCGCTCGACACGCTCTGCCAGCCAATGCCCCGCGAATTCAGCCATCGGCGTTCTCCAGCGCTTGCTTGCCCACCAGATCGTCGGACTGATCCTCGATGCCAAAGCGCTGCAGCATCCACTCGAAATCCTTGCGGTTCCAGAGCTTGATCTGCACGTCGGGGTAGAGGGTTCGCAGCAGCCGCACTTTGCGCCGCTTGATGCGGATCAGCTTTTGGCGCAGGGTGGTCAACTCGACGAATATGCCCTGGTCAACCAGGTAGAAATCAGGGGAGAATGCCTCGATCACAATGCCGTTCTCGTCCCAACGGAGAGGAAAGGTGTAGGGCTCGTACTGCCAGCGGATGCCAAAAAAGTCGAGGATACTGGCGAACTCTTGTTCGCTGGGGTGGGCGAACTCGATAGCCTCGCGCGGCACCTCCGGGTTGCGGACAGGGCGAGGCTGGTTGACGTCAACTTGCATATAGCCGGCTGAGGCTCCTGGCCAGGTTGCTGTGCGTTTGCTTGCTGGTGGGATTATAGGCCAGACGAGCGCCTTGTCAACGCGCTTGCCGGGCGCCTGTGCACAAAAAAAGGGCGCCGCCCGACCTCCTGGCCGGGTGCACCCCTGAGCAAAGAGCAAAGCCCCAAGTGACCGCGATTCGTTGACTGACACACCAATTCGTTTTTGTGGAGTGTCTTCTCCGCCAGACCAAGTGGGTCTCACTTTCCTTCAGCGAACTGTCGTACTCGTTTGATGGCGTACAAACAGCAACTCTCGCTGCCATCTCTAGGCCACGTACGGCCCTCTGGGTCTTACCCCAGGAACTCTCCGCCCACTCGACCCACTCACTTGGTGTGAGCCCGAACGTTAGCCTCTCGGGGCTTTGCATTGTCATAATAGCAGAAATGCGTCGAAATGTCAAGTGTTATGTGCGAGATTTGACACTTTCTCCTCTATCGTAGCGCCCCGGCGCATCCCGCTCGCCCTCACACGTTGGTGGCCTGGCGATACAGTGGCCCCATGTAGCCGAGATAGCTCGCCAGGCTCTGGGCCATCCATTCGTCGCCGCGTAGACGCAGCATCCCCGAAAAATAGGCCGATTCGCCGCTCAGTTTGCCGCTCAGCAGCTTGTCCAGCGTGTCCGACTTGAGCGTCACGCCGACGCTGGCCTGTGCGGCGCCTTCCTTGGCGCTACTGAACGCGCCTTTCGAGAACGACAGCACATATTCGGCGTTCTCCAGGTCGGTGACTGTGAACGCCAACGAGGCGTTGGCGTTGGCGATGCGCGCCAGAAACGCATCGTCCTGCTGCAACTCGGCCACTACCTGATCCAGCACGGCGTAGAGCTGTTCTTTGGTCTGATACTCGGCCATGACTACCTCCCTGTGCTTGGGCCCATACGGCTGGGCTCGACTGTACCGCCGTGCGCATTGTAACCGACTGCGCTGCGCTGCGCAAGCGAGCGTTGACATGCCTCGCCGCCGCGCCTATACTCGACGCCAGTTACGCAGCATCCCCTTTAGGAGGTCGTGCAGATGGCCCATCGCGTGCGCGTTATCGAGGACGGTTCCGTCACCTCCACCCCAGGGTTCGAGGCCGCCGGCGTGGCTGCCGGGATCAAGGCCGGGGGCGCCCCCGACTTGGCGCTGGTGCGCTCAGTCAGGCCGTGTGCGGCGGCGGCGGTGTTCACCACCAACCTGTTCCAGGCCGCGCCCGTGCTCTATGATCGCGCATTGTTGGGGCGCAATCCCCTTGGGTTACGGGGCGTGGTGATCAACAGCGGATGCGCCAATGCCTGCACGGGCGAGCAGGGTCTGCGCGACGCCGAGGCGACGGCTGCCGCCGCCGCCCAACACGCCGGCGGTTCGGCCAACGACTATATGGTCATGTCCACCGGCGTCATTGGGCAACCCTTGCCTATGGGCAAGCTGCTTCCGGGCGTACAAGCCGCCGCCCAGGCGCTCGAGAGCACGGTAGAGGCCGGGCATCGCGCGGCTCGCGCCATCATGACCACCGACACGGTGCCCAAGGAGGTGGCCGTCTATGTCGAGAGCGACACGGGCGGGTTTACCGTGGCAGGCATGGCCAAGGGCGCGGGCATGATCAGCCCCAATATGGCAACCCTGCTGGTGGTGTTCACCACCGACGCGTGCATCGCCCCCGGGCTCGCCCAACAGGCGCTGGCGGCGGCGGTGGGCGTTAGCCTGAATATGATCACCATAGATGGCGATATGAGCACCAACGACACGGCGCTGTTGTTGGCCAATGGCCTGGCCGAGATGCCCGACATCGTCTCTACCGACGCTCCCGAGTACGCAGCCTTTGTGGAGGGACTCACAGACGTGGCCGTCGCGCTCGCCAAGGGGCTGGTGCGCGATGGCGAGGGCGCCACGCGCTTTATCGAGATCCGCGTCAGCGAGGCGGCCAGCTTGGCCGAGGCGCGCCAGGTGGGCATGGCCGTCGCCAACTCGTCCCTGGTCAAGACCGCCGTCTATGGCCAGGACGCCAACTGGGGCCGCATTATCTGCGCCGTGGGCTATGCTGGCGTCCCCCTGGACCCCTACGCGGTGCGGGTCTGGCTGGGCGATCTGGAACTGGTGCGCGACGGAGGGCCGTATCAGGTGGACGAGGCGCGGGCCTCCGAGATCCTGGCCCAGAACGATATTCCCATCCGCATTGCTCTGGGCCGTGGCAACGCCGAGGCCACCATCTGGACCAGCGACCTCTCCCATGCTTATGTGGATATCAACGCCCACTACCGCACCTGAGTGGGGTAGTGGGCGCGCGGCTGCCCTATCAGTGGGCGGCCATCCAGGCGGTGATGCGGGCCATGAACGCCTCCCAGCGGTCGCGCTGGACGTTGTGGCCCGCTCCGGCGATGTGGATCAGTTGCCCATCGCGCCAGATGCCCGTGGCCTGCACGGCGGCATCCCAGCCGCTATGGGAATCCAGATGAGGCTCGGCCACCAAAAGCAGCATGGGACACTGGATGGCAGCAAAGATCTTTTGCCAGGGCCGCTTTTCCTGGGCAAAGAAACGCCCGTACTCGGGCGAGACCTGTAGCTTGCTCTCGGCCCAGGGCTGTAGCTCTTCCTCATGCCATCCGGGGCTCTCCTCGCGACATCGCGCGATCAGCCCATCGAGGCCCAGCGCCTGCGTCTCGATCATGCGGGCGCGCGATTGGGCGATGCGCTCGGCGGCCTGCTCTGCCGAGCCGCGATAGGGGCCTGCGTTCGAGATAAAGCCCGAGTCGATCACCACCAGGCTGCGGGGCAGCTCTGGGAAATCGGCGGCGCAGTTTGCCGAGATCTCGCCGCCCATCGAGTGCCCGATGAGGTGCGGCCTCTCGATGCCCAAGCCGCGAATCAGCCCGGCCAGGTCAGCCGCCGATTGGCGGGGACCATAGTCCTCGGCGGGCTTGTCCGAGAGGCCGTGGCCCCGGGCGTCCACCATGATCACGTCATAGTCGCTCTCCAGCGCCCGCGCCGTGCGGCTCCAACAGAGGCCGCTGTCGGTGGCCCCGTGGGAGAGCACCACGGGCGGCCTGGAGCCGTCGCCCGTGCGCCAGTAGTGCATCCGAATCCCGTTCGTTTCGACGAACCCATCGCGCCAGTTACCCATGTCTAGCTCCTTGTGTGTATGTGCTGCGCATGCAGGAGTAGCCCCATATCGAAACGCGCCCCCTTGGTGGCGTCAGTGGGCGGCCATCCAGGCGGTGATGCGGGCCATGAATGCCTCCCAGCGATCGCGCTGGACGTTGTGGCCCGCTCCGGCGATGTGTATCAGTTGGCCCTCGCGCCAAATGCCCGTGGCCTGCACGGCGGCATCCCAGGCGGTATGTGAGTGACGCTCTGGGTCCCCCACCAGCAACAGCATGGGGCATTGGATGGCCGCCAGGGTCTCTTGCCAGGGGCGCTTGGCCTCGGTGAAAAAGAGCCGCCCATTCAGCGATGCTTGCAGCTTGGACTCGGCCCAGGGCTCCAGCTCGTCTTTGTGCCAGCCGGGGTTCTCGATGCGGCAGCGGGCGATCAACTCCTCCAGGGTGCTCGCCTGCATCTCGCGCATAGCGGCCTGCATGCCGGCGATGCGTTGCCCCGCCTCCTCCGGCGATACGGCATAGCGTCCGCCGTTGGAGATGAATCCCGAATCTATGACCACCAGGCTACGGGGCAGCTCGGGGAAATCGGCGGCGCAATTGGCCGAGATCTCGCCGCCCATCGAGTGTCCGATGAGGTGCGGCTTTTCGATGCCCAGCGCCCGAATGAGCCCGGCCAGATCGGCGGCGGAGACGCGGGGGCCATAGCCCTGGTCGGGCGCATCCGAGAGGCCGTGGCCCCGGGCGTCCACCATGATCACGTCATAGGCGGCCTCTAGCGCCCGCGCCGTGCGGCTCCAACAGCGCCCGCTGTCTGCGCCCCCGTGCGAGAGCACCACGGGCGGCTTGGAGCCATCCCCCGTGCGCCAGTAGTGCATGCGGATTCCGTTCGTCTCGACATAACTAGATTGCCATGCGTTCATGTGCTTCCTCCCAAACGTTTGCCGGAGTGTAGGTCGCGCGAGAGAGGTCGTCAACCGCGAGGGGTCTCGATGAGGCAGGCGGCCAGCCGAGAGCGAGGGGGTGGGCGAGACGCGAAAACAGCCGATTGCCCCGCGAGCGGACCGCATGCGCAAGGGAGGCCCTATCGCCGGCTACTGTCATCCGGTAAAGCTTGCTCGGCGGTAAACGTCACGATGCTCTGCAGCGTCACGGCAAAGCGCCCGCCTGGTCGCTTACCAGCCCAGGGCCAGCCGGGAGATCAGGCGGCCTGGCAGGCCCACCGCGCGCATGTGCTCCTGCGTGCGCTCAATGGGATAGGCCACCCGCCGATGCTCGACCGTGAGCGTATCGGTCTCGACCAACAGATAGGCGGCGCGCGGGTCGCCATCGCGAGGCTGGCCCACGCTGCCCGGGTTCA
This sequence comes from uncultured Anaerolineales bacterium, assembly GCA_964482225.1. Taxonomy (GTDB): domain Bacteria; phylum Chloroflexota; class Anaerolineae; order UBA1429; family UBA1429; genus UBA1429. The sequence continues at coordinate 138,693 of CAYZWT010000002.1, forward strand.
CGATGTACTGCCCTTGATCCAGGGTCAGGGGCTCGTTTTCGGGCAGGGCCAGCATCTGGGTAAGAGAGTTCTCTTCCGGCTGCCAAAAGACAACGGGCATGTGCGTGTGCCCCACCAGGCAGATCGAGGTCTCCAGATAGGGGAAATTGAGGGTCGCGGTGCTGGCGTAGAACAAGTACTCCCAGATGGGGTAGCGTGGGCTGCCGTGGGCCAGGGTGATCTCGCCGGCGACCCGGGTCTCGGGCAGCTCCTCCAGGTAGTGGCGAGCCTCTTCAGAGAGCTGCTCGCGGGTCCAGAGATTGGCCGCGCGAGCGTCGTTGTTGAAATCCTCGAGATCGAGCCGCCCCAACACGCCCCAGTCATGGTTGCCGGGGATGGCGAGATGCTCGTATGTGCGGATGGTGGCGATGCAAGCCTCGGGATCTGGCCCATAGCCCACAACATCCCCCAGCGACCAAAGCATGTCAAACGACCCTGCATCCTCCAGGACGGCATTCAGGGCGTGGATGTTGGCATGGATATCGGACACGACCAGTACGCGCATCGCTCCTCCCTCTTGCGTGGCAGCTTTCGCGCAGTGTAGCATACATCGTGCGCGCAAGCCAGCGTTCGCGCGCGCCACGGAGGGCTTGGCTGGTATGTCGCGAAGCCAGGAGGAACCGAACCGCGCAATGGGCAACACGGGCCTGGACATGGCGACCCCATATCAGAAAGCGGCATGGACGACGCCGATCATCGTCCATGCCGCTCGATATGCGCTCTCCTAGAAGAGCTGGCCAAACTCGTCTACGCGCCCGATCCATTCCAGGCCGGTGGGGGGATGCTCCAAGTGTACGTGGTAGACGCGCGGCGACTGGTTGTCTGCCCTGGCGGTAACGCAGATGCGCCAGCTCTCGGCCAGGTAGCAGTAGCCGCCAGCCCCGTCCAGGGCGTCGCCTGCCAGCGGCTCGACCGTCCAGCGGATGCCCGGCGCGGGCGCCGCACTGCCGTGGGTGGCGCTCAAGTGCGCCAGCACGGCATCCAGCGTTACGATGTATCCGGCGCCCGAGGGCAGCTCTGGCTGGGGAGGTAGCGTGGGCGCGGGTTCTGCCTGCGGCTCGGCAAACACCGGCAGGGCGGCGGCCAGCGGCAGTAGACACACGAGCACCAAGGCAACGAGCAGATAGCGTTCGCCGTTCATGGCCACCTCCTTGCAGGATATCACTGGACATCGGCGCGTACTTGACTGACGTCCATGATAACACCCAGGTTCCCCTGGGGACACGCTCATCTGGCCAGTTTCCTCCTGGCCAGATGGGTAGGGAGGCGATGAGCGCTGTTCGCCGGGGATCAGCAGGAGGCGGGAGGCGCCGGGGGTGTATCGGGGACGGGATGTCTCTCGCGATAGAGCAACTTGACTTGGCGGCGCACCCAGGAGAGAGCCAGCGACTCATGGCGGCGACAGAGCAGTACCGAGCAGGGGGCCTTGTCGGCGATCCAGTCGTCCACAGCGCCAAAGAGCTGGCGGCTGAGGGGCCATTCCTCTGACGCGCCAATGACCACCAGATCGTAGGCCACCCGGCCGGTCTCCTCCAGGATCCCGTCGGCGACCGAACGCGCCTGGGTGACCTGGGGCGACCAGATCTCGAGCACCTGGCCCAGCTCTTCCTCTAGCGTCTCCTGCAAGATGGCCAGATTGTCCTCGACATCGTCGCTCTCGACAGAAGCGGTGATCACGCGCAGGGCCGTGATCTGGGCGCGGGTGGAAAGGGCGATCTCTTGCGCCAGGTGGATGGCCAGGCGCGAATGCGGGCCGCCGCCCACCGGCACCAGGATGCGACGAATCTGGCGCAGGCCGCGATCCAGCAACACCGCCACATGGGTGGGGGCGTGTTGCAGGATGCGCTTGACCGGGTTGGCGGCCAGTTGGGTGGGGTTGAGGGGCGTGGGCCAGCCCGCCAGCAGCAAGCGCACGTTCTCTCGCTGGCACACTTCTGCCAGGATGCCCTCATCCACGGTGGCTGCTTCACGTATCTTGACATAAAATGCCACATTGCGCGCCTGGGCCTCGCGATACACCGGGCCGAGCACGCCCGCCGGGCCTCGCGCTGAGCGGCCAGAGCCGCTCGCCGGGGTGCTCTCTGCCGTCTGGATGGCCAGCGCGCAGATGTAGCTGTCGGGGTCGCTTTGGGCCAGAATCGAGCCGATGTGCACCAGGCTGCGGGCGGTATCGGGGTTGTCGGCGGCGATGATGATACAGTCGTCCTGGATGGGGGCGGGGCCTCTGCGCGCGCTCAAGAAACGGCTGATGCGCCCGCGCAGCACAAACGGGATGGCGAACAGAGCCAGCACACCCGCTCCGAAAGCCAGCGCCCGGGGCGCGGCAAAAGCGATCAGCAGCAGGCAGACGCCGCCCGCGATATAGACCGTGGCGGGAAAGAAAGGCGCGCGAAAGGGCCGTCGCAGGTCGGGATACTGCTTGCGCAGCCGGATCATCGAGAGGTTGCCCCAGAAGAGGACAAAGAGATAGCCGGCGCTGGAGATGTAGCTCAGGAAATCTACCTTTCGGCTGAGGGCCACCAGGATGCTCATAAGGCCGATGGCCAGCACGGCCATGTGGGGTGTGCGGAAGCGGCTCAGCTTGGAAAAAGCGCGGGGCCACACGCCGTCGCGGCTGAGGGTGAATGCCTCACGGGTGGCGCTGAGCATGGCGCTGTTCACCGAGGTCAGGGTGGCCACCATGCCCGCTACGGCCATCAGGGGCGCGCCTATGCCCGGCATAAAGCGGCGCGCAGCGTCGGTCAGGGCCGTCTCCGAGCCTGCTAGCTCGCCAAAGGGCAACGCGCCCAGGGTGACGAACGAGGTTGCCACATAGATGATGGTGCACGCCGTCAGGCTGATCAGGATGCCCCGGGGGATGTTGCGGTCCGGGTTGCGGATCTCTTCGGCGTCGTCGGCAATGACCTCAAAGCCCACATAGGCGTTGTACACCAACGCAATGGTCACCAACAGGCGCCCCAGGCGCGGCAGGGTGCGCTGGTCGGCAAAGACAGCATTGGCGGCGCTATAGGTGCTCCACGAAAAGCCCTGGGGGTGGGTCAGGCCAACGATGATGTAGGCGGCAAAGACCGCCAGCAAGAGGCCGCCCAGGACGATCTGGAGGTTGCCCACGCTGGTAACGCCCAGGACATTGAGCACCACAAAGACCAGAATCACCGCGGCTGCCACCGGAACCAGGGGTGCGGCGGGAAAGAACACCTGTAGCGAATAGGCAAAGCCCACTGCCGAGAGCGCGGCATAGAACGTGCTGGAGGCGCAGTCCATCGAGCCCACCAGGAAAGAGAGGATGCCGCTGCCAAAACTCTCGCGCACATAGCTCATGGCGCCGCCCGCCACCGGGTAGGAGGTGGCCAGCTCACAGTAGTTGAGGGCGATGGCATAGCTCAGCAGGCCGCCCAGCAGCAAGGCCAGCACGGTATCGGCGCCGGAGCGCGCGGCCGCGTGTCCGGTGAGCACAAAAATCTCGGCGGCCAGGGTACCTGCTGTGCCCAGCATGACCACCTGCAACAGATTGAGTTGACGTTTGAGCTTTCTCTTGGCCATTCCTTGCCTAGCGATTCCGGAGCGCCTGGCCCCGAAGAGATCTGATCACCAGAGAGCGCCCTGCAATGCGGCAATGCAGGGACGAGAGCTCTAGAGCGGGTCGGGCGTCGGCTCCAGCAGGGCGCCCGCAGCGCGCAGGTTGTCCCGCAGGGCCTGCACGTCCAGCGCGCGGGGTGTGCCGCCGCCCAGGGCCGCCATAGCGGCAGCCGTGCCGGCGGCCTGCCCCGCCACCATGCAGCAGACGGTGTTGCGGGTGCTGTTGTGGGCCGCCAGGTCCACCGTCATCATGCGCCCGGCGATGAGCAGGTTCTGCACGCCTTGCGGGATCAGCGCCCGATAGGGGATGCCATAGGCGCCGCCATCGCGCACGAAATAGCGGCTGTTGTCAATGAACGAAAAGCAGCCGATCTGGTCATCGAACTGGCGTCCTTTTGTGCAATCCTCCTGGGTCAGCTCGTATTCGCAGCGGATGGCCAAGCCACGCCGCTGTCCGGCATAGGGGGCCGGACCCGCCGCATAGCACTGCTCGCAGCCGGCAAAGCTCTCTCGGAAAAAATCGGCGATCTCGAACATGCGCGCCCGCAGGTCAATCTCGGCCTCGGTGAGCATCTCGGCGCTCATGCCGTCATTGGGGCCGTGGTTGATGCAGTTCATGTAGGTGATCTCGCGGGGGCGCAGCGACGACGACAAAAAGTAGCCGGGGATGCCCACCGCACCCTGGGCCTGCAGCTTGCGCATGTCAATCCCCAGCCGCACCAGGTCTGGCTCGTATGCGCCGGGCTTGACGGCATGGGCGATCTGGGTGATCAGCCCCTTGGCCTCCAGATCGGCTTCGAGGGCTTGCAGATCCACATTGCACAGGCGAAAGGTAAAGCCGGCGGAATAGGCGCCCGGGTCGCCGGGGCCAAAGCGCTGGCAGGGAGCGCCCGCTCCCGCCGCTACATCGCCATCGCCGGTGCAATCCACCACCTGCTTGGCGCGTAGCAGGGCGCGCCCCGCCTTGTTCCATAGCACCAATCCCGTGATGAGGCCCGCAGCGTCGGTGCGCACCTCGTCAATGACCGTGTGCAGCAACAATTCCACGCCCGCTTCGCGGCAGATGCCAAAGAGGGCCGACTTGGCAACCTCGGGCTCGACAGGGGTGAGCATGCTGACGAAATCGCCGCCCCGCTCCATGCGAATGTGGCCCAGCCCGCCGCCTGCCGCCTGGATGCGATCGACCAGCTCTTGGGCAATGCCTGCCGCAACCCGCTTGCGCTCAAAGCCGGGGGGCACATCAAAGATGTTGAAAAAGCTGTGCCAGCCCGTGGCGCCCATGACGCCCAGGCCGCCCAGAAAGCCGTTCTTTTCCACCAGTAGCGTGCGCGCCCCCGAGCGTGCCGCTGCCACCGCCGCCGTCACACCGGCCAGCCCACCGCCCGCCACCAGCACGTCGTATTCGCGGTAGCGCGTTTCGTCCACCATATTGCCGCTCATAGCTCCCCCTCTGCGTTGACGCCGCTCTCTGCATCTATTGTGACACCGACCTGCCCGCGACGCAAGTGAGCGGGTCGAAATACACAACTGCCGCGTAGTGGTTGGAACGAAAGCGGCGTGCAGCGCTTTACGCACCGCCCCTTCTGGGGTATGCTTGTGCCGCGAATGACAGTGATGCAGGAGGCAAGCCATGGCCCGCAGCGCGCACGACGTCGAGACGGACGAGATCGTACCCAATCTGGGTACGGCGGAGGCGCCTTCGCCCCTGGCCGATGCCCTGTTCGGCAGGGCGCGGGGATCTACGGGATAGTAGAGAGCACTTGTTCGTGCAGAGCTAGGAGGCCCTGAATGCGTGCAGCGCGATTCTATGGCGGCAAAGACATTCGCGTCGAGACCGTGCCCGATCCGGCGCCCGGCCCCGGCGAGGCGCTGATCGGTGTGCGGGCAGCGGGCATCTGCGGCAGCGACCTGCACGGCTACCGGCGTGCGGGCGCGCCTGGCGGGCCGCCGCGCACCCCCGGCCACGAGCTGGCCGGAGTCGTGCTGGCCCTGGGGCCTGGCGCCGTGGGATTCGCCGTGGGCCAGCCGGTGGCCGTCGAACCCCTGGTGGGCTGTGGCGCGTGCCGCTTTTGCCGCTCGGGCGACTATCATCTCTGCCCTTCGCTGGAGCATATCGGCGGGGCGCGCCCCGGCGGTTTCGCCGAGCAGACCGTCGCGCCGGTGGATCGGCTCTATCCGCTGCCCGACGCCCTCTCCTTCGACGAGGCCAGCCTGCTGGACGTGTTCGCCGTGGCCGTGCACGCCTTGACCCGCGTGCCCGTACGGCCAGGCGAGCGTGTGGCCGTGATCGGCACAGGCGCCATCGGGCTGAGCATCGCCCAGGCAGCAGCCGCGGCCGGAGGGGCCGTGGCCGTGGTGGGCCGTCGCGAGCATCCCCTACAGGTGGCCGCTCAAACCGCAGGCGCCCTGGGCGTCAACTCGTTGCAGCAGGACCCTCTCGCCGCCATCCAGACCTGGAGCCAGGGGGAGGGCGCCGATGTGGTGTTCGAGGCCGTGGGCGGCGCCGGCGGCACGCTGGACCTGGCGCTGCAACTGGCCGCGCCCCATGGCCGCGTGGGGGTGGTGGGCAGCTTTCAGGCGCCGCAGATGCTAGATGTGCGCATTGGCTACCGGCGCGAGCTGACGCTGCAATGGGTCTGGAGCTATGCCCACCGTGGGAACCGCCCCGAGTTTGCCGTGGCCCTGGATATGCTGGCGCGGGGCCAGTTCCAGGCCGCCCCGCTGATCACCCATCGCTATCCCTTGGAGCGCATTGCCGAGGCGTTTGGCGTGGCCGACGACAAGGCTGCTGCCCAGGCCATCAAGGTACTCGTTATCCCGTTCAAGTGAGCAAAGGAGCCAACATGCTGGAACGTGTAGCGCCGGAAGCGCAGGGTTTCTCCGCCGAGCGGCTGGGCCGCATCCGCGACGTCATGGGCCGCTATGTGGATGAGGGCAAGCTGGCGGGCGTCGCCACGCTGATCGCCCGCCGGGGCCAGATCGCGCATCTGGACACCGTGGGGTGGGCCGATCTCGCTGCCCGGCGGCCCCTGGGCGAGGACGCCATCTATCGCATCTACTCCATGAGCAAGCCGATCACCATTGTGGCTGCGCTGATGCTCTGGGAGGAGGGGCGCTTTTTGCTGGATGACCCCGTGAGCCGCTACATCCCCGAGTTGGGGGAGATGCAGGTGCTACGCGGGATCGAAGATGGCAAGCCCGTGCTCTCACCCCCTGCGAGCCCCATGACCATCCGTCATCTGATGACTCATACCGCCGGGATGACCTATGGCATGTTTGCGCCCGATTCGCCCGGCGAACAGATGTACCGGGAGTCGGGCCTGCTGCGCTCCGACCACACCCTGGCGGACATGATCCAGATCCTCAAGGGCCTGCCGCTGCTCTTTGACCCCGGCAGCCGCTGGCTCTATTCGGTGAGCATTGACGTGCTGGGCTATCTGGTGGAGGTCCTTTCCGGCATGCCGCTGGACGCCTATTTCCGCGAGCGCATCTTCCAGCCGCTGGGCATGGCGGATACGGGCTTTTGCGTGCCTGCCGACGCGGTACACCGGCTGGCTAGCTTTTACATGCCGGGCGAACAAGGGCGCCTGACGCCGGTGGATGAGCGGGCCGGGCGCGATTATACCCGAGCCGAGCCCTTTTGCTCCGGCGGGGGCGGCCTGGTGTCCTCGATCCTCGATTACGCCCGCTTTGCCCAGATGCTGGCCAACGGCGGCGAGCTAGAGGGCGTGCGCCTGCTCTCCCCGCGTACGGTGGCCCTGATGGGCAGCAACCACTTGCCGCCCGCCTTGGGCGCCTATGGCGACCCACCTCACGCCGGGCACGGTTTTGGCCTGGGCGTGCGCGTGCTGCTGGATCCCGCTGCCGCCGGGCAACTCGATGCGCCGGGCAGCTTTGGTTGGTCGGGCTATGCCAGCACCGACTATTGGGTGGACCCGGCCAATGAGATGCTGGGCATCATCATGATGCAGTTCGTTGCGCCGCCACCGATGATGGGCTACCCGACGGCGGCCCAGTTCCGCACCCTGGCCTATCAGGCGCTGGTGGAATGAGGTCGCCGCAAGCAGAAGACGCCCGCGATCCGCGCGAGATCGTGACGCGCGGGTATGATCGCATGGGGGCAGCCTATACTGAGTGGGCGCAGTCCGGATCGGACCCGGCGCGAGAGGAGCACACGCGGCTGCTGCTGGAGGCCCTTCCGGCCGGCAGCCGCGTCCTCGATCTGGGCTGCGGGGCGGGTCTGCCTACCACGCGCGCGCTGGCGCAACGGCACACCGTCATCGGCGTGGACATCTCTTTCAGCCAGGTCGCGCGGGCGCGGCGCAACGTGCCCCAGGGCGCCTTTATGCAGGCTGACATGGCCGAGTTGGCGCTGGCGCCCGCCAGCCTGGACGCGGCGGCAGCCTTTTACTCGCTCATCCATGTGCCTCGCCAAGAGCAGGCTGCCCTGCTGGGCCGCATTGCCACGTGGCTGCGGCCCGGCGGCCTCTTGGTGGCAACTATGGGCGTGCGTGCGGACCCGGGCTCGGTGGATGGCTTTTTTGGGGCGCCGATGTACTGGAGCGGGTACGGGGCCGAGGCAAACCGGCGCGCGATCATGGCCGCCGGTTTTGAGGTCATCCGCGCGGCGGAACGCAGCGTGGACGAGTTTGGCGATCCGGTGACCTTTTTGTGGGTCGTGGCCCGAAGGCCCGGCTGAGCTCAGCGGTCAATGAACTGGGGCAACACATGCCCTCTGTCATCGAGACGCACGCCCTCCATCGCCAATAGAGCCTGCTTCATCTCCAGGCCGCCGGCAAAGCCGCCCAGGTAGCCATCGGAGCGGACGGCCCGATGGCAGGGTATAAGGATCGGGAACGGGTTGCGCGCCAGGGCCGTGCCCACGGCGCGCGCCGCGCCCGGGTGGCCGATGCGCTTGGCCAGGGTGCCATAGGTGCTGACGCGCCCCCGGGGAATGGCGTGCTCGGCCAGTAAGGTGAGGCGCTGGAAGGGCAGGCAATCGTCCAAAGCGAGCAGGGCCGTGTCAAACGTGAGGGGTTCGCCCTGCAGGTAGCGAAGCATATCGCCCGTGAGAGCCTCGATGGCGGGATCGTTGCCCGGCGTCGCCCCCGCATAAACGGTCCTGAGGAGCAGTTGCACATGCTCGGGATCGCCGGGCAAGAGCACGCGGCGCACCAGAGCACGGGGCTCATCGTCCTGCCGCCAGAGCAACACGATATCGCCCAAGTGAGTGGATAGAGACCGGTAGCGGTAGGTCACAGCCAACTCCCTCCCTGGCAAGATACCCCAAGCATAGCCGGGACGATGGAGAACGTCAACCCCCGGCTCGGGCGAGTATTACGCTTTGTGACAAACAGGAGGGCGAGTTGTGTCTCACCCTCCTGGCCACCGCGTTTGTTCTCAGGCCAGCCTACCAGCGATCGTAAGAGCCAGAGCGATCATCTCGCCGCTCGCCTCCCGATGGCCGAGGGCTTGCCTCGGCGACCCGGATCGTGCGGCCGTCGAGCACCGTCTCATTGAGCTGTGCAACAGCGTCGGCGGCGGCCTGCTCATTGTCCATCTCGACAAAGCCAAACCCACGGGAGCGGCCACTATAGCGATCGGTGATCACCGTGGCATCTCGGACGGGGCCGATCTGCTCAAATGCCTCTCGGAGGCTGTCGTCGGTGGTGTCATAGCTGAGGTTGCCTACATACAGTCGCGTGTTCATACCTGTCCTCTCACTCACTTTCAGAATCGCGGCACGGTGTCGCCATGCCCTCACAGACACAAGGGCCGGACGGACGACGCTTGGCCGTGGTCGCGCGAGCTCAAGGAACTCTCGATATGCTACACGGCAGCTCATCGGCTGCGCTCTCCCGTCGGTGGCGCCGGGCTTTTGCAGGCGATGGCAGCGACCGTCAAGCGATGTGTCTTGGGACCGGTGCCCTCATACGCAAAACCGCCCCCAGGTCCAAAACCCGGCGGCGGCAATCGCAGACAACCAGATCCCTGGCAACGCTCATCTTGACACATCTGCGAGCTGCTGTCAAACTGACTCCTACCCACTTTGGCGGGTGGTCCACAGAAGAGCTCTGCACTATCTGGACGGTGTCACGATCTCTCGGAAAGGGCACCCACAGGGGGTGCCCCTACGAACAGGATCGCCGACACGCCTTGTCGTGATCCTGGCGACAACACAGGTAGGGGCGGCCCCAGGCGCATGTATGCGCAGGCCGCCCCAGTTACGAAAGTGGGTAGGAATCAGGCTGTCAAATGAAATAAACTTTGCTCGCACTTGGTAATGATCTTTGCCCATGCCAGGGATCTGACACATACGCCCGGCGGCAGTAGAGCCGCTTGCAGATGCTGCTCAGGTGGCCTGCTCGGCATCTCGGTAGGTGGGCACGCCCTCTTCCGCCATGATGCGGTCGATCTCGGCCTTGTCGTCGTCGCTCAGCTTCCACGCTGCGGCGGCCACGTTCTCTTGCATCTCTTGCGGATTGCGGATGCCCACCAGCCCCACGGTGACGGCCGGATGGCTGAGGGTCCAGGCCAGGGCGAGTTGAGCCACCGTGTGGCCCCGGTCGGCGGCAAAGCCCTTGAGGCGATCCACCGCTTTGATGGTGCGCAGCATATTCTCACGCTCAAAGAGGGGCAGCCCAAAGGCATTGCCCCGCGAACGCCAGTCCCAATCCACAAAGGTCGTCTCCTCGGTAAAGGCCCCCGCCAAGAGACCAAAGGCCAGGGAGCCATAGGCCATGAACCCGATGCCATTGGCCAGGCAGAAGGGCAACACCTCTCGCTCCATGCGGCGATCCAGCAGGTTATAGCCCACCTGGTTGGCCGTCAGGTGACCATGCTGCTCGCATTCCTGCATCATCGCCACCGTATAGTTCGAGACGCCATAGTGGCGGATCTTGCCCGCCTGCTTGAGGGTCTCCAAGGCTCGGATCGTTTCCTCGTGGGGCGTCTTGTGGTCGGGCCAGTGGATCAGCAGGAGGTCAATCCAGTCGGTCTGCAAGCGCTGGAGGCAGGTCTCGGCGCGCGCGATGACGTGGTCATGGCTCGCATCGCGCCCCACGCTCTTGTTCTCCTCGTTGATGATAAAACCCACCTTGGTCACCAGGACGATTTCTTTGCGGCGCTCGCCCAGGGCCTTGCCCAGGATTTCCTCAGAGTAGCATGGGCCATAGACCTCGGCGGTATCCACCAGGGTGATGCCCGCGTCAATGGCCATGTGCAGGGCCTTGCTGGCCTCTTGCACATCAATCTCGCCATACTGGGTGGTGCCCAACGCCCAGGTGCCAAAGCCGATGGCCGATGTGGCCAGATCCGTATTGCCGAACCGTCGTTGCTCCATGTTCTCCTCCTGTTGCGCCTGACTGATGCACACGCAGCTATGGTGTACGGCTTTTGCGGGGCAATGTCAAGGCGCGCCGCAATCCTACAGGATTGCGGCGCGCCTGATCGTGGGCTATCGGCTCGAGAGGACCCTATCCGTCCACCCCGCGACGGCGGCGGTTGATGGCGATCTCGTCCTCGTAAGTGTAGCGATAGCGGTCATAGGTCGCCGGCGGATACTTGGCGATGGCCTCTTCGCTCAGGGTCAGGCCCAAGCCAGGCCGATCCGGCACGGCCAGGTAGCCGTTCTGATCAAAGACGATGCCCTCCACCACCTCGCGCCTCCAAAAGACGTCGCGATCCCGGTGCTCCAAAAAGAGGCAGTTGGGCGAGCTGGCCAGCACGTGCAGGTTCGCCATCTCGGCGATGGGGCCGGTGGAGCCGTCGTGGGGCGCCAACATGACGCCATAGGCCTCGCACAGGGCGGCGATCTTTTTCATCTCGGTGATGCCGCCGACGCGGGTGATCTCGGGCTGGGCGATGGCGATGGCCCTCGTCTCCAGCAGCTCGCGGAAGGTCCACTTGGAGAATAGCCGCTCTCCGGCGGCCAGGGGCACGCGGGCCCGCTGGCCCAACCAGCGCAGGGCCTCCAGGTCGTCCGGGTTGGTGGGCTCTTCCAAAAAGACGGGCTTGTAGGGGCGAATGTCGTCCGCCAGGCTCAGGGCCTCGGCCATGCCAAACTCGCCGTGGCAGTGGACGCCGATCTCGACCTCATTGCCAAACTCTTGGCGTAGCTCGGCCAGCAGTTCGACATTGGGGCCACACTTGAAGGCCGTATAGCCCTTTTCCACCAGCGCGCGGGCCTCTCTGACGTTATCGGCATGCCCATAGATGCGGATGCGGTTGTGAATCTTGCCGCCCAAGAGGGTGTGGATGGGGACATTGAGCTGCTTGCCCTTGATGTCCCACAGGGCGATATCCAGGGCGCTGATCACGCCGCCGCGCACCGTGCCCGAGATGCCGTGGGCGTGCAACATGCGATAGAGCTTTTGCCAGACGCGCTCGGTGTGGAACGGCTCCTCGCGGTAGAGCGACTCGGCCACCTCCTGGATGCCCTTTTCCACCACCTCGGGCCAGCCGCTGCCCTCGCCGATGCCCTCGACGCCCTCGTAGGTTGAGACCTTGGTAAAGACCCAGTTCCGTCCGCGCGGGCGGTCGGCGCTCTGCAGGATATTGGCGTTGATCAGGTAGGTCTTGACCTCTTCGATCCACATGATGCTTGCTCCTCCACTGCACTGTAGACGATTTCGATGACAGGTGGGCCAACGTGCGCGTCAAGCAGGCACAGTGTGGGGCGTCCGGTGGGCCGGTCGCCAACGCCGCACCTGCGCGCGCACGCTATGGCTACAAGATAGACAGGCTGGGCGCGTGTGTCAAATGCCAGCGCGCATACCTTTTGCCCGGCGCGCCGCTTGTGCTGTATACTCGCTCGTAAACGAGCGCCCTTGGCTCACAGTTTGCTCCAGAGGAGAATCCCTCGTATGCACGTCGTCGTCTGCATCAAATCGGTGCCCGAGACCACCGAGGTCCAGTTCGATCCCCAAACCGGCACCATGCTGCGCGAGGGGGTGGGGGCCATCATCAACCCCTTTGACATGTACGCCATCGAGGAGGGCTTGCGCCTTATCGCGGCGCGGGGCGGAACCGTGACGGCCCTCTGCATGGGGCCGCCCCAGGCGGAGCGCGAGCTGCGCGAGGCCCTGGCTATGGGCTGCCATCAGGCCATTCTGCTCAGCGCCCGCGCCTTTGCCGGATCGGATACCTGGGCCACAGCCTATGCCCTCTCCCTTGCCATCCGCGCCCTGGGGCCGGTGGACCTGGTGCTGTGCGGCAAGCAGGCCATTGACGGCGACACCGGCCAGGTGGGTCCCGGCATCGCGAACCAACTCGGCCTGCCGCAACTCACCTACGTCTGGCGCATCCGCGAGCTGGACCTGGCGGCCGGGCGCATCATCGTCGAGCGCCTGCTGGAGGAGGGCGCCGAGATCGTCCAGGCGGCGCTGCCGGCCGTGGTTACGGTGCTCAAGGGCATCAACACGCCGCGCTATCCCACGCGCCGGGGGCTGCGACGCGCCCGCGCCGCCCAGATCCCCGTCTGGACGCCCGAGGACCTGCCCGACGCCGACCCCGCCCTGTTCGGCCTGGATGGCTCGCCCACCCAGGTGGTGCGGGTGTTCACGCCGCCGCGCCGCACCGGCCAGGTGCGTATGATGGGGGGCGACACACCGGAGGATGCAGTAGCGGCGCTGGTGGAGCAGTTGCTCGCGGAAAAGGTGGTATAGGCGATGGGCGACGGACTGCTCTTGATTGATGGCGAGGCGTGCATCGGCTGCAGCGCGTGCGTGGCGGTGTGCCCCTTTGGCGCGCTAGAGCTGATCGCGGGGCTGGCCGTGGTCAACGCCAACTGCACCGCCTGCGCCGCCTGCCTCAGCGTGTGCCCGGTGGATGCCCTGAGCCTGCCTGAGCGCAGCCGCCAGGGCGTGGCCGTAGGAGAGTATCGCGGGGTCTGGGTCTGGGTGGAGCAGTTCGGCGGCCAGGCGCACCCGATCTCCTGGGAGATGATGGGCCAGGGGCGGCGGCTGGCCGACGACCTGGGCGTCGAGTTGACGGCCTGCGTCCTGGGGAAAGGCGTGTCCGAGATCGCCTACCAGGCCATCGCCTATGGCGCCGACCGGGTGCTGCTGGCGGATCATCCCGCCCTGGCCGCATATCGCACCGAGCCCTATGCGCGTATCCTGGTGGAGCTGGCGCGCCGCGAGCGCCCGGAGGTGTTTCTGCTGGGGGCCAGCTCGCGGGGCCGCGACCTGGCGGGCTCGGTGGCAACGGCGCTCTATACGGGGCTCACGGCTGATTGCACCGGCTTGGAGATTGACCGGGAGACCAGGGGCTTGCTGCAGACCCGCCCGGCGTATGGCGGCAACATCATGGCCACCATCATCACGCCCAACCACCGGCCCCAGATGGCCACCGTGCGCCACCGGGTGTTCGAGACGCCCGCGCCCGATTTCGAGCGCCGGGGCGAGATCGTTGACGCGCCGGTTGACCTGGACGCCGCCAGCCTGGTGACCGAGATCATGGCGTTCATCCAGGGCGATGAGCAGGTGAACCTGGCCGACGCCCGCATCATCGTCTCCGGTGGGGCGGGGCTGGGCAGCGCCGAGGGGTTTGCGCCGCTGCGCGAACTGGCGGCGGCGTTGGGCGGGGCCGTGGGCGCCTCGCGGGCCGCCGTGGATGCGGGCTGGATCCCCTATGCCCACCAGGTGGGCCAGACGGGGCGCACGGTGCGGCCCGATCTGTACATCGCCTGCGGCATCTCGGGGGCCATCCAGCACCGGGCGGGCATGTCCACGGCGCGGGTGATCGTGGCGATCAACACCGATCCCCACGCGCCCATCTTTGACATCGCCACATACGGCATCGTGGGGGATTGCCTGCAGATCGTCCCGATCCTGGCCGAGCAGTTGCGCCGGGCGATGCGCCAGCCCGCCCAGGGCGCCTGAGATGGCCGTCTCACAGGGGACCGAGTTGAGCCTGGAGGCCATCGAGGCCCTGCGCGATCTGCGCTACCACCGCACGCCCGCGCTGCGGGCTACCACGGAGGAGGCCGCCAGGGCCTTTGTGGACGAGATCGGGTTCTGCTTTCTCTTTGGTGAAAAGGGCGTCGAGATCCCCACGCTGTGGGGCGCGGTGTGCGGCAGCCGCCGCCCGGTGCCCAGCTCGCACCACGACCCCGATATCGGGCGAACGTGGACCTGGAAGGACACGTTGCCCACACGGGGCGCGATCTATTACGGCAAGCTGCTCCGCAACAAGCCCACGCTGGTCTCGCTGGCGCTGCTGCCCAGCTTTTACGCGCTCTCACCCAACTATGGCGATCCGCTGGACTATTTGGAGCAGTACGAGGCCGGGCTGCTCTCCATCGAGGCCAAGCGGGTCTATGAGGCGCTGCTGGAGGAGGGCGCCCTGGCAACCAGCCGCCTGCGGCAGGTTGCCGGGCTATCGGGCGGCGGGCGCGCGGCGCGCCTCTTTGATCGCGCCATCACCGAGCTACAGACCCAGATGCGGATCGTCAAGGTGGGCATCTCGGACGCCAGCCGTTGGGGCTATGCCTACGTCTATGACCTGTTCACGCGACAACTCCCCGATGTGCCCAAAGCGGCCCGCGCCATCAGCACAGACCGGGCGATGGAGACGCTGCTGCTGCGCTACCTGGCCAACGTCGCGATCCAGAGCGAGGCGGCCTGCCGGCGGCTGTTCCGCTGGAACGACTGGGAGTGGGAGCGCCTGCTGGGACGGTTCGCCGAGCGGGGCGCGCTGCGGAGCGACCTGCGCCCGGCGGGCGGGCGCGGCGCCTGGCTGGCCCTGGCCGAGGACGAGGCATTGGCCGCCTGTACACTTGTGCAACAAGTAACGACTGACGAGATGGAGGACTGATGAACCCAACAGCACGCTCTCTTGCCGGACGTATCGCCTTTGTGACCGGTTCCTCGCGGGGGATCGGGTGCGAGATCGCCAGCCACCTGGCCAGCCTCGGGGCCAACGTGGTGGTGCAGGGCACCAGCTTTACCTCGACCCGCGTCCTGAACGAGGCTGAGAGCCTGCACGCCGTGGCAGAGCAGATCGCCCAGACCCACGGCGTCGAGACGTTGGCCGTGGCGGGCGATCTCTCGGACCCGGCCAAGGTGGAGCGCATCGTGGGCGAGATCCATGCGCGGTTCGGGCGCATCGAGATCCTGGTCAACTGCGCGGGCGGCGACGTGGGGTCGCAGGGGGTCGCCGCGCCCCAGGCGGGCAAGCCCATCGCCAACGATGCCGTGCATATCTCGCTGGAGGACCTGCGGGCGGTCCTGGATCGCAACCTGATGACCTGCATCCTCATGTGCCGCCAGGTGGCGCCCGAGATGATGGCCCGCCAGGAGGGCTGGATCGTCAATATCGGCAGCATCGCGGGGATGGCGGGGGGCGCGAATGGCGCCATCTATGCCACGGCCAAGGCGGGCGTGCACGAGTACACCCGCTGCCTGGCGGCGCTGCTGCGGCCCTACAACGTACACGTCAACGCCATCGCCCCGGGCGACACGGTCACGCCGCGTTTCTGCGCCAGCCGCGAGACCGAGCAGGAGATGATGGTGGAGGGGGGCACGCTGGTGCGTTATGGGCGACCCATCGAGATCGCGCGGGCGGTGGCTTTTCTCGCCAGCGAGGCGGGCTCGTACATCACAGGCCAGGTGCTGCGCGTGGATGGCGGCAAGCAGATCTTTGCCGGCTAGAGCTACCCGCTGCCCATGCCTGCGTATAGGGGATAACGAGCCGCGCCATATCAGGGGAGCGATGCGCATGTCAGATGTAGTGGGCGCTTTTCGGAAAAAGGCAGAGGATCTGATCGCCTCGATCAACAGCGCCGGGGGTCTCAAGGCCACGGTGGAGGGCCTGCGGCGCCAGATGGCCGAGGCCGACCGCCGTCGAACGATGGGGCAGGTGCGTTCCCAGCTCAAAAAGCTGGACGCCCAGATCAACGAGATGAACATGGCTGTGGGGGTGCAGGCCGTGGGCCTGCACAAGGCGGGGTTGCTGCGCTCGCCCGAGCTTACGCCGCTGTGCCAGCACATTGTCGAGTTGGAGGCGGCGGTGACGCAGCAGCGCGAGGAGCTGCGCCGCCTGGAGGCGCTATCCAGCCAGCCTACCGAATCGGGCGAGCGTGCATGCGAGCAGTGTGGCCATGCGCTGCCGCCGGAGGCCACTTTTTGCCCGTACTGCGGGGCCGCCGCCCCCGCGCCGGCCGGCGAGGCTGAGGTGCGTTATTGCGCCCAGTGCGGCGCCCCTCTGCGCGAGGGCGGTCGCTTTTGCGCGCGCTGCGGCGCCATCGTTGTGGGGCATTGATCGCTGCGAGCAGAGGCGCGGGGGCCCGGGGGGGGCCCCCCCCCCCCCCCCCGGGGCCGAGGGGCCGGCAGCGCCCCCCCCCCCCCCCCCCCGGCCCCCCA
>CAYZWT010000002.1:155684-177202 GCA_964482225.1 uncultured Anaerolineales bacterium
GGGGGGGGGTCGTTTTGGCGCGGGGGGGGCCCCCTTGGTGGGGGGGATTTCAGCGCGGCGCGCTGGGGGGGGCGGCGGGTCCGGCCCCGGCCCCGCGCCCCGTGTTGCAGTCGAGACGGAAGGCTCAGCCGCCCCAGGCGCGCTGCACCTTGATCGCGGCAGCCACAATGTCATCCAGGTCGCTCTGCTCGGCCAGCAACAACGACTGATAGAGCCACATGCCGCGCCGACAGACATCCTCGCACACGGGGCAGGGGTCCGGCTCTTGGGCGGGGAGCCCTAGCCGCTGGCGAATATAGGCCGAGCGTTGGACGATGACCTGCTGGCGGCTGAGGGGTTCCGGGTAGCCGGCGCGCATGGGGATGCCCTCTGCCTCCATAGCCGCCGAAAAGGCCTCGCGGCTTTTGCCCCCAAACGCCTGGGGATCGTACCAGACGCGAAAGAGGTGGTAGGCATTGCGGGTTGTGCGCGGATCGCCCGGCACGGGCGTGAGGCCGGGCACGACGCTCAGCGCCTCGGCGAGATAAGCGGCGTTGGCCAGCCGGCGCTCGGTCTGTTCCTCCAGCCGGCCTAGCTGCACCCTCAGCACAGCCCCCATCCACTCGGCCAGCCGGTAGTTGCTGGCCAGGTTCACATGCTGGTAAAAGGCCCCTTCGGGCGAGCGCCCCACGTTGACGATGGACCAGCAACGCTCGGCCCATTCCTGGCTGTTGGTCAGGATCATGCCGCCCTCGCCGGAGGAGACGTTCTTGCTGGCCTGAAAGCTAAAGGTACCCATATCGCCCAGCGCGCCGATCTTGTGGCCGTTCCACATGGCGCCGTGGGCCTGGGCCGCGTCCTCGATCAGCACGAGACCATGCTTGCGCGCCACAGCCCGCAGCGCATCCATGTCAGCCGGCTCGCCCGCAATGTGCACGGGCAAGATCGCCTTGGTGCGCGGGGTGATCAGGGCCTCTACCTGGTCGGGGTCCAGGTTCCAAGTGTTGGGCAACAGATCGGCAAAGCGCGGAATGGCGCCCACCAACAGGCACGAGGCGGCGGTGGCGATAAAGGTATAGGGCGTGGTGATCACTTCATCGCCCCAATCCACACCGGCGGCGCGCAGCGCGATCTCGATGGCGGCGCTGCCGTTGGTGCAGGCGATGCCATAGCGCGCCTCGTGATAGTCGGCAAACGCGCGCTCAAAGGCGTGCACCTGGTTTCCGGGCGGCGCCCACCAGTTGCCGGAGCGCAGCGTCTCTAGCAGGGCGCGCTCTTCTTGGGCATCCCACTGGGGCCACGCGGGGTATGGGGCGGTGCGCACCGGCGTCCCGCCTTCAAGAGCCAATTGGCTCTCCAGGGCCAGATGGTCCTCAAGGGCCAAGTGGTCCATCATTGCCTCATTCCTTTCTCTTGGCTGTGCGTGTTGCGATCTTGTAGGGGCCTACAGCAGGCTATCGAGCGGCCGGCTCTCATCGTGCAGCGCCTCGGCCACGTCAGCGTAGGCCAGCCCGCGCACCACCAGCGCTTCCATGGCCTCACGCTCCTCATCGGGGCGGCCCAGGGCCAATACGCCCACCAGCACGTCCTTGGCAAAGTACCAATAGGAGACGCTGTTGGTCTCCAGCGAGCCCCGGGTGACGGTGCGATCCCAACCGTCCAGGTTGCCCCACGCCTCGAAACTCAGATCGAAAATGTCCGAGAAAAAGTAGGGCGCCCTGGTGTAGGCCTCGCCCGCGCCGGCCATATTGCGCCCGGCCTGGCGGCCCTGAGAGGAGGCCACGTCCCAGTGCTCGACGCGCAGCCTGCGCCCATAGTGCGGATCGGGCCAGGCTGCGATATCCCCGGCGGCCCAGATGTGTGGGTCGCTGGTGCGCAACGTCTCGTCCACGATGATGGCCGAAAAGTCGGTCAGATCCAGGTCGGCGTCGCGGGCGAGCTGGGTGTTCAGGCGAATCCCCACCCCCATGACGGCCAGGTCGCAGGGCACGGTCTCGCCGTTCTCCAGCCGCACAGCCTGGATGCGGTCCACGCCTTCGATGCGCTCGGGCCGCGTGGCGGGGATCAGGCGCGCCCCGTGCTGCTCGAACAGGCGGGTGACATGATCGCCCAGTTCGCGGGGAACCACAGCCTGCAAGGGGTATTCCTCCAAAAAGCACATGGTGACCTGTACCTGGTTCTGGGCCAGGGTTGCGGCCACCTCGCAACCGATGAAACTGCCGCCGATCACCACGGCCCGGTTGCCTTGGCGAGCCTCGGCGCGAATGGCATCGGCGTCCTCGATGGTGCGCAGGGTGTACACGCCCTGCAGCTCGGCGCCGCTCAAAGGCAGTCGCCAGGCTCGGCCCCCTGTAGCCAGCAACAGCTCCTCGTATTCAAGGGTCTCGCCGGTGCTGAGGGCCACCTTGCGCCCTCGACGGCTGATACGCTCGGCTGTGACGCCCGTCAGCACGCGGATACCTTGCTCGCGGTAATAGCTCTCCTCATGCAGCACCACACGCTCCAGGCCCTGCCTGCCGGCGAGGTACCCTTTGGAGAGGGGCGGGCGCTGATAGGGCAGGTGGTGCTCCTGCGTGATCACCAGGATACTGCCCGTTGCGTCCACCTCACGAATGCCTTCACAGGCGCGGGCGGCGGCCAGCCCACCGCCAACGATGATATACTTGGCATCGGCCATGACTCGACCTCCCTTTCGCAAACCTGCCTCGACATGAGCCAAATGCCGCCGAGGACAAAGGATGAAGCAGAGACTGCAAATATGATACCATCAAGAGGGCAGGTTTGCAACGGGTGTGGCGGCCAAGCAAACAGCGCGGGCCGCCCGTAGACGACCCGCGCTGCACGCGTTACTGGATGGTTAGCGTTTGGCGATGGGGTGCTTGGCGAGGCGCGCCAGATCGGGCAGGGGGCCGCCGATCAGAGGCCGCGCATACTCGATAAAGGCTCGCGTCACGCCGTTGCCCTCCGCGTTGATGTATGCGTCCGGGATCACCTTCTCCTGGTTCGCGATCTGGCTGAGATCGGCCAGCTCGTAACGGATGGCATACTCGTCGCCTGGCTCGCGCACAAAACTGACCATCTGCCCGGACGCGCCGCCGACAGCCGCCCTCACGCCCTCTTGGCCGGCGCGATAGGCCTCCGCCTGATCAACGGGCGAGGCCAGCTCGACAAAGGAGCGCTGCAGATAGCTGGGCTTGTCAAAGCGGGCGCGAATGCCCAACTTGTCCAGGATGATCTCGGCGACGGCCTCTACGACGCCCTGCTTGACCTCGTGGCCAAAGGCATCCACCATCGTGCGCCCGGCGGCGCTGGCATAGGGCGTGCCATCCACGTCCACGATCCCCTCGCTCACAGCCACAACGCAATAGCTGTACTTGCGATAGACGGCCTCCACATCCGAGGCGATGCGATCCGGAGACACGCCTCGCTCGGGCAGATAGATCAGGTGTGGCGGATCATAGGCAGAGTCCTGGGCCAGGGCAGCGGCGGCGGTGAGCCAGCCGGCGTTGCGGCCCATGATCTCCATGAGCTTGATGGGGCCATCCGGCCCCATGGATTCGGTGTCATAGCCCGAGTTGCGGATGGCCGAGGCCACAAAGCGGGCCGCGCTGCCAAAGCCAGGGCTGTGATCGGTCTGGGCCAGGTCGTTATCAATGGTCTTGGGCACCCCGATAGCGTGCAGATCAAAGCCGCGCCGCTTGGCCACCTGGCTGATCTGGTAGACCGTGTCCATCGAGTCGTTGCCGCCGATGTACAGGAAATAGCGAATGTCGTACTTGACGAACACGTCCAGCAGGCGATCATAGTCCTCAGGGCTCACCTTGTAACGGACGGTGCCCAGGGCCGAGCCGGGGGTGGCGCAGAGTCGCTCCAAAGTTTGCGCAGACTCGCGGCGCAGATCCACAAACTCTTGATCCAGCACGCCGCGTATCCCGTGCAACATGCCATACACGCCATCTATCTGCTCCAGTTGGAGAGCCTGATGCACCACGCCGATCAGGCTGTTGTTGATGACGGCGGTCGGCCCGCCTGATTGCCCCACGACCAGATTCGCTCTTGCGGCCATCGCTCCCCCCTCACATAGAATGGCAATACGCCACGAGTTCCCAGCGTAGTATAGCGAATCCCGACGAGAGGGCGAATTGGCGGCATTTTGGGTTCGAACGCCCGGGCCTGCTCCACGGCGGGGAGCGCCTCTGCCAGGGGCAGCCTAACGCACAAGCTCGTGGGCGATATCCCGGATGGCGGCGCCGATGGCGGCGGGGGTGCAATGCTGCTCATACAGCGCCCGCCCCTGGCGCGCCAGCCGACTCGCCAGAGCGGGGTCTTGATACAGGCGCAGAATCGCATCGGCCAGGCTACGGGGATCGAGCGGGTCGCAGAGCAGGGCATGCCGGCCGTGGGTCAGTAGCTCTGTCACCCCTGCCGAATCGCCCGTGACCAGAGGCAGCCCCCACGCCAGGGCCAGATAGGCCTTGGTAGGTATGACCCGTTGCGCCTTGGCGCTGGGGCCAAAGACCCCCAAGCAGGCGCCGGCCCCCGCCACGCGCCCCGCCAGGGTCTCCAGCGGCAGCCACTCGGGCGCAAAGACGACGTTATCCAGCGCGAGCTCACGGGCCAGCGCGCACATCTGCGCATGGGTC
The DNA here is from genome assembly GCA_964482225.1 of uncultured Anaerolineales bacterium. Classification (GTDB taxonomy): domain Bacteria; phylum Chloroflexota; class Anaerolineae; order UBA1429; family UBA1429; genus UBA1429. The sequence goes on from CAYZWT010000002.1 coordinate 160,307, forward strand.
TGGCCGTCGCCCATCAGCTCAAAGCGGATATCGGCATGGCCGCACAGCAGGTGCGCCGCTCGGAGCACGACCTCAAGCCCGTGCAATGGGATGAACTTGCCAAAATAGACCACCCGAAACGGGCCGGGCGTGCGCGCGCCGGGCGAGGGTGGGGTGGGGAGGTCATCGGGCGCCCCAACCCAGACCCGCCGCAGCCGTTCGTCGCGCACCCCATAGCGCGTCTGCAGGAACCGCGCCTGGGCCTCCGTGTCCGTCAGGACGCGGTCGGGCCACCGGTAGAGCAGCTTTTCCAGCCAAAGGAGTGCGCGGGCGCTGAGGCTATCGGGGGAGAGGAGGCGGCGATCCTCAACGATGGTATCGTACAGCGTGACGAGGGAATCGAACGCCAGGGGGACGCGCCGTAGCTTGCTGAGCGCGCGGGCCAGCGGCAGATCGAGCTGGCCGGGGTGCCCCACGATCACCAGATCGTGGCGGGGACAGCGGGTGTATCGCCAGGCCAGCCGTGCATAGGCGCGGGCCAAGCGCCACCAGAGGCCCGGCTGGAGCAGCCCCCGCCGCGCGGCAGAGACGCGCTGGGCCGTGTCCTCCCACACCTGCTCATGCACTTCGATTACCTGCACACCCAGCCGCTCGAGCCCTGTGATCATGACGCAGTTGCGTACATGCTCACGATCATAGCTGCCCAGGTAACAGATGCGCAGCGGTTCGGCCATCAGTCCTTGGGCTCCCGCTGGATCACCAGCAGGGTATAGTCATCCGCCTGGGGGAGCGCTCCGACGAATCGGTGCACGGCCTCGTTCACGCGGGCAATCAAGGCCTCGGGATCGAGATGATCCGCCTCACGAACAAGGGCTCGCAGCCGTTCGAGGCCGAATTCCTCATCATGCTCGTTCCACGCCTCGGTGACGCCATCGGTATACAGTACCAGCACGTCTCCCGGCTCTAGTTCGATGGTGGCCTCCTCCAGGTCGGGATCGGCAACCACGCCCAGCACGATGCCGTTGGGCTCGAGCACCGTGACGCTGCGGTCGGCGGCGCGCACCAGCAGTGGGGGGTTGTGTCCGGCCCGCACGTAGCGATAGCTGCCCCCCTCCAGATCGAGCACGCCGTATACCAGGCTGACGAACATGCCCGAACGCGATTCCTCCAGCAGAATGCGGTTCGCTCGCTGCAAGGTCTCGGCGGGGCCGTGGGCGTCCAAAGCGGCTGCCCGCAGCACCGTGCGCGAAAGCGCCATATACAACGCCGCGGCCACACCCTTGTCAGAGACGTCGGCGATGCTGACCGTGAGCTGTCGGGGCGCAAGCTGCGTCAGGTCGTAATAGTCTCCGCCCACGCCGCTGGCCGCGCGCCAATCCACCGCGATACGCCAGCCCGGAATCTCGGGGCATGTCTCTGGCAAAAAGCTCGCCTGGATATCGCGCGCCAGGCGCATCTCGTGCTCCAGGCGCTCCTGGCGCACCGATTGCTCATAGAGCCGCGCAGCCGCGATGGCCAGCGAGGTCTGACTGGCGATCCCGCTCAGCAGCGTCAGGCGGCGCCCCGACATGGCAGGGGCATCCTGTCGCGTGCCAACCAAAAGCAGGCCCAGCTCGCGCTGGTGGGCGCGCAACGGCAACACCAGGGTCTCGTCATCCTGGCCCTCCATGCGGCAAAAGCCCAGCGCATCGCACGCTGTGGGGGGCTTGAGCACAGCGGCTTGCTCCGCCCGCTGCATATCGGCCAGCCAGGGCAACTCGGCAGCAGAGTAAGTGGGCTCTGGCGAGCGTTCCTGCAACTCTGGGACAAGGCCATAGCTGGCCACCCCGCTGTAGCGCGCTTGCTCCGGATGGCTCACCAGGATGGCGCACCAGGAGACCCCCACAAGCATGGGCACCAGACGCACCACCGTGGCGACCGTCTCCCGCAGATCATAGCTGGCGCCGGCAATGACCGTGGCCACCTGCAGGAGCGCCGTAGACACCCAGGCCTCCTCGCGTTGGGCGGCCAACAGAGCGGCGCTATCCAGCGCTAGAGCGGCCTGGTTGGCAATGCCCTCCAGCACGGCGAGAGACGGGGCCGCCAGGTCACCCACGTCTCGCGTCTGGGCCAGCAGCACGCCCAGCAACGCCCCTCTGGGCGCCAGAGGATACGCCAATATACGCTTGCCGTTCACGTGTTCCGGTTCCCATAGGCGGGCCAGGGGCCCCAGCGCCTCGCTGGATTCAGCCACGACCGTCCGCCCCGGCCACAGATTCCGCAAGAGGGGGATCTGGTCCGAGGGATAGCGCAGCGTGCAGCTCGCAAACTCGCTCGTCTCGTCCGAAACGGGGAGGCAGAACTCACCGGTCTCGGGCGAATAGGAGAGAATGGCGCAGTGCTCGACACCCAGGAGCAGCGTCGCCAGCCGCGAAACCGAGGCGCCTACCTCTTCGAGGGTGCTCTCCCTGGCCAGCGCTTCGGCCACCTGCAAGAGCGCCGTAGACACCCAGGCCTGCTCTTGCTGGGTGCGATAGATCTGGCTGTCCTCGATTGCCACGGCGATCTGGTCGGCCAGGATGCGCAGAATCGAGATCTCGTCCTCGCCAAAGCTATCGCACCGGTCGTTCTGCAGGTCGAGCACCCCCAGCACGCGATCCTCGACCATGAGGGGCAGCGAGAGCTCGGCGGCGGTCTGATCCAGCGCGGCATCGGGCAGGAAACGAGGGTCCTGGCGAACGTCGTTGGCCAGGATGACCTCTCCCTCTGCCGCATGGCCGATCAACCCGGTGCCCCAGGCGAGGCTGATGCCTCGTTCTTGCACCTGCGGGCTGGAGCTGGCCTGCATTTCGATGATGCCCGCCTCGCGGTCGCCGGTAAAGATACTAACGTGATAATAGCCCAGGGTCTCTTGCACCAGGCGGACCGTATCGGCAAACAGGGTATCCAGATCGAGGATCGCCGCCACCTTGCGGCTGACCTCGGCGATGAGCAGCAGTTGGGCGCTGCGTTCTTGCTCCCGCCGATACAGACGCGCGCCATCCAATCCCAGGGCGATCTGTTCGGCACAGACGGCCAGCGCGGTGAGCACGCGGCCTCGAAAGGCCCTCTTGCTCCGGCTCTGGAGAGAAAAAGCCCCCAAGAAGCGTTCTTGAACGACAAGGGGCACGTATACGGCGCTGCGAGCGGGCAAGCCCAGTTGCAGGGCGTCAAACGGAGAGCGGCGCAGATCGGGCACCGCCAGGGGCTGGCGATGCTCCCTGAGCCACTCATACGCGCCCAGGCCGATCTCGGCGCGCTCCGATGGCTCGGCGACGCGCCCCCCGGCCAAGATCATCAAGGGGGCGTGTGGGCCTGCCTCAGAATCGAGCTGCACCGCCAGGGCCGCATCCGGAACCAGTCGGCACACATGCGCTGCGATGACATTGTACACGGCGTCGGGCGCCAGCCCGGTTTGCAGCACTTGCTGGCTCAAGCCCGTCAAGGCAAGCACGGTGCGGTACTGTCGGCGAGCCCTGGCCCAGCACAGTGCCAGGGCCAGGCAGGCGAGCGCCGCCGCGACCAGTATGCCGGCCACCAGATCGGACAAGGAAAAGGCGGCCTGCGCCAGACTGAATCCAGGTCCTGTGCTCATGGGGGATCGTGTTCCTCTTCCCTATGAGGAGTGCAGGTCGAATACCCGGTCAAAGCCGGCCATACGGAATAGACGCAGTATGCGTTCGGGGGTGTTGGCCAGCACGACCCGTCCACCGACGCCAACGGCGCGGCGGTGGGCCATCAGGAGAACCCGAAGCGAGCTGCTGCTGATGTATGTGACTTGGCCCAGGTCGAGGACGATGGTCTTGGCGCCCCGGTCATAGAGTTCCTGCAAGCGCCTGTCGAGCTCGGTGGAGCGCAGCGCATCATAGCGGCCCTCTAGCACATAGTGGCTCTCGGCGCGGGGTGAGTCGGTCATCGGCCCAACGGGAGATGTTTGCGCAGGATGACCCGGTTGCCCTGCACGGCGTCTGAGGAGAACTCGACGTGATCGGTCAGCTCGCGCATGAAAAAGAGGCCCAGCCCGCCGATGTCGCGGCTTTCGAGAGGCGCGCTCGTATCCGGCAGGGGCACCTGGTTCGGATCAAAGCGTCGGCCGAAATCCGTCACCCGCACGACAAAATCGCCCTCCTCGACCCAGCAACACACGCGCACCTCGCCCGTGTGGCCGCTATAGGCGTGCTCGATCGAGTTCGTGCACGCCTCATCCGTTGCCATCTGAATCTCAAAGACGCCCGCCTCAGAGACGCCCGCCTGGCGTGCACTCTGCGCCACAAACTCGGAGATGCGGGCAAGTTGCGTCAGGTCGCTGCTCACGCACAATTCAAAGGGTTCCATAGCGCCCACCTGGCTCCGCTCCATCTAGTAGCTGCCTACCGCGAGTGTGGTATCGGGGTAGGTCTCGATGAACGTCAGGATGCCTGCCAGATCCAACACCTGTGCGATCCGCTCCGGAACCGCGGCCAGGCGGACATCACCCCGGTTCCAACGGCGACACTCTTTATAGGCCATGATCAGAATGCGGATAGCGGCGCTAGAAAAGAACTCGACGCCTGACATATCCACAACGATCCGAAACACGCCGCTATGGATGGAATCCTTGAGGGCTTGTTCCATGTTGGGCGCCGTGTTGCTGTCAAATCGGCCCTCCAACTTGATGATGTTGCAGCGCTTGAGTTGTGTCGTCTCTATATTCACGGCCTGCCTCCCTGCAAACTCGGCTTGTGGCTATGCTCACAAGCTATTATAGCATACCGCCTGCCCATCTCCAAGCAATATCTTGACAAAACTTGTAAACTATCAGCATGCAGCGTTTGAGCCAGGGCCGCCCAAGGGCGCGCGGCGCCCGCCATGCGATCTAGCACCCGTCTGTGTGTATCTTGAGCCGGGGACGGCCGACGGCGCGCGCATTGATACGCGACTGCACGTATACCTGGCCGCCGTAGCTATCCGAGACAGGGGCGTGGCTGTGGTCCTCTTGCAACACAACGCGCACCTCCGACGCCCCGGCCTCCGTAGCCTGGCTCTGGGCCAGTCGCTCCGCCTGGGTGCGTCCATAGGCCAGGGCCTGCTCCAGCTCGGCAAAGGAGCGGCTGCCCTGGGGCAGGTGCACGAGGTAGCCCTGGTCATGTTCCTGCGGCAGCACCAGCGCCTGCACGCGCGCGACCACGCTGCCCACCACGGCCCCCAGGGCATTGGCGACGCCGCTGCACGAGGGCACCTCCAGCCGCGCATCCAGCAGGTCGGCCACGCGGGGGAAATAGCTGGCGGCCGGCGCACCCAGGCCCACCAGCAGGGGCGCCACCCGAGGCCGGAAATGCAGCCGGTCGCTGCCGTTGGCGCTCACCAGACGCGCCAGAGCCCCGGGCGATAGCCTTTCCGGCGATCCATTGCCATCCTGCGCCCAGAGTTTGGCTACGATCTCCTGGGCGATCCGGGCGCTGGCCTGCTCCATGATGCGCCGGCACAGCTCCTCGGGCGCAAGGCCCAGGGACCGGGCCGCCACCGAGGCGGCGTGCCCGGCAGCCTCACGGTTCCAGGCGACATAACATCCCAGCACGTGCGCTGCGTCCGTGGGCGTCAGCCCTGCCCGAATCACGATACCCTGGCGCTCCAGCCGCGCCAGGTAGCGCTCGTACAGGCTGGGGAAGCGCACGATCTCTTGCCAGGCCCGCATTGTCAGGGGCCCCTGCCGCAGCGCGGCATAGAGTTCGGCCTCAAAAGGGGGATGCTCCCCATCGGCCAGGGGCGCATCCCGTTGCAGCGCCAGAAACTCGAGCTCAGCAGGGGTTGCGCCAGGCTGCCCCGCCAGCCTGGCCAGCTCATCGGCCACTTGAGGATGGCGCTGCGCCAGCAGACACAGGGGCAGCGCGCGCCGGGGGCCAACCGTCAGCGCGCCCCCGGCCAGGCGCACGTGGCTATCGCCGCCCAGACCCACGGTGTGGATGTCAATGGCCTCGATCATGGTGCGCCAGGCGCCCACCTGGGCGCCCTGGGTTTTCAGCACCGGCTGGCCGCCCTCCACCAGGGCAATATCCGTCGTGGTGCCGCCCATATCCGCTGCAACGATGCTCTGGGAGCCGCTCAGGTGGCACGCGCCTATGACGCTGGCAGCCGGGCCCGAAAGGATGGTCTCGATGGGTTTGCGGGCCGCCACCCCGGCCTCCATGAGCGACCCATCGCCTTTGACCAGCATCAGGGGCGCGGCGACGCCCAGCGCGGCGAGGGCGCCCTGCACCGAATGGATCAGCTCTTGCAGGAGGGGGATCAGGCTGGCATTGAGGATCACCGTGGTAGCGCGGCGCAGGGCATCGAGTTGCTGGGTGAGCTCATGCCCGCAGGTGCTCGGCAGATCGGTGAGTTCACGCACCAGCTCTTGCACGGCCAACTCGTGGGCGGGGTTGCGCGTGGCAAAGTAGCTCGAGATGGCCAAGGCGCGTACATGGGGTGCGTGAGCGAGGATGGCGGATCGGGCGCCCGCCAGGTCCAGAGGTACGCGTTCCTCGCCATCCATCGTGTGCCCGCCGCCGATGAGGGCATACCGCTCGACGCCGAGGGCGCCGGCGATATCCAGCTCAGGCCGAAGGGCTTGCTCGTAGCCGATCAACAGGGCGCATACCGGAGCGCCCTGTCCCTCGACGATGGCGTTGGTGGCCAGCGTCGTCGAGAGGGATACAAGGTGGATCTCGTCGCCGGCGTGTGCGAGCACAGCTCGCAGGGCCTCGTGGATGCCGATGGCCAGGTCGTGCTTGGTGGTCAGCGCTTTGGCCACCGCCACGATGCTGCCTTGTGCATAGTCTATCAGCACGGCATCGGTGTAGGTGCCGCCAGCGTCAATGCCGATCGCGAGTTGCATGGCTTCTCCCTGTCCTAGTGATACGATCTAGGCGATGCGCTAACGTCCGGCAAGCAGCCCGGCGTCGCGTAGGAACTGCCGGGCCAACCGGTCGGCCCGCCTCTGGCCGGACGAGATCTGCTGCTCCATAGCTGCCAGGCTCCTGGCATCCAGCTTGGCCGTCAACTCGGCCAGCACGCGCTCCAGCTCCGGATAGGCGCTCAGCGTCGAGACGTGCAGGGTGGGGGCCAGGCTGGAGGCGGAAAAGAACGCGCGCGCATCGCGCAAGGCCACGAGCCTGCCATCGTATGGCGAAATGTCCTTGCTATAGCCCAGGGCAATGGCGCAGCTACCATCCAAGAGGCCCTCGTATGCTTCATTGTGGGTCATATGGCGCACGCGAGCAGCCTTGAATCGAAAGCTGTAGACGCGCTCAAGACCGCGGATGCCCCAGGGGGAGTCGTACAGCGCCTCGGGGACGCAGAGCGCCAGATCGGGCTCCGAACGGCTGATGTGCTGCGCCAGGTCGGCGATGGTGGCCAGGCGATAGACGGCGGCCATGTCGTTGGTGACGATGAGGCTCATGCGGGCCGACCAATCGCACGGATTCAGCCAGACGATGCCGTGTAGCCGGTCCTCCTCGCGCACGCGCCGAAAGAGTTCCGCCTCATTGGTCACAGGCTGGTCGTGGTTGAGATAACTATGCCACACCTGGCCCGTCTCCTGCCAAACCAGGCCGACGTTGCCCGCCTCCAACGCCTTTCGGACCATCCACTCGGCGTGCAGGCCCGTCTTGATCTCGACGGCATAGCCCTGGCCGCGCAGATACTGGGCGGTAAGCTCGGCCAAGAGTTGCTGTTCCACGCGCGCGTCGGCGGCGATGGTAATGGGGGGGCCTGGCCGCGTGGCAGCCCCCCGGCAGCCGACGACGGCAAGGGCGAACAGCAAGGCAGCCAGGGCGCCACGCCCCAGAGCCCCTGGCTGCCTCCTGCTAGCGCTCATACTCGACATAATGTCCGCCATGCATATGCTCCGCCAGGATCACGCGCCCATTGGTGAGCTCGCGCAGCAGCTCGGCCACGGGCGCTTCCTGGTCGTATGGCACACTCAACTCCAGGGTGGCGACGTCGCTGAAACTCTCATCCGCGATGGTGACCCCATAGCGAGGGAGAAGGTAGGTCAGGTTGCCATACAGGGGGTAGGCGATGGTGACGCGCACCAGACGATGGTAGACCAGCTCAACGATGGGCAGCTCCTCCAGCGCCGCACGGATGCAACCGCCATAGGCGCGCACCAGCCCGCCCGTGCCCAACTTGGTGCCGCCAAAGTAGCGCGTGCCCACGGCCACGACCTCACGCAGATCGCGACCCTGGAGCACGGCCAGCATCGGCCGGCCCGCCGTACCGCCGGGCTCGCCGTCATCCGACGAACCGATCAGCGCCTGCGGCCCGCCGGTGATGCAATAGGCCCAGGCATGGTGGTTAGCGTCGGGGTATACCTGGCGGGTGTCTTGGACAAAGGCCAGCGCCTCTTCAGGCGACCTGGCCCGGGCCACGCTGCCGATAAAGACCGAGTTCTTGATCTCCAACTCGCTCTCGGCGCGCGCAGCGGGGACGCAGTAGCGCAGGGTATCGCCGGAAGGCTCGGTCATGGCCCGTCCTCCGCCTCGGGCGCCTCCGCAGCTTGCCCGTCAGCCACCCCTATCTCGGCCACCTTGCGGGCGAACACCAGATAGCCGGTATGTCCCACCATTGTATCCTCAGGCCGCAAGCGCCCCGGCACGGGTTTGTAGTGGCGCAACAAGGTCTCTAGCACTTCTATGGCGATATAGGGGCGGCGCGCCAGCTCGTCCAGCAGGATCACGATCTGGTTGGTGGTGGGCACCAGCGCCCCCAGGTGCCCGCCGTCGGCCAGGGCATCGCCGGCCTGTTGCAGATACTCCCACGGCTCGCGCACATCGAGAAACAAGGCGTCGGCCTGCTGGTGGCAAAAGCCCTCGGCAATGTCGCGCTCAACGAACTCGACCATGGCGCTCAGGCCCACGCGCTCTACATTGGCGCGGGCGACCTGGAGCATCTCGGGACGGGCCTCGTAGGAGTAGACCATGCCTTCGGGGTAGACAGCGTGGGCCAGGGCCAGGGTAAGGGCGCCGCTCCCCGTGCCCGCCTCGATCACCCGCCGCCCGGCGCGCACGTCCAGCTTGAGCAGGATCTGGCCGATCTCTTTGGGGTAAATGATCTGCGTAACGCGCTTGAGGGACATGAGCTCGTCATGGATCGAGGGGCGGACCAGGTAATAGGTCTCGTCCAGATGGGTGAGCACGGCCCTGCCATAGGGGGCGCCGATCATGTCATCGTGCTCGATGACGCCCTTGTGGGTGTGAAAGCGATCGCCCCGGCGCAGGTTGACAAAGAAACGCCGGCCACGGCGCGAAAGCAGCAATACACGCTCGCCTTCCTGGGCTAGGGTCACAGGCTCTCCCTTGGCAAGTTGGTGGGGGGGCGCGTTCAAGGCGTGGCGCCCGCATCGTCTCGACGATTATAGAGCGACGGCTTGGCTGCCGCAAACAGGAGCCATGAGAGGGGGTTAGGACATTTGGGGGGAGAGCGCTAGTAACGCGCCATCATGCGCAACGCGGCAGGCACGACCTCGATCTGCACATGGTGAGCATGCTCTACCAGGACCTCGCCATCCACGTGCATATACAGGGGCTCTTGGGAGCGCACTTCGACGCTATGGCCTCGAACCGTCGAGACGGCTCTGTGGCTCAGGTGGGTGCCGCGCATGAAACGGGGAACCAGGGCCAGCATCTCGAGGCGCGGCACCCGCTTGGCGATCACGATATCGAGCAAGCCGTCATCAAAGAGGGCCTCAGGGGCCAGGTGGAACGCGCCGCCCTCACGTGGCCCGTTGCACACCACCAACATGAGTGCTTCGAGCTTTTGGGTCTGTCCATCGATGGTCAGCTCCACATGCGGGGTTGTCAGCGTGAGAAAAATGGTCTTGAGCACGACAGGGAGATAGAGGGCCATGCCGCGCAGGTGCTTGACCTTGCGGGTCTCCATCGTCACCATGCCGTCAAAGCCAATGCCCACGGCGTTGTCAAAATAGCGCCGCAACGAGCCGTCAATGGTGACCAGCCCCAGGTCAACCACCTGGCTGTGGCCGTTGGCGATGACCTGGCAAGCCTCGTGGAGGTCGGTGGGGGCGCCGTTCATCACGGCGAAATCGTTGCCCGATCCGGCGGGGATGCAACCCAAGGTCGCAGTGGGGTGGCCGTTGGCGTCGGCCATGATCCCGTTGATCACCTCATGGGTGGTGCCATCGCCCCCGACGGCTACGATGGTCTCGTAACCTTGGGCAGCAGCCACGCGCGCCAGTTCGATGGCGTCTCCCACGCCGCGCGTTTGCACCAGGTCGAACGCGACCCCCAACCGTTGCAGGCTTGTTGCGATCTGCGGGCTGATCTTGGCGCCATAGCCCTTGCCTGCATTGGGATTCACGATGACCATGGTTTTGGGCATACCACTCTCCTAAAACGAGGAATCTGCGATCCAGTCTACTCACGAAACCCCAAACGGCCAAAAAGGGTGCGCGCCAGGCCAGAGCGGGCCGAATCGCAGATTAGGATCAGGAGAGACGCCGTATCACGCCGATCACCTTACCTTGGATATCCAGGTTGCGCGGGTGGACATAAATAGGCTCCATGGTCGGGTTGGCCGGTTGCAGGCGCACCATCCTGCGGCCTGGCTCCCAGTAAAAGCGCTTGAGGGTGGTCGCCTTTTCGTCCTTGATCCACGCCGCCACCATATCGCCGTTCTCGGCCGTGAGTTGGTGCCGCATGATGACGACATCGCCGTCATGGATGAGGGCGTCGATCATCGAATCGCCGCGCACTTGGAGGGCGTACACATTGCGGGGGCTCCCCACAATATCACTGGAAACGCGAAGGGTATCGGCATCCGCCAGGGGGGCATTCGAGTCAAAGACAGGCAGCGGCTCTCCGGCGGCGATGGCGCCCAACAAGGGGATGGTCAAGAACTCGACGTCGTAATCCGCGTCGCCGTGGGCATCGGATTGGCCGGCGGAGCTGCTCGCCACCAGGCGCAGCCCGCGAGAAATGTCCTTGTCGCGCGCCAGGTAGCCCTTGCGCTCCAAGGCGTTCAGGTTGTAGCTGACCACCGACGTTGAGCTGATGCCCACACTGTCGCCGATCTCACGAATGGTGGGCGGGTACCCGTACTCGTCGGTATACTCGCGGATGACATCCAGGATCTTGCGTTGCCGTTCCGAGAGTCTGGCTTGGCTCTCCATCGGGATAGCGTCTCCTTTCGCATACCTTGGCTGCGAACACATTATACTCGGAACATATGTTCTATGTCAAGTATGGCTTTTTGCGCATGTCTGGCCGGGCGCCGCGCCTTGTACCCCGTTCGCCCCCAACGACGGGTGGTATCATGCGTCGTGCGCGTGCGTATTGCGCGCATAGGGATACTTTGCTATAATGCGCCAACCATGAGCCCTGCGCCTCCCATTAATCAAGACGATCTGGATCGTGAGGACTTGGCCCTGCTCGACAAGATCGCCGCCGATCTGCCGATCGTGGCCGATTTGTGCCGCGCCGACATGCTCCTCTATGTCTTGGAGGGTAGGGGGCAGGTGGTCATTCGGGCCCAGGCCCGGCCGCACTCGTCGGCCCCGCTTTACCAGGACGACCGGGTGGGCGATTCCGAGCCTGAAGAGGCGATGGGAAGCTTTCAGGACATGCGTTGGCGCACCTATCGCCTCAAGACGATGGATGTGCGCGGCGCCAGCGTAGCCCGCCAGGTCCTGCCGGTGCGCAACCGTCAAGGGCGCTTGATCGCCATGCTGGCCCGCGATGCCTACTGGTTCGCCCACGAGCGGCACCGGCGCCGCGCCAGGGCCTTTCAGCGAGCCCTGCTGGATTTCCTGTGGATGGCGGTGCATGGACGCTTGCCGGAGACAGGCGAGCTTTCGCCCTTTCGAGAGCACGATGGCATCATGTACGTGGATGCAGAGGGGCGCATCCGTTATCTGAGCGGCATCTGCGCCGAGATCTATCGCGGGCTAGGATACCGCGATAGCCTAATTGATCGCAATATAGGTGACCTGGAGACCCTGGATAGCCAGATGGTGCAAGAGGCCATTGGCGAGGGGCAAGCCCTGGAACGCTCGGTCGAGGAGGCCGGCGGCCTGTACGTGCGCAAGGTGCTGCCCATTGTCTCACAGGACCTTTCGGTGGGGGGGCACATCCTGAGGGGCCTCTCGCCCAAGGCCAGCCGAGCCTGGCGGCAGCGGGGCGCCTTTTTGCTGATCCACGATGCGACCGAGGCGGTCAAGACCCAGCGCGAGCTGGAGAGCCAGATGGCCATCGTGCGCGAGGTGCATCATCGGGTCAAGAACAACCTGCAGGTGATCGCCAGCATCATGCGCATGGAGGCGCGCCGCGCACAACTCGATGAGACGCGCGCCGCTCTGGAAGATGGCGTGCAGCGCATATTGAGTGTGGCGGTGGTACACGAGTTCCTATCGCAGCAGGCCGAGGGTACGACCATCAATCTGCGGGATGTGACGGGCCGCATCATCACCCAGGTGCAGCAAAGCTTGCTCCCTCCTGACAAGGAGATTGAGGTTTCGTTCGCGGGCCCCGATATCTGGCTGCCGGCGGAGCGCGCCACCCAGTGCGCCCTGATTGTGAATGAGCTGGTGCAAAACGCCATCGAGCACGGCATGGCCGAGCGGCCTCAGGGCCGCATCTCGGTAGAGCTGGAGGATCGAGGCGGCAGCGTCTGTATCGTGGTGGCCGATGACGGGCAGGGGCTCGGAGAGGGCTTTGACCTGGATACGCAGGCCAACCTGGGGCTTACGCTCGTTCGGAGCATGGTCGTGCGCGATCTGCGCGGCCGTTTCGCCATTGAGAGCACGGGACAGGGCACGCGCGCCCTGGTGGTGTTCGACAAGTAGAGTAGGAGGCTGACATTGGAGCGCACACGTGTCGTAATCGCCGATGATTCGTCTGTCTTTTGCATGGACCTGCGCGAGATGCTAAACAACCTTGGCTATCTCGTGGTGGGGGAGGCGGGAGACGGTAGGAGCGCCGTGAACCTGGCGCGGGAGCTGCGCCCGGACGTGGTGCTGATGGATATCGAGATGCCGGACATGAACGGCACCCAGGCGGCCAAGATCCTGACCGAGGAACGGATCGCGCCGGTGGTGCTGATCTCGGCCTATAGCGACCGAAACCTGATCCAGGAGGCGCGTGAGTCGGGGGTGGTCGGCTATCTGGTCAAGCCGGTGCAAGAGGCCAACCTGGCCCCGGCCATCGAAGTGGCCCTGGCGCGCTTTCGCGAGTTCCGCGAGATGGAAAAGGATGTCAACGACCTGGAAGATCAACTCGAAACGCGCAAGCTCGTGGATCGGGCCAAGGGCATTCTGATGGATACCCAGGGACTGACCGAATCCGCCGCGTTCCGGCGCATCCAGCGGATGTCTATGAACACACGCAAGTCCATGAAAGAGATCGCCCAGGCGATCATCCTCACCTTTGAGGCGGGGCAGTAGCACATCGAGCCGCACATGCGGCAGGTCTGCCTACGCAGCGACGCTTACCTACAGTCCCCCAGGCCATCGGAACGAGCCGGCGGCCTGGGGGACTGTAGCTTTGTAGGCGCTTTCTGATCGGACGCATAGAGAGGGCGCGGAGAGCCTCTGAGCCGACAAGCCGCGTTGTGGCGCATGGAGGTCCGGGAGCTGAGGTGCAGACCAAGGCGGACAGAGTGGAGCCGCACCAGAGGCTCGCCGGCGCGGGCGCCCGCAGAACCACGCTGGCTCCGTGTCAGCCGTCGGCCGACACACTACACAACACGCGCGCGCGCCACAGCGGCCACGCGCCTCGCACGCGTATGGCGGCAGTGGGGGGAGCTGAAAGGGCTCAAAGGCGTCTCAGGGTCTTGACAAAGGTCGTTTTCTAGTATATGATTTATTCAAAATTAAATCATATACTCTTGGGTAACGAAAGGACAGAGCCCTCCATGAACGCTGCACTGCCCGGCCAGTCCCACCCCCCCACTACCGTCAACGAGGCCGCCGAGCGCATGCTGGATGACCTGGATCTGAGCCCGCTGAGCAAGCGCACGTATCGCCACGGGCTGGATGCCCTCATCCGACACCTGCACCTGGCGCGCGGCGACGATGAGGCTGCCGAAAACCTGGCCCCCTGCGCCCTGGCCGAGTTGGACGAGGAGACCCTCTACACCTTTGATCGCTGGCTGCGCGAGGCCTACCCCGACCCTCGCTCCGGCCCTCAAACCGCCGCCTCGGAGAGCACCCGCACCTCGCGCACCTATCTGGTGGCGGCCAAGCGCCTGATGAACTGGCTCGACCTGCATGAGATGTTGCCTCCCGGCGTCACCTATGACCGGATGCGTCGCCGCATTGACCAGGGGCGCGGCCAGCGTCGCCAGGGCTACAAGCAGCGCCGCACCGACCCCCAGGTGACCCGCGTGCTCACCCACTACCTGCGCAAACCCCTGCCCGAGGCCAAAAGCGCCAAGCGCCTGGCCCTGTTGCGCAACCGCGCCCTGATGGCCGTGCTCTATGACACCGGCATGCGCATCAGCGAGGCGCTCGCCCTCACCCGAGAGGATGTGCTGGATGGCCGCGCCAGTCGTCTGCGGCTGACCATCACCAAGAACGGCAAGCCACGCACCGTCTTTCTCTCGGACGAATCGCGCCGCCTGATCCGCGATTATGTAAAGGAGCGTGACGACACGGTCTATGCGTCGCTCTTTGTCTCCCACGGCCGCGGCAAGGGCACTAGCATTACCGCTGCCCACGCCTGGCTGCTGGTCAAACAGGCGGCCCAGGCCGAGGGACTCTATGGCAACACCTCGCCCCACTCGTTGCGCCACCGGCGCGCCCAGGACCTGCTGGATGAGGGCATGCCGCTGGAATGGGTGGCGGCCCTATTGGGGCACCAACATCCGGATACGACCCGCATCGTATATGCGTGGGAGACGGACGAGAATATGCTGGGAGATATGGTCGCCACCTACGGGCTGCCGCCCAGCCAGGCTCACCGCCGCCATGATGGGCTCGATGACGATGAGCAGCAATCCGGCGAGGACGAGGCATAGAGCGCCTCTAGGCTGCGCCCTTGAGCCTGCGAACCGCCTGCACAGCGGCGCCCACCGCGCCCGACGAATCGCCCAGCTCGGCGGCCACGATGCGGACGCTCTCCATAGCATGCTTGTTCAAAAAGTGCTGGCGGGCAAACCCGCGCACCGGCTCCAGATAGGCGTCGCCCATCCGCTCCAGCACGCCGCCCCCCACCACGATGGCCTCGGGGTCGAGCAAGTTGACGCAGTCGGCGATCAGCAGCCCCAAGTAGTACTGGGCCGATTGGATGGCCCTGACCGTTACGCTATCGCCGGCCTCGTAGGCGCGCTCGATATACTTGCTGGTGAGCAAAGAGCAGCCCTGCTGCAGTACTTCCGCCAACATCGAGGGCTCCCCCGCCGCGATGGCCGCCCGAATGCTGCGCTCGATGGCCGTGCGACTGGCGTATGCTTCGGCATGGCCGCGCTCTCCGCAGCCGCACAGCTCTCCATCGGCCTGCACGAGCATGTGCCCTACCTCGCCGGCCGAGCCGCGAAAGCCTGTGCGCAGTTGGCCGCCCAAGATCACGCCGCCGCCCAGGCCCGTGCCCACGAACAGGGCTACCATATCCGAGCAGCCCCGCCCTGCCCCAAAGCAATGCTCACCCACGGCGCCTACGTTGACATCATTCTCGACGACGACTGGCATTTTGAGGCGCCTCCCCAGGGTCTGCGCCAGAGGAAAGCCCTCCCAGGTAGGCCCCAGATTGGTCAGACGGATGACGATGCCGGTCTCCGTATCGATGGGGCCGGGCACCCCCACTCCCATCCCAATCAAGCGCTTTCTATTGATGCCAGCCTGAGCGAGGGCCTCCTCGACGGCCTGGGCCACTCGGTCGGCAACGCCCACGGCGCCCAATTCAGCCTGGGTCTTGCGTTTGGCCTCGCCATAGATCTGTCCCGTATCGGTATTGACAATGGCCGCATAGAGGCTGGTGCCCCCCAGGTCTACGCCGATTGCCAGATTCCCCTTTTCTGCCACGTTGCTCCTCTCATGCGCGCCAGGTTGACCTTGCAGCTCTGCAGGCGCTAGCGTTCCTGCACCCACAGACAACGCGCAACCGATAGCCCCAAGGTCACCTCGCTGTCGTTGACATTCAGGGTCACCGTCTCATTGACGGGCAACAATGCCACGAGTTGCAGCGGAGCGCCGGGGATCAGGCCATGCTCCTCGAAGAAGGACATCAGATCACTGTGGCGTTCGATCTCCTCATGGACCCTGGCGAGCAGATAGCTCCGCCCGGGAACGGCCTCGAGCAGAGGGCGCAAGGCGCTCACACTGTTCTCCTCGCCCGGCAGCGGATTGCCATGCGGACAGACAGCGGTGTCGGCCAGCAGTTCGGCCACGCGCGCGGCCGTCTCGGCGGATAGGTTGTGCTCCAGCAGATCGGCCTCTTCATGCACTTTCGACCAGGGCACGTTGAGGACGCGCGCCAGCAACAGCTCGGTCAACATGTGGCGTCGGACCACCGAGGCGGCAGCGCGCCGCCCGGCCTCCGTCAGGTGGATGGTCTTGTCGGCTTGCATCGTCACCCAGCCATCCCGCACCATGCGCTGGATGGTGGCCGTCACGGTGGGCGGCGAGACCTCCATCCACTCGGCGAGCTTGCGGCCAATCACCGGCTGGTGGTCGCGGGCGAGGGTATAGATCACGCCGAGATAGTCTTCTACGGTCGGTGTGGGGCGTGTGTCAGGGGGCATGCCCAGGCTCCTGGTTGCATCGCTCTGCAGCGGATAGCCCCTGTTCACTAAAGGGCCAGCATCCGCTCGGCGCCTGCCTTTTGCTCCATGATAGCAGCCGATAACCCGGGCGTCAACTTGTGCGCGGTTGACCACCACGGCGTTTCCAAAGTCCACGTTATGACAAACATAATCGATTGAGTCCGTGTT
>CAYZWT010000003.1:0-164602 GCA_964482225.1 uncultured Anaerolineales bacterium
CAGGCACGACGTTTGACTCATTATACGACTTTTCACCAACCAATGAACAGTCACATGTTCGCCAAACCCTTGCGCTCCTCGAACAAATGTGCTATACTCTGCCTGTGCGGGCGGGGCCCCGCGCCTCTGGCCATCCCAGAGCCCTCCCGCCCCAGGGCAGAGCATGTTGCATTTCAACTACTTTTTTGCCAAACGAACCCATTTTGGGGATAACCATTTGGGATAACCCCCACTTATCCCAAATCCCTTGCTCCTGATCCCGTCTCGCTGCCCTCTCGGTGGCGCCTCCGCGCCTACCCACCCGCCTCGCGCCCTGCCCCTCCCATCCCTTTGACGCCCCTCCCGTTTGGGGCTATCCTCTCCCCGTGCGCCCCGGGGCCGGGGCGCAACACCAAGCGCGAAGGAGAGGGGCGTGGCGCAGAGGATCCTCAACGGCGACGTACTGGCGTCCCACGGCAACATCGCGGGCCGCACCGCCCTGGTCAGCATCCTGGAGGCGGGCCTGCGCGCGGCAGACCCGTACAACAATACCCGACAGCTCTTGCAGGTAGAGGGGCGGCGCCTCGTCCTGGATCGCCCCGAGTTTGAGCCCCGCGACGCGCCCCTGAGCGGGCCCCTGGCCATAGACCTGGACGACGTGGATCGCATCTATGTCGTCGGCGCGGGCAAGGGCATCCAGCGTATGGCCAAGGCCATCGAGGACGCCCTGGGCGAGCGCCTCACCGGCGGCGTCGTGATTGACAAGCACGATCTGCCCCTGGAGCTGGAGCGCATCCGCGTCGTCTATGGCGCCCACCCCCTGCCCGACGAGGGCTGCCTGGAGGGCTGCCGCCAGATCCTGGCGCTGGCCCGTACCCTGACCCCCCGCGACCTGGTCTTTACCGTCACCGGCAACGGCATCTCGTCGCTGCTCACCCTGCCTGCGCCGGGCGTCACCCTGGACGACCTGCGCCGGGTGACCCACATGATGCAGATCGAGCGGGGCGTGCCCACCGGCGAGCTGAACCCGATCCGCAACCACCTGGACCAGATGAAGGGCGGCCAGATCACCCGCGCGCTGCGCCCCGCCCAGGTCGTCCACCTGCTGGCCTGGGATTGCCGCGACTATGATTGGCTGGTGGGCAGCAATGTCTGGCTCCACACCCTGCCCGACCGCTCCACCTATGCCGAGGCCATCGCCATGCTGCACAAGTGGGACGCCTGGGACGACGCCCCCGCATCGGTGCGGGCGCACCTCTCGCGGGGCGACGCCGCCGCCGAGACGATGAAGCGCGCCGAGTTTGACTCGGGCCGCCAGCGCATCTATGGCGTGATGCCCGAGAGCCTGGGCATGCTGCCCACCGCCGCGGCCAAGGCCCGCGAGCTGGGCTTTGCCGCCCATCACCTGCTCTCCGGCATGCACGTGGAGGCCAGCCAGTACGCCATCGTCAACACCGGCATCGCCCACAACGTCGAGGCCACGGGGCAGCCTTTCGAGCCGCCCTGCGCCCTGATCAACGGCGGCGAGATGGTGGTCACCGTGGGCAAGGAGAACGGCATCGGCGGTAGGAACCAAGAGTTCGCCCTGGCCGCCGCCACCCACATCGCCGGCAGCCCCCATATCGTCGTCGGCTCGGTGGATTCCGATGGCACCGACGGCCCCGGCGCCCAGCTCGTCGCCGGCTGTGAGGACATCCCCTCGCTGGCCGGGGGCATCGTGGACGGCTATACCGTGGCAGAGGCCCGCGAGCGCGGCGTGGACCTGGCCGAGGCGCTGCGCCGTCACAACGCCACCCCGGCCCTCTGCGCCCTCGATAGCGGCGTCATCGCCAGCCACAACATCAGCATGAACGACCTGACCGTTACCCTCATCATGGGGCGGAAATAGCATCCAGAAAGGAAACAGCATGCAAGACGGAACCCTGATCAAATCTGTAACGGCCCGGCAGATCGACTCCGATCGCGGGCATCCCGGGATCGAAGTGACCGTGACGACGCGCAACGGCGCCGTGGGCGTGGCCGTGGCCACCGCCGGCGTCTCCGTGGGCGTCCACGAGGTACAGTTTGCCTACGATGGCGGCGAGCGCTATGGCGGCAAGGGTGTCATGGTGGCCGTAAAAAAGGTCGAGGAGATCATCGCCCCGGCCATCATCGGCATGGACGCCACCCGCCAGACCGACGTGGATGACGCCATCATCGCCCTGGACCCCACGCCGAACAAGACCAGCCTGGGCGGCAACGCCACGGCGGCCACGTCGGCGGCAGTGCTCAAGGCCGGCGCGGCGGCGCTGGGCATCCCCCTCTACCAGCACATCGGCGGCGTCAACGCCGTCACCCTGCCGGTGCCGGGCATCATCTGCCTGGTGGGCAGCGACCGCTATGGCGGCGGCGGCAGCGAGTCGGGCGGCAAGCCCAGCCACGCCCTCATGTGCTATGGCTATGACACCTTTTCCGAGGCCCACTATGCCGCCTGGCACCTCTCGCGCACCTATGCCAAGGTGATGCAGGAGCGCTTTGGCATCAGCGCCCGCTATGGCCATTACTCGGTGCCCCCCGGAACCGTCTCCCACGACAAGGAGCTGTGGGACATCATGGTCGAGGCCATCGAGCGCGACGGCCAGACGGGCCGCATCGGCATCCAGGTGGATGTGGCGGCGGGCACCTACTATGAAAAGGACAAGGGCCGCTACGTGGGCCTGTTCGACCGCCAGGAAAAGACCCGCGACGAGCTGATCGAGCTGTATGTGTGGATGGCGGGCAACTATCCCTTTGTGATCATGGAAGACCCGCTGGACGAGGTGGACTATGAGGGGCACGCCATCCTGACGGCCAAGCTCCCCCATGTGGAGACCGTGGGCGACGACCTGTACACCACCAACCCCGAGCGCCTGCAGATGGGCATTGACCACAAATCCACCGACGCGATCCTGCTCAAGGTGAACCAGATCGGCACCATCAGCGAGTCGTTCAACGTGGTGCGCATGGCCTACCGCGCGGGCATGGGCGTCATGCCCTGCGATAGCCGTGGCGAGGGCCCGTCCATCGCCGACTATACCGTGGGCCTGGGCACCGGCCACCTGCGCGAGGGCGCCATCGGCCACGTGGGCAACCGGTTCCTGGCCATCGAAAAGGAGCTCGGCAGCCGCGCGCACTTTGCCGGCATCCAGGGCCTAAAGGTCCAGCGTTAGCATCGTGCTGGCGACCTATGCCACGTCCCCCTCTCCCATGCGCGCATGGGAGAGGGGAGAGGGCCCTGCCCACCGCATAGACCGCCGCCTTGGCGCCCACTCCGAGTCCAAGTGACGACACGACCCTTTGGAAGGAGACTCGTATGCCCACCGATCAAGAGCTGCTCGAGGCCCTAAAAGAGTTCGACACGCCCTCCATCACCAACGTGCTGGCCACCTATCCCAAGAACCCCCTCTGCCTGGGGCTGTATAACCCGTGGACGATGAACTGGTACACCGATGCCAGCCTGCGCTGCTGGTATCCCGAGCTGGGGCGCACCGTAGGCTATGCCGTTACCTGCGTCTATGGCCTGCCCGACCCGAACTATGCGCGGCTCTCCCTGGCCGACGTGGTTGACGCCATGGCCGTCTCGCCCCAGCCGACGATCTTTGTGTTCGAGCAGCGCTTTCCCCCCGAGATCGCCAACAAGGTGGGGCTCTCCGGCGGCAACATGACCACTGCCATGCAGACCGCCGGTTGCGTGGGCGCCATCACCAACGGCCCCTCCCGCGACATTGACGAGATCCGGCCCATGGGGTTCCAGTATCTCACCAGTGGCGTGTGCGCCGGCCACGGCGACATGGCGATCCACGCCGTGAACGTGCCCGTCTCCATCGCGGGCATGGACGTGGCCCCCGGCGAGATCGTCCATATGGACGAGAACGGCGCGTGTAAGTTCCCCGCCCGCTACCTGGCCGATGTGCTGGATCGGGTCACGCGCCTGCGCGACCAGGAGGCCGAGCACATGGCGCGCCTGCGCACCGCCACCAACGCTATCGAGGTGCGCGACATCCTGGCGGGCGGGAATTACGGGAGGCGCTAACCACGAGCGAGGGAGTTGACCTCTCGTTGCTGTTGCGGGGGCTCGTCATCGGGCTCTCCATCGCCGCGCCGGTGGGGCCCATTGGCGTGCTGTGTATGCGGCGCACCCTGGCCGAGGGGCGCGCCACGGGGTTCGCCTCCGGCCTGGGCGCCGCCACCGCCGACGCCGTCTATGGCTGCATCGCCGGGTTCGGCTTGACCTTTGTCTCGACCTTTCTGGTGGGGCAACAGACCTGGCTGCGCCTCGTCGGCGGCCTGTTCCTCTGCTACCTGGGCATCAAGACGCTGCTGGCCCGCCCCGCCGAGGAGGCTGCCCCGGCCGGGCGGGGTGGGCTGGCGGCGGCCTACGCCTCCACCTTTGCCCTGACCCTGACGAACCCGATGACGATCCTCTCCTTTGTGGCCATCTTTTCCGGGCTGGGCCTGGCCAGCGCCGCCGGCGACTATGCGGCGGCCAGCACGCTGGTGCTGGGGGTCTTCCTGGGCTCGGCGCTCTGGTGGCTCGCTCTGAGCGGGGGCGTCGGCATGTTTCGTTCGCGTTTCAACGCCCGGAGCCTGCTCTGGGTCAACCGGCTTTCGGGCGTGGTGATCACGATGTTCGGGTTGGTGGCGCTGGCAGGGGCGGTGTAGGAGGGGGAACGGGAACCTGACTGTAACGTACCTGCCTCTGTCCGACGCCGCTATCCTGGTGCTGCGCTAGAGCCATTGAGGTGAGGCATGTATGTGAGATCGAATGGGAGAACATGCCCGTCATATTATTCCTCGCAGTCTCTTGACACATCTGGTATAATGAGTGTGATGATCTGCATTTCTTGGGAATGCGGGAGGGGGTGCAACGTGTTCACGGAGGAGCTCGATTTCTTTATCGAGAACCAGGAGCAGTTGGTTAAGCAGTTTCTTGGCAAAATTCTTGTACTGAAAGGGCGCCAGGTGGTAGGAGTATATGATACGAACCTGGAGGCTTACCTCAGTGCCCAGGAGCAGTATCCTCTAGGCACATTCATGTTACAGCCCTGCAAGCCAGGTCCTGACGCCTACACGGTGACTATCAATTCCACACAGATTGTCCTTGGGTGACGCTGTGTTGTCCAGGAATCGCGGGTCATTCGACGCCTTTACAGTCAGATACACAAGTATTAGCAATCGCATAACTACACCCGTTCACGTTTGGGCTGCTTTTGATCCGATCCAGACACCTACCACTCCTGAACTCTACGCTGAGACCGTAGCCCTATGGGATACAGGCGCGACAGCGAGTATGATCACCCGAGATACCGCTGAGAAGCTTGATCTGGTGGCTACAGGCTCGACTCTGATTCACCACGCAGCAGGCGTAGGTCAAGCCAATACGTACATTGTCAACATTGGACTACCCAATCGTGTCATGGTGGTGGGAGTCTCGGCAGTAGAGTGCGCTGAGGCCAACGGTCAGTTTGGGCTGATCGTTGGTATGGACATTATATCTAGAGGCGATTTAGCTATTACCAACCTGAACAACGCAACTTGGGTCAGCTTTCGCATACCGTCAATGCAGCAGATGGACTATGTTCTCGAGTGGAACCAGCTAAAGTACGCTGGGACACCCCGCAATGCGCCCTGCCCGTGCGGCGCGAAGGATGTGCGCGGTAGGCCAATCAAGTATAAGTTCTGCCATGGTCGTTCTACAATACCTTGATGAATAGGGCAGCACGACTTTTCGCACTGCCGGGAATACCAGATGAGGGCGGTTGGGCATATAGGGCCGAGGTAAACAAGGAGAGAGCACTTGGAGATGGAGCAAGACTCTTCTACGGCGCAGGAGCCAAAGGGATTACTCGCCGCTATTCAACAGTTGCTGACTGAGTCCCATTGCGAGGCCGCTTTCTACGCCGGAGCGCTGTATCGGGACAACGTCTACGATTTTTTGGAGCTTATTGACTCTGAACCTGCCCAGAGTAAGCACCTTTTCTTCATTTTGACGACACCGGGTGGGGACGCTGACGCTGCCTATATTCTTGCACAGGGCTTGCGCAGTCGCTACGATGAGTTCACGCTCGGAGTCTTTGGGTACTGCAAGAGTGCTGGAACACTGGTAGCCCTAGGCGCTCGCTCATTGGTCATGTCTCCTGATGGCGAGTTGGGGCCGATAGATGTTCAGCTCATCAAAGATGATGAGCTTATTCGGCGCAATTCGGGTCTGGATATTCTCTGGGCGTTGCAGGTACTGAGCCGTGAGCATTTTCGTGTCTTTGAGGAAGCATTTCTCTCGATTATCAGCAGAAGCCAAGGGTTTATCAGTACGCTAAGGGCGATGGAGATAGCTACACAATTAGCTACTGGCCTTATTGGACCCATAGCGGAACAAATGGAACCCATAAAGCTCGGAGAAATACAACGTTCTCTCGATATAACAGGAGAGTATGCTAAGCGTCTTGGTGCATCGGACCACACACTGAATCAACTTCTCAATGGCTACCCTTGCCACTCGTTTGTTATTGACTTCGGTGAGGCGTGCAAGATCGGTTTCCCCGTTCGGCCTCCTTCTCAGTGTGAACTGGAGTTCTATAGGGCAATCGTTGATCAGTTTGGCAAGGGGATATTTCGAAACCCAGATACTCAGAGACCGCTTATTCTAATTGGTCGCCAGATCAGCAACACACAAAGGAGAACTGGTGATGTCACAGAAGATAAGGGATGTGCGTCCGGCGAACATAGCATACCAACCACGCAAGAGCTCGTTCCCCATGACCCGAGAACCGAAGATACTGCCACCCGCGAAGCCGCATCCTCTCAGTCCGAAGCATAATCTGGAATCAGAAAATCGAGATGGGACCTTGGTTATTTCCGTTGGAGATGATAATAAAGTAGAGCTTATACGCCGCTAACCTCAGAAGAGAGCATTTCAGAGGAGTGTCACGCAATACTTGGAAGAAAGATGACACTCCTCGGTCATTATTCGCACTCTGCACTTGGCCTGTGCTTTCAGCGTGTACCTTGAGGTGGGCATGCTGCTCTTTCGAGGCTCTGCATCACCGTGAAACATCACAGATTCGGTACGCACACCTTTTGCGCGGTGCTTGGTGTCGTCTGGATGTTTCGCGCTCTATAAACCTAAACCGATTGAGGCCGGTTGTGCTTGTTCCTCCCTCACTATTTTTCATTGTGAGGCTGCTTCCCCACACGGAGCACCCGCCATGACCACCTCGCAAAACCACGTTCGCTACATCGGCCGGGCCAGAGCCAACATTGACTACCACCACGGGCAACTGCGCCCCGCCGTGGGCGTACACAGCTACCAGGTGCTGCGGGTCAACCGCAGCCACCCCGAGTTCGCCGAGGCCTATGGCTGGACGTATAACCATGCCCCTATGCTGGCCCACTGGCGCGGGCGCTTTTACCTCTCCTACTTGAGCAACCCCGTCGGCGAGCACACGCCCCCAGGCCAGACGCTGCTGGCCACCTCTGCCGATGGCCGCGCCTGGGAGCGGCCCCAGGTCGTCTTTCCGCCCTACGTCGCGCCCGATGGCGTCTATCCCGACGATCTGCCTTTCAAGCTGGCGCCCGGCTCCTACTCTGTCATGCACCAGCGCATGGGGTTCTACGTTGCGCCCGATGGCCGCCTGCTGGCCCTGGGCTTTTACGGCATCTGCCCCCATCCCACCACCTCGCCCAACGACGGGCGTGGCATCGGCCGTGTCGTGCGCGAGGTCTATGCCGATGGCGCCTTGGGCCCTATCCATTTCGTGCGCTACAACCGGCACGCTGGCTGGCACGAGGGCAACACCCGCTACCCCTTTTACACCGCATCGCCCGATGCCGGGTTCATCGGGGCCTGCGATGCGCTCCTGGCCGACCGGCTGGTGACCCTCCAGTGGTGGGAGGAGGACCGCGCCGAGGACGGCTTTTTCGCCATCGGCGGCGGCCAGGCCCTCTCCTACTACCACGCCGCCGATGGCCGCGTCGTGGGCCTCTGGAAGCGGGCGCGGGTGGCCTATTCCGGCGATGAGGGCCAGACCTGGTCCGAGCCGGAGCAAGCGACGAGCCTGGTGATGGATGGCGCCAAGGTCTGGGGCCAACGCACCGCCGATGGCCGCTATGCCCTGGTCTATAACCCCAGCACCCACAGCGAGCAGCGCTGGCCGCTGGCCATCGTCACCGGCGACGATGGCTATACCTACGATGACATGCTCCTGGTGCAGGGCGAGGTGCCGCCCCGCCGGTATGGGGGCCACTGGAAGGACTTTGGCGCCCAATATGTGCGCGGCATCGTTGAGGGCAATGGCGCGCCGCCCGATGGCGGCCTGTGGCTCACCTACAGCATGAACAAAGAGGATATCTGGGTCAGCCGCGTGACGGCGCCGGTGCGGGGGCGGGTACAGGGGCCGGTGAACGATACGCTGGATACGGTGGATGCCCTGGCCGCGTGGAACCTCTACAGCCCCCAATGGGCGCCCGTCTCGGTAGGCGTGGCCCCCGATGGGACGCCCGCCCTCGCCCTGCGCGACGAGGACCCGTACGATTACGCCAAGGCGGAGCGGGTATTCCCCGATAGCAGGCGGGTCACCCTGCGCACCCGGGTGCTGGCCGCCCAGGTGGGCGACGCGCCCCTGTACATCGAGCTGGCCGACGAGCGCGGCCAGGTCCCCGTGCGCCTCTGGTTCGACGCCGATGGCCGCCTCAAGGCGCGGGACGCCGACGAGACCCGCGACCTGGGCGTGTTTGAGGCGGGTCGCTGGCACCAGATCGAGATCGCCGTGGATGCGGTCGAGCACCGCTACACCCTGTCCGTGCCCGAGCTGGGCGTGGTGCGCTCTCTGCTATTCGACGCCTCCACCTGGGACGTGCAGCGCATCATCTACCGAACGGGGTCGCCGCGCCGGATGCCCTTCCCCGAGATGTCGGCGGAGGGGGGCGAGGACCTGCCCGGCGCTGACGAGCGTGTCGCGCCCAGCGTGTATTACGTCGCCAGCCTGGAGACGAGCGGTCATGCGCAGGGCTGAGGCATCTTGTCCCTAATCCTCTGTGGCCTGGCCCTCGGCCGCGCCGCTGAGCCGGCGGTATAGCCAGCGCCAGAGCAGCCCGGCGGCCAGCAGCCCGAGCCCGCTGGCGATGGTCGCCGGGCGCAAGGTCAGGGCCAGTCCGGCACAGGAGACGACGCCCAGCGCTGGGACCCAATCGGGGAACAGCTTGTCCTGGCGGCGCATGCGCAGCGCCGAGAGGTTCGCCAGCCCATAGTAGATCAGGATCGTGAACGAGGCGGCGGCCACGATGGCCTGGAGCGTTCCGAACAGCGCTACCATCACCGCTGCCAGCCCTGTCAGGAGGATGCCCCTATCCGGCACGCCATAGACGGGATGCACATGGGCCAGCGCGGGCGGCAAGTCGCGGCGGCGGGCCAGGGCAAAGATCATGCGGCTGATGCCCAGGATCTGGCTGAGCAGCACCCCCAGCATGGCCGTAGTGGCGCCGATGGCAACCGCTGGAGCAACCCCCGGCGCGGCCAGGCTGGCGGCCGCGCGCTCCAAGGGCGAGGCGCTGGCCGCCAGCGCGTCGGCGCCCACGGCTCCCACCGCCGCCAGCGCTACCAGCATGTAGAGCAAAAGCGCGATCCCCAGGGCCAGCATGATGGCCTTGGGGATGGTGCGCCGGGGCTCGCGCACCTCTTCGCCCAGGGTCGCCAGCCGCGCATAGCCGGTATAGGCGAAAAAGAGCAGCGCGGCGGATTCCAGCACGCCCCGCAGGCCGTGGGGCGCAAATGGGCGCAGGTTGGCCAGATCCAGCGCAGGCAGCCCTGCCACAACCAGGTAGCCCAAAGCCGCCAGCGAGACCGACACGATGGCGATATTCAGGCGCCCCGCCTTTTTGATGCCCAGGTAGTTGATCGCCGTGAGCGCCGCAATGGCGGCCACTGCCGCCGGCCGTTGGGGGATGGCCGGAATCAGTGCGTGGAGATAGCCCGCAAAGCCCAGGGCCACGGTGCCGCCGGCGGCCAGCTTGCTGACCAGGAACATCCACCCGGCCACAAACCCTAGCCAGGGGTGCAGCAGGCGGTAGCCATACTCGTAGGTGCCGCCCGCTTGGGGATATGTGGCTGCCAATTGGGCCGAGCTGAGGGCGTTGCAGGTGGCCACGCCCCCGGCGATGAGCAGCCCGACCAGGAATGCAGGCCCGGCCACCCCTGCCGCCACGCCGGTGACAACGAAAATGCCTGCGCCGATAATGGCCCCCAGCCCCACGGCGACGGCGTCCAGCAGCCCTAGCTCCCGGCGTAACACCGGCCTGTCAGCACCAAGTGATCCTGCCATGATGCGAGCCCTCCACGATCCAACGGCGTTACCACACCCCCGGCATCAGCCGATAGCGCACGCGCCCGGCATAGTCGCGATAGCCCTCCAACTCCTCCTGGAGCGTGCGATCCTCCAGGGCGGTGCGAACGACCAGCACGACGGTCAGGAATGCGGCCGGCGCCAAGGCCCAGGCGGCATCCAAAAGCAGGGGCACGCCCCAATAGGAGAGGAGCGCCCCTGCATAGCCCGGATGTCGCACCCAGCGATAGGGGCCGCCGGTTACCACCCGGTGCCCGCGCTCGCTCTGGATGCGTACCATGCCGGAAAAGAAGCGGTTCTCGATCAGGGCATAGGCCCCCAAGGCGTATCCGGCGATAAAGACCGCCAGCGACAGGGCCTTGGGCCATGCGCCAACCGAGGGCGACCAACCCCAGCGCGCATCGAGCCCGGCGACCAGCGGCAACAGGCCGCCTCCCAACCCTACCAGGGGTGCCAGGGCCTTGTCCCACGGCTTGGCATCCTCATGCCGCAAAAAGCGGGCCCGCTCGGCGATCAGATCCGGGTGGCGCCGCGCGGCCAGCGCCCGGCTGATGGCAAAGCCCAGGATGCTGACCAGGGCATAGACCCAAGCCTCCCACCAGGTCCAGCGCCAGGTGAGCAACAGCGGTAGGAATGGGATCAAGACAATAAAGAACAGCATCTGGACGATGGCGCGAGGGGCGAGTGTGCTGGGCTGATCGCTCATGGCTGCCTTTCCCTCCTGTGTAGCGGCCCCGCACGGGCTACTGACAGCATTATACGACGCCTGCTTCAAGTGCAACAGCCACTCTGCCGTTTTGCCAAGCAAAAACCGCCTGAGGAACACTCAGGCGGTCGGTAGCAGGTGCCCCCAGGGGGGAGCGCCAGCGGCCTACGAGCAACCCTTGCGGCAGGAGTAACGCCCTCGTCATACAAGGGCGTGTAGGACCTTTCGCGCCGCAGCTTCCGGATCCTCGTGTTCCCAGATTCTGATGACGCACCAACCCTCGGCCAAGAGTCTCCGGTTGGTGTCGGCATCCCTCTTCCGGTTGGCCTTGATCTTGCTCTTCCAGAACTGGGCATTCCTCTTGGGCCATGTCCCATGCTCAGGACAACCATGCCAGAAGCATCCATCCACGAAGACAGCTATTCGGGCTTCCCTGAACAGGATGTCCACTCTTCTCCTGGTGTTGCTCAGAACGCGCACATCTGTCTCGAACGAGAGGCCCAGCCGATCGAGCGACTCTTGCAGAGAACGCTCGGCTTTGGTGTCCCGCTGTCTGGTCGCCCTCATGCGGTTGTGGGCAGCATCTGAGGAAGCGGGAGGAGATCCACTCGGGGCCGATCGTTTCTGATCGCTAGGCATCATGGGGGGCTCCAAATGCAGCGCAACGCCCTGGCATATTCTGGCACACGGTTCATCTCCTGGGCCACAGGGGCCTTGATGCCGTACAGGCCAACCAACAGGCAGGCCAGAAGGCCCAGCGGCTCTGTCGCGTTGAGCGGAAGAGCCGGGATTCTCTCCGGCAACCAAGCAGGCGAGATTAGGAGGCAATCCGTAGGGTGGCCCGACGAGCCACCAAAGCTGGTGCATAGCTGAGAATGGAAATACGGGTGCGAGCAGTCTCCGCCCTCGAGACGGAGAACGATGCCATGGGGACGCGCGCGGGTCTCCCCACCAAGGGCGCTCTCGTCCTCCCGTCGACAGTGGAGCAGCAGGATCCTCAACTCCAGTGCCCACTCCATGGGGCTTGTGCTGACGGACTTCTTCGCCTTGGGCTTCTGGTCGCAGAGTCTCCGACCCTTCAGCGCGAGGTCCAGGATTGGCAGCAGGGAAGCGTCTCTCTCTGGGACGGGCAGGTATAGATAGGAGTGCTCACTGGATGTACGGAATTCGAAATCGTCACTGCAGCTGTTCGCGCAAGTGCGTATGCGATCGAGGTGCTCTTGGCGGAGAGGATCCCAGCTGCTGATGAACCCATCGTAGATATCCCGCACGTGTTTCTTGGGCCTTGGGCCGTCAGGAGACCGCTCCTCCCAGAAGTGGTCCTGAACACTTTGCAGATGTCCGATCGCCTGTAGGATGCCATCCAGTCTTGCATTCGCCATGCGCCGTCTCCTAGCCCAAGAGACGTGATACGGGGCGGTAGCGCACCTTCTCGAGTCGCCGCACGTATCGTAGCGAATAGGGAGACTCGAGGTCGGCGCGGAACTGTCGTGCATCGGCGCAGAAGCGAGAGGTATCTTCACAGAACGACCAGTTGGGAAGCTCTACGGACCACGGCTCGCGCACTTCGGCGATCTGCTCGCACTCGCGAACCTGGTCCCACAGCCAGGTGGGTCGGGAGACCCAATGAGGGCGTTCCAACCGAGAACCACTCACGAGCTCCTCGGTGACGCTATTGGCTCCCTTGGCATCCAGCCGGGCGGTAGCGTTCCAGTCTTCGATGGTGTCGGGAGATCCTCGGAGCAGGCTTGGGAACCGAGAGACCAGATGGGGTGCGTCCACGAGGATGTCTTGGCCTGGCAGTAGGCGCCTCTCAATCCATTTGGCCAGACGTGCGGCAGCGATGCGAGCCAGCACCTCCTCGTCACAATCGGCCTCGGGGGCATCCTTCGGCAGCAACCCATTCCCCGACTCTCGAACAAAGCCTCTGAGGGTAGCTTCCTCGGGCGCCCCCCCCAGGAACTCGCCGGTCGTCCTTGGTAGGCGAGCCATTCTCTCCTGGGGCAAGCCAATGATTCGATGGATGGGAGCATCCAGATCCCTGGCATCCTCGAGCCTTCTCTCGTACTCGCGCAGATACTCGGGTATTACGGGCCAATGCCAAGGCCGGTATTTCTGGAATGCCTGACTCCATAGGCCCGTGTTGGCGAGTTGATCGCTGGCGATGTTCAGGTCAGCATACGACTCCAAATGCCCTCTGAGCGTTAGGTCGAATCCGTTTTCCCGATACAGTGGAAGGTTCATCCCCAACACGAATCGGCAGCTCGAGAAGCAGCGTACCAGGTAAGCCACGTCCTCTCCCGACGCAACGATTAGCTCGCCCGCAGCCGTGGCCTCCAGCAAGTCGAAGTCGATCACCAGCACATCCAGGCCATCGAAGATCGACGTGCTGTCGCCGAGACATCCATCGGAGCGCCAATGTCTGCGGCGCTCCATGAGATTCTCGATTTCGCTGGCAAAGACCGAATCCTCTAGCCGCTCGACGTGGAGATCTCCGATGTTTCTCAGCCCTTCGGCGTATTGCTCAGCAAGAGGCGACTCGTCATCATAGATGCGGATCTCAAGCATCTGGCTCCCTCCATTGGATCGAGAAGGCCGTGGCGAACCCTGGGTCTGGCTCCACGAAGCGCACCTCACAGCCGATCCTATCTGCGAGCAGCTTGACGATGGTTAGTCCGAGGCCACCGCCGCCATACCCCCTTGCGATGCGGTCATCCGAGATCTCTCTTCCTCGTACGAACGGCTCGAAGAGCCGCTCGGAATCGGCCAGGTCTACACCCGAGCCGGTATCCTGAATCAGCAAACGTATCTGGCCCGAACCACGCTCGGTACGTACGCTCACCTTGCGCTCGTCCTGATCGAGGAGTGCACTGTACGCGTTGATGAGAACGTTCTGGAGTATCGCCCCCCATTCGATCAGAGACGCTCTCGGAAGCAGTACGTCGGGGGAAACTCCTGTTAGGTCGATGGATATGCCCCGGGCAAAGACCTTGGTCTGGCCAACGACCTCCTCGAGGACATCGCGAGCGTAGAAGCGCCGACGATTCTCGACGTTCTCCGCATCGAGCAGATAGCTGAACACGGCGCTCGTTCCTCGAGCGCGATCGGCCCACGCACGTAGCCTTGCGCCAAGTTCCATTAGGGGCTCGGAAAGCTCGTTCCCCTCGCTTGCCAAGCCTTCCAGCTGATCCACGAAACTGTCTATGTACAGCAGTTGCTTGGCCAGCTCGTGCTGCAGAGCCAGAGCGGACATGCCAGCGGTGGCCAGCGGCCCCAAGAGCGCTACCTGCATCGTTGTCCATGCGTTGCGGGCAGACCAAGCTTCCGTCACCTGACGCCACACTTCGTCTGCTCGTTGGCGTGCCTCGCCAGGCAGACTCACCTTGACTTCGTCCAGGAACAGCCGCATCCGATCCATTGCTTCAGGAAGAGGCAGGCTTTCTGCTCTGCGCCGCTTCTCCTCGTACTGTCGCCGGGCTTCTTCATATGCGTACATGTCGATCGCCCAGCGCACCATTTTCGTCAGGTCCTGGAGCGCCCGTGTGTCGGCAAGCCGATCCCGCGTGATCATGATCTCGAGATTGGGCTCGCGAGAGGTGTCTACCCGAACCACACCAAAGATTCGAGCCAGAGTCGGTAGGAAGCGCAACCTCGCCGTGTCTTGATATGACTGTTGGATGCTCTCAGGAAGCAGCTCCGACAGGAATCGACGGTGCGAGTGATCCTGCTCGATACCGAGCCAATCGTTCAGCTTGTCGCCATAGTACGGAAGACGGAAGCCACCGTCGTACACATGCACGCCCCCGTATCGCCAAAAGTACTCGCGCGCATCATCTACCTTGATGCCATGCGGTTGGCGATATTGGAGCTTGTAGATCCGTATCTCGAACTCGCCATCGTTCAAGTTCGTCTCTGGGTCATACGTCGGAGAAGAGGCCTCGCCAGTCCTGTTGTGAGGTAGTTCGGCGATGCGATACTCGAACTTGTTGGGAGGTTCGCCTGCGAACTCGAGAGACATGTGTACAGTGCCATTCTCGTTGCGACCAACGATGCGCGCCGTCCAGATGTCCATGATGGCCGACATTTGCTGATCGAACGCAGCGCGAAACTCCTCCTGGGTCGAGCGGAACTCGATCTTACAGCCAGGGTCGCCGTTCTCCGGTGAGCGAATAGGGGCCCTGAAAGGCGGCTGCAGCCACCAGACCTCTGCCGCGAGATCCTGGATAGCACGGGGGTCCGACCACTCGTCGCGAAGGCCTCCGATGGTGATCTGCGTTCCTTGGGCGAACGGTTTCTCGTTCTCGTGCATCTCGTAGACGACTTCGGCCTCGGTCAGGTCGCCAGCGCTCGCCGCTTGGGTCCAATCCACCTCTGCGCTGAGCCATGGCCCTTCCTCGGGAACGGAGATGATCCGCAGCTTGTCACCCAGGAATTGAGCCGAGAGACGTCCAACGCCCTTGGAGCCCGTCATGTTGCGATGAAAGCGACGTGAGGTGTTCCCCACTTTGTGCGTAGTTCCGACGCGCATCCAGAAGTCACGGAACTCGGATAGCGTCATGCCGTGGCCATTGTCACGCACATCGATGTGGTCTTGTTCGAGGGCGAACCGAATCACGATGCGCGTAGCATCGGCGTCATAGCCGTTCTTCACCAGCTCGGCCAGGGCCACATGAGGCTTGCCCACGAGCCTCTGGCCCAGTTCTCGTAGGAGTTCGGCGTCCACCGTAAACTTGAGTGAGGGCATATAACCGTCCCCTATCCCTCCTCTGGGCTGACGAGACTCTGCTCAATGCTCTTTGCGATGGCGCGTCCTAGTGCCACTGGAACGGCGTTTCCGATGAGGGCTCCCACGCGCCTGAAGTACACTGGCTCGTCGGGCGGAACGAACTCGTAGTCCGGAGGGAAAGTCTGAAGAAGGGCAGCCTCCCGGAGCGTCAGGGCCCGATCCTGCTCGGGGTGCCCAAAGCGTCCGCTTCCATACGCATACGCCTGCGTGGTGATCGTTGGAGAAGGCTCGTCCCATCTCATACGTCCGTAGACTGACTGATACGTCACTCCCGAGCTTCGTCTATGGCATCCGGCTACCAATTCGGGGGGCCAGTCGTTCCATGAGCCCCCCGGTTTGGAAGCACGAATACGTGCGAGGTTCCGCCTCGACAACTTGGCGGCCCTATGCAGACGATCGGTTTCACTCGCTTCGCCGGCCTGCAGAGATTCCAGATCTCCTATCGCAGAATGTACATCCAGATACTGCTCAGGATTATGGGTGGGCTCAATGAGCGTGACAGGAGCAAGTCTCGATGCGATGAGCACTAGTCGAGATCGCGTTTGTGGAATGCCGTAATCGGGACAGAAGACACACGGAGCATAATATACATGGTACCCTGCGGACTCCAGCTGCGACACAAAGCCTCTGAACACAAGGCCCTGCCGGAACCGAACCAGGTCAGGGACATTCTCCATGGTGACCACGTCGGGCAATACGGCCGAAACTAGATCGGCGAAGCGCTTGACCAGCCTCCAACGTTGCTCTTTGTCGGTTCTTCCCTGGGCATAGCGAGAGAAAGGTTGGCATGGCGCACACCCGGCAAGGACACTCACGGCGTCGCCCGAGTACCACGATGCGATCTCGCACGGAGAGAGCTCCTCGACCCGCTGAGATACAAAGACGGCTCCTGGGTTGTTTTTCTGGAATGGGTACTGGCAGTAGGGATCAATGTCATAACCTGCTCGTATCTGGAACCCTTCCAGCATGAGGCCATGCGCCAATCCGCCTGCCCCGCAGAATAGATCCACGACTTGATACGAACTGACCATGTTCCGATGCATCCTTATTCTAGTTTGCTCCACAACCAATGATAGCATCAGCCTTCGTGAACCGCAAGGTGGGCCATCCCTAACACACGTGGATTCATGGGATGGCTTCCACTCCCATGCCCGCGCCTTCGCCAGCGCATCATACGACGCCTGCTTCAAGTGCAACAGCCACTCTGCCGTTTTGCCAAGCAAAAACCGCCTGAGCAACACTCAGGCGGTCGGTAGCAGGTGCCCCCAAGGGGGAGCGGCCAGTATACCTGACGATCCGCTGGCGCTGACACGTGGCCCTATGATGAGCCACCGCCCCAGGCGGATCCACAACTCGCGGCCAGCGGGATCGACTACCAGCAGATGGCGGCTATAGTCGTGGTAGATTCAGATAGTGTCCTTGCGAGCGGCGAACTTGCACGGCTGGGTGTTGTGTCCGTTGGCGGCCAGGGTGTTGTGGCTGACCTTTTCTAGCACGAGCTGTGACAGGGTCCTCCCAGCAGATTCGTGCTTGCATCCGTGGCTGCGAAACTCCCCGGAGATGATCACGCTCAGCGGCGGTCTCGCTGACGCACTAGGTCTCGTAGAGCCAAGACGACCGCTGCTGCCAGTGCTGCCCAGACCAAAACTATGAACCAATCCCCAAGCTCGCCATAGAGCGTCTTGATCCCCTTTATAGGCAAGTCGGCAATCATCACGCGGTCATCGGTGTCAAAGTAGTTTTGATAAGCCAGGGTGTTACCGGCATAGTCTGCCGCAATAGAGGTTGACTTGTTGGCGTGGCGAAAGGTAGAAAATCCGTACTCTATTCCTCTGAGCAGCCCAATTTGCGTGTGATACGGGCTGATCAACTCGGTGTCAAAGCCGGGCACCAGCAGGATATCCACATCCCTTGAGTAGGCCTGTCGCAAGAGGCTGGGGAAATCAAGGTCGAAACAGATGACGGATGACAAGGTGCCCCAGGGCGTTTCGACGGCTGGCACAATCCCATCCGACTCGGTGGGATACCAGGATATCGTTTTCTCGTAGCGGAAGAGAGCATCGCCGTCGGGGCCGAACAATAGCACCAGATTGTCATTCTTTGTCCGACCATAGTGCAAGACCAAGGGCGTGGGCGCAAAGTACACCTGGTTTTCCTGAGCAAAGGCCTGGGCGCGCTCCAGGAAAGCATCCAGGTCATCCTCATACATCACCGCATTCCCCTCGCTCCAGAAGATAATCTTGGCGCCATAGTCTGCCGCGCGTTGGCTTGACGCAAAGAGCCGGTCGTTGATGGCGTTCAGTTCCTCCGCGTACTCGGTCTTGCTCTCGGGGGGAGTGCCGCTGTCAGTGATGACCCAATAATCGCGGGGATGAGTTTCTGTAACGCCCGCAATGCGGACGGTTCCGGCGGCGGGGCGGGTCAACAGGTTCTTACTGTAGCCGTAAGCCAGGACAACGGCGAACACAGCTGCCAGAACGATCACAGGTCGCCCGGCTCTCCGCAGATCAAAGTTGTTCTCCCAAGTGAGATTCACGATTGTCGCCGTCAAGCCAATCAGAAAAGTGAGGCCCCACAGTCCGGTTAGAGAAACAGTCTGCACCAGCGCCGCATAACCGAATTGTCCCGCGGCCGGAGAAAAGACGGTTCCAACGGGAGAAAAGCCCAACAGGAAATCACTGGCGGTATACACTAGTGGAAACATCAGCAGCATTCCGAGACGCTTGCCGGAGCGGGCGCACCAGCGGTCAATGTACAGCGCGGTCCACAGCGGCAGTAGCACCAGCAGGCTAAAGACGAACTCCATATATAGGGGCATATCCCATCCGCCCGTGATGCTCAGCAGACGGAAGAGAGCCGTTGCGGCCAGGATAGGCAGTGTCTCGTACCACCTACCCATAAGCCGGAAGGAACGGATCAGCAAAATCGGCGACAGCCAGGCGGCGATGGCGATATGCCAGTGCAAGCCGACGAAAAGGATCAAGACAGCGCCAACAAGCCCGCTACCGAAACGTTCGATGTTCTTGTTCATTTCCAATTCTCTGTTGACAGATGAGCGTGTTTCGCTTTGCCCGCCCAACGGCGCGCTTGCATCCGTGGCTGCGAAACTCCCCGGAGATGATCACGCTCAGCGGCGGTGCTGGACAATTCCTGGTCGTAGGAGCAATCGGCGGATAAAGGGTACGCCCAGTTCGACCGCGTATCTCCCCACCGGAGCGCTTTCGGCTTGCACAGAAGAACCACACCAAGTACGGTGGGGCATTCAAGAGTGCCCCCAGGGGAATTCGAATCCCCGTCGCAGCCTTGAAAGGGCTGTGTCCTAGGCCACTAGACGATGGGGGCCAAGCGCCACGGATTGTAGCATGGGCGCAGAGCGCGGTCAAATGCGCGACCGCGCCGCCGCAAGAGCACATCCGGCTTGACACGTCTCCTCCATGCTGCCAAAATGCCGCGAATCGCGCGTTGTACGTCGCCATGCCGGGTTCCTGATTCACCCGCGCCATCTACGATAACTCACAAGAGGAGGTCTGCCATGCTACGGATTCGCTGGCTGCTGATTCTGGCCCTGCTGCTGGGCGGTTGTGCCCAGGCTACACCGGCCGTAACGCCCACACCCACACCTGAGAGCGTCGCGGCGGCTCCCACGCTTGCGCCCACGGCTTTACCCACGGTGACGCCCGCGCCGCCCACCGCCACACCAGAGACGCCCACGCCCACGGCGCCACCCCCGACGGCCACTGCCGAGCCGCCGACGCCCATTCCGCCCACCGCCACGCCCGAGCCGCCGCCGGGACTGCCCCCAGAGCCCCAGGCGGTCTCGTTCACCGCCGAGGATGGGCAAGAGCTGGAGGGCGTCTATTATCCGGGGGCCTCGGGCCTGTCGCCGATGGTCGTCCTGATGCACTGGGCCGGCGGCGATCTACGTGATTGGGGCGCCATCGCTCCCTGGCTGCAGAACCGGGGCGTTGCGCCGCCCCCGCCGACCGGCGGCATGCCCTGGCTAGACGATTCCTGGTTTCCACCGATGCCCGAAGACGAGTCCTATGCGGTGTTCACCTTTACCTTTCGGGGGTGTGAAGGCGGCTGCCGCCAGTTCGACCGCGAAGGTTGGCTGCTGGATGCCCAGGCGGCCATGCGCACCGCCCGCGGGCTAGAGGGTGTGGATCCGCAGCGCGTTGTGGCCGTGGGTGCCAGCCTGGGCGCCGATGGCGCCGCCGACGGTTGCCTGCTGCTCAACCAAGAGTTCCCCGCGAACTGCCGGGGCGCATTCTCCCTCTCGCCGGGCAGCTATCTGGGCCCCGTCTATCCAGAGGTCATTGCCGATCTCGAGGCTGTCGAGCCGTTGCCCCTGACCCGATGCGCCTATGCGGTGGACGATGTCCCCTCGGCCCGCGCGTGCCAGGCGGCGGAGGGCGGTCGCTACCAGGCAATCGAGTACCCGGGTGATGACCACGGCATGAGCCTGGTGCGACCCGATGCCGATCCGCCCATCTTGGAGCTGTTGATTGACTTTGTCGAAGAGGCGCTCGCAGAGGGATAGAGCGCCCTACGCCGATTTCGCCAGATAGGGGCCTGGCGCTATACTGATCGGGCCCAGGCTCAAGCTGAGCAAGGATGCGGTGAGCCTGGGCCTCTTTCACACAGTTCGTTCCCAGCATGTCTGTGATCGAGCCGGGCAAAGGAGCGCCGAGGGCCGAGATGGATCTGTTCGAGCAAGCCCGCCAGGAACAAGTCGAGCGCGAAGCCCCGCTGGCTGCGCGTCTGCGCCCGCGCACCCTGGACGAGTTCGTCGGCCAGGAGCATGTGGTGGGCCCTGGCCGCCTGCTGCGCCGCGCCATCCAGGCGGATCAGATCTCCTCCCTCATCTTTTATGGCCCCCCCGGCACCGGCAAGACCACCCTGGCCCGCATCATCGCCAACACCACCCACTCGCGCTTTGTGACCCTGAACGCTGTGCTGGCGGGGGTGGCCCAACTGCGCGAGGTGGTGGCCGAGGCCCGCGAGCAGCGCTCGCTCTATGGCAGGCGCACCATCCTCTTTGTGGATGAGGTGCATCGCTGGAACAAGGCCCAGCAGGACGCCATGCTCCCCTGGGTCGAAAACGGCACCATCATCATGATTGGGGCCACCACCGAGAACCCCTGGTTCTCGGTCAACTCGGCCCTGCTGAGCCGCAGCCGCGTCTTTCAGCTCGTGCCGCTGACCGAGGGCGACCTGCGAGCCGTGGCCGAGCACGCCCTGAGCGACGCAGAGCGGGGCTATGGCGCGCTGAGCGTGCGCATTGCCCCCGATGCCCTGGATCATCTGATCCATGTGGCCGGCGGCGACGCCCGCTCGTTGCTGAATGCGCTGGAATTGGCCGTCGAGACCACCACCCCCGACGCCGAGGGCGTCATCGTCGTGGATGTGGCCGTGGCCGAGGAGTCCATCCAGCAGCGCGCCGTGCTCTATGACCGCGAGGGCGACTATCACTTTGACACCATCAGCGCCTTTATCAAGTCGCTGCGTGGCTCCGATCCAGACGCCGCCCTCTACTGGCTGGCCAAGATGGTGCATGCGGGCGAGGACCCGCGCTTTATCCTGCGGCGTATGCTGATCTCCGCCAGCGAGGATATTGGCCTGGCCGACCCACAGGCCCTTGTGGTGGTGCAGGCCGCAGCGGCGGCCTTTGAGCGGGTGGGCTTGCCCGAAGGCCAGTTCCACCTGGCCCAAGCGGCCCTCTACCTGGCCACCACGGAGAAATCCAACACCACCCTGGGCTATTTCGATGCCTTGGAGGCGGTGCGCACCGAGCGCCGCGACGAGGTGCCCACCCACCTCAAGGATGCCAGCCGCGACAAAGAGGGTTTTGGGCATGGCGAGGGCTATCGTTACCCCCACGCCTATCGCGATCACTGGGTGGCCCAGCAGTACCTGCCCGATGCGCTGCGGGGCCAGGTATTCTACAAGCCTTCCGACCAGGGCTATGAGCGCGCCATCGGCGAGCGGGTGGAGCGTCGCCGCGAGGCCCAGCTTGCTGCCGCCATCGAGATGGACGCCCCGGCCCGCGAGGTGCTGACCTTTTCGCCCGAGGATCGCGCTAGAGAGCGCTGGCTGGCACGCACGGTGGACAGCTCGGCGCGCGCCCTGGCCGAGACCCGCGAAAGGGTGCTGGCGCCCCTGGATATCCGGCGCCACGACCTGGTGCTGGATCTGCACGCGGGCAGCGGCCTGCTCACCTGGGAGGCCTTGCGTCGCGCGCCAGAGGGCGGCGTATGGGCGCTGGAGCCCCAGCCCGAGCTGGCCAGGGCGCTGCGAGAGCAGGCCGCCCAGCTTGACGAATTGCTGCGCCCCATCGTGCTGGCGGGCGAGATCGAGGCATTGCCCGAACTGCTGGCGCAAGCCGGTTACCCGGATCTGCGTGTGGATGTCATCATTGGGCGCAATGCCCTGACCCGCAGCGATATCTGGGCCGCGCGTTTGCCCATTCTGCAGGGCTTGCTGGCCGCACAAGGCCGCCTCAGCCTGGCGGAGGTGGTGCCCGGCGGCGGCCAACGGCTGTATGCGCTGGCGCAGGCCGAGGCGCTGGCGCAAGACCTGCGCCAACGCTGGGCCGCCGCAGAAGAGGCCCTGTATGACAACGAGGCCGATCCTATGGTAAACTGGGGGGCAGAAGCTCTGGAGCAGGCCATCCTGGCAGCCGGTTTCCGGCAGGCCGCCGTTGGCGTGCGCGTGGAGCAGACCGAGTTGTTGGTTACGCGCAACCAGGTAGAGCGCTGGTTCGCGCCGGTTGAGGGGGAAGAGCCGCGCTATCTGGCCCACCTGCGGGCGCACCTGGCGCCTGAGGAGATCGCTCAGATCGAGGGGCTGTTGCGCCGCGAGTTGGCCGGGCAGGTGACGCCGTGGCAGCGCACCATCGCCTTTGTCGTTGCCGGACGGTAGCGCTGCACCATAGAGGGATGTAGGGGAGAAATGCCGCCGTACCTGATCGTAACTCTGGTCGCCGCCTGGGTGGCCGTTGTTGGCCTGGCTATCGGGCTGATACTGACGTACCGGCGTATGAGCCGCATGGAGCGGCGCTACCAGCGCCTGGTGGAGGGCGCCTCAGGCGAGAGGCTGGAGGAGATCCTGCTGGAGCACATTGGCAGCATTCAGAGCGGCCAGCAGGAGATCGAGCGCCTGGGCGCCCAGGTCGGCGCTCAGGGCGCCGCCGTGAGCCGCGCCATCCAGCATGTGGGACTGGTGCGGTTCAACCCCTTTGACGATACCGGCGGGAACTATAGTTTTGCCCTGGCCCTTGCCGACGGCCAGGGCAAAGGTGTGCTGCTGTGCAGCCTGCACGGGCGCGGCAGCACGCGCATCTATGCCAAGCCCGTGGTTGACTGGTCATCGCCTGTGCCCCTCAGCGAAGAGGAGCAGCAGGCGGTCTCGCTGTTGAGGACAGACGCATCTAGGGTAGAGGAGTAAGAACAAGATGGCGCTATTTCGCAAGGAGCAACCTCTGGCCGCGAGCAGCGGCAACGTGGACACTATATTGGGCGCCAGCGCCAATGTGCAGGGCGTGCTCAAATCGGATGGCAACATCCGCGTGGATGGCATCCTGCAGGGCAGGATCGAGACCGCAGGCAACGTCGTGATCGGCCCATCCGCCAAGGTGGTGGCTGATATCAGCGCCAACTCGGTCCAGGTCTGGGGCCATGTTCAGGGCAACATTCGGGCGGACGGGCGGCTGGAGATCCTCTCGACCGGGCGCGTCTTTGGCGAGCTGTGCGTCTCTGCTCTGATGATAGATAGGGGCGGGCTGTTCCGGGGGCAGTGCTACATGAGCGGGCAGGATGCCGACCTGCTCGAGTGCGCCGCAGATGGGCGGCTGCTTCTGGCGGGCGCCGCCGAGGAGGAGAGCGCTGCCGCCAAGGGCGAGCAAGCGCCGTCCAAGCTGGAGGGAACGCTATCCGTCCGCGAAAGTGAGCAGGCGGCAGGCGCCGGATGAATGCCGTATTCATCCACCAAGATAGTGTGCTGCGAGACAGCCACATTGATCCGGAGAGCCCCATAGAGAGTTGGCATCTGGCGCCGGCGACGCTGGAAGCGTTGCGGACCCTGGCTTCCGCCACAACCTTTGTGCTCCTCTATGGCCCGGAAAGGCCGGCGCCCCTGCGCGAAGGCGATGCCCCCCGGGCATCAGCCGAACTGCGGCGGCTTGCCGCCCAGATCGAGGCGGGCGGCGGGCGGGTGGATGCGCTGATCACCTGCACCCAGCAATCGGTGGCTGCCGGGCGCTGCTATGGCGATTTCCCCGGCCTGGTCTGGGCCGCCTCGGCGCGCTTTAGCCTGCGCCCGGAGGCATGTTATCTGTTGGGGGATTCCGTTCTGGACCTTCAGACGGCGCTCAGCGCCGGCGTGCGCCCTTTTTTGATCCTGTCCGAGCGCACCATCGAGGATGTCTTTGGCCGCGCCGAGATGGAGCGCGACTTTCCGGTGGCCATAGACCTGACCACGGCCGTGGGCTATATGCAGGTGGAGGAAGAGATCGCACAGCAGCTCGGGCATGAGCGAGAGCCCGCGCCGCCTGTGCCCACCAGCCTGTCGTTGCTGGGGTTGGCCAAAGAGCTGCCCACCATCACCATCGTGTCTCGCATGGCCCAGGAGATCGAGGACAAGCTAGACCGCAACCGCATCCGGCGCAAGGATATCGCCCGCTGGCTGTTCTTCTTGAGCCTCGGCGCCCTTGGGCTGAGCCTAGGGGTCGCCTATCTGCTCACCCATCTGTATCGCGTCCAGCCATTCCCCGAGTTTGCCTACTATGTCACCCTGCAATTCATCCCCAGGCCGCTGCGGGGCGCCCTCTTTATCCTGTTGGGTGCGGCGCTGATCGTGACGGCCATGCGCAGCCTGCTGCGAGGCACAGCGCTGGGCAACTGGCTCAACGGGACGCGGCGTTAGCTGGCCGGCCAACTAACGTTTCTGATCATCCTTGCGGTTCAGGCCGAACAATGCGCTCAACACCGCGCTTACGACCGAGATGGCCAGACCTCCCCAAAAGGCCGCCACCCAGCCATCCACCGCAAAAGCCAGGCCCAGGCCGGCCGCAATGGCGGCGGTGAGGCGTAGCATCAGAGCGTTGATGACCAGTGTAAAGAGCCCCAGGGTCAGCAGGATCAAGGGGCACGTCAATAGCCGCACCAGCGGCGCGACGATGGCGTTCACCAGGCCAAGGATCAGCGCCACCCCGAAATAGACGCCCCAGCCGCCTCCGGCGCTGATGTCGGGCACGAGAGCGATGGCCGCATAGACGGCGATGGCGTTGGCCAGCCAACGCAGCAGCAGTTTACGCATGAGAGGCGCCTCCCCAGGCCGCGCTGGGGCCGCTACTCGACAAAGATCTCGACATGTTCGCCATCGTCCTCGTCTTCCACGTCAATGATCTTGCCCTGCATCCCTTCTTCCTCGATCTGTCTGAGGATCTCGGACAGGTCCATGTCCTCGATCTGGGGCGCAAAGCGGGCGCCCATGCGGATGCCCACGTTCACCAGCCCCAAGGGCAGGTTCACATGCACCTTGCGCTTGCCGGTGCGGGTATCGGTCACGCGCACGCGAAACCAGCGCGGCTTGTGCTCGCCGGGGCCCTCGCCCGTCGTCGCACCCTCGCCCAGGGCGCCCAGCAGGCGCGCCCCCTCTTGGGCTGTGATCAGCCCCTGCTCGATCATCTTGAGAATCTGCATCCGTTCCATGTCCGCTGTCATGCTGCCTCCTTGTCCGGCGCTCTATCCGAGGCCGAGACTTGCTATAGGAACCGACCCATCTGATCCAGCACTCTCTGGGTCTCAAAGCCCAGGTAATGCAACGCAGCGATGGCCTCCGGGTGTGTCGTCGAAACGGTGGCGCGCACATCGCGGCGAGGCGCCGAATCCAACCGCGCCAGCAGCGCTTCGAGCAGGGGCCGCTCCACCGCGCCCCGATCTGCTGGTGCGACGTACAGCCTGACCTCGTGCCAGCTCGCCAGCAGCCGGAGTGTGGCAGTGGCCAGGCCCACCGGCCTATCTTCCAGGACCGCCACCAGGCCGATGCGCTCCTGGGGCTGGGAAAAGAGCTCCAATGCGCGCAGCAACTGCTTCCACAGCCCGGCGCGCGCGGGCGAATCTCCAAGCTGCTGGTAGGGGTGCGCACTGGGCGGCGTGCTGGCGCGCATCAGGTCGCGCAGCCAGGGGGCATCGCCCTGGCGCAGCGGGCGCACAAGGGGATGGGAGGCGCGCAGC
Organism: uncultured Anaerolineales bacterium; assembly: GCA_964482225.1. Classification (GTDB taxonomy): domain Bacteria; phylum Chloroflexota; class Anaerolineae; order UBA1429; family UBA1429; genus UBA1429. The sequence continues at coordinate 26,062 of CAYZWT010000003.1, forward strand.
GCCAACGGCCAGCATTGGGGGCCGAGCTGCAGCTCATGGATGGTGTCATACGTGGCCAGGCCCCGATGGGTATACAGCGCGTGAGCAGAGGGATTGTCGCTGAGCACCTGCAGGGTGATCTGCTTGCCGCCGCGTTGCCGCACATGCTCGATGGCCATATCCACCAGGCAGCCGGCGATGCCCTGGCCGCGCATCTCGGGGCGCACGGCGACATTGCTCAGCGTCCACCGGCGCTCCCGGTCGCACGCCAGGCTGACGTTGCCGACCACGCGCCCCTGATGGAGCCAGACATAGCCCCGGATCGGCGCCCACCCCAGATAGGCCAGGTGCAAGAGCGGGCCCAGGGCGGCCATCTGCCGCATCTCCTCGACCATGTGGCTGCCGGTGGCGGCCAACTCGTCGCCAAAGGCCGTCTCCACCAAGTCGGCCAGGTCTGCCAGGTCTCGCCGGAGCGAAAAGGGGCGGATATGGCTCGCTGCGCAGCCAACGCCAAGGGTCTGGGCTACCATATCATCTGCTCGTCAACAGTTCCACGGCCTCTTCAGACGAGATCTCGCCTTCGGCCAGCCGGTTCAGGATGGTGCGGCGCTCCTCGGCCGAGAGCCGCTGCTCCTCGCGCACGGCATAGCCCAGGGCGCGAATCAGGTCGTTGAGGCGGTTGCGCACGGTGGGGTAAGAGAGCCCCAGCTCGCTCTCGACGCGGGTGATCTTGCCCTCACAGCGGATAAAGACCTCGGCAAAGGCAAGCTGCTCGCTGGTCAGGCTCTGAAAGCGCCCCAGGTCAAAGCGTCCGGAGAGGGTCGTATCGCAGTTGGCGCAGTAGAGCTCGGCGACCTGGAGCGTGTCATGGCAGATGGGGCAGCGGCCAATCACCGGATGAGCCATAGCGTCCTCCTGGCCCGCGCACATGGTAAACCTTGCATCACTTCTTGAATAATACAACACGCATCTGCGAATTGTCAAGGGCATGGATGAGAAAATTCAGGACGATGCACAAGGCGGTGCATAGAGCTTGCTCAGCCCTGGCCTTGTTGCGGGCGCCGCGACGAGTCCAGGATCGCCTGCCTCTGGCAGCGGCGGTCACGGGATGTTGATCGGGCCGATGGCGACATAATCCTGGGGCGGGTCGCTATCCAGCACCACCAGCCGCTCGCCTGTCTCGAGCCGATACAGGCCCACGCGCAGGCGATATTCACCACTGAGCAGGCTGGCGGGCAGCGGCATATGGTGTACGTCGCGCACCTGCTCTCCCATAGCCCAAAAGGAAGTGGGATAGCTGCCCTGCAGGGGAGGGCTGTCTATCTGGGTCACCAACTCGCCTTGGGGGTCCACCAGATGGATGAACACCGTATAGTCGCGAATCAGCGGCCCCTCCGAGCGCCAGTACAGGATGATCCGAAGCGTCTCGCCCGCCACGGGCACCAGGGGCGATAGGCCGTACCCCACCAGACTGATCTCGTTGTCCAGGTTGGCTTGCACCCGCTGCTCGGGCACATAGCCCACGCGCACAGGCGCCGCCAGGCGCGCCTGGGTAACCCGGATGTTGCCCCCCAAAGGGTTGCCATGCGGGTCCACCCCTGGCACGGGCTCGGCGCCGGGCTCGGCATAGATGGACAGCCGCACGTCGGCAGCCGTGGGCGCCGTGGCATCCTCGGCCACGCGCAGGTGCAGCCTGTCCACCACCACATCGCCGGGTACCCAGAGGCTCGTTGGCCGTATGCCGCCGCCCAGGTACGACATGTGGCTGGCAACCAGGGCGCCATCGCAGCCCAGCACCGTCAGGTGCGCCGTATAGTCTGTGGCGATCCGGCGGCGGGCCAGCCAGAATAGCTCCACCTTGAGCACACCCCCGGGCTCCATAGCGGAATCGTCCACTCGATAGCCGAGCAGGAACAGCTCTGGGCCGAGGGTCACATCCAGGGCGCGCAGGTCCACGGGCAATTCGTCCAGATCCAACCGGGGCGGAGCGGCATAGGCGGGGGCGATATAGACAAAGGGCGCGATCACCGACACCGCTGCAAAGGCCAGCAGCAGCAGCGCCAGTATCACCGGCGCGTACCGGCGGCGGATCCAGGCCTCGAGGCCCAGCACCGTCAACAGAGATAGCCCAGGGGCCAGGGGCAACAGGGCGCCGCCCAAAAAGGATGTGGCGGGCGAAAGAACGCTGGCTACGAACACCACCACGCCCAAGGCCATCCAGACCAGGGCCACGCCATAGCGCGGGAGAGTGAGATCGAACTTGACGCGCCAGGGGGTTCCGGGGCCACGTAACCAGCGGGCCTGCACGGCCTGTAGCGCCAGCCCGCTAATGCTGAGGGCCATCAGAATCGCGACGGTGGTATAGTAGATGGCGTCGGCAGGGATATTCAGCCATCCAAAGAGGCCCCAGTAGGCTCGCAGGGCCATCTGCGCCCTGGACAAGAGGTCCATCTCGACCAGGCTCTGCCACACGACCTGGCTCTCGGCGCCCCTCTGCCGGAGCCAGAGCTGCAACAGCGGGCCAAGCGCCAGCGCCAGCATGGCCACCACATGGGGCGCCAGGCTGCGAGCAAGCTCTTGTCGCTCGAGCCGAATCCTTTTGGCGCACACCGCCAGGGTGTATGCCACCAGGATCACGGCGCACCAGCCCCACCAGGACGTCAGCGCGGCCAACCCGGCGGCCAGGGCAGCGCCCCAGCGCAGCCACGGGGAAGATTGGCGCACGTCGGCCATACGCAAGGAGAGGTATGCTGCCAGGATGCAGAAAAAAAGCCCCAGGGCGCGGTTGTTGATGCCGCCCGTCATGAAAAGGTAGCCGGGCAGAAAAGCCAGGCCGATCAGGGCGGCCAGCGAGGTAAGCGTCCGGCCCTGGGTTAGCCTCAAGAACACCAGGTAAACCAACGCCAGGGTGGCGGCAGCCGCGACGATGGCAAGGTAGCGCAGCCGCAATAGCGCGCGGGCCAGGGGGCCGTCGGCGCGGGGCGGCGTCATGGCAATGACGACGTTGCGGTTGCCGATCCCATCCGGCTCTCCCAGCACGGCAAATGGGTTGGGCTGGTAGACGGCCGGATCAGAGGCCACATCCAGGGGCGCCACCAAGAGCGCCCCCAACGCATAGTAGAGCGGCGGCTGCCGGTCGGCCTGGGGCGCAATGGGCGCCTCGTCCAGGAACGAGAGGCCCGGGGGCAGCCCGGTACCCAAAAAGGTCTGGACGCGCCGATAGTGCCACAGCTCGCCGGGCATCTCGAAAAAAGGAGTCCGCCGGGCGTACAGGCCCGCGACGCCCACGAACGCGATCAGCGCGATGCACAGCCCGATATGGGTGCGCAGCCAGCGCAAGGTCGGAGCCAGAACGCGCGCTATCTGGGAGATGGTACCCATCCTTGTATACATCCGCGTCATGCTGCCGGAATGGAGCGATTATACGCTTGGCAGGGCCGGGGGGCGAATCGGAGCGCCCGTGCGCGCCGCGCTCACGGTCTACTGACCGTCGCGGTCTACTCGACCGTGACGATCTACTCGATCGTGACGGTGATCGGGAGCAACACACGGTCCTCGCCCTGGGGCGTTGCCAGCCGTTGCCAGGTCGCCGGGTCATACAGGCCCACGGCCAGCGTCGCCGAGCCCCGATAGGCGGGCTCGCGAAAGGCCAGCGCGTGGGTATCCACGATCACTTGCCCGCGCACCCAGGCCGTGGTAGGCCACTCGCCCCCGGTGGGCGGCCCGTCGTGCTGGGCGATGATCTGCTCGTCCGAGCCGATCAGGTGCACAAACACGACATAGGCGGTCTCGGCCGGCTGATCGCGCAGCGCCTCCCAGTAGAGGGTCAGCGCCAGCGGCTCGCCCGCCTGCACGGCCTCACGCTCCAGTGCGAACCCTGCCAGCCGCACCACATCCCCCAGCGTTACATCCATCGTGTGTTCCAGGGGGGGCAGGGCGTAGAGCCGGTCGCTGGCCTCGATCTCGATCTCCGCCAGGGCGAGGCGTTCGCCTGCGACCGTGAGGGCGATTCCGGCGGGGCCCGCCGCGGCCTCGGGGGCGATGCGCACCAGGCGCCGGTCCGCCACCAGCTCGCCCGCGCGCCAGCGGCTGGTGGGGTAGCGGCCCTGGGCCGGGTCGCCGCGCTGCGCCCCGATCTCGCCCCCCTGGGCCGTCTCTACGGCCAGCTCGATCTCGCGTGCGGGCAGCCCCCCGGCCAGGGCGCGCCAATACAGGGTGATGGCCAGGGTCTCGCCGCCCCGGACCGTGGCGCGCTCCAGGGCATAGCCCTCCAAGGCCAGGCCGGGGGCTGCCTCCTGGCCGACGGGCGTCATTAGCGTGTCGCTGGGGAACGCCTCCGGAAAGGTATCCGGCGCGGATAGGGATAGCGTCCCTACGGTTACCACCGTGCCCAGGGCGCTCCCGTCCGGCGCCGCGAAAACCAGGGCGCCCTCTGCGTCATAGACGCTCACCTGTACGGCATAATCCACCGGAGGCGCGCCCACGGGCAGCTCTAGCAGGTAATAGTTGCGCGCCGTTGCGCCGGCGAGCCAGCGGCTTGTCGCCACGGTGGCCTGCTCTGCCAGCAGCACCCGGTCATCGCTGGCCCACACATGGCCGGTCTGATCCACCAGCCGCACCGACGCCTTGAGGTCCCGCGTTGTGACGGTATCGAGTTGCCATTGCAGCGCCAGGGCCAGCGGCTGGTCGGCGGGGGGCGCATCGGGCAGCGAGATGCCCGCCAGCGCCAGCGGGCCTACCGGCATCTCCAAGGGCGTCAGCGCGGGCGCGGCCAGGGCGGGGGCCAGGTCGTAGACGCTGATCCAGCGCTCGGCAGACCAAAAGCGCTCCACCAGCCGCCCGTTGCGCTGCAAGAACCAGGAGATCAGGTCGCGGGGGTCCTGGTGCATGTGCACCCATTCCACCAGCACCGCCCTCCGTGCGCCCTGGATGCGCGGCAGCAGCCAGGCCAGCAGGTCCGCATCGCCCACGCGGGTCTCCAGGCGGTAGATGGGGGCGGCATCCTGGAAATAGTGCTCAAAGGCGTAATCCTGGTGGGGCAGCAGCACCACCGTCTCGGCGTTGGCGCGCGCGGCCACCTGCTGGGCCATGGCGCGCACGTCGGCCCGCTGGAGCGCGGGATCGCGCAGCGCCTGTTCATAGGAGAGCAAGAACAGCCCGGCGAACAGCAGCGCCGCGCCGCCGCCCAGCAGCCCCCGGGCGATGGCATCCCAGCGACGCGGGGCCTGCCGGCAGATCAGCGCCAGCCCCCATCCGGCGGCGCGGCCCAATAGCAGTAACAGCGGGATGGCCAGCATCATCAGGTGGCGGGGGTGTACGACGCCCGGCCGCAGATGGTACATCAGGGCGGCGCCCGCCCAAGGGCCAATCGTGAGCGCCAGGAGCCACAGGTCGGCGGCGCGCTCAGGGCCAAGGCGGCGCTCTGCGCGCGGGCGCCGCAGCGCCAACAGCTCGCAGGCCACTCCCCACAGCAGGACGGCCACAATGGCGGCCAGCGCCAGGGCCGCCGCCAGCGCCAGAGCGTGCACCAGGGGCAGCTCGCCGGTGACGGGGCCCGTGGTATAGAACAGCCAGGACTGGCCGAGAAAGGCCCGCACGCCCGATACCTCGGGCAGCACGGGCAGCACCTCGGCCACGATATAGTCTTCCGCGCCGCCGCGCCCTCCCAGGATTACCGCCAGCCAGGGCAGATAGGCGACCAGGACGGCGGCCTGCACCCCGAGCCAGCGCCGCAGGTCGCGCGGGCGGCGTTGCGCCGCCAACGTGAGGGCCGCCAGCGCCGCCGCGCACAGCACAAAGGGGATGGCGAAATAGTGGGTATAGAGGCTGGCGACGGTTACGAGGCCCAGGGCGATCCAGAGCCGGGGACGAGGCGCGGCCTGGCTCTGCATGAGCAGTGTCAGCAGGTACAGCAGCAGGGCAGACTCGACGGCCATGAGGCTGTACATGCGCAGCTCTTGGGCATAGGCGATCAGCGTAGGCGAGAGGACGGCCAAGAGCCCCGCCGCCCAGGCCACGCGCCGGCCATAGATGCGCCGCGCCGTGACATACAGGAGCGGCGCCACCGCCGCGCCCAGCAGCGCCGAGGGCAGCCGCAGCCAGAACTCGCTGTTGGGCACCAGGGCGCTCCAGGCGTGCAGCAGGAAATGATACAGGGGCGGGCGATAGGCGCGCTGCACGATCTCGGCCAGGGAAAAGCGGGCCACGAACAGGGTCTGGGCCTCGTCGTACCAGAGGCACTGGGCGCCCAGCCGGTAGAGCCGCAGCGCCAGGGCCAGCAACGCCAGCGCCGTTGGGGCCAGCCACCCGGGCGCCGGGCGTGGCCGCGCTCTCAAGCCGGGCTCACTCAACGACCGCTCCTCTCATCTCCCAGCACCTCGCGAAAGAGGGCCAGGGTGCGGCCGGCGATGGTACCCCAATCAAAGTGACGCGAAAGCTCGCGGGCGCCCTGGGCCAGCCGCTCGCGCAGCGCCTTGTCGTGGGCCAGGGTGCGGATGGCCTGGGCCACGGCGCCCGCATCGTTGGGCGGCACCAGGTAAATGTTCTCGCCATGTACCATCTCGGGCACCGGCACCTGCGGGGTGGTGCTGATGATCGGCGCACCGTGGGTGAGGGCAGCCATCAGGCTGCCGCGCCGGAACGAGGCGCCATCGGCAAAGGGCAACACGCACACATCCGCGCTGGTGAACGCCGCCGAGACCTCTTCGTTGGCCACATAGCCCGTCCAAAAGATATGATCCTCCATGCCCAGCTCGGTGATCGTATCCTTGACGCGGTCGTAATAGGTCTGGTTGGAGGCGTTGCTCGAGCTGACGGCGCCGCCGATCATCACCAAATCCACGGGCAGGCCCTCGCCGGTGAGTTGCTTGAGGGCCTGGATCAGCTCGATGGCGCCCTTGCTATCGTTGAGAAAGCCGAAAAAGCTCAATAGCGTCGTGCGGTTGCTGACGCCCCACTGGCCGCGCCACACCGCCCGGTCATAGCCCGCCGGAAGGTGATAGGAGATGTTGCTGCCGATGGGGATCATCTCGATGCGCTTGATCCCGCCGATTCGCTCCAGCTCGGCGCGGTCCTGGGCGTTGGTGGCGATGACGGCGCGACAGGTGCGCGCCAGGTCGCGGTTCACCCAACGGCGCAATCTCACCGCCTTGGGCAGCAGGTAGGGCACCTTGAGGTCGTGAAAAGTGGTAACCACGGGCACGTCGCCAAAGAACCGGGGCAACAGGTTGATGGCCGGGCGCATGCCGAAGGCCGCCGTCTGGTACTGGATGTTGACCAGATCGGGGGATAGCTCGGCTACCAGCTCGCGCACGGCGCGATAGAGGGCCCGAAAGCCCCAATCCGCCATGCGCGCGTGCACGGTCACCGGGCCGCCCTGCGCGCCCTCGGCGGCCTGCTCCGAGGTGAGCACGTGCACCTCCGCGCCGCGCGAGGCCAGGCGTTCGCCCACGATGGCGGTGAAATCGGCCACCCCGCCCTCCATGGGCGGGTATTCGCCGGTAATGAGCAGCAGCTTGATCCCATCCATCAGCCGGTCTCCTCATTGATCATGGTGGGGCGACGCAGCCCCGAGCGGATCACCTCTGCATAGGCCCGGATGCGTTCGCGGCGCAGGGCGCGCTTGTGCCCCAACGCCCACTTGCAGGCCTCTTCGCCCAGTTGCACCCCAAACCCCAGTAGCAGGCATAGCCGCAGGAACGCGGCCTGCCATCGCCCGTGGTGCTTGGCGAAATAGCGCACCTTGCTGGCATTGAACAGGATGTGGCGGCGGGCCGCCACCTGGCCGCTGGATTGCCCTTCGTGATGCACTACCACGGCCTCGGGCAGGTAGACCCGCTCCCAGCCCGCATCGGCGGCCCTGCGGCACCAATCCAGCTCTTCGGAATACATGAAAAAGCCGTCATCCAGCAGCCCGATCTCTTGCCAGACGGCGCGGCGCGTCAGCAGGCAGGCGCCCGTCAGCCAGTCTACCGCCTGGGGCGCATCATCGGGTTGATCGTCCATGCGGTAACGCGCCGCCCAGCGGTTGCGCGGGAACCACTGCTCCAGCACCGTGCTCTCCATCAGGGCCATGCCCAGGGTGGGAAAGCGCCGCCGCGATGACTGGGGCCGCCCGTCGCCATAGCGCAACTGGGGCCCCAGCGCGCCGACCCGGGGGTACGCCTCCATATAGTCCAGCATGGCCGCCAGTGCGCCCCCGGCCAGCTCGGTATCCGGGTTCAAGAGCAGGATGTAGCGCCCCTCGGCCTGACGGATCGCCAGGTTGTTGCCGCCGGTGAACCCCAGGTTCGCCTCGCTGCGGGTCAGCCGCACCCAGGGGTAGCGCTGCGCCACCATGGCGCAGGTGTCGTCGCCCGAGGCGTTGTCCACCACGTGCACCCGCAGCCGATAGCCCCCCAGGGGCACCCGCTCGCCCTGGGGCGCGCCCGCCCCCGGCTGGGCCAGGATCGAATCCAGGCAGCGCGCCAGGAGGGCGCTCACGTTCCAGCTTACGATCACGATCTCGAGATCAACGTCCATGCGCATCCAGCCCAAAGAGTCGGTTGGCGTTGGCCGTGGTCTGCCGCGCCACCTCCTCGAAGCTCGCCCCCCACAGGCGCGCCACATGCTCGGCCACATGGCGCACATAGGCGGGCTCGTTGCGGCGCCCGCGCTTGGGTTGCGGCGCCAGATACGGGCAATCGGTCTCGATCAGCAGCCGCTCGCGCGGCATGGCGCGCACGATCCCATCCAGGTGGGTCACATTGCGGAAGGTGATCGGCCCGGCCATGCCCAGGTACAACCCCCGCGCCAGGGCCCACTCGGCCAGCGCGGCATCCGCCAGGAAACAATGCAGCACGCCCCGCAATCCCTGTGGGCCTGCCTCGATGACCTGGCGGAAATCCTCGTCCGACTCGCGGTTGTGCAGGATCACCGGCAGGCCCACATGCGCGGCCAGCTCCAGTTGGCGCGCCAGCACGGCCCGCTGCGCCGGCCGCAGAGAAAAGGCATAGTGATAGTCCAGGCCCATCTCGCCGAGGGCGACCACGCCCTCGCGCCCCGCCAGGGTCGCCAGCTCGACGAACGCAGCCTCGTGAAGCGACGTTTCGTCGCCGGCCACGGTCGCCGCGCTGCGCGCCTCGTGGGGGTGGATGCCCACAGCGGCATACACCCCGGCGTGGGCCTCGGCCAGCGCCAGGCAGGCCCGGCTAGTGGCCAGATCCGAGCCGCAGGTGACCATGCGGCCCACGCCGGCCTCTCGCGCCCGCAGGATGACGGCCTCGCGGTCGGCCTGAAAGCGCGGCGATTCCAGGTGCGTGTGCGAATCGAACAGCATCGGGTCAGGCGTCGAGCCCGGCCAGCGCCAGCCCTGCCTGCAAGATCCCCTCCACCAGCTCCTGGCGCGTGGTCTCACAGTAGACCCGGATCACCGGCTCGGTGCCGGAGAAGCGGATCAGCAACCAGTCGCCGCCCTCCAACACATAGCGAAAGCCGTCGCGCGTGTCAATCTCTTGCACGGCCAGCCCTGCGATGCGCTCCGGCCGGGCCTCTTGCACGCGCTGGACCACGGCGGGCTTGTCCTCCGGGCGCATCTGCCGGTCAATCCGGTCGTAATAGTGTGGCCCCACCAGGTCAAAGAGGTGCTCAATCAGCTCGCTGGGCTTTTTGCCCATGCGCACCATCAGATCCAACAGATACAGGCCCGCCAAGATGCCGTCCCGCTCGGGGATGTGCCCGGCAAAGGCAAATCCGCCGCTCTCCTCGCCGCCCATGATGGCGTTGGTCTCGATCATCTTGGGCGCCACGTACTTGAAACCCACAGCCGTCTCGAACACCTGGACGCCATAGCGCTGGGCCAGTTTGTTGGCCATGGCCGTGGTGCTGATGGTGCGCACCATCGGCCCGCGCTGCCCGCGACACTCCAGCAGATACAGGGCCAGCAGGGCATAGACCTGAAGCTGGTTCACGAACACGCCCTGCTCCGAGACAAAGCCCACGCGGTCGGCGTCGCCGTCAAAGGTGATGCCCGCGTCGGCGCCGATCTCGGGCACGATGCGCAACAGGTCTTGCAGGTTGTCGGCGATGGGCTCGGGGCGTCGCATGTTGGGAAAGAGCGGCTGCCGCTCGCCGTGGATCTCGTGGATCTGGGTGGCGCCGCCTTTGAACAGGCGGGGGAACCAGCCCTGGCCCGCGCCCCACATGGGGTCAACGGCGATTGTGAGCCCGGCATCTTGCAGCGGTTGCATGTCAATCAGCCTGTGGAGCTGTTCCAGATAGGGCTCGTCGGGATCGATGAGCTGGATCAGCCCTTGTTTGACCGCCGCGTCGTAATCAAGGCGCTTGACCTGCTCGCTCGTCTGCACGGCGTGGATGCGCTCCTCCACCGCCGTCAGCGTCTCGGGCGCGGCGGCGCCTGCATAGGAGGAGCGCAGCTTGAAGCCGTTGTCGGTGGGGGGGTTGTGGCTGGCGGTGATCCAGATGCCGCCGGCGGCCTTGTGGGGCAGGATGGCATAGGACAGCACCGGCGTGGGCGCGAACCGCTTGGCCAGGTAGGTTACGATGCCGTTGCCCGCCAGCACCTCGGCCACGGCGCGGGCAAAGTCCTCGGAGCGAAAGCGGGTGTCATAGCCCACGACCATGCCCTGGGCCGCCTCGCCCGTGGCCAGCAGGTGCTCGGCTGTGCCCTGGGCGCAATAGCGCACGTTCTCAAAAGTGTACTCTTCGGCGACGCCGGCGCGCCAGCCATCGGTGCCAAACAGGATCGGTTGTATGGCCATGTCTGTCTCCTTTGCTAGACGTGGTCAGGATGTGTGGAGCAGGCCCCTGTCGAGCTGTTCCTGCAACATGCGCAGATCGTGGTCTACCATCATCTCGACGAGCTGCTGGAAATTGACCGTGGGCTCCCAGCCCAGCTTGGCGCGGGCCTTGCTGGCATCGCCCACCAGCTCGAAAACGTCGGCGGGCCGCAGAAAGCGCGGGTCTATCTCGACATAATCCTGATAGTTGAGGCCCAGGTAGCTGAAGGCATAGTCCAGCAGTTCGCGCACCGAGTGCTGCTCGCCCGTGGCGATCACATAGTCCTCGGGGGCATCCTGTTGCAGCATGAGCCACATGGCCCGCACATAATCCCCGGCGTAACCCCAATCGCGCAAGGAATCCAGGCTGCCCATTGGAAGCCGGTCGTCCAGCCCCAGCTTGATGCGCGCCGCGTTATAGCTCACCTTGCGGGTCACGAATTCGAGCCCCCGGCGCGGCGATTCGTGGTTGAACAGAATGCCCGAGACGGCGAACAGGTCATAGCTCTCGCGATAGTTGACCGTGATCCAGTGGCCATAGACCTTGGCGACGCCATAGGGGCTGCGCGGGTAAAAGGGGGTGCTCTCCTTCTGGGGCACCTCCTGCACCTTGCCAAACATCTCGCTGCTGCTGGCCTGGTAAAAGCGCGCCTGGGGGACGGCGATGCGCATGGCGTCCAGCACCCGCGTGACGCCCACGGCAGTAAACTCGGCGGTGAGCACGGGCTGATCCCACGAGGTGGGCACAAAGGACTGGGCCGCCAGGTTGTAGACCTCGTCGGGCTGGTGCTCGCGCAGGATGTGGATCAGCGAGACCTGGTCCAGCAGGTCGCCGTTGACCAGGGTGATGCGGTCCAGGATGGGGCTGATGCGGCCCAGGTTCGGCATGCTGCTGCGCCGCACCATGCCAATGACCTCATAGCCTTGCTCCAGCAGGAACTCGGCCAGATAGGAGCCATCCTGCCCGGTGATGCCGGTGATGAATGCCTTTTTTGCCATGCCATACTCCTCACTGAGTAGTAGGCGAAGGGGGGGACAGCTCTTGTCCGACCCGTTCTCGCCAATAGTCCAATGTGTCTTGTAGGGTCTGCTCCAGCGTATAGCGGGGCGCCCAGCCCGTCGCGCGGCGCAGCCTGGCGCAATCGGAGACGATGCGTGGGATGTCGCTGGGCCGCATCCGAGCCGGGTCGGGCTCCACCCGCACCGGTGTGTGGGCCAGGGCCAGCAGCCGCTCCAGGATCTCGCCGATGGCATAGGCCCGCTCGGCGCCCACGTTATAGACGCTGCCCGGCTCCCCGTGTTCCAGCGCCAGGTGATAGGCGCGCACCGTATCGCGCACGTCGTGCAGATCGCGCTCGGCCTCCAGGTTGCCCACCCGCAGCAGCGGCTCTTGCAGCCCGGCCTCGATGCGCGCGATCTGCGAGCAGAAATCGGGGATCACAAAGCCAGTCTCCTGGCGCGGACCGCTGTGGTTGAACGGGCGCACCCGCACAATGGGCAGCCCGTGGCTGAGATGGTATTGCAGCCCCATATAGTCTTGCGCCACCTTGCTGACGGCGTAGGGATTGACGGGCCGCAGGGGCGTGTCTTCATCCACCGGCAGGTCTTCAGGGCGCACACGGCCATACTCATCCGCCGAGGCCACCACCAGCACACGAGGGGCTATACCCAGCTCGATGCAGGCTTGCAGCAGGTTGAGCTGGGCGGTGATGTTGTTGTGCAGCGTGCCCGCCGGATCCTGCCAGGAGGCGCCCACCGCGGCCCGGGCCGCCAGGTGGTAGATGGCGTCGGGCTGCACCTGGGCCAAAAGCGTCCGCACGCTGGCGGTCTCCATCAGGTCCACTCTGTGCAGGCCGATGGCCTCGCCCAGGGCTGCCAGGTTGGCGGCGCTGCCCCGGGGCGATAGAGTGCCCGAGATCTCAACGTCGCCGATGGTGTGCAGATACTCGGCCAGATGGCTGCCGGCGAACCCGCCGATGCCGGTGATCAAGGCGCGCAGCGTGTCATCCTCCTCGTGCTGGGCAGGCCGACCCGGTTGGGTTGGCCCCTGGCATGGTCGCCTGCCTGATTATAACCGAGACGGGCATGCGCACAAGTGGCAAGCGCATCACGAACCTTCCAGAGCGATTCAGAACCGAGGCGATACGTGTGGCAGCCCTGCATGCCTTCTTCCAACGTATCCGAGTCACCCATCATGCAGAACAGGCTCCGGATGCCCCGCCGCGCTTGCACAGGGCAACTGCATTTGGAATTCATGCGCCGCGATACTGCTGTTGATTACGGTCTTCTGGCCTTCACCCGCGTCCCGCAGACGGGCCGCACCCTCTCCCGCGCGCGGGAGAGGGTCGCCGGAGCTTGCGACGGCGGGGTGAGGGCTTTCGCAGAGGGCCGAATGCCCCAGATCGAGATCATACCCTGATTCCCGATGCGTCTTCGGGGCAACTACCTATCTGCTCAAGATACTTTCCTCCTAGGTGCAAGCGCCCGTGCGCGCTTGCATCTCTGCTCCCTTTCGGCTACCCTAGCGCCTCAGAACACAAGGAGGTCCCTCCTATGACAGAGCGCCTTGCGAGCCGCCGCCTGGCCGCCCGCGCCGTCTGGATCCTGACCACCTGCACCGCCCTGGCCCTCATCGGCGACGGTACCATCTATGCCGTGCTGCCCGTCCTTTTCCCCGCCGTGGGCGTCACAGCCCTCCAGGTCGGCATGTTGCTCTCCATCAATCGTCTGGTGCGCCCCCCTCTCAACATGCTCAGCGGCTGGCTCATCACCAGGGTAGACCCCCATTGGCCCTATATGCTCGGCCTGGCCATCGGCGCCTGCTCGACCCTGGGCTATGGCCTGGTGCAGGGGTTCTGGCCCCTGCTCCTGCTGCGCGCCCTGTGGGGCGTGGCCTGGGCCTTGCTGGCCGTGGCCGCCTATGCCATGGTGCTGGATGTCACCGCGCCCGAGTTTCGCGGCAAGTATGCGGGCATCTACCATACGCTATCCTTTTTTGGCGGCGCCCTGGGCGCCCTGGGCGGCGGCTTTATGGCCGATCACCTGGGCTTTTCGCGTACCATGGTGGCCCTGGGAGTGCTCTCTGCTGGCGCCGTGGGGCTGGTGCTGTTCCTGCCCCGGCGCGCCTTGCGCCGCACCCGCGATGCGCGCGCCGATAGCGGCCGTTCCGCCGTCGGGCTTGGCGCGCGGGCGCGTTCCTTTGCCATAAGCCTGCGCGGGCTGGACGCGCGCCTCTGGCTGATCCTGGGGCTCAACTTTTGTGAGCGTCTGTTCTTTGCGGGCGTATTCTATGGCACCCTGGGCTACTATCTCGCCCAGGCCCTGCCAGGCGGTGTCACTATGGGGCGCCTGGCCATTGGCGTCGCCTCATTGACCGGCGTGCTCCTCTTTGCCCGCAACCTGCTCTCGGTGCTCTCGGGGCCGGTGTTCGGGCACCTGAGCGATCGGCTGGGCGAGAGGACCCACGTGCTGTTGCTGGGCGAGATCTGCGGCGTGCTGGGCCTGCTCTGCTTTGCGGCGGGCGATGGCCTGGCGATGATCGTGGGCGGCGTCGTGCTGACGGCCCTGGCCTATGGCATCGTCTCGCCCATGCTGGTCTCGTGGATGGGCGATCTCACGCAACGCGGTGGGCGTGGCTCTATCGTCGGGGCGTACCAAACCATGGGAGACCTGGGCTCGGGCTTGGGCCCCCTGGCCGCCTATCCCCTCATGGCCCTCTGGGGCCCGCCGCCGGTCTATCTCTTGAGCGCGGTTCTGCTGGCGCTCACCATTCCGCTGATCCTTTGGGCCCGGCGCAAGGGGGCAGCGGACGTCTAGTGCGGCGCCGCACAGTAGGGGAACCCCGGCGACCTCGGGCCGGAGACGCCATCCTCGACCGCGCGGGCCGTCCGAAGGGAGCTGTACCATGTGCGATACCATCGTTGCCACGGGCGATGTCACCGCCGACGGCGTGACGCTGTTCGCCAAGAACTCGGACCGCGAGCCCAACGAGGCCCAACAGCTCGTGTGGCTGCCTGCTGCCGACCATGCGCCTGGCGGCGTCTTGCAGTGCACCTACATCGCCATCCCACAGGCAGCCCACACCCATGCCGTGCTGCTGAGCAAGCCGTTCTGGATCTGGGGCGCCGAGATGGGCGTCAATGAGCACGGGCTGGCCATCGGCAACGAGGCGGTGTTCACCCGCCTGGGCTATAGCAAGGAGCCCGGCCTGATCGGCATGGACCTGCTGCGGCTGGCCCTGGAGCGCGCCGCTGACGCCCGCCAGGCCATTGATCTGATCACCAGCCTGCTAGAGACCTACGGCCAGGGCGGCAACTGTGGCTATCAACACACCTTTCACTACCACAACAGCTTTCTCTTGGCCGATCCGGGCGCAGCCTGGGTGCTGGAGACAGCCGGGCCCCACTGGGCCGCCAAACAGGTGCGCGGCGTCTATGCCATCTCCAACGCCCTCAGCCTGGATGCCGACTGGGACTTGGCCTCGCCCGGGCTGGTCGAGACGGCCCTGCAGCGGGGCTGGTGCCGCAGCCGTGATGCGTTCAGCCTGCGCCGGTGCTACAGCGACCGCCTTTACACAACCCTCAGCGATGCCCGCTGCCGCCGGGCGCGCACCACGGCGCTGCTGCAAGGGCAGGCCGGGCGCATCACGCCCGAAACGATGCAGGCGGCGCTGCGGGATCATGGCGCCGACGGGCGTCCGCCCCAGCGCGGCCTGTTGGGCGCCACCACCTGTATGCACGCCAGCCTGGGGCCGGTGCGCGGCTCTCAAACCACCGGCTCTCTCGTGGCGCGGCTGAGCGGGCAGGGGCCCCTGGCCTGGGCCACGGGCACGGCGGCGCCCTGCACCGGCCTGTTCAAGCCCTTTTGGCTGGACGCGGGCCTGGCGGATCAAGAGCCTGCCCCCGCCGGCGTGTACGACCCTGCGACGCGCTTTTGGCGGCATGAGCGCCTGCACCGCGCGGTCTTGCGCGACCATGGGCCGCGCCTGGCCCTCTACCGCGACGAGCGCGATGCGCTGGAGGCCCGCTTTGTGCAAGAGGCGTTGGCCCTGGCGGACACGCCGGCCGAGGAGCGCCGGGCGTATACGTGCGCCTGCCTGGCCGAGGCCGATGCCGCCACGGCGCGCTGGATCGAGATGGTGGAGCAGGCGCCGGAGCCGCCGCGCCTGGCGGCCCTGCCACACAGACTGGCCTGGCGGGGCTGGAACAAGGCCGCGCAGATGCCCTGAGCGGAGTATCCTGAACCGATTGCTGACAAAATGAGGGCACACATGGACGACTATCGCGTTCCCAAGGCGATGCGCGCGGCTTTTGAGGCCGTTGTTGCGGCAACCGATGCGTTTTGCCGCGAGCACCTGGATGACGAGTTTGCAGAGTTGTGTCGCAAGGCGGCGGCGGCCCTGGCCCGCAAGCGCCCCTCGCCCCTGAGCGCGGGCAAGCCCGAAGGCTGGGCGCTCGGCATTGTCTATGCCATTGGGCAGATCAACTTTGTCTTTGACAAGAGCCAGCCCTACCACATGAGCGCGGACGAGATCGGCGCCGCCTTTGGCATGGCCGCGAGCACGGCGGGCAACCGGGGCAGGCAGGTGCGCGAGCTGCTCAAGATACGCCACCTGGACCATCAATGGATGCGGGCCGAGTTCATAGAATCCAATAGCGCCATCTGGTTGGTCTCTGTAAACGGGCTGACTGTTGACGTGCGCAGGATGCCGCGCGCCATCCAGGAAGAGGCGTATCGGAAAGGGTATATCCCCTATATCTGGGCGGATCGCAAATAGGTTGGGGCACAAAACGCCCCAGGGAGTGACCTCTCTGGGGCGTGGATGGCGCGGGCGGGGCTATTCCTTGACTGGCAGCTCGGTGTTGCTGAGCTGAGCGATCACCTTGACCACCGCCGAGTGGTCCAGATCGCCCCAGCCGTTGGCCATCATGGCGGTGAACAGCTCATGGGCCAGGGCCGAGGCGGGCAGCGATGCGCCATAGGCGCGGGCCGCCTCGCGGATGATATTCAGGTCCTTGTAGTGGAAACTGGCGCGAAAGCCGGGCTCAAAGTTGCCCTTGAGCATCAGGGGCCCGCGCACGTCCATCACGCGGGTCTGGGCATAGCCGCCGCCCAGGACCTTGATGATGATCTCTGGATCCACCCCGGCCTTGACGCCCAGCACCAGCGCCTCGGCCAACCCGATAAAGTTCATGGCCACCTGGATCTGGTTGCAGGCCTTGACCGTCTGGCCGGAGCCCGAAGCCCCGCAGTAGGTCGGCTTGCCCATCACCTCAAAGATCGGCTTGGCCTGCTCGAACACCGCCTCATCGCCGCCCACCATGATGGAGAGGGTGGCCTGCTGCGCGCCCACCTGGCCCCCCGAAACGGGCGCATCCAGCATGGGGCAGCCCCTGGCGGCGGCCTCCTTGGCGACCTTGATGGCCGTCACCGGCGAGATGCTAGACATATCCAGCAACAGAGTCCCTGGCTTGGCCCCGGCCAGCACGCCGCCCTCACCCAGATAGACGGCCTCCACATGGGGCGAATCAGGCACCATCGAGATCACGATATCGGCCTGGGCGGCGGCCTCTTGGGATGAGGCGGCCTTGCGCCCGCCCAGCGCCACCACGTCCTCCATAGCGGCGGCCACCAGATCGAACCCGATGACCTCATGGCCCGCCTTGAGCAGATGGCCTGACATGGGCGTGCCCATGATCCCCAAACCGATAAATGCGATTGTCTTTCCCATTGGTTGCTTCCTCTCTTGATGCTTGTGCGCGCTACGTCCCGTATCATACCCCAAAGAGGCCGCCCCGCGCAACACGACGTGGACACGATCCAGGGCAAGCACACTCGGTGTGCAGCGCACCCGGTGTGCCAGAACCCCGCATGGAGGGCGGGCGTCTCGCCCGCCAACGAAGCTACGCTTCGTCCAAAGCGTACGCATGCATGCGTCTGCATCGTCCAAAGCGAAGCACTCGCACACCCTCTGCGAACGTCTTGGCCGCGCTACACAAAGGGCAGCAGAGGGAGGGCATGCGGCGCAGGCTCGCCGCAATGGGTGGCGAGGCGCCCCAGCGCATGGGCGCGCAGGCGGCCCACCAACTCGGCGCCCTCGGCGGCTGTGCCCAGGGCCAGCCCGCGCCGGCGGTTGTCGAACATCTGGGCCGCCGCCGAACTGGCGACGCCCAGCCGCGCCCAGACCCAGGCCAGCAGCTCCCCATACATCTCGACAACGGCATACTCGCCAAACGAGGTGGTGAGCTGGCCATCCCAGGTGGGGCGCAAGACCTCGCCCATCACGCCGCCAGCCAGGGCGGTCTCGACCACGGTCACCGTCTCGGGGCCATAGCGGTCATAGTCTGCGGGCGAAAGGGTCGCATAGACCGGCTCGGCGCGGTCAAAGAGCAACTCGGCCAGCCTGCGCCCATACACTTTGAAGCCGCTGTTGAGGTCCGGCGTGGCGCCGCTCAGGCATTGGCTCAGATCCAGCACGGCGCCCCTCTGCGCCAGGGCATAGTGCAGCGCATCCAGTGTGAGCTGGTCCAGCAGCAACTCCAACTCGCCGCGCACCCAGCCCATGGGCCTGGTGCGGCTGGCCCGCGCGCCGATGGCCAACACGCGATCATGGCCATAGACATCCGCCAAAAAGCCAGCCGCGCGCACCAACTGGGGCAGCACAGTGGCCAGATGGTCGGCGTCGTTGTCCATCACAGCCAGCCAGCGCACATGGGGCTGCTCTCGCAGGATGGCGCGCATCGCCTCGGCCATGGCGCCTAGCTTGCCGCGATTCTCCGGCAACACCAGGATCTGTATGCCCTGTGCGCCATCGGGCGCCAGCGCCTGCGCCACCCGCCGCAGAATGGCGGCGCTGCGCAAGTCGCCATCCACCACCGCCCACACCTGCTCTGGCGGCAGGCAGTGGTGCAAGTCCATCAGGGTAATGCGCAGCAGGCGCTCTATCGTCTCCTCGGCGGCCCTGGCAGAAAAGTAGACCGGTATCACGACGGCGGTCTCATGGCCAAGGCAGGCCTGCGAGCGCCAGCCTTGCAGCATACGCTCCGTTCCCCCCACCTCAGCCCCCTTGGCGGGCGGCCTGACGCCCCGCCCGGTAGATCGGCGCATACACCTCTCGGTCAAAGGGGACACAGCCAGAGCGGCCATGATCACGCATGATCTGGGTGCAGCGGCTGCAAGCGATGCAGCAGCGCGCATCGTCCAGGGCGCCCTTTTGCAGCAGGTCGCGGGCGAAATCGGGATAGGCAAAAGCGCCCCGCCCCCAGCCGATGATATCGGCCCAGCCTTGGGCCAGGACGCCCGCCGCCGCGTGGCCCGCATACTGGCGCAGCCAGCTATAGCCCGAACCCAGCACCACCAGATCCGGGTGAACGGCCTTGATCTGGCGCGCCAGGCCAACCAGCCGGGCCACGCCCACCAGCGGATGCTCCTCCGGCGTATAGCCGCCGATGACGTTCTGATCAAAGGGGCGGTTGATGTGCGGCGTATAGTACGGGTTGCCGGCGGTGACGTTGATGAGGGTCACCCCGGCCTCTCGCAGCAACCCAATCAGCCGCAGCGGCTCGGCCAGGTCCGGGCGGCCAGGGTCGTCGCGATCCACGCCCCAGCCCCAGGGGTAGGGGTGTCCATCGTAGACGTTCAGGCGCAGGGTGAGCTGGGCTCCGGGCGCCTCCTCTCGCACGCGGCGCACCGTCTCTAGCAAAAAGCGGGTGCGGTTCTCGAACGAGCCGCCATATTTGCCGGGCCGGGTGTGGGCCGCCAGCAACTCGGAGATCAGGTAACGATGGCAGCTCTTGATGTCCAGCCCGTCGAACCCACAGGCCACGGCCAGCCTGGCCGCCGCCACATAGCGCTCCTGCAGGCGATCCAGGTCGTCATCGCTGATGAGCGCATAGTCTTCCGGCAGGCCCAGGGCCTTGTCCAGCAGGCCATCGTGGTGGGCAATGATCGGGGCTGGCCGGTCCACCGGGCGGCTATAGCGCCCCGAGTGGGCCAGTTGGATCACGGTAAAGGGTCGAAAGGAGCGCCCATAGAGACGACTGGCCTCGGAGAGGGCCGTCTCGCGCAGGCGGGCAAAAGCGGGCGCCGTCTGCTCCACCAGCAGCAACTGGCGCGGGTTAGCGCGGGCCTCGGGGGCAATGGCCGTGGCCTCGAACCAGAGCAGCCCCGCGCCGCCGCCGGCAAAGCGCAGATAGCGCCGGGTGGTCAGGGTATCCGGGCCGCCTTCCAGCGTGCCGTCGCAGCCCTCCATCGGCTGCACGGCCAGGGCATTGGGGGCCACGCGGTCGCCGATGGGCACAGGGCGCGCCAGGGGCGCCAAATCCTCAGCTAGAGGCAGGTTCAGTCCAAGTTCCGCCACTTCGTTTTGCAGGTCGGCCAGGCTGCGGTAGTGAAAGGGCTGGTGGGGCATAGGGCGCTCCTTGTGCTGTGCCAGGCGTCGGACCAATGGTGTCACGTTTGAGCCAAGTTAGCACGTTGGGGGGAGGGCTGTCAACCCGCGCGAGACCTTACTAAAGGCGCCAAACGGCGAGGCCCCTCCTACATATGCGGGAGAGGCCTCGGTGGCTCGGTCAAGAGCTAGAGCGGGTTCGGCGATGACTGCCCCACCAAGCATGGGGCAACCGGCACCCTAGCGCACCAGGTTGTCATCGCGGGTGATCGGCAGCCTCAGTTGGTGCCAGAACACCTGGATGGGCGCCAGATACGCCTGCGCGCCATCGGCGTTGTGCGGATCCCCGTTATAGTCCACGATCATGAACCCAAAGGGCTTGGCCAGATCATGGCTGCTCTTTGCGCCCACCATGACATCAAAGAACTGCTCCGGGTCTGCCGGGGTGGGGTTGCCGGTCCACCACCAGAGATAGGGCCAATCAGCATAGTTCAAGCTGCCGACAGCCGAGATCTCGTCTGCGCCATAGGGGTCCCAGCTCTGCAGTTCATAGTCATAGTCCGTGTTGCCGGGGCCAAGGTCGTTCCAGACGGCCGGCAGATACCACTCCATCACCGAGTTGTTATAGTCCGAGTAGATCAACCAGGGGCTGCCCATATAGAGGAGCCCCGCAGCCAAGTCCACCTGGACGACAATCCATTCATTGGTGTGATCTCCGCCCATGAACCAGCCATAGTTGAAGTTAAAGTTCACATAGTCCCACACGCCGTCTCGATCCGCATCTATGTACAGGTCAAACTCGGCAAAGAAGGGCTGGGGCACATGCCAGGGGCCCCACGAGTTAATGGCCACAGAGATGATATCGCCATAGGTGCCGTCGGTCCAGCCATAGTCCATGCCGAACATGCGCACGTTGGCCATCGGCGCTACAGCCGGGTTGGGCGACTCGGAGGCGTACAGGGCAGGATAGG
Source organism: uncultured Anaerolineales bacterium (assembly GCA_964482225.1). Classification (GTDB taxonomy): domain Bacteria; phylum Chloroflexota; class Anaerolineae; order UBA1429; family UBA1429; genus UBA1429. The sequence continues at coordinate 47,175 of CAYZWT010000003.1, forward strand.
GCCATAGAGACGAGGCGACCGGCCCTGTGTGCGTCATGGTGATGGCCACGCTGTCGGTCGCCGGATGCAGGATCTGGCTCTCGGCCACCACATCCAGCTTGGCGTACGGCTTGGGCGCAAAGTAGAACGGCGCCGTGATCACCTGGTACGGATCGCCATTGGCCGCGCCGGCTTCTGACCCGATAAGGACCGCCGGGGCAAAAGTCAGTTGGCCAAAGTATCCCTCGTGCGCATAGTAGTCATGGTCCACCGCGGACATATCCAGCTCGACGGTGACCGTCACCAGCGCGCTTGAGCCCGGCGCCACGGATACCTGCGTCGGGGTTACGTACAGATCCACGATGCCCCGGATGCCGGAGCCGTTCTGCAGCATGATGTCAACGTCATAGTCAGCCGCCGCAGCGCCCTTGTTGTGCAGCGCAACGGTGCCGGTGAGTATCACCGTCGGCTCGTTGCTGTACACCACGCCCCAGTTGAGACTGACCAGGTCGGGGTCGCCGATAGCCAACATCTCGGTGGTCGCCGCATTAAAGGCGTTCACGCGACCGTTGCCTGCGTGCGGCAGCACGGTATAGTCGGCCAGCGGCGCCGCCGTGTTCATGATGGCAGCCTTGATCTCTTCCGGGGTCCAGTCCGGGTGGGCCTGCCGGAGCAGGGCCGCCACGCCGGCCACGTGCGGGGCCGCCATCGAGGTGCCGCCCATACTCACGCCGCCTACGCCGGTGCCCATGTCGGCGGCATAGATGGCGACGCCGGGCGCGGCCACCTCGGGCTTGAGCGCCGAGTCATAGCCGCGCGGGCCACGCGAGCTGAACGTCGCGATATAGTCGGCCGGCGTATAGGGATCGGGCACGGAAACGATATCATCCTGGGCGCTGATGACGACGGTCTCGCCATCGGCCGGGATCAGGTTCAGGCCCTGCTGCTGCTGCAACGAGGCGCCCGGGATGAGCACAGGGACGCCGATCATGGTGATGACGCCGGGCTGGTTGTTGTAGATGAACGCTGCCACGGCGCCCAGCGCGGCCGCATTGTTGACCTTGGTAGAGAAATCGCATCCCCCCCGGCTGATCAGGGCGACCTGTCCACCCAAGGCGTTCGCCGCAATGCCAGTGGTGGTGCAGAGTTGGTTGTTGGCCGCGCCCGGCAGGGCGCCGACATAGGCCAGCGGCGCTGTGATCGGCTCGGTGAACCGCCCGCTGCCGTCATCAAACTGCCCAGGGGAGTACACAACGCCCGTCTGGGTGATGTAGGCCGTGTCCGAGACGGTGATCGTGGGGCCGGTGGCATAGCCCGTGGTGGTGGCTGCCACCGAGAGCACCTTGCTGGCCGTCCCCGGCGAGCCGTTGATATAGTCCGTGTCGCCGGCATTGCCGGCCGAGGCCACCACGATGATGCCGGCGGCGACGGCGTTGTTCGAGGCCCACACGTCGGGATCGTTGGGATCATTGGTGCCAAAGCCCGAGCCCAAGGACATGTTGATGACCTGGGGCCAGCCCTCGGCCAGATACTTTTGCGTGGCCCATTCCAGCGCATCAATGACGAGCGTAGTGGTGCCATCGGCGCCGAACACCTTGAGGGCCACCAGTTCGGCCATGGGGGCCGTGCCGGTCATCACGTTGCCCGCCATCACGCCAGCGGCGATAGAGGCCACATGGGTGCCGTGGCCGTACTCATCCAACGGGTCCGGGTCCGGGCTGGGCGTGGTCGAGCAAAGACCGGCCAGCTCGTCGGTAGCCGAGCAATCCGCATCGTACAGCGTCCCGGCAAAGTCGTAGCCATCGATCACCTTGGCCGTGGGGAATGTCCCCGCCTCGATGGTGTCCGGGTCGTTGCTCGTATAGTCCACCGGATCGCCGCTGCCGCCCAACGCGCCGTGGGTATAGTCAATGCCGGTATCGATGACGGCGATGACAACGCCCTCGCCGTCAAAGCCCAGGTCGCCCCAGACGGCCGGCGCGCCAATGACGCCCGTGCTGGCGCCAAGGGCGGGCGTGTGGATGGGTGCGCGGTGCACGGCCTTGACCCCCGGCAACGTGGCGATCTCGGCCATGCGGCTTGCGGGCACCCGCGCCTGGATGCCGTTGTAGACGGTGGTGTATTGGGAGATCACCCGGTCGGCGCTCAAGGCGGCGCCGGCGATGACGGCGTCCTGGGCGCTTGCCAGAGATTCACCATAGGCTTCTAGATCGGCCATGATCACCGGGCCGCCCCGGGCCTGGCGCTCGGCATAGAGCGCCGCGACCGGCTGCCCCTCCAGCTCGATGATCACCAAGATCTCTTGATCCACGATCTCCTGTAATGCTCGGGGCACATAGCCCGTCAGCGCGATAAACTCTTCCACCGGCATGCCGTCGGCGAGCAGCGCTGCCAACTCCTCCGGCACGGGCTGCGGCTGGCGACCAAAGGCGGCCAGGTCGCGTTGCTGGTTGCGGTCGCCGATGGCGCTGCCGCCTTCGGCAGCTAGCTGCAGGGGCGCCAGAGAGAGCAACAGGGCGGCACAAGCCAACAACAGGATGAGGCGAGAGGTTGATGTGGCGCGTTTCGTACTCATTTCTAGTCCTTTCGTCAATGCAGCGGATCCCAGTCTCCAGTGCTCTGGCAGCGGCTCCGGCGGCCGAACGACGCTTCCAGCAACAAGACGTGACCAGTATAAACGCTCCCACAACAGATAGCAAGGACATTTTCAGCCGACTCCTACCCACTTTCGTAACTGGGGCGGCCTTTCCGAGAGATCGCGACACCGTCCAAATAGTGCAACAGAGCGCTTCTGTGAACTACTCGCCAAAGTGGGTAGGACTCAGCCCCTTTTCAGGCGGCGCAGGGCGCGTATCGCGCGTATCTACGCCGTCCCGCTCACCCATCCAGGTCCAGCACCAGAGCGATGGCCCGCGCGATCTCTTGCACGGCATCCGCCGTGAGGCTCCCCAAGCGGTTGACACGCCCCATCCTGTCGGCTACACTGCTGTCAGAGTCAACCGACAAGGGAGCGCCATGACAGAACGCCTGGGGTTCGACCAGAAGCCGCAGCCGGTGCCCTCGGCGGCGGTGGAAGCTGATCCGATACAGACCATGCGCGCATTGTACCGGCGCATTGCGCGGCTGGAGCAAGAGTTGGAGACGGAGCGTGTGCAGCGGGCCCAGGAGCAACGCCAGGCCGCCGCCGCTCAGCAAGACCTGTTGAACACCCTGCTCGCGCTGCACGACCAGCTTGCCGAGACCATAGAGCGCCTGGGGGTGACCACCAACGCCCGCGAGGCCGCCATTGTGCGCCGCACGGTGGATTTCGCGCAGCTCTTGCAGGACGCCCTGGCGCGCTATCAGGTCAAGGCCGTGGAAACCGTGGGCAAGCCCCTGGATGAGAGCACCAGCGTCGCCGTAGGCGTGGCGCCCGATCGCGCTGCGCCGCCGGGCACGGTTTTGCGCCAGGAGCAGGTCGGCTATCGCTGGCCCCACGGGTTGATCCGCCCGGCCCGTGTGATCGTGAGCGGGCCGCCCGAGGCCGCGCCCGATCCATCCCCGTCCCAGGAATCGTGAACCGGAGGAACGAGCGATGACGACGCCGGAGCGCGCATGTCCCTATTGCGATACCCTGGTGCCCGAGGACACGACCATCTGCCCCGGCTGCCATGAGGACGTGGCCGGCCTGCTGCACCTGGCCTATGCCCACGTGATCTATTACAACGAAGCGCTAGAGTTGGCGCAGCAGGGCGAAACGGAGCAGGCGCGCGAGACGTTGCTGCTGAGCCTGCGGCTGAACCGCAACTATGCGCCCGCCTATGCCCTCATGGCGCGCCTGGCCGCTCAGTCAGAGGACTGGCAGGAGGCCCGCGAGCATGCCGCTCGGGCCATCGCGCTGGCGCCCAAGGATCCGGCGCTGGATGCGCTGCTGGAGGCCATTGACGAGGGCGAGGCCCGGTCTCGCGCGGCGCGCACGGACGGCGCAGCGCAGCGCGCCCGCCAGCAGCGTGCGGCGGCGGAGCGGTTCCTGGCCCAGCGCCAGCGCCAGGTGTTGCAGGCCGCCCTGTTTGGTGCGGTGGTGGGCGGCGCCCTGGGCGAGCTGGTGCGCTGGCTGCTGGGGCGGCGCGCGGGGAACAGCGCGGGCTAGGGGAGATCCACGCCTGGCATCCATCGTCCGCGGTCGGTCGTCATCCTGGCCACGATAGGCTGCCCATTGCCCCCTACCGCACCCGCTCCAGGATGAAATGCAGCAGATGGGCCGGGGCCGGGGTCGGGTATGGGTCCTCCTCGAACGCCACAATGTCAAAATCCTGGAACAGCTCCTCGATGTCTCGCCGCGCAAAGCGGTTCCGGGCCCAGCCGGTCCGCGTGCTGAATACCGATAGGTATACAACGGCGTCGGGCTTGAGCACGCGCAGGATGCTCTCGAAATAGCGCACCCGGTTCTCGGGCAGGATGTGGTGAAACAGGCCACGGTCCATCAGTGCGTCGAACGAGTCGTCCGGGTACGGTAGCGTAAGGGCATCTCCCACTTGAAATTCAGTTCGGTCGGCGACTTCGCCTCTCGCTCTCCCGGATAGCCCTCGTGATGGCGGTCTCCGAGGCGTCAATGCCCCAGACCGCAAAGCCATGTTGGGCAACCTGGATGGAGAGCCAGCCGTTTCCGCAGCCGATGTCGAGTATCCGGGCATCCGGGCGGCGCTCTTTCAGGAACGTCACAAAGCGACCTACCATGGGCTCGGGGGGGTGCATGGTCCAGGGGGTGATTCCCCGACGATACTGTTCCTCAAAGCGCCGGGCGATCTCTTGCTGTCGGTTATCCATATCGTGCACTCCGTTACTTGCGAAAGCCATCTCACCGGTCGAGGCCGCTCTCTGGCAGGGCAGGGACTCTGTCTCGTTTCAGGCCCACGGGCGCGCCCCGTCCCAGAGACCTGGCGGCCCCGCCTATATATTATAGCAAATTACTCAAGATTATCCGCAACCGCCAGGGCAAGCTGCTTTTCATAACACGGACTTGCATCACCCTGTTTGCATCGGGACCAGGGATTGACCGCTTCCCGCCCCTATGCTACAATCCAGGCAGATGTGTAAAGCAACACATGTCATCGGCTGTGAAGGAGACGAGTAGTCTCGACCGGGCACGCAGAGAGTCGCCGAGGGTGTAACGGCGATGGCCCGCCGCGATGAAATCCACTCCAGAGCCGTTCGCGAAGGGCGAATCTCAGGTCCGCCTGAGATTCGCTGGGAAGCGATACCGGTTGGCCCCCGTTAGCGGGCCAGGGCCTTTTGGCCCACGAGGTCGCCGCCCGCAAGGTTGGCGACAAAGAGAGGTGGCACCACGCAAGCACCGCGTCCTTTCGGATGGGGTGCTTTTTTCGTTCCTGAGGAGAGGAGTGTGCGCCATGATTGATCTGAACCTGATCCGCGAGCAGCCCGACCTGGTCAAAGAGGCCATGGCCCGGCTCTATGCCGAGGCCCCTATTGACGAGATCCTGGCGCTGGATGCCCGCCGCCGCGCGTTGCTGGTGGAGGTGGAGACCCTGCGCGCCGAGCGCAACCGCGTCTCCAAAGAGATCCCCCGTGTGCGCGACCGCGAGGAACGGGAGAGCCTGATCGCCGCCATGCGCCAGGTGGCCCAGCGCATTGATGAGCTGGACCGCGAGCTGGGGCCGGTGGAGCAAGAGCTGCACGATCTGTTGCTCCGGGTGCCCAACTTGCCCGACGCGAGCGTGCCCACGGGCCCCGATGAGAGCGAGAACGTGGTCATCAGCGAGCATGGCGCGCGCCCCAGCTTGGGGTTCGAGCCCCAGGCCCACTGGGATCTGGGACCGGCCCTGGATATCATTGATTTCGACCGGGGCGTCAAGGTCTCGGGCTCGCGCTTTTACCTACTCAAGGGCATGGGCGCCCGGCTGCAGCGCGCCCTGATCAGCTATATGCTGGATGTGCACACGGTTCAGCAGCCCTATCTCGAGATCTATCCGCCCTACCTGGTGCGCCGCGAGTGCCTGGTGGGCACGGCCCAATTGCCCAAGTTCGCCGAGAACCAATACATGGACCAGGAGGACGATCTCTGGCTGGTGCCCACCGCCGAGGTGCCGGTGACCAATATGTACCGTGAAGAGATCCTGGAGGAGGCGGCCCTGCCCATCTATCACACGGCCTACACCGCCTGCTTTCGCCGCGAGAAGATGTCCGCCGGGCGCGACACCCGGGGCATCAAGCGCGGCCACCAGTTCGACAAGGTCGAGCTGGTCAAGTTCGTGCGGCCCGAGACCTCGATGGACGAGCTAGAGGGGCTGATTCGGGACGCGGCGGCGGTGCTGGAGGGGCTGGGGCTGCCCTATCGCGTGGTGCAGATGTGCACCGGCGACCTGAGCTTTTCGGCGGCGGCCAAGTACGACCTGGAGGTCTGGGCGGCGGGCTGCCAGGAGTGGCTGGAGGTCTCGTCGTGCAGCAATTTCAAGGACTTTCAGGCCAGGCGCGCCAATATCCGCTACCGCCGAGCCGATGGCAAGCTCGAGTTCGTGCACACGCTGAACGGCTCAGGACTGGCCCTGCCGCGCACCCTGATCGCCGTGATCGAGAACTATCAGACGGAGGATGGGCGCATCATCGTCCCGGAGGCGCTGCGCCCCTACATGGCCGGCGTCGAGGTCATCGGCCCGAAAACGTGAGGGCGCGGCCGCCGGATGGATTCTGTACACAAAGGGGCAACCGGCGCATACATGCACTGGGCATACATGCGCCAGTTGCCCCCACCAAACACGCCCTGCATGGCATAACGCCTGCGTGCCTGCTCGTCAGCTCTCCTTGCGGCGGTCGTGCCCGCGAAAGCTGATGCGGATGGGCGTGCCCTCAAAGGGATACGCCTCGCGGATGCGGTTCTCCAGGTAGCGCTGGTAGCCAAAGTGCACCAGCTCTGGATCGTTGACGAAAAGGACAAAGGTGGGCGGGTCTACGGCTGGCTGCGTGCCATAGTAGATGCGCAACTTGCGGCCCGCCATGGTCTGGGGCTGGCGCCGCGCCACGGCATCTCGGATGATGTCGTTGATCTGGGAGGTAGTGAGCCGCGCCCGCCGTTCCTGGTAAAGGCGCAGCACCAGGGGCATCAACCGGTGGGCGCGCTGGCCCGTGAGGGCCGAGATGAACACCACCGGCACCCAGGGCATGAACTTGAGCTCCCTGCGCACATACTCTTCGTATTGTGCCAGGGTGTGGGTGTCCTTTTCCACCAGGTCCCACTTGTTCACCACCACGATGACGCTCTTGGCCTCTTCGAGCACATAGCCCGCAATGTGGGCATCCTGGGCGGTCACGCCGGCGGTGCCGTCCAGCAGCAACAGGCTCACATCGGCGCGGCTGATGGCGCGCATGGAGCGGATGACGCTGTACTGCTCGATGCCCCGATCAATGCGCCCCCGCCGCCGAATGCCGGCGGTGTCTATCAGGGTGATCTCTTGGCCCTCGAAGACGATGCGCGTGTCAATGGCGTCGCGGGTGGTACCCGGGACCTCGCTGACGATCACACGCTCCTCGCCCAGCAGGCGGTTCAGCAGCGAGGACTTGCCCACGTTGGTGCGGCCCACCAACGCCACATGGATCGTCTCGTCTTCCTCGTCATCGGTGGGCGCCTGGGGCAGCAGTTCGATCAGGGCATCCAGTAGGTCGCCGGTGCCCAGGCCGCGCTCGGCGGAGACGGGCATCGGGTCGCCCAGGCCCAGGGCATGGAACTCGTAGAGTGCTAACTCGCGCTTGAGGTTATCGGCCTTGTTGGCCACCAACACCACCGGCTTGCCCGCCCGGCGCAGCAGGTCGGCGATCTCCTGGTCGGCCCCGATGAGCCCCTCGACAATGTCGGTGAGCATGACGATCACGTCGGCCTCGCGCATGGCGATCTCGGCCTGGGCGCGCACCTGCTCGGTGAGCCGGTCGGTGTCGCCCAGGATCAGGCCGCCCGTGTCTATCAGCGAAAAGGCGCGCCCCCCCCAATCCACGTCGCCATAGTGCCGGTCGCGGGTGGTGCCGGGGATATCCTCGACGATGGCCCGGCGCTCGCCGATGAGCCGGTTGAAAAGGGTGGATTTGCCCACATTCGGGCGCCCCACCAGGGCGACGATCGGTTTCGCAACCATCTTGCTGCTATCATCCTTTGGTATGCCGCGTGCAGGGCGATCCGTTCGCCCCGCACGGGCGCGTCTTTACGGTGTGGGACTGGGCCGCACGCTGGGCGTGGCCGCTGGTCTGGGCGTGGCCGTCGGCTGCGGCGTCGGCGTCAGTGTGGGCGCCGGCGTCGGCGTGGGCTGCTGCTCAATGGTCACCTCCACAAACTGGGGGATAATATCTCGCACCACCAGGTCTTGCAGGGCCGGCTGGCCCTCGATGATGATCTCGACCTGCGGGCGCACCTGGTGCGTCCCCACCCCAAGGCCGGACAGGTCCAGCACCGCGCTGAGGCGATCCGTCTGCAACTCATCCAGCAGCACCGCCGGCCCGGTGAGGAACACGTCTACCACAGGCACAAACTTGGTCACCAGCAGGCCCTCTTGTAGGCGTTGCACCCGCAGCGGCAGCTCGACTGTCGTGCCGCCCGTGATGGCGTCAATGCCCACGGTGACCAACACCTCGCCGGGCTGCCCCTCCTGCTCGCCCAGCACCGAGACCCCCTCTGGCAGATCCAGTTCCATGCGAGCGGCGATCAGGCGGGTCGCGCCGGTAACATCCAGGTCGTTCTTGACATCCACCAGGCTGCCCATCGCCTCGATGATGGCGGGCGGCCCGACGACGGTTACGGTGGCGGGCGTCACGTTGACGCTGCTCACAAAATAGCCGCGCGCCGGCTGGCCCCTGGTGCGCACCCGCACCGCCACCTCACGATAGTTCTCGCGGCGCTCGATGGCGAGCTGCACCCGCACCGATGCCGGTACGATCTGCACGCCCCGAATCACCTGGCCGGACTCGTCTCGGGCGACCAGCTCCACGCTGCGATCTATCGAGTTGCGCTGGTTGGCCACCGACACGACGCCCCTCACTTCGGCTACCCGGGCGATCTGCGAGGAGCCCCCCTGCAAGGTCACCTGCCGGGGCTCGACGACGGGATCGTAGGCCTGATAGCCCAGCGGCACCTCTTCCTTACCCTCGACCTCAACCTGTACCTCGTGCACCTGCCGATCGGTGCGCTCCAGGCGCACATATACCGCCTGGGGGTGAACGCTCACCAGTGTTACCGTCGGATCCGAGACCGACACGGTGACGGGCACCACGTGCATGCCCTCGTCCAGCTTGCTCCAATCCACCGTGACGGAAAAGTCAGAGGTGGTCAGGGCATCCCAACTCGAAGCAAAGGCGCGGATGCGCACACGCACGCTATCTACCGGCTCGTTGACCACTACCAGGTCCGTGGGCTCGTTGAGCACCTGGATCGGGATCTGGGTGGGGTAGAAATCCTCGCGCGGACGATCCGTCTGGTAGGTGGCGTTCACCCAGATGATCGTTCCGAGAATCAGCGCCAATATGGCGGTGCCGATTCGGTCCAGCAGCTCTTTGCGCAATACGGTATACCTCGCTCTATGTATGCCCGGCTCAGGAGCGCTCGCGACTCTGCGGGCTGCCGCCTGGCGAGGAGCGCTGACGGTCTGCATCCTGGTCGCGCCGCCCATCGCGGCGGGGCCTCATGAGCGCCTGGAGCAACGTGCTGAGGCGGCGCTCGTCCAGATGGCGCACGATGCGGCCATTGCGCGCCATCGAGATGATGCCCGTTTCCTCCGAGACCACCACAACCACCGCGTCGGTTTGCTCCGTCATGCCCACGGCGGCCCGGTGGCGCGTGCCCAGATGCGCCTCAGAGACGATGGTCTCGGCCAAGGGCAGCACGCAACCTGCGGCCACGATATGGCTGCCTCGGATGATCACGGCGCCATCGTGCAGGGCCGTGCCCGGGTAAAAGATCGTCTGCAACAGGGGCGCCACCACCAGCCCATCCACGGCCACGCCGGTCTCGACATAGTCTTGCAGGCCCGTTTCGCGCTCGATGACGATCAGGGCGCCGTGGCGCTGCTCCGACAGCCGGTAGCAGGCGGTGGCGATCTCGGCCACCACGCGATCGAGCTGCACCTCACGCGGGGCAGACCAAAGGGCCAGGCCGCCGGCGCGGCCCAGGCGATCAAAGGCGCGGCGCAGTTCGGGTTGCAGGATGATGGCCACCACAACCAATAGCGCCTGGCCCGTGCTCTTGAGCAGCCAATTAAAGGCCGTCAATTCGGCGACGCTGCCGAACAGCGACACAGCCAGCGCCATCAAAATGACTCCGCGCAAGAGCTGCACCGCCTGGGTGCCCTGCACCATGATCAGCACGCCATAGACGATGCCCGCCACGAGCAGGATATCAATCAAACTGCGCAGGTCTAGCTTGGAGAGCAGCCAAAGAACATTGGCCACGGAACTCTAGTCCTCCAATACGTGCACCAGAATCGCCTTCTGAGCGTGCAGCCGGTTCTCGGCTTGGTCAAACAGCCACGAAAGCGGCCCATCCGCGACGGCGTCGGTGATTTCTTGGCCGCGATGGGCGGGCAGGCAGTGCATCACCCCGACGACGGAGCGTCCCTGGGCGAGCAGTTGCTCGTTGATCTGAAAAGGCGGAAAGACCTGGCTGCGTCTGGCCGACTCTTCCTCCTGGCCCATGCTCGTCCATGTGTCGGTATAGAGCACGTCCGCTGCTCGCACAGCCTCGATAGGATCATCTGTCAGACGTATGCTGCCGCCGGATCGTTCCGCCAGCGCCTCCGCCTGGGCCACCGCTGCGGGCAGGGGGCGATAGCCCGCCGGAGTGGCGCCCACCACGTGCATGCCCAACAGCGCTCCGCCCACCAGCAGCGAGTGCAGCACATTGTTGCCATCGCCCAGGTAGACGAGGCGCACGCCGCGCAGTTCGCCGAGCTTTTCCTGGATGGTGAGGAGATCGGCCATGGCCTGGCAGGGGTGGCTGTAATCCGACAGGCCGTTGATGACGGGCACGGAGGCCCAGCGGGCGAGCCCCACCACGTCCGAGTGAGCGAACACGCGCGCCATGATGGCGTCCACATAGCGGCTCAGCACGCGCGCGGCATCGGGGATGCTCTCGCGCTCGCCCAGCCGGATCTCGTCGGGCGAGAGGTAAAGGGCGTGGCCCCCTAGCTGGTACATGCCCACGTCGAACGAGGCGCGGGTGCGCAACGAAGGCTTTTGAAAGACCATGGCCAGGCTGCGTCCGGCGAGCAGCGGCCTGCCGCGACCGGCCTTTTGGTCGGCCTTGAGCTCTGCCGCGAGGCGCAACAGGTTGGTGATCTGCGCGGCATCCAGATCGGCAAGATCCACAAAATCACGCTTCACGATGCGTCTCCTCCCTGGCGCGCCTCACCTATCAGGCGCCCAATCATTCGATGTCGGGCTTGACCGCCCAGATCAGGTCGTAATCCACCTGCCAACGCTGGCTGTTGATCTCGGCCAGGCCCTCTTGCGCCAAAAGGGCCTCCATGCGGCCCCGGCGGCAGTGGCGGCCCGGGAACAACCAGGCTTCGAGCCCCACCCGGTTCGAGACGAGCAGCACGCCCCCGGGCCTGAGCACGCGCGCCATCTCGCGGATCACCTGCCTCGGATCGCCCATGAACTCGAGCGCCTCCAGACAGGTCGCGGCGTCCAGGCTCGCGCTGGCGAACATCAGGCGGTGGGCGTCGCCCTGGACGAGCCAGGCTGGCTCAGGCGCGCCGGGTTCTATGCGCGAGTCAAGGTCCGTCTGCGCCTGGCGCAGCATGGGCAGCGAGTGATCCACACCGATCAGGATCGCATCCAGATCGCTCAAACCCACCAGGGCCAGCAACGTGCGTCCTGTGCCGGTGGCCACATCCAGCATCCTGGCGCCCGGAATCCGCTCCAGCATCTCGACCAGCGGCGCCCCGACAAAGCGCACCTCGTCCACAAAGCCGAATGACTTGATGGCGTTATAGCGCCTGGCCGTCCAATCATATAGTAAAACCACGATGCGGGTGCCAAGATACGTGCCCTCGGTCGTGATCAGCAGCCAATAGATGATGGCTGCCAGAGCCAGCGCCATAAGCCCGATCCACATCAGACCAGGGCGCCCCAATGGGTCGTCGCGACGGCCACCAACAGCCAGGTCCCGAGCCAGCCGAGGTTCAGCAGCGTCTCCGTCAGGCCCTGTTGGCGCGGGGAGAGGCGGTACAGGTCATCGGCCAGCCCTGTGACGGCCACCAGGCCACCCAGCAAAGGCTGTCGCGCTGCCAGCAGCATGCCGGCCCAGGCTGCCCAGACCAACCGCGTGGCCCACAGTGTGACCCGGCCGGGCGCCGTTCGGTATCGCAGCCGGAGCCAGGTGCCCAGTCCGGCGGCCAGGCCCAGGAGCAGCAAGGGGCTCTGCCACGGGGCGGTGCGCGCCAGGCCCAACAACCAGGCGATCAGCACTTGCAGCCCAACCAGCAGGGGCGCCGCGTCACGCTCCGGGCTGCGCGCGCCCCCCAGCGCTGCAATCGCCCCCAGCACCAGGCCGCCGGCCGTGAGATAGCGGATCGGGCCACCGAACCAGCCGGCGATGAGCACCGCCAAAGCGCCGCAAATCGCCGCCGTCAAGAGCCCGCGCCAGCCATCCCTGTGCGCCGATGCCGCCCAAGGCAGGCCGCTGGAGGCATCGAGCAGACCTGCCAGGTAGGCGCCCAGGGCAAGATCGGCCAGCACCCAGAGGGCCAGCAACTCCAGAGCGCCGCCCTGCGCCGCAAACAGGCCGCCAACCAGCGTTCCGGCCAGCAGGGCGCAGATCGCATAGCCGCTTGGTCTCAGAGTGATGCGCAAGGGACGCTCTCCAGGGCCGGGATGGGTAACGCGATTGAGAAACGCACCATAACCTGGCAATTATAGCACCAGGCTGGCCCTGTGCCTAACGCGCGGGGAAGAGGGGGCACGGCGCCGGCTCGCGCCGGAGGGGAGGGATCACCCTTGCTCCGCAATGATCTCGACATCCACGGCGCGCGGCCCTTTGTCGGTGAACTGGACCAGGTAGCTGACCCGCATCCCTGGCGCTGGACGGGTGCGGCCTGCATCGCGCAGATCCGAGGCATGCACAAACAGGCTGGAGGCATTCGCCCCTTTGATAAAGCCATAGCCGCGCTGGCGGTTGTACCAATCCACCTGCCCTGTATGGCGGCGGCTGAGCCGTTCCAGGGCGCGGCAGGCGGGGCAGTCGCTCGGAAGATCATGCTGCCCTTTGCTATAGCGCCGGCGCTGCTCCTCGGCTGTGTACAGGAACCGGTGGCGGCATACGCGGCAGAGCAGATAGAGGTCCTTGAGAGGGAGATCGGGCACGGCGGCGCTCCTGTGGCAGTGGGCATTCAACGCTGACGCCCCGGATTATAGGCGGGGCTGCGCCCCTGTCAATGCTCGCGGCAGGGCAGGCGCATGAGGCCCAGTGCATTACGCGGTAGGCGTTGCTCCGGCTCGTTGTCAGGCGCTCTACCACAACCTAGACTTGACGCCATGCTGACTTGTGCCTCGGTGATTGCGTTATTCGGGATCCGAGGTTACAATAACGCTGACGCAGGGGAGGAACGCATTATGGACAAGCTTACCAAGGTTGATTGGGAGATTGAACAACTGGTCAGGTCACGCCTGTTCCCCGACCAGCAGGCAGTCATGCGCAGCGCGATGCGCGCCCTCTTCCAGGCTCGCCCCGGACTGAGACTGGATATGGTTGTGAGCGCCTACACGGCAGGCGACATTAGCCTGGGCAAGGCCGCCGAGCTGCTGGGCGTTTCGCAGGAAGAGATGAAGGACATCCTCGCTGAGAGCGGCGCTGCCGTGCATCTGGGACCGCGCACTGCGGAGGAAGCCCTGCAAGACGCAGAGAATGCCTGACTATATCTTTGATACGACAGTCCTCTCGAATCTGGCAGCCGTGGAGCGTGTGGACCTGCTTGAGCGGCGCTATCGCCAGGTGGCGTTTACGACCATCGAGGTTGCTGACGAGCTGAGGAGGGGCTTCCAAGGTGGATACAACTACCTGGAGGCTGTGCTGCTCCAGATTCAGGCTCTCAGCCCGTACGGCTGGCTCCGTATCGCGTCTCCCAAAACCACAACTGAACTCCAACTGCGTTCCGAGTTCGACCTCTTGTTGGATCCTGGTGAGGCATCCTGTCTGGCCCTGGCCGTCTCGCGAGATCTGATTCTGGTTACGGATGATCTGGCAGCGCGCAAGGTGGCTCGAGAACGAGATGTGCGGCTAACGGGCACTCTGGGCATACTGATTACGCTCGTGCGCGAAGGGTCGCTTTCGCTCGCCGAGGGCAACGAGATTCTCGCCAGGATGATTGCGCTGCGCTACCATTCTCCGCTGAATCGGCTTGACGAGCTCGTCTAGCGGGCACTTGCGCTGTGTGCTGTGTCCCCCGGCCTTTGCCCTGGGGTCTGCGACCCGCACCCCGGCGCGAACGTTAGGCGGCGCCACCTTGCTACCACACCTCCCCAGGCCGCCACTCGACGGATAGGGGCGCATCCAGGTCCAGCGCGGGCGTGCGGGGCAGGCGCAGGATCATGACGCCCTCCTCGACGCAGGGCTCCAGGCCGCCGGGGGTGCGGGCGTAGAGGGTTCCGCGCCACAGCTCCCAGCCCAGGCGCGCGTAATAGCCCACGCTGCCCGTGCACAGGGCGCCCAGGTCATAGTCCTGGATCGCGGCGGCCAGGCGGCCCAGAACAGCGCTCCCCAGGCCGCGCCGCTGCATGGCCGGCTCGGTGGCCATCCCCTCCACATAGGCACAGCGCAGCAGCGGTCCGTCGCCCTGCTGGAGCAGGCGGGCCACCCACAGGGCGTGGCTGGCCAGGACGCCATCCTGGTAGGCCAGGACGTGGGTGGGGTGGGGGAACAACTCCAGGAAGGGGCGATAGTCCTCCTCAAAGGCGCGGGAGCAGAGGGCGATGATGGCCTCGCGCTCGGTGTGGGAGAGCCCTGCGGCGGGGACAACGCGGAGGATGAGGGCTCTATCAAGCAAAGTCTTGGGGTCGTCGAGTATGATCACCCTGGTTGAGGTCGAGCCATGTCTTGACACTGGCGGCTCACATGAGCACGTGAACAGCGATATCCCATACCTCCGCTTGCTCGGGATGAGAGCTGCCGCCCGCGCACCGAAAGCCTATGCTCCCGCGAGAGTTCCCCA
The DNA here is from genome assembly GCA_964482225.1 of uncultured Anaerolineales bacterium. Taxonomy (GTDB): domain Bacteria; phylum Chloroflexota; class Anaerolineae; order UBA1429; family UBA1429; genus UBA1429. The sequence goes on from CAYZWT010000003.1 coordinate 62,333, forward strand.
AGAAAGATGAATCGTCAAAAACGAGTCCGCCGTTGATGAACATACGGACACGCTTGCCCGTCACGACTACGGAACACGTGAAGGGGCTTTGAACGCTACACTCGTGGCGAACTGTGAAGAAGTTCGCGTCCCACTCTGGCCCGACTGAAGCTATGCGCCGACGGTGAGGCCGTACGTATTCTGGGGTGATCTGAAGCATTTCATAGTTTTCTCTGTCTATTGCCCGAATAATCACTCCCATGTTACGCGAAACTACCCTGGCACTGAAGCTGAAAATGAGGTCTTGCCAATTCCTACCATCTCGCAAGATGCCGCCGCGATCGGACTGGCCAACGAGTAATACACCATTCTCTACGCGCCAGTTCCCGTCACAGTCCCATCTTGCCAGATCAATGAACTGGTCGGAAAAGGCTCCTACAGGTAGTGTCTGAGCGTTAGCATGCGTGCGGAGTCGGACATCATGGTGAAACCAGCCAAAGACTAGAAGGGCAAGTAGCGCAACAAAGGCTGACAGAAGCCAGCCAGGTACTACATGCCCCGTGACGAAAAAGGCGGCCAGCTCGTTGCGCGTTGACCAGACGAGGACTGCGGCTGAGATCGCAGACACGATTGCCAGAAGGGCCTTCCTGTGGCGCCAGAGTTTAGCCCTTCTCGGCCAGACAGTCATGTAAACGAACAACGCCGCAGACACTAGTGCAATCGGTTTTCGCCAAGTCCAAAGAAAGTGCAAGGCGCTTTCTCGTCGAACAAGCCAGGGGACGAATGTTATCACAGCTTGTACTACGAGCTTGATGATCTCTCCTTTTGACAACGATCACCTCACAAGTGCGGTTCTTTGTTGAGCGCTTGCGGCCGCAAGGTGCTTGACGGCCATCTGACTCTACGCATACACATCAACTGGCGCGCAGATAGGGATACTACGGACTCTGTTCTCTACAGGGGAGCCGCCTGCCGCTATCCGCATTCTATGACGGTCGAGGCAGATATGTCAAACCGTTTTTATGCCACCTCTCCCCCATCACCGCTCAACCCTCTGTCTCCCCTGCGCCAAGCATCCCCGCCGAATAGCTGACCAGGATGTTGGCACCCAGCAACACGCGCATGGCGGTCAGTCTGCCTCAGGACGCGACTGGCGCCGGGGCGCCGCATCGGCCAATGCCTCGCGGGCCAGCCGGTCGGCCAGAGCGGCGGCTTGCTCAACGTCCAGGTCGTCGTTGCGCGCCCTCCTTTACCTCAGCCCAGCAAGAGGCTCGCCAGGTTGACCACGAATAGCGCCACGTGAAAAGTCGCGTGAGAGACCATGGCCACCTCCAGGCTGCGCCGCCAATAGAACCAGCCAAAGACCAGGCCGCCCAGGGCGTTCAGCAGCACCGTGCGGATTACCAGCAGTGGGGTCAGCTCGACCATCGCGGCCAGGGCGGGCAGGTGGGCAACGCCAAAGAGCAAAGCCGCTAGCACGATGGCCGTCCACACGAGCCAGGGCCGAGGCGCACCCTGGCCGCGATGGGTGATGCGCCAGCCGAGCCAGACGAGCAGGCTCATGACGCCCCACCGCAGCAAGAGCTCCTCGGTGATGCCGCCATAGAGGATGCCGATCACGAGACGACCGACCAGGTCTAGCACCGTCGCGGCGCCGTTGGCCAGGTCCGCATCGGCGAACGGGGCTACGAGCAGATCCGCCACCAGGACGATGGCAAAAAAGAGCACGCCGGCCACCACGGCCAGGGCGACATGGGGGCGCAACTCGGGCCAGAGGGCCGCGCCAGTGCGCACCTTGTCCGCTACTAGGGAGCGCAGCCCGACCCTGTGGGCCAGCAGCGTCCCGACGGCCACGGCGACGACCAACAGAAGCACAGATTGGGCCAGAGATGCGGCCACCAGCACGGCCTCGGGCAACTCGGCCATCTCGGGCGGGAGCGTGCCCAGCAAATCGATCACGGTCGGGATCAGAGACACGATCCCTGGCAGGCCCAGGGCAAAGATGGCGAAAAAAGTCCTAAAGAAGCGTGTGGGGGTCGTCTGCGTGTCGTTGGTCGCGGTGTGCATAAGCTCCTCCTGCGGGGATACTCGTGTGCGGCGCCAGCCGATCTCGACGGGCATCTCTTGGCCCGCCCCCATTGTAGCCGGAGCGGGGCGAGGGTCAAGGGAATGTACAGCAGGGGAAGGAGGCGGAAAAGGGAGCCCTCCCGCTTGCCCCCCGATGGCCCTTGCGCTATCATGCCCGCAACCGATCCCACCCACGAAAGGACCCTATCCATGACCTATTGGTGGCAGGACAAGCCCTGGCGTATGATCCAGACCAACCTGCGCGAGATTGACATGCTCGATATCAGCGCCGAACGCATGGTCGCCGACCTGCGCGATCTCAAGGCCACGGCGGTGCTGTTCAACTGCGCCGGCATCATCGCCAGCTATCCCACCAAGCTGCCCTTTCACTACCAAAGCCCCTACCTCACGGGCGACAGCCTGGGGGAGATCATCGCGGCCTGCCACGCGGCGGGCATCCGGCTGCTGGCGCGCACCGATTTCAGCAAGGTGCGTCGCCCTCTCTACGAGCAGCACCCCCACTGGGCCTATCGCACCGCCGGCGGCGAGATCGTGGATTATAACGGCGATGTGCACGTCTGCGTCCTGGGCGAGTATCAGCAGGTCTATGCCTTGCAGATCATTGAGGAGCTGCTGACCGAATACGATGTGGACGGCATATTCTTCAACATGGGCGGGTTCCAGTCGCGCGATTACTCCGGCAACGCCTATGGCCCCTGCCACTGCGCCGCCTGCCAGCGAGCGTTCCACGCGATGTTCGGCCTGCCCCTGCCTAATGGGGAAGACATGGCCGATCCCGTCTGGCGCAAGTATCGCGTGTTCACCGAGCGCATGATGGCCGCGTTCAATGCCAGGGTGCGCGCGTTCATTCACGGGCTGCGCCCCGATATCGCCATAGACAAGGACTATGGGCGGCGGGCGGGGTTCATCCGCCAGGAATCCAACACCGCCGTGGATCGGCCCTTGCCCCACTGGCAGCACGACGCCAGCTCGAACACCAAGTGGGCCGTGGGCACCTATCCCGAGCTGATCTCGACCAACACGTCGGTGGACTTTATTGACTTTCCCTACCGGCATGTGGCCGTCTCACCCCACCAGCAGGCGCTGCGCCTGGCCCAGTCGCTGGCCAACGGCGGCGCCCTGGATTGGTACCTGATCGGGCGGCTGGACAACCACGAGGACCGTAGCGGGTATGCGCCGGTGCGCCAGATGTTCCATTACCACGCCGCCCACGAGGCCGAGTACGTGGGCAACCGGCCCCAGGCCGACGTGCTGCTGTTGAACAACAACCGCTGCAGCGATCCCGAGTCCCGGGGTTGGTTCCGCGTCCTGGTCGAGAACCACTTTTTGTTCGATGCGCCTTTGCTAGAGACGGCCCTGGAGCGTGACTGGAGCGGTTACCGGGCGGTGATCCTGCCCGATCTGCGCTACCTGAGCGACGCGCTGTGCGCCAAGCTGGATGCCTATGTGGCCGAGGGCGGGACGCTGATCTCGGTTTACCAGAGCGGGTTCGGCGATGAGATGTACGAGCAACGGCCTGCCCCGGCCCTCGCGAGCCTGGGGATCGCCCAGGTGGAGCAGGCGCGCCCGGACATGCGCTCCAGCTACTTTCAGGTGCGCGACAAAGCCCTCTTCCCCCGGCTTGCCGATACGGACCTGGTGTTCATGGATGGCCCTTACCTCTATGCCGCCTATGCGCCGGAGGCCGAGCAGCACCTCAAGCTGGTGCCGCCCCACAACTATGGGCCGCCCGAGCGCTGCTACTATGAGCTGGTGGTGGATCGCCCCGGGTTCACCGTGCACCCCCACGGCCAGGGGCGCGCCATCCATCTGCCCTGGCTGCCGGGCAGCCTGTTCCACCGCCAGGGCTACACCAATACGGCCTGGTTCCTCGCCGACCTGATCGAGCGCGTGGCGGGCGTGGCGCCCGTGGGCGGCAACCTGCCCGAGCAGGTCGAGGTGACGCGCATGGCCAATGCTGCCGGGTTCGACCTGATCCACCTGGTGAACAGCTCGGGCCACTATGGCGCCAGTTTCTACGCACCGGTGACCATGCACGATGTCGAGATCGCGCTGCCCTATGATCGTCCGCCAGAGCAGGCAGTGAGCCTGACCACGGGCGCGCCGGTAGAGACGGCCTATGCCGATGGCGTGCTGACCCTATCGGTGCCAAGGCTGGAGCTGTTCGAGGCCATCAAGCTGATGTGGTGAGGCGGCGCCTCTTGCGGGCCGCTGCAAGCGTATCGGTTCAGTCCTGGGGAGTCCCCCTGTCCAACTGGACACCACGAAGCATAAAGGGGGCGCGACGCCCGCATCCTGTGTGGCTATTCTCGAGGCAGTTACGAGCCCTGGGCCCCCTGCAGGGTCTGTTCAAAGTCGCGGTTATGGTAAAGCGAGCTGCTCTTGCTTTGCTGCGGCCGGTCGCCCTCATCCCCGACGAAACCTGCTCACAGAGCGGGTTTCGTTTGCCCCCTTCTCCCATTCCTATGGAAGAAGGGGGTGTCGATTCTAAAACGGTCTACTCTGGTATTTTGGGGGATGAGGGCCTCACAGAGCACCGAGAGCATCTCTCGCCGTGAAGGGATCTGTACATAATACCGACAATGAAAAGACCCTGGGCCCCCTGGGTTCTGGCTTGACAGTACATCCAGAGCGCCCTATCCTAGCCGCAACCACGGCAACAGGAGGCCCTCCATGCGGGTCGTGACCGAACAGAACCCATTTCCGCCGCCGGCCATGCCCGGCTATTGGCAACCCGCCGACGATTGGCGCTGTCGCTGGATCTGGCACCCGAGTGTCCCATCGAATGGGCCCGCCGTGCTGGCCTTTCGCTTGCCGTTCCGCCTGGGTGCGCCCGAGGAGACGCGCCTGCACGTGAGCGCGGACCAGCGCTACGAGTTGTTCCTGGATGGCGAACGCCTGGGGCGTGGCCCGCAGCGGGGCGACCCAGGGCACTGGCATTTTGAGACCTACCAGATCGCGCTGGCCGCTGGCGATCACCTGCTGGCGGCCAGGGTCTGGTGGCTGCCCGATGATGGCCCGCCCATGGCCCAGATGTCGGCCAAGCCGGGCTTTCTCCTGTATGCCCAAGGGCCGCTCTCCGATACCCTCTCCACCGGCGCCGCCGATTGGCTGGTGAGCCCCATCGAGACCTATGGCCGCGAGCCGACCAACCTTTCGGGCTACCACGTTACGGGTTGGGCGTTCCATGTGGACGGCGCCCGCGTGCCCTGGGGCTGGGAGCGCGACGCAACGCCCTCGGGCGCATGGGTCGCGGCCGTTGCCACCGAGACGCCCATCGGCCCAGGGCACCCGCGCTTTGAGAGCGAGACGGCGACCCGCCGGCCCCAGCACCACCTGTTGCCCAATCCCTTGCCGGCCATGCTGGAGGTCGAGCGGCTAACGGGCCGCGTGCGCCATGCCGCGCCGGACGGCCAAGAGGGCGCCATCGCGCCCGACCGGCACGACGCAGCCCTTGCGGCCCTCTGGCAGGCGTTGCTCACGGAGCAGGTGCCGCTAGAGATTCCCCCCGGCCAACGGCAGCGCATCTTGATTGATCTCGATGATTACTATTGCGCCTATCCCGAATTGGTAACGACGGGCGGCCAGGGGGCGCAGGTGCGCCTGGGCTGGGCCGAGAGCCTGTTTGCAGCGCCAGACCCGCACGATATGGCCAAAGGGAACCGGGACGAGATCGAGTTCAAGTACTTTCGCGGTCCGTTCGACCGCTTTAGCCCCGAGGGCGGCCCCCACCGCCTCTATGACACCCTGTGGTGGCGCGCGGGGCGCTATGTGGCGTGCTGGGTAGAGACGGGCGACGCGCCCCTCACCATCGAGAGGCTGGCGTTTCGCGAGACGCGCTACCCACTGGCCTGGGAAGGAACGCTGCGCACCGGCGACGAGGCCCTGGATCGGGCCTGGCCCATCCTCTATCGCGCCTTGCAGATGTGCGCCCACGAGACCTATATGGATTGCCCCTACTATGAGCAGCTCATGTACGTTGGCGATACGCGCATCGAGGCGCTGGTCACCTATCTGACGTCGCACGACGACCGGCTGCCCACGCTGGCCTGCCAGCTCTTTGATTGGTCGCGGGATGCCGATGGCCTGACCAAGTCCCGCTATCCCTCCGCGGTGCCGCAGGTGATCCCGCCTTTTTCCCTCTGGTGGGTGGCGATGGTGCACGACCACTGGATGTGGCGAGACCAGGCCGAGCGCGTGCGCGGCTGGCTGCCGGGCGTGCAGGCGGTGCTGGCCGCCTTTGAGAGCCACATCGGCGCCCAGGGGCTCGTACAGGGCATGGATGGCTGGGGTTTTGTGGATTGGGCGCCCGGGTGGAGAGCGGGATGGCCGCCAGGGCCGCCCGAGGGCCCCAGCGCCCTGGTGAACCTGCAATACGTCTATGCGCTGGATCGCGCCGCCGAGATGCTGCACTGGTTCGGGCAGGCGGCCCTGGCGCAACACTGGCGGCAAGTCAGCCAACGGGTGCGCCAGGCGCTCATCTCGACCTTTTGGGATGACGAGCGTGGGCTGCTGGCCGATGAGGTCGCCCACGCGCACTTTTCCGAGCATGCCCAATGCCTGGCCCTGTTGACCGATCTGCTGGCGGACGAGCGACGCGAGCGCATGATCGAGGGACTGCTGCACGCCCCCGATCTGACCCGCGCCACGATCTACTTTAGCCACTATTTGCTAGAGGCGCTGCACAAGATCGGCGCAATGGGGCCGTTCTTTGAGCGGCTGGCCTTCTGGAAGGCCCTGCCGGGGCTGGGCTTTCGCACAACCCTGGAGGCGCCCGAGCCTTCGCGCTCAGATTGCCACGCCTGGGGGGCGCACCCGATCTACCATGCCTACGTTTCGCTGCTGGGAGCCCGACCCGCCGAACCGGGCTTTCGCAGCATTCGTATCGCGCCGCAACCCGGGCCGCTCTCTGCGTTGGCGGGCAGCTTGCCCCATGTGGGCGGCGGCAGCGTCGCCTTTGACCTGCGCTTTGCGGGCGATGCCCTGGCCGGAGAGATCACTTTGCCCGAGGGGCTGTGCGGCGAATTGCTGTGGCAGGGCCGGGCCATGCCGTTGGCGCCGGGGCGCAACACCGTGGGGCCAGCCTGAATGAGCGCCCTGACTGTACCGCTCACACGCAAGGCAGCGAGGCGCTTTGGCCGGGCGCTGCTCTGGCTCTTGGCGGCGGGGATTGTGGCGCTGAGCGCCGGTTGCCGTGCGCGGCCTGCCGCGCCGCCGGAGGCCGCTCCGGCGCAAGAGCTGGCCAGCCCGACCTTTCGGCTGCGCCATCCGGCCGGGCAGCAGCCGCTGCAAGAGACCCGGCACGCCACCGATCTCGTGCTGCCCAATTGCGCCGGAGCCGAGCCGCTCACGCACCTCTACACCCAATCCTATTCCGTCCAGGTCGATCTCGACCTGGACCTGGGGGGGCTGCGTGAGGAACTGACGCCTTTTGGCGGCGTGATGGCGGCGGTGGCGCGCGAAGCCTACCGACTGGCCGGGAGCTACCCACCTGCCGCCGATGGGCAGGTGGAACTGCGCGCCCCGGCGGGCGCTCGGCAGGCTTATCACCTGGTCTGGGTGGAGACCTGGGATCGCAACGTGCTGGAGATCGTTCTGGACGATGCGGTCGTGGCCGAAGCGCCGGTGCGCATACTCATCGGGGTTACGCTGCGCGCCGAGGTGGGCGAGGCCGCCGCCTGCGAGAGCGCGGCGCCTGAGGACGAGGATCGTATGCCCCTGATCCTGGGCCTGGGCCGCCCCCTGGAAATGGCTGCCTCGTCCGCGCCCGAGATGTCTGCCGGCGCTTGCGAGACGCCGCTGGCCGTGACCTCCGCCCAGCAACAGGTGGCTCGCTATGTGGCGTTTTTGCAGGCCGGAGATCACGCCGCCGCCTACGACCTGCTGGCAGAGAGCTACCGGCTGCGCCTGCCTTATCGCCAGTATCAGGTGGGCTATGAGCCGGTGCGTGGGCTGGCCTTGTGCTCGCTGGAGACCATCGGCGAGATCGGCGGCGCCCGCGAGACGGTCTATGCCACGTTGCGCCTGACGCTGGAAGCGGGCGCCGCCGTAGAGGAGCAACTCTGGGTGGCGCGCTATGAGGTGCTACGCAGCGGCCCCATCGCGTCGGTGGCGATGTACAAGGCATTGCTGGACGAGTGACGCGCGGGAGCCGGATGCGCCGCTGCGCCCAGATGTATGGCGCCTCCGCTCCAGCGGCTCTTGCACCGTGCGCAAGAGCCGCACCTCTCGGCGCAAATGACAACGAGAACCCATTCATATAGGAGAAGGCTATGCCACAGGAACTCGAGCTGCGCTACGGCGCCAACCCTCACCAGCAGCCTGCGCGGGTGTTCATGCCCGAGGGCGAGTTGCCCTTTGTGGTACGCAGCGGCCGTCCGGGCTATATCAATCTGCTGGATGCCCTCAATAGTTGGCAACTGGTGCGCGAGTTGGCGGAGGCCCTGGGGCTGCCGGCGGCGGCCTCGTTCAAGCACGTCAGCCCGGCGGGCGCCGCCGTGGCCACGCCCCTGAGCGCTGCCGAGGCGGCGGCTTGCTTTGCCGAGGACGTGTCCCTCTCGCCCCTGGCGACGGCCTATGCCCGCGCCCGGGGCGCCGACCGCATGTCCTCCTTTGGCGATTGGGTGGCGCTGAGCGAGCCTTGCGACCTGGCCACCGCCGAGTTTCTGCGGCGCGAGGTCTCGGACGGCATCATCGCCCCTGGCTATGCGCCCGAGGCGTTGCGGATCCTGAGCGCCAAGCGCGGCGGCTCGTATTGCGTGCTAGAGATGGACCCGGCCTATGCGGCCCCACCCCAGGAGACGCGCCAGGTGTTCGGCATCTCGCTGCAACAGCGCCGCAACGACGCCCGCATCGGCCCAGAGCTGTTCCAGAACCTCGTCACGGCGCGCAAGGTGCTGCCGCCCGAGGCGGTGCGCGATCTGATCGTGGCCACCATCGCACTCAAGTTCACCCAGTCCAACTCGGTGTGCCTGGCCCACAATGGCCAGGTAACGGGCAACGGCGCGGGGCAACAATCGCGCGTACACTGCACGCGCCTGGCCAGCGGCAAGTCGGACCTCTGGTTCCTGCGCCAACACCCGGCTGTGCAGGCGTTGCGCTTTCGCCGGGGCCTCAGCCGCGCCGAGCGCAACAACGCCATTGATCTCTATTTCGTGGAGGACCTGACCCCCACAGAGCAGATCGCCTGGGAGGCGTGCTTTGCCGAAAAGCCCCCGCGCCTGAGCCATGAGCAGCGCCGCGAGTGGCTGGATAGCATCCACGGGGTGGCTCTCAGCTCCGACGCCTTTTTCCCCTTTCGCGATTCGATAGACCGCGCCTCGCGCAGCGGTGTGAGCTATGTGGCCCAGCCGGGCGGCTCGGTCCGCGAAGAGGATGTGGTCGCGGCCTGCGACGAGTACGGGATGGCGATGGCGGTCACGGGGCTGCGGCTCTTTCATCACTAGCCACTTGTCTCAAGGCGCCTGCTCCTTGACGGGGCTTTCCCTGGGGATACACTCCCTATGGAGATGTGGTGGCGCCCCATCATGCGCCATCGAGAGCGCGCGAACGGTCGCGGGCGCGCCACTGCACATTGGTATTCAAAAGAGAAAAGGAATAGAAACGATGCAATACCGCACATTCGGACGGCTGGACTGGCGCCCTTCGGCCCTGGGCTTTGGGGCCATGCGCCTGCCCACCCTCGGCGCCAAGCACCTGATTGACGAGCCCCTGGCCATCCGCATGATCCGCTTTGCCATTGACCACGGGGTGAACTATATTGACACGGCCTACCCCTACCACGGCGGCCAGAGCGAGGTGGTGGTGGGCAAGGCGCTGCAGGATGGCTACCGCGACAAGGTGCGCCTGGCCACCAAGAGCCCGGTGCGCCAGATCGAGAGGGCCGACGATTTTGATCGTTTTCTCGATGAGCAGCTCGAACGGCTGGGCGTCGAGACGATTGACTACTATTTGCTGCATGGCATGCGCCGCCCCCGCTGGGACACCGTCTTGCAGCACAACTTGCTGGCGCGCGCCGACAAGGCCCTGGCCGATGGCAAGATCCGCTACATGGGCTTTTCGTTTCACGATTCCCCGGCCCTCTTTCGCGAGATCATCGAGAGCTATGATAACTGGACCCTGTGCCAGATCCAGTACAACTATATGAATGAAGAGTATCAGGCGGGCACCGAGGGGCTCGAATATGCCGCCGATCGCGGCCTGGCCGTGGTGGTGATGGAGCCGCTGCTGGGGGGCCGCCTGGTGAACCCGCCGGCGGAGGTGCAGTCTATCTGGGACGCGGCGCCTGTGCAGCGCACGGCAGCCGAGTGGGCCCTGAGTTGGCTCTGGTCCAGGCCCGAGGTATCGCTGGTGCTCAGCGGCATGAGCGCCCTGTGGCAGGTGGTCGAGAATGTCTACTATGCCTCGCAAGCGTCGGTGGGCATGCTTTCCGACGACGATCTCGCCATCGTGGGCCAGGCGCGGGATGTGTACAACAGCATCTGCCCGATCCCTTGCACCCAATGCCAGTATTGCATGCCCTGCCCCAACGGCGTCAACATCCCCGGCGTATTCGCGCTGTTCAACCGGGCCATCATGTACAACGCCATGCCAGAGGCGCGGCGCGCCTATGCCGAGATGCCCGAGGGCGAGCGGGCTTGGGCCTGCATCCAATGCCGGGAGTGTGAGACCAAGTGTCCGCAGGACATCCCCATCAGCCAGTGGATGCCCCTGGTGCACGCCGTGCTGGGCGAGGGCCAGGCGTACGATCCAAGCCTCTGCCCGGTGGTCTAGCCGGTGGCGGCATGCCCCGGGCTTGACGCGGCCCACCTGCGAGGCTATCATCCTGCCGTATCCGTTGACCCTGCCCGCCATGAGGAGCCAAGCTATGGCCAAAGTTGATCCAGACCTCCGCGAGCAATGGAAGAGCAACCCTCGCCAGTCCTTTGCGCTCATCGTCCGCGTGACGGGTGACGTGGCCGAGCGCCGCGAGATGCTGGCAGAGCTAGGCTGCCAGGTCAAGCATGCCTTTCGGCTGACCAACTCGGTGAGCGTGCGCTGTAGTGGAGCCGTCGCCCTGACGCTCACCCGCCGCCGCTGGGTGACCAAAGTAGAGCGCGATTCGATCATTCGGGCGTTGGGAGGCTGAGCGAGCATGGGGCAAGGATCCAAACTGAGCAACGGGCTGGCGCGCAGCCTCGGGCAAGTATCCGCCGACGACCAATTGCCCATCATCGTACGTTACGCGCCGGATCGCCGCATTGTGCGCCACAAGGGGCCGCCCCTGCCGGGCATCCGTGAAAGCTACAACTATCGCCTGCAACCCTTTGTGCACATGCACGCCACCCCCCACGCCATCGAGACGTTGGAGCAAGATGCCGAGATCGTGCGCATCTACCAGGACTTGCCTGTGCGAGCGCTCCTAGATTCGGCCATGCCCATCATCCAGATGCCCCAGGTGCGCAATCTGGGCTGGGATGGGCGGGGCATCCGCATCGCCATCGTGGACACAGGCATAGACCCCGAACACCCCGATTTCGAGGGCCGCATCGCCGACATGGCGGATTGGGTGGGCGAAGGGGTGGTGGACGAGAACGGGCATGGCACCCACTGCGCCAGCATCGCGGCGGGCTCAGGGGCTGCCAGCGAGGGCCGCTACCGGGGCGTCGCTCCGGCGGCCGTGCTCTATGCCGCCAAGGTGCTGCGCCGCAATGGCCAGGGGATGATGAGCGACGTCATGGCGGGGATTGATTGGGCTGTGGACCAGAGCGTACATATCATCTCGCTCTCGCTGGGCGGCCCGGGCCCCAGCGATGGGCGCGACGCCCTCTCGGAGATGTGCGATGCGGCCATGGCCAGCGGCGTGATCGTCTGCGTGGCGGCGGGCAACGACGGCCCCCTCAACCGCACCGTCGGCTCGCCCGGCGCCTCGCGAGAGGCCATCACCGTGGGGGCCTCCACCGACCAGGATATCATCGCGCCTTTCTCATCGCGGGGGCCCACCGCCGATGGCCGCGTCAAGCCGGATATCGTCCTGCCCGGGCACCTGATCACGGCGGCGCGCGCCAAGGGCACCAGCATGGGCACGCCCATCAGCGCCCACTATTCCGAAGCCTCGGGCACCAGCATGGCCACGCCCGTGGCGGCGGGCCTGTGCGCGCTGCTGCTGCAAAAGGAGCCGCACCTGACCCCGGCCCAGGTCAAGGCCCGGCTAATGGAGACCGCCATAGACCTGGGGGATCATGCCCACGCCCAGGGGAGCGGGCGCGCCGATGCGCTGCGCGCGCTGGAGAACCAGATCAGCCCGCCGCCCGGAAATCCCGGTGCGCCCGGCGATCCAGGAGGCCCTGGCCTGGGGCAAGGCTGCCTGACGGCGCTGGTGCAAATGCTGTTGCAGGGCAAGCGCCAGGCCTGAACCGGGCGCGAGGCAACGCTGCAATGCAAAAGGGGTAGGCATCCTGCGCCTACCCCTCTCCTATGTCTGGCTCGCGCCGCGTCTCTAGCGGATGCGCCCCGTGAACTGGTGCGGGTCGGAGGGGGGCGCCTTGAGCGGGCGCTCTGGCAACGGGAGCTTGCGCATGGCATCCAGCGCCTGCTCCAGGTCTACCTCCGGCTGATCGCCCCCCTGCTCTTCCTCCCCCGTCTCGGGCGACTCGTCGGGCTCGTTTTCGCGAGAGGCGCGCTCGAACTCGCCCAGAGAAAGCACCTCGTCGCCACGGGTGGCCGGCGCCAGCAGCGCCTCGGCAAAGAGCTGCACCACATAGCCCTGCTCCTCGATCTCGATGGGGATCTGCCGGGTCAGCGGGCCGAGCAGACCGCGCTGCTCTGCCGCCAGGGTCAGGGCCGATTCCAGGTCCACATCCACCAGCAGCTCGGCGGCCAGGGCCTGCAGGGCGGCCCGCAGAGATGCCAGTTCGCCTTCGGGATGCGGCTGGGGCCGCCGGGCGGCGCGGTACTCGTGGATCCAGCGTTCGACCTGGGGGATGATCCAGTCCTTTTGCACGGCCCAGCCGGGGCACGATTTGCTGGAGAAATCGCGGTGAAAGTAGAGCCGGCGGATATCCAGCCCCAGCTTTTCGTGGAGCACGCCCAGGGCCACGATGGTGTTGCGCAGCGTCGCCCCAGAGGGGAGTTGCCCATCATAATCGCCCACCATCTCCAGGTGGCGGGTGCGATAGTTGTGGCCATAGACCCCCACGCCATCGTAGCGAATATCGGAGAAGAGCCAGATGCCGTCATCGGCGACGAATAGGTGCGGCCCCACCGTCCAGCCCTCGCGCAGCCGCCCCTGGGCGTCGCGCCAGAGCTGCTGCTCATAGTAACGCTTCATGGCCAGGATGGTGCTGTGGCCGCGCCAGCTTTCGCGGGTTGGCTTCCAGGTGTGGTGCAAGAAGAAACGGGTGGGCAGCGGCTCGGGCATCTCCAGGCCCTCAATGTAGGCCACGAACTCGCTCGCGGACATGACGCGGCCATCGATCTGCATGGGTGGCGATTTGATGGGCGTTTCATCGGTGGATCGGACCCGGTCCGGCAGGCCGGCCATATGCCCGGCGACAGCGGGCAAAGGCGCCTCGCGCCGCCCCAACAGGCCCCTGACCCTGGTAAGCCATCCCATAGCGGCCTCCTCTGTTAGCGATACCAACGATAGTCCTTTTGCAGCGCCTGGCTCAGGTCGGCGATCACCTGGTTCTTGCCCGAGATCCACCAGATGTCGCCCGCATGGCGTTCCCAGCGATAGAGCAACAATGCGCGGATCGGTTGGCGGCTAGAATCGCTGTTCCAGCGGTTGATCTCGGCATAGGCGGCCTGGATCCAGCCCCGGTTCAGGTCCTCCCAACTGCCGTTCTGGTTCGTCTCGGTGATATAGACGGGCAGGCGCCGCTGCGCGGCCGGGATCGCCTCCATGAAATCAATGTACGTGCGGAACATCTTGCGGCGATGGTGATAGGGCGGGTCCATGGTCAGCTCGCTGGTGACATTGGCGGGATAGGGGTCACGGGCGTAGGTGTGCAAGGCGATGCCGTCCACCTGGTCGCCCAACCGCTCAAGAACTTGTTGAAAGTAGACGATCCAATCGCCGCTGGGGTTCTCGGAATAGATCGTCTGGATATTCCACGGCCCCACCGCCGCCATAACCACCTGGTCACTACCGTGGCCAGAGCGCCGGCGGATCTCTTGCCGGCAGGCCAGGAATGCCTGGGCGTACTTGGCGGGCGTGATCACCTCGCCATTGGCGGGGCCGCCGGGCCGCTCGACGGCCAGGTTCGGCTCGTTGGCGATGATCCAGATATGGCAGCCCTCGGAGCGCTCGACAAAGTTGCCGCAGCGCACGGCGAAATCGGCATAGTGCGCGGATCTTGGCAGGGTGCCGCTCTGCCCATAGCCGTTGTTCAGCCGCACGATCACCCCAAAGCCCTGGTCGGCCAGGTCTCGGTACGATTGGCTGCCCCAATCGTTGCGGTTGGCGCCCAACGCCTCGGTGACGAGCACCCAGCCCTTGCGTCCGGCGGCCTGCATGAGCCCCTCGGCGCCCCGGTCGTGCATCCCAAAGATGTAGGGGGATTCGCCCACGGGCAGCGGTTCTTTTGGTTGGGGCTCTTGCGGCGCTTGGGCTTCAGGCAGCCGCAACACCTGCCCCACGCGAATGAGATTTGGGTTCTCGATCTCGTTAAAGGCTGCAATGACCGCGACCTTGCTGGTGTCGCCATAGTACTGCCGAGAGATGAGCGCCAGGGTCTCGCCCGATTTGACGACGTGCACGGCAAAGTTCAGGCCCCAGTCTCCCAACCAATCCACCAGATGTTGCCGGGCGCGATCCTCCAGCGATTCCTGGGCAGCGGCAGCGCGCGCCCGCAAACGCCGGGCGAGGTGCTCGTCAACGACAATCTCGATCTTGCGCTCGGTCATCTCGGCACGTACCTCCCTTAAACGCAAGGCAGCGGGGTTGGACGCTTGCGCTCAGCGGAGCACCCGCGTATCGCCCACACGCTTGGTGATCCGCCGCCTATCCGTTTCCTCTAGAAAAGCCACGGCGTACTTGCGGCTGGTGTCAAACAGGTCGCGCACCTCGGCAACGGTGGCGGCGCTATGCGCCTCCAGATGGGCGCGCAGGCGCCCCAGCATCTGCTCCAAAGCCTCGGGCGCAAAGACGACCGCGTCGCTGAGCCGCACCAGGCGCCCGCTCTCCAGTAGATACTGGGCCAGCTCCGGCCCCACAGACGTCTCGACATCCTGGTAGGCTGGCGGGGTATACGGCGCAGCTTCAAAGCCCGCCATGACCTGCCCGATGGCCTCCTGCTCGGCGGCGCTCAAGCGCACCTCGTGTTGGGCCAGGGCAACGGTCTCGCCTGTCACCCGCAACAGGCCCTCCTTGCGAGCGCGTTGCAGGATCTGGTTGCCCGGCTCTCCCTCTATCCCGAGGCGGCTCTTGAGTTCCTCGCGGGGCATGCCCTCTCGCAGGCGGTTCTGGCCGTGGTAGCGTTGGAGCAATTCAGCAGCACGCTCCATGACAAGCTGCCAGCTCTCTGCTGTGAGCAGCAAACCGCCCTGCTCCACCGTCCGCGCGGTACCCTCCGGCGGCTCGCCCAGGCTCAGGATGCGCCCCTCGCCCAAAAGCGCCTGCAGGGCCTGCTGCGCCATCGCTGCCGGAAGCTGGCTCTGGCGCAGCAGGTCGCGGGCCGACATGGGGCCGCGCTCCTCCAGCAATGCCATCAAGATCGCGTTCGGGTCGCCCTGGGCCAGCGCCGCAAGCCGTTGGATGACGCGCCTGTCATGGCGCCGGTGCCGCCGGGCGGGCTGTGGCTCGACGATCTGGCCCCCGCCCAGGGTGACGCTGGGAGATGGCAGCCGGATGATAAAGCGGTCGTAGCGGCTGGCGGCGACGGGTTCGCGCAGCCGCAGTTGGGCCCAGGCCGTCTCGCCCGGCCCCAGCGCGTCGCAATCCAGCAGGCGCACCCGCGCCAGAGCGCTGGCCGCGCCGGTGAATAGCTCCACGGCCATGCCATGTTCCACCGGCCACGGCGCATCTGCCACAATCCGAAGCTGGACATCTACCAGGCGGGTGGCCTGCAGTGCGCCCGGCAGCGCCAACACCTGGCCCCGGCTCAGCGCGTCTACATCAATCCCCGAGAGGTTGACTGCGACGCGCGCACCCGGGTCGGCGCGCTCGATCTTGGTCTGGTGGCTCTGCAAGCCGCGGATGCGGGCCGTTCTCTTGCCCGGCACGATCTCGACCGTATCCCCCACCTGTAGATGGCCGCCGGTCAGCGTGCCGGTGACGATGGTTCCAAAGCCGCTGATGGTGAAAACGCGGTCAATCGGCAGGCGGGGAAAGCCCAAATCCTCTCGGGGCGTGGCCTCGGCCAACAGCGCATCCAGGGTGTGCAATAGCTCGTCCAGCCCCTGGCCCGTCACGGCCGAGACGGGCGTGATGGGCGCATCGGCCAGCGCCGTGCCGGCCACGACTTCGCGCACCTCCTCGCTCACCAGGTCCAGCCAGACCGGGTCATCCACCAGATCTGCCTTGGTAAGGACGATCAGTCCCCTGGGTATCTGGAGCAGATCCAGGATCGCCAGATGCTCGCGCGTCTGTGGCATCACCGCCTCATCGGCAGCGACCACGAGCATGGCAAGATCAATGCCGCCCACCCCCGCCAGCATATTCTTGATCAAATCCTCATGGCCCGGCACGTCAACGATGCTGATCTCGCGCCCGCTGGGCAGGGTCACCCAGGCAAAGCCCAGGTCAATGGTCATCTCGCGCTCTTGCTCCTCGCGCAAGCGATCGGGATTGATGCCAGAGATGGCCTTGACCAGGGTAGACTTGCCGTGATCTACATGGCCGGCGGTGCCGATGACGAACAAGCTACCTACTCCTGTATGCCGTACGTCTCGGCGAGGGTGTTCATCAGCGTATCGAATTGCTTGGAGGCCAATTGCGTCATCTTGCGCAGCATCTCGCGGCCCTGGGCCCCTTCGGCATCCAAGCGCTCGCCCGTCTCTCGCAGCCTGGCCTCCAGATTGTGCAGTATCTGCGCCAGATCCTGCAGGCCCTCTTCTAGATCGGCAAGCCGCTGGTCGCGCTGCTCATCCCGGACGTCCCTCTCGCGCCTGGTTTGCTCGCGCCGCTCCAGCTCTTGGGCCCAACGCTGGTCGTTCTCGGCGCGGGCATCGCGCAGCTCGCGCCGCAACTGCTCTTCGGCAATGTGCTGAAGCTGTCGCAGGCGATCCTGCTGCTGGCTGAGGTCCTGGGCCAACGTCTGGACATCGCGCAGCACGCGCCGGTTCTTTTCGTGCTGATCGGCGAAAAAGCGCAACTGGTCGGCCCAGGCCTCGATCTGGTGACCAAAGCCATCCAGCCGGCGCCCCCACTCGGCCAGCACCTGCGAGCGCTCGCGATCCACACGGCGCTGGCGTTCGAGCATCTCTTGTTGCTGCGCCGTTATCTCTTGACGTATGTTCTGCAGCTCCGCTAGTTGCTGGTTTTGCTTGCTAGCCCCCACCTCCAGAGAAAGCAGCCGCTGCGCAAGAGCCGAGCGCGCCGTCTTGAGTTCCTCCACTTCGTCAACGGCCTGTTGCAGCTCGACCACGTTCTTGGAGATGGCGTCGGCCAACTGCCGGCGCGCCTCTTCGCTTTGGGGCACAAAGCGGCCCAGGCTCTCGATCTGCTGCTGCAAGCGCATGAGGCCCTCGTTGATGCGGCGATCCTCCGCCTGTCCCACGGCGACGGCTTGTTCCAGCGGCGTCAGGCGATCCAGCTCCAGCCGTATCTCTTGCACGGCGCGCACGTCCTTTTCGCGATCCGCCTGGCGACTCCGAACCGCCTCGGTCTCACGTTTTTGGACGTCCTGCCGGAGATCCCCCAGCATGGCCACGATCTCGTCGCGGGTATTCTGCACCGTCTGCCGGATTTCGGGGATCGTTTGAAGCTGGTTCTGCAGCCGGGTAAGGCGATCCTCCAGGCTGAGGATGCGCTGCGCCTGATCCACCAGGGTGATCTGCTGCTTGTCAATGATATCGCGCAGCTCTTCGACGATCCCTTTTTCGCGGCGCAGTTCCTCATCGAGCCAGCTAATATTCGGCCCCGTTGTCTGGCCTGTCATAATCTCTCTCTCACTTTCAAAAGATCTATCAGCAGCATCGGCGCGTCCCTAGCGCTCGATAATCACCACGGTGCCGATCTCGGCCCAGTCATACAGCCACGCCGCCTCCTGGGTGCCCAGCACGAGGCACCCAAAAGAGCAGCGGGTGCCCAGCGAGCCCGCCCAGAGTGTGGCGCCGCTCGAGAGGATGGGCAAGGCGTGAAAGCCATTCTCGGTGCCTCCGGCCCAGTAGATGCCCAGCCACTTGGGCATGTCCAGGTCCCAAGTGGATGCGTAGGCCATCTCCATCTTGGTCTGCACGACGAACCGGCCGGTTTTTGTCGGGTGGCTGGGCCTGCCGGTGCAGACCAGGAAATCCCTCACGACCTGATTGTCCTCGTACACCTTGACGCGGAAGGTGGAAAGCGAGACTTCGATGCGCCTGGGGGGCTTGATGGTGTCCATCACCAGCCGCACCGTCTCTGAAGCGCCAGGGTCCCCTTCCAGGATCTCTTCACAACGTTGGGCCTGGCCCAGCGCCTCGTCCAGGTTGTCCGCTTCCAGTTGTTGCTTGGCCAGGTTGCAGTGTGCTTGCCCCAACATCGTGCGCGTATCGCGAAAGTCTGGCGTCCGGTTGTGAACCTGGGTGAGCAGGAACACGGCCCGGGCCCAGTCCTGTTCGAGATAGGCCTCCACGGCATCGCGGTACAGTTCGACATCCTGCCGGGCGGCCTGCAAGTGGCGGCTATCGGCATCGAGCCGGATCGCCCGATCCAGGTCGCGCTTGGCCAGCTCTAGCTCGTTGGCCTTGATCGCGTCCTGGGCTCGACGATAGAGCGCTTCAGAGAGCCGTGCGCGGGCGTCGGCGTTGCCCGCATCCAGGTTGCGGATCTGCTCCAGGGCGGCGACCGCCGCGTTCCAGTCTTCCTGGGTCCAGGCGATCTCGACTTTGGTCCAATACGGGCGGGCCAATTGCTCGATGCCGGGGGTGGGCGTGGCATCCAGCACCGGCGTGGGCAGCACCAGGGCCGATACGACCGGCGCCCTGCTCCCGCCCTGCCCGCCCAGAGCTATGATGCCCAGCAACACAATGAGCGCGATGGCGCCTAGGCTAAAGGCAGTGATGCCGAGGCTGCGCAGAGTGGCGAGAACGCGGCCCGCCTGGCGCCCCAGCGTAGCAGCGTGCCCGGCCAGAGGGCGCACACGAGAGGGCTCCTCGGTGGGCCTGCCCCGTTGGGCCGGACCTGTGCGGGTCGCCCGGCGTGCCGCCTTGCGGGGGCGACGTTCGGGCTTGGGCGTCGCATCCTGAGCGACCTCGGCAGGCGACGTGGCCTGGGGGGCAGATGGCTTGTGGGCCTCCACCCAGGCAATGCCCTCGTTCAGGCGGTCGCTCTGGGGCACAAAGTGGAGCCCCTCGCGCAGATAGCCCAGCCCTTGTTCGCGGGTCTCGGCCAGCCAGGCCATCCACAGCCAGCCATCCTCCAACTCGGGGGCGATCTGGATCACGCGGCGAAACGCGGCCTGGGCCTCGCGTCGCTCGCCCTCGCGCGCGAGCGCGATGCCGTCCTCTAGCAAGCGCGAAACATCAATGCTAACGCCATCTCCGGGCTGACTGTCTTTTGCCATCTTGACCTCGATAGGGCTGTAACAGTAAAGACAACAGATCAGGGGCCTTGCGGATTGCGCGCATTATAGCATCGGCCCATGACTCCGGCAACCCCCCTGAACCGAATTCTCGCACCAGACCTTTTTGCCCTTTAGTATGCTTTTTCACGTACGGGAATGCCCCATATGCGTAATCTAGCTACCGTACAGTTTCGCAAGCATTGCGAGATGCCTAGTCGGGAGATGTGCTTCCATGTTGTACATGACAATATAGCCGTTAATTGCGCTTTTACAGTCCTCACCCCGGCGAAACTCGCCCCAAGGCGAGTTTCGCCGGGGTGAGGGTTTTCAAGGCCGCAAGGTTTGGCTGACGAGAGTGCACCCGTTCTGCTGGGCTATCCTTTTCTCCAAAGCGTATGGTAGCTAGTACGCAATCGGGACAATGAAAAGACCCTGGCCTGTGCCCTGCGCGCGGTTGCCGCAGCGCCCGTGGCGGCGTATACTGGGGCCATCAAGAAGCGGGGGCGAACTGTGAACGAATACGGGGTCGTGCTGCTGCACAGCACTTCGGCGGCTCTACGCAGCGAAAAGGTGCTCCAGCAGGCCGGTCTGGAGATCCGGTTGATCCCGGTGCCCAGAGAGCTATCCAGCAACTGCGGCATTGCGGTACGTTTCGCCTGGCCGGATCGCGAACGGGTGGCTCAGGCTCTGGCAGAGGCGCGGGTGGAGCCCGAGGGGATCCATCCCCTGTGAGCGCAGCCCCTTTTGCGGCCTTGTCCTTGGCCTTGCCCCTGGATCAGCCCAGCAGGCGCTCCAGCCAGCCGATAGACACCGAGCCCAGGTAGGCGATGGCGATGGCCTTGACGGTCTTGCCCAGCCAGCAGGCCAGCAGAAAGCGGGGCACCGGAAAGCGTAACATGCCCGCAGCGATGCCCGCCATATCGAACATGGGGTTGGGGATCGCCGAGAGCACGAACAATGTGACAAAGCCCCGCCGCTCCATCCAGCCTCGGATGCGCTCGAACCGTTTGCTTTCCTCGATCACCGCATTGCCAGCATAGCCCGCCAGATAGGCCGTCAGCTCGCCGATGGGCTCGCCCACGCCCGCCACCAGTCCCACCAGAAGCGGGTTCAGCACGCCGCCGCCCGCAAAGACGATGGCCAGGCTGGGCACCGGTAGGATCACCGTGGCATTGCCCAACATGCTGATCAGGAACACGCCCAGGTAGCCATAGCCGCGCAAGGCCACGAGTTGGTGACGAAAGATCAGCACCGAAGCGGTGATGGCAAGGGAAAAGCCCAGGGCGATCAGCCTTGGGCCGTAGCGTCGCCACCAACTCGAGGGCGCATCCGCTGCTGCGGCGTGCTCCGGGGCGCCGGTCATCGCTCCAAGATCTCGATGGACAGGATGCGGTCGCCCGCCGGCGCCTGGGGGTTGGCCGGGTTGCGCTCTCGCAGGCTGCGCACCACATCCATGCCCTCCGTCACGCGGCCAAACACGGTATGGGCGCCATCCAGGTGGGGCGTGGGGACATAGGTGATAAAGAACTGGCTGCCGTTGGTGTTGGCGCCCCGGTTCGCCATCGAGACAACGCCGGCGCCATCGTGCCGCAAGCTGGACACAAACTCATCGCGGAAGCTGTAGCCCGGGCCGCCGCTGCCTGTGCCGGTGGGGTCCCCCGTCTGGGCCATAAAGTTGTGCATCACCCGATGAAAGGTGACATTGTTGTAGTAGCCCTGCCGCGCCAAAAAGACAAAGTTATTCACGGTGATGGGAGTCTGCTCCTCGAACAGGTCAATGTGGATGTCGCCCTTTTCGGTGTGCAGGATCGCGGCATAGTCCACGCCCTGTTTGAGGGCCATGGCCGGGGGCTCGGGCCACTGTCGCAACGGTGTCATGTCTGTCTCCTCAGTTTGTACTTGGTCAGTCAACATCTCGTCGCCCAGCGCATCGTCAGAGAGACGCGCCAGGTTCGGCTTGAGCACGGCATAATAGAACGTGACGGCCACGATCAGAACGATGACGATGGCGATGACGACCCGAGCAATGGCCACGAGCCGTCGCCGCGCTTTTAGATTCGTCGAGCTGTTTTTGGGCTTTGTTCGGCGTGCGTTGCGCGAGGCCGCCTGCCGTGACCTCCTGAGCTGGCGGGCGCGCGCCCGCTGTCTGCGCTTGCTGCTCATGGTCCATCCTTCGTTATGGGCAAGGTGGGCTCGACGGGCGGGCGGGCAAAGGGCTCCAACCGCGCGATGGCGTATATGGCTGCCGCAACGATGACAAGCCCTACTGTTAACGCCTCGACGGCCGTGGATTGGCTGAGGTACATGGCCAGCACCCCCAACGCGCACCCGACCAGGTTCAGGATCAGCACCGCTTCGCGGCGCGTATATCCCATGCGCACCAGCCGGTGCGAGGTGTGATCGGTGCCCGGCGTGGTGAGTGGATTCAGGCCGCGCCTGAGCCGCGAGTAAAAGACCAGGCTGGTATCAAAGATCGGCAGCCCCAGCACGGCCAGGGGGATCATCCAGGTGATGGTGGTGGGCTGCCCCGCAAAGCGCAACTTGAGCCCCACCGCCGCGAGCATGAAGCCCAGGAACAGGCTGCCGCTATCGCCCATGAACACGCTGGCCGGGTTCACGTTATAGATCAAAAAGCCGATGCAGGCCCCCAACAGGCCCGCCGCCAGCGCCCCCACCAGATACTGACGGTGCATCGCCGCCAGCAACAGGAAAAAGGCCGCCGCCACAGCCCCCACACCACCGGCCAGCCCATCCATGTTATCCAGCAGGTTAAAGGCGTTGGTAATGCCCACGATCCAAAGCAGGGTGACGGCCCAGTTGAGCGGCCCCAGCCATGACAATTGGGTGCGCACGCCGGAAAGGATCAGGATCGAGGCCGCCAGCACCTGCACCAGTAGCTTGACCGTCGGCGATAGGCCCACCTTGTCGTCCCACAGGCCGACGAAGGAGCAGAGGGTGGCCCCGGCAAAGATGCTGACCACCTCCTGGACATAGCTGCGATCCCCCAGCAGGATCAGGGACAGGATGAACGCCACATAGAGGACGATGCCTATAAGTGGCATCGGCCGTGCGTGGATCTTGCGGCCCGACGGTTGATCCATCAGGCCCACACGCGGGGCGACCCAACGGGCCACGGGCATGACGCCCACAGCGACGATAAAGGCGCTCACGACGATGAGCAGGTATTGAGCCATCTGATCCTTGCCCTCCTACGGCGCCTCTTGTGCCAGCTTGTCGGTGAGTTGCTGCCCGACCTGGCGCAGCGCCTCGATATCCGCAGCGGGCGCAACGCTCATCGCCATTTCCAGGTAGCGCACTGCCTCGGCATAGTCTCCGGCATAGTCGTACAGATAGGCCAGGTTCCTGAGCGTTGTATAGTCGTTGGGAATCAGCGCCAAGATGCGCTGGTTGGCCTCGATGGCGCTCTCCCAGTCCTCGATCTGCGCATGGGCATAGGCGAGGCGGCTCCAGGCATAGACTGCCGTGGGAGACAGCTCCAGGGCCTGCTCATAGTAGCGGATCATCCCCGGCCACTCGCCGGCGTCATAATGCAAGTCGCCCAGCAGCATGTAGGTGTTGGCATAGCGCTCATCCAGCGCCAGCGAACGCTCGTACATCTCCTGGGCGGCCTCAGGGTTGCCCAGCATGGCGTAGGTCTGGCCCCACTCGTTGTACAGTTGAGCGTTCTGCGGGCTCTGGCGCGTGGCCTCCTGATAATATGCCTGGGCTTGGGCCAGGCGCTCGCTGCGCAGGGCCGCGTCTCCGGTAAACTCGGCCCACGCCCGATAGGTGCGGGCCAGGTTGGCGGTGTGATCGGTGTTGAGGGGCGCCAGTGCCCTGGCCGTCTCCAGCCGATCCAGCGCCTCCAGGAACGCGGTCTCCTGGCGCGCCGGGTCTTGGAGCGTCTTGGCATATTCCAGGCGCGCCCGCCCGGCAAACAGCCAGTAGTAGTCTTCCTGCGGCGCCAACTCGGCTGCCCTCTCGTACAGCGCAGCGGCGTTCTCCCAGTTCCCCTCGCCATCGAACCGGAACCCCTGCTTGTAGACCATGTCGGCCCGCACGGGCGTGATGTTGTACTGATAGGCCAGGATGAGCGCGGCTGCCAACGGCAGCGCGGCGACAAGACTGGCCGCCCCGCGCGCCCACTGGGGCGCTCGCTCGCTCGCCCCATACAGCGCGCCCGCCAGGCCCAGACCGCCCAACGCCAAGAGCGTCAGGAACGCGCCGTACAGCCCCAACGTGTCCACCGGCGGGACCAGCCTGCCGGCGTGCGCCAGGGCGTATACAAGCGCCAAGCCACCCGCGATGGCGGCGCAGATGCCCAGTGAGCGCCCCCACCAGGCTGCCCCGCGCCCATCGTCGCGGGCCGCCGCCAGTTCGGCCACTGTGACCAGCACCCCGACCAAGAACACGGCGCCCAACATCCAGAACATGCCCAGGGTGAGAACGCCAGGCTGAAGGCGGTTGGCGCCGGCCGCAAAGGCGCCCAACAGAACCCGCCATGCGCCGGATTCGGCGTTGGGATTGGTGGTAAAGTTCCAGGTCAATATGCACATCACCAGGCCCACCAACAGGGCTCCGGCGATCAACTGCGCCCTCTGGACGGCGCGCTGGCCGCGCACCTGGGGCAGACCCCCGGGCCGTGCGCCCCGCGCCCTGCGCCCGCGCGAGCGGCGCGCTTTGCCAGCGGCTCGGCGTTGTTCTGGGGCAGGCGTCTGCTCTGCCAGGGGCTCGACGGTTGCCAGCCGCTGGCTCAGGAGCACCACCAACGCGGCATAAACCCAGAAATAGGTGTGCGTGGCGGCGATGGCGATCCCGACGCTGATCTCGATCCAGTGGGCAATGAGCGCAGCCAGCAGCGCGACCATGAGCAGCATCGGCCAACCTTCCAGCGCCCCTTCCTGCTTGTCCCATAGCAGCCCCTGTAGCACCACATAGGTGGCCAGGCCCAGGATCATGCCCAGCGGCAAGCCCACACCTGAGAGGCGCCAGGTGCCTTCCAGGAGCCAGGGCGCAATGGCGCCTGCCAGCCCCCCCACCAGAGCGCACAGGCCAAAGAGGCTGCGGCTGCGCCGATTGGGGACCAGGCCCAGGGCATGGAGACCATGATAAAAGACGCCGGTGAACAACGCCAGCGAGGCGGCCAGGCCCAAGACGCCCCTGGTGATGAGGGCGTCGAAGGTCTCATTGTGCGAGCGGTCCGGCGAGGCATTGCGGGCCTCGAGCTGGGCCAACTCGGAAGGGTAGTAGGGGTTGTAGGCCACGTACATCGTCTCCGGGCCGTGTCCCACGATGGCGCGCGCAGGGTCGTCGGCCAGCATCTCGACCGCTCCCTGCCAGATGAGCACGCGCACACGGCCGGTGCCGCGCTCTAGCTCTAGCACGCGTCCCAGCCTGCCCACATAGGGCAGATCGCGCACCGCTGCCAGGGGCGAATCGGGCAGGTTGATCACCACCAGCAGGCCGGCCAGGAGCAGCCCCACGGCGACGAGCGTCCCCAACAGGGCGCGGCGGCGCTGTGTGGCCGCGATCAGCAGGGCAAAGACCAGCATCCCGCCCAGCAGCCCCACCTGCGGGCCCCGGCTGCCGCTAAAGAGCACGGTGACGCACTGGGCCGCCAGGATCAGGCTATAGCAGGCCGCTAGCGCAAAGGGGGCCAGGGGGCGCCGCGCCAGGGGGCTCAGGGCCATCAACAGCGCCGTGCAGATCACCGCCACCCACAGGCCCAATGTGAACCCCAGGCCGATCCAGGCCCAAACCTGGAACGCCCAGAGCAGGATCACAAAGCCGGCCAGCGCCAACCGGGTACGGCGCGGCAGGTCGCCCTGCATGCGTCGCACCATCTCGATCAGGCGCCCCGCCGTGAGGGGGATCACCATGATCAGATAGGCGGCCACAAAGATCGCATTGCCCATGGTCGAGGCCACGCGCCTGGTCACGTCGCCTGCCCAGGGCAGCAAGTCCAGGCCGTTGTGCTGGAGCAGGCCGTACATTGCCACCGGCAGGCTGGCCAGGATCGCCGCTGTGATCAGGCGCGATAGCTGCTCTTTCTTGCGCAAGTAGAGCAGCATGGAAGCAAAGACAATGACATAACAGAGCAGGGTATAGGCGCCCTGCAAGCGTTGATAAGAGCCCCAGAAGCTGATGCGTGGCGCGACCGAGAGGGCGGTCGCCAGGAGGTAGGACAGGATCAGGAGGACGACCGGGCGCACCAGCGGCAAGCGCCACGCATGCCCCAAGAGTTGCCTTGGGGTGGGCGCGCCTTCTCTTGCCGGGGCGCGCTCCAGCCACAGGACGATGCCCCCGGCGGCCATGAGGGTGGCGATGGTGCGCAGCAGGCCGAGCTTTTCCGGCTCGAATACGCGCTGCGAATACACATTCAGAAAGAGGGGCACCGCCACCAGCGCGAGCAGCCAGCCCGATTCGATCAGACTCTCGATGTATACGCCAATCTTGGTGCGCATCCGTACTCCTTGGGTCGTGCCATCGGCGCCCAGATGATACCCGAGCCCGGCGCCGAGCGCAAAACACACCTGCTGCCGGGCGGGTTCAGCCCGCGAGCACCTCGCCATAGACCGTCTCGATCTCGCGCAGCATACGCTCGGCGGTGAATGCCTCGGCGCGCTGGCGCGCACCCGCCGCAAGCCTCCGGCGCAGCTCTGCATCCTGAACGAGTGTGCCCAAGGCATGGGCCAAGGCCCCGGCGTTGCGGGTGGGAACGACCAGCCCGGACACGCCATCTTGATTGACATAACTCGTGCCGGTGCCCAACTCGGTGCTGACGATGGGCAGCCCTGCGCTGAGTGCCTCGACCTGCACCAGCCCAAACGCTTCGCTGCGCTCGCTGGCGGGCAGGCAAAAGACGTCCGCTGCCTGATAGTAGGCGGGCAGCGCATCGTCCTCGATCCGCCCGGCAAAGGTGACCTGGCCGGTGAGCCCCAGGGCCTCGGTCTGCTCGCGCAGGGCCGCGCCCTCGGGCCCCTCGCCGACGATCACCAGGCGCGCAGGCACCTGACGCATGGCCTCCAGCAAGTAGCTCAACCCTTTGTAGTAGCGCAGCACGCCCACAAAGAGCACCGTTGGCCCCGGCCCCAGCGCGCGGCGCAGCGCCTCGACCCCGGGCGCCGGCCGGCGGAAGCGCTCCTGGGCGATGCCGTATGGGATGATGGTGCAACGCTCGCGCACCTGGGCCAGGGTCGCCGAGCTGGCCAGGTAGGGGGGCGAGCTGACCAGGATGCGATCCACGCGCCGCAGCACGCGCATCATCAGAGGATAGTAGAGCTTGAGCAGGCGTTTCTGGCGCACCACGTCGCTGTGATAGGAGAGCACCGTGCGGCGCGCCCCCAGCAAGAGGGCCTGGGCCAGCTCGCCGGGCGGGTAGGGAAAGTGCAGATGGGTGATATCCGGGCGCTGGCGCACCAGATGGATCGGCAGGCTCAAGCTGAGCGGAGTGGAGGCCACCTCGGCCAGGCGGCCCGCCTTGATCACCCGCACCCCACCCAGGCTCTCGACCTGGGTGCGCGCGCCGGACGTCGTGGCCAGCACGGTTACCTCGTGCCCCGCCGCCGCCTGCCCCTCGGCCAGGAGCCTAACGTGGTTCTCGATGCCGCCCAGCACCGGATAGTAGGCCTTGTAGACGTGTAGAATGCGCATCTGCCCTCCGCCACTGCATCGTGTAGCGCTAGTCTACCACAGTTGACGGGCTGCACCTAGCGCGCGCACGATGGCAAGTTGGGCAGCCCATCGGGTCGCGTCCATCGCCAAGGTTGTGTATAATGCGCGCAGACGATCTATGGGGCGCGTCCCGTAGCAGCATCGCGGCGCAGTTGAGCAGGCCGCGCGACACCCGGCTCACGCGTACCCGGTAAGGAGCAACATGTCTTGCAGGCGATCCTTCTTGATTCCATTGATGCTTGTCACGCTCGCGCTCGCGTTGGCTGGCTGCGCACTCTTGGGGGGCGACAAGCCGCCTGAGCCCACGACCATGGTCTTGGTCGTTACGCCCACGCCCGAGCCGACGGCGCCGCCCACGGCAACCATCGAGCCCACGGCCACACCCGAGCCCACGTCAGAGCCAGAGCAAACAGGCTCTGCTCCGGTCTCCCGGCTGGAGGATGTCAAGCTGGCGGTAGTGCAGATCGAGGCCCAGGGCAGCTTTGTGGATCCCGAATTTGGGCGGCAGCTCAATGTGGCCGGTCGCGGATCGGGTTTTCTCATTGATCCATCGGGCCTGGCCGTCACCAACAACCACGTGGCCACGGGCGCCGCCTTTCTGCGCGTGTGGGTGGCGGGCGAGAGCCGCGCGCGCAACGCCCGCGTGCTGGGGGTCTCCGAGTGCTCGGATCTGGCCGTGATCCAGATCGAGGGCAGCGATTTTGACTATCTCGACTGGTACGATGGCGCCGCCACCCCCGGCCTTGAGGTCTATGTGGCGGGATTCCCGCTGGGCGACCCAGAGTATACCCTCACCCGGGGGATCATCTCCAAAGAACGGGCCGATGGCAACACCGATTGGGCCTCGGTGGACCATGTCATCGAGCATGATGCCCTGTTGAACCGGGGCAACTCGGGCGGCCCGCTGGTCACCCGCGATGGCAAGGTCGTGGGCGTCAACTTTGCAGCGGATCTCTCGACGCGGCAGAGCTATGCCATCGGGCGCGCCGAGGTCGAGCGCCTGCTGGACCAGCTCATTGTGGGCCAGGATGTGACGTCTATCGGCATCAACGGCCAGGTGGTCAGTGACGGTGAGACGACTGGCCTGTGGGTGGCCTCGGTCAAATCCGGTTCGCCGGCCGACCGGGCCGGCATCAAGGGCGGCGATCTGATCCTCGACCTAGAGGGCCTGGTGTTGGGGCTGGATGGCACCATGAGCGACTATTGCAGCATCCTGCGCAGCCATGTTCCCAACGACGTGCTGGCGGTTTCCGTGTTGCGCTTTGCCACGGGGGAGGTGCTGGAGGGACAGATCAACGGGCGCGAACTATCGGTGTCCTACGTACTCGACTTGGACGATCAGCCTGCGACCACCACGCCAGCGGGCGAGTTCGTCACGGTGCGCGATGACACGGGCTCCCTGGAGATGGATGTGCCCGGCTCGTGGAGCGATGTACGCAGCAGCTACTGGACCAGCTCTACCGATGGCAGCGTCATCGGGCCGCGCCTGATTGCGGCTCCCGATGCGGATGACTTTTCCGATACGTACACCGCGCCCGGCGTCGTGTTCCTCGCCTCGCGGGTGCTATTGGATAGCCATACGCCGGATACGTTCCTGGATCTCTACTATGAGGAGATCGCCGGTGATGGCGCGTGCAGCGTCTATGAAGGGCGCGAGGACTATGCCGATCCGTTCTATGCGGGCGTGGCCGATCTGTACTCGGGCTGCGGCCCTGGCGCGGGCTCTGAGATCATTATCGTGGCCGCCACGCCGGATGATGACAGATTTATGGTCGTCGTCTGGATCCAGTTCCAGGGCGACCAGGGTTGGGCTGCCGCGGAGCGCATCCTGAACACCTTCTGGGTGCCGGGCGACCTGCCCTGAGCGTGCTGCTCCCTGTGTCAAAAGAGGCGGGCCACGGCCCGCCTCTTTTTTTGCGTACCAAGCGCCTGGGCCGCCCTAGCGGCGGCGGATGTAGAACAGCGCCTCTAGCAATACGACGATGGCCACCAGCACCAGGGCGCGGTCAGGCGGCAACATGCGCATCAGGTGCAGCGCCAGCAGCACCCCCGAGATCAACCCCGCCAGCAAGCCCTGGCGCAGCGAACGATTCATGTCACCCACGCGGCCCAGCGGCGGCGCATAGCGGGCGTTGGCCGCATAGGAAAGCGGCATAGCGCTGCACAATACCCCCAGGCCAACCATCACCACCAGCACCGCCTGGTTCTCGGCGATGGGGGGATGGCGGTGCATGAACGCCACGATGCCCACCCAGATCAGGATCGCCAGCAAGGCGACTATGATCATGATGCTACGATTCTGCACGGGCTAGCGGCCTCCTTGCATGCGCCAAAGGCGCAACTATTGCAGGGCCGACCAGGCGGCGCGCCAGGTGCGCTTGGTTTGCGCCCAGATCATCTCGGAAGACTCGTCCCCCTGCGGCCTGACCTCGATGCCCACCCACGGCTTGGTCTCCGGGGGCGCATCCTGCAGGTAGCCGATCTCGAACAGGGTCTGCAAGAACTCGATCAGCTCCGGCGTGTCGTTCTCGCTATGGGGATAGCCAAAGCGCGGGTGCAGGTCGCCAAAGGCGGGCTTGCCGGGGATCATGACGGCGTTGCCCACGTGCATGTGGACCAGGTACGGTTGCAGGATCGGCAGCGCCTCGTGGGCGGTCTCGTGCAGCAGCGGCATATGGCTCAGATCGTACATCAGGCCAAAGGTGGGGTAATCCTCGCGGATGCGCTGGGCAAAGGCAGCCGAAAGCGCCGAGGGCCCCAGGATGGATTTCTTGTCAATGTCCCGATCAAAGGTCTCCAGCGTGAGGGCCAGGTCCTTGTCGGCGGCATAGGCGCACAAGGTCTTGACCGAATCGGCCAGCAGGTCCAGGGCGCGGTCGCGCTGGGCGTCGCCGGGGTCGGGGCCCGTGAGGAAGGCCAGCCGGGCGCAGCCCATCTCGGCGGCCTGGTCAACGCAGCCCTGGATCAGCTTTATCGCCCGCTTGCGGCCGTCGTCATCCAGGTTGTTGAGGCTGGTGCCCGAACTCAGCAGCACCGGTTGCGCGCCAAAGCCCAGCTTGAGCCCGCTCTGAGCGGCAATGCTGCGCACGGCGGCGCGGGCCTGCGCATCCTTGATCAGCGTGATCTCGACGCCCCCCAAGAAATCGTCCAGGGCCAGCTTTTCGATGCTCTCGACCACAGGGCCTTCGCCGGCCATGGTCTCGGGAAAGAGCATGAAATGCACCACGCTCAGGGTCAAAAGGGATTCCCACGATCGCTTCATCAGTTATGCCTCCGTTTCGCTATGCTGATGGCCAGAGTGTAACACAGGCGGCGCGGGGTGTCTATCGCAGGGGGAACCAGGGCAAACGCATGTGGCCGTGATGGCGTCATCAGGGCCTCGGCGACGCCCTGATCTCCCCACTACGCGAATAGACCGTCTCGGAGTCGCCCCCGCCTTCTCCCACAGAGCGGGTTTTGTCGGGGTTGAGGGCCGCCGGCCGCAGCAGGCAATAGGAGGACACTTTCCATAACGGTAATCTGTCATCGACGGGAGACCCGCCTGATCTTGAGTAGCTGCTCTGGTCTTGGGGGACAAGTTCATGCCGCATGTGCACGCAGCTACCCGCGCTCAAGCCGCTGGAGGGCGGGCGTCTCGCCCGCCTACGCCGCAAAGCAGCGTCGCGTTCCGACATCGCTCCGTTGCATACGTAGAACTCCGCGCTCCTATGCCCCGTCTCGACCTCCGGATACCGCCGCCCCGCGGGGGCTCGGAGCGCGGGCCTGTATGTTAGCGTTCCAGCAGCGCCGGATCGGGCACAATGACCGTCTTGATCTGATCGCCGGGGCCCTCGGCCAGCAGGGCGGGCAGCGCCTCCAACGGCGCTTGCTGGGTGATCAGCGGGCGCACCTGGAGCCGCCCGGAGCCCAGCAGCGCCAGCGCCCGCCCGTGGGTGTAGGGGTTGATGCGGGCGCCGCGAATGGTCAGTTCCTTCTGAAAGATCAGGTTGGGCTCCACGGCCACCGCCTCGCCGGGGGGCGTGACGCCGAACCAGAGCACGGCGGCGCCCGGGGCGGCCCAGGTGATGGCCTGGGCCGTGGTGCGGGCCGAGCCCACCGCCTCGATCACCACGTCCGCGCCGTCCTCCAACGCGCCCCCGGCGGCCAGCGGGTCCTCCGCAAGGGGGTCAATGGCGGCGTCGGCGCCCAGGCGCAGGGCCATCTCGCGGCGAGAGGCCGCCGGATCGCTGAGCACGACCCTTCCGGCCCCTTGCAGGCGGGCCAGTTGGGCCAATATCTGGCCGATGGCGCCCCCGCCGATGACGGCCACCGCATCGCCCGAGCGCACCTGGGCCAGGTCCATGCCGTGCACGCAGCAGGCCAGCGGCTCGGCCATAGCGCCTTCCAGCAGCGATACTTCTTGGGGCAAGGCGTAGCACTGGGCGCGGGGCGCCAGGCTGTACTCGGCAAAGCCGCCATCCAGATCCACGCCCAGCGCCGTGAGGTTGCGACACATGTGCACCTGGCCGCGCCGGCAGGGCC
Organism: uncultured Anaerolineales bacterium; assembly: GCA_964482225.1. Classification (GTDB taxonomy): domain Bacteria; phylum Chloroflexota; class Anaerolineae; order UBA1429; family UBA1429; genus UBA1429. Next base: position 94,279 of record CAYZWT010000003.1, read on the forward strand.
GGCAGACGCCGCAGGCGATATTGGGGTCCACCGCCACGTGGTCGCCCGGCGCCAGATCGGTCACGCCGGGGCCTATCTCGACGACGATGCCCGCATACTCGTGGCCGATGATCACCGGCGGGCGGGTGGCAAACTCGCCGTGAAAGATGTGCCGGTCGGTGCCGCAGATACCACAGGCGGCCACCTGGAGCAGGACTTGACCGGGACCAGGCCTGGGCGTCGCACGCTCGACGATCTCCAGGCGGCCCACGCCGTGGAACACAGCCGTTCGCATCTCACTCCCTCCCCGGCCCAGCCGCCTAGTACACCCGCAGGTACCGGTCCAACTCCCAGTTGGTGACGGCGATGCGGTAGGCATCCCATTCCTGGAGCTTGGCGTCCATATAGCGCTCAAAGATGTGGGGGCCAAGGGCACCTTGCACCACGGGGTTTTCCATGGCCAGGTCAATGGCCTCTTTGAGCGAGCCGGGCAGCGTCTCTAGCCCGATACGCGCCCACTCGGCCTCGTACAAGTCCTCTTCGCTGGGCTCAGGGAGCGGCAACTCGTTCTTGACGCCATCCAGCCCGCACATGAGCATCACGGCAAAGGCCAGGTAGGGGTTGCAGCTCGGATCTGGGCAGCGCAGCTCCAGCCGGATCGCCTCGTTGGTCTGAGCGCGGGGGATGCGAATCAGCGCCGAGCGGTTGATGCGCGCCCAGCTCACGTATACCGGCGCCTCGTAGCCGGGCACCAGCCGCTTGTAGGAATTGACCAGCGGCGCCAGGACGACGCTCATGGCCCGGGCGTGCCGGAGCTGGCCCGCCATGAAGTGCTTGGCCAGTTTGGACAGACCGTACTCGTCGGAGGGATCGGCAAAGAGGTTCTCGCCGGTGGCCGGATCGGCCAGGCTCTGGTGCACGTGCATGCCAGATCCATTGATGCCCTGCACCGGCTTGGGCATGAACGTGGCATACAGCCCGTGCTGCTGGGCCACCGCCTTGAGCACGTACTTGAAGGTCACGGCGCTATCGGCGGCCCGCAGGGCCTCTTGATAGTGAAAGTCAATCTCGTGCTGGCCGGGTGCGCCCTCGTGGTGGCCGGTCTGCACCTCGATATCAAACGCCTCCAGCGCCGCCGACATCTCCTGGCGCACGATCATGCCGCGATCCGAGGTGGCATCGAAATAGCCCGCCTGGTCGTGTATGCCTTCGGCGATGGGTTGCCCATGCTCGTCCGTCTCGAACAAAAAGAACTCGAGCTCCGGCCCCACCCGGTACTCAAAGCCCATGCGGGCCGCCTCTTCCAGGGCGAGAATGAGAGCGGTGCGCGGCGCGCCCGCAAAGCGCTCGCCGTCGGGCGTATAAACGTTGCAGATCAGCCGCGCCGTCTTGTGGATCCCGTTCTTCCAGGGGATGATGGCAAAAGTGGACAGGTCGGGGAACAAGAACATGTCGCTCTCGCTGATGCGTGCAAACCCCTGGATCGAGGAGCCATCGAACCACACCCCCTGATCCAGTACGCTCTCGATCTGGCTCACCGATAGGGTGATGCTCTTGACGAGACCTACAATGTCACTGAATTGCAGGTTCAGAAAGCGTACATCTTGTTCCCGGCAGTGCCGGATGATCCCGTCCCGCGTCCATTCGGTCATGGTTGCCCCCTTGTTGGCTGCTCTTGCCTTTTCGCTAGCGCTCTGTCAGATGATGGATCTTGATGCCGAGCTGTAGCGCCAGGCGCGCCTCGGCGTCGTTCAGATCCATACCGGTGATCTCGACTATACGTTGGAGACGATAGTTGAGGGTGTTCCGGTGTACATACAGGCTCCGGGCCGTGCTGCTGGCATTGGCGTTCTCGGCGAAAAAGACATCCAACGTATGCACCAGCTCTGTCTTGTGCTCGCGATCATAGAGGGCCAGCGGCTCTACCGTCTCCTGGTAAAAGCGCGCCAGCTCCTCGCGATCTCGCAGCCCCCCCAGCAGGCGGTACAGCCCCAAGTCCTCGTAATAGTACGGGCTAGAGCACGTGCTGACAAGTTGGCCCAAACGACATGCTTCCGTGGCCTGCATCACCGCCTCGCGCAACCCCTCGATGCCATCTACGATGCGGCTCACCCCCAGGGAGCAACAGGGGCGGCTCGCCCCCTCGCTGGCCTGGCGCACCCACTCGCGAATGCGTCGTTCCAGGGTCTGGCCGCCAAAGGAGCAAAAGGCCACCAGCGTATCCTGGTAGCGCGCCCAGACGCATTCGGCGCCCTCGCGGTCCGCGGCCCATTGCAGGTCGCGCATCAGGGTTACACAGGTGTTCAGCGCGCCGGGCTCGGGCGCGATCTCGGCGGCGACCACCCGGTGCCGCCGGGCTGGCCCCACCGTATAGCCCAGCCGCCGAAAGCGAGCGATGATGGCCTCAGCGGCCTGGCGTCTATCCAGCAGGGTCTCTACCAGGTCGGCCCCGAGCTGGTCTTGGGTTTCCTGGCGCACCCGGCGCTGCAAGAGCTCGATGCCGCATACGGCGGCTGCCTCTTGCGCATAGAGGGCGTCGAGGGGGTTGCCCCGCGATCTGGGGATCTGCAAGACCAGTTCGCCCAGGGTGCGCCCGCTGGCGGCAATGGGGCGCACCTCCTCATGCGAGGCCCCCTCAAGAGTGGGTGTCTCGGCCACCAGCGCGCCTTCAGCATCCCGCAGTATGGCCTGCCCTTCGGTCCAGCTCGCCAGCTCTTGCAGCACCGCAGCAAGGCCGCTCTGGGCGTACAAGGCGTGGAGGTGCTGGCGGATCTCAGATTCGCGGCGGGCGTATTGGCCCTCGCGATCCACCAACGCCCGCAGGAGCGTCCGTTCCAGGGTGGAGAGGTCATCGCCCGGCACAACCAGCAGCGGCAGCCCCAGATCGTCGGCCAGGGCGCAATCGGCGGATGATGGCGGCTCGTCGATCACCAGCGCGGCCGCCTGGGCGCGCGCGAGTTGCTGAAGCAGATAGCCCACCGTCATACGCTGGTCCAGTTGGCGGGCCAGGGCCATGCGCGCCACCACCATGTAATCCTGCCCCAGCTCACCCAGGGCGGGGTAGCTGGCCCGCAGGGTCGTAACCCAGGCCACGCGGCGGCTCAGGCCGCTCTCCCCGGCGGCCAGGGTCGTCTCGCCCGGCATGGCGATCTGCCACAGCTCTTTGACCGTCATCAACTCTATGGCTAGCATGGCGTCAGTTGCTTGTCCTCCAGGCTTCCTGCAGGCTCTGGACGCTGAGAGAGCCGCTGCGCAGCGCGATAATGGCCTGCACGGCGGCCCGCGCGCCCGAGAGCGTGGTGAATACCGGCACCCCGTGGGCGATGGCGGCCTGGCGCAAGCGGGGCTCGTCGCTATAGGCGCGCTCGCCCAAAGGCGTATTGATCAGAAGCTGTAGCTCGCCGTTGATGATCAGGTCCACCCCGTTGGGGCGCCCCTCTTGCACCTTGCGCACCGGCGTCACATCCAGGCCACAGCCCGCGAGATAGGCTGCCGTGCCAGAGGTGCCCCACAGGCGAAAGCCCATGCGGGCCAGCTCACGCGCGATGGGAGCCAGGGCGGCCTTGTCCCGGTCGTTGACGCTGAGAAAGGCGGCGCCCTCGGTGGGCAGGGCGTTGCCCGCCGCCATCTGGGCCTTGGCAAAGGCCATGCCGAAATCGGCGTCCATGCCCATCACCTCGCCCGTGCTGCGCATCTCGGGCCCCAGCTCGGCCGGCTCTTGGGCGAACTTGATAAAGGGCAGCACCACCTCTTTGATAAAGTGCCCCTCTAGCAGCGGCTCGTCGGGCACATCCATCTCGGCCAGGCGCGCGCCGGCGATGATCTGGCACGCCACGGGGATCCAGGGCACCCCCGTAGCCTTGGAGACATAGGGCACCGTGCGCGAGGCGCGCGGGTTGGCCTCGATGACGTACAGCTCGCCCCGGTACAGCGCATACTGGATATTGAGGCAGCCGACGGTTTGCAGCGCCCGGGCCAGGCGCCGGGTATAGTCGCGCACCAGCTCCAGCTCGCTGTCGCTCAGGCCCATGGTGGGGATCACGCAGGCGCTATCGCCCGAGTGCACCCCCGTGCGCTCGATCTGCTCCATGATGGCCATGATGCGCACCTCTTGCCCATCGCTGACGCAATCCACATCCATCTCGATGGCGTCATCCAAAAAGCGATCGATCAGGATGGGGGTGTTCTCGGCCACCCGCACGGCCCCCCGCATATAGTGCTCGAGCTGGGCGCGGTCGTGAACGATGGCCATGGCGCGCCCGCCCAGCACATACGAGGGCCGCACGATGACGGGATAGCCGATGCGCTCGGCTACGGCATGGGCCTGCTCCATGCTACGGGCGATGCCGTGCTCCGGCATACGCAGCCCCACCGCGTGCATCAGCGCGCCAAAGCGCTCGCGATCCTCGGCCAGGTCAATCGCGTCGGGCTCGGTGCCCAGGATGGGCGCCCCCGCCTCGGCCAGCCGCCGCACCAGCTTGAGGGGCGTCTGGCCGCCAAACTGGACGATCACGCCGGCGGGGCGCTCGAGATCGCAGATGTTGAGGATATGCTCCAGGGTCAACGGCTCGAAATAGAGCCGGTCGCTGGTGTCATAGTCGGTCGAGACCGTCTCCGGGTTGCAGTTGACCATGATGGTCTCGTAGCCCAGCTCCTGAAAGGCAAAGGAGGCGTGGGTGCAGCTATAGTCGAACTCGATGCCCTGGCCGATGCGGTTGGGGCCGCTGCCCAGGACGACGATCTTGTTGCGGTCGGTGGGCTCGGCCTCGCACACCGATTCATAGTTGCTATAGAGATAGGGCGTCAGCGCCGGAAACTCGGCGGCGCAGGTATCCACCCGCGAGTAGACGGGGGCGATGCCCTGGGCAAGCCGGTGGGCGCGCACGGCCAGCTCGTCGGCGCTTGGGGAGGCCAGCCGCCCGATGACCGCGTCCGCGAACCCGGCGCGCTTGAGGGCGCGCATCAGCTCGGGCGCGATCTCGTCCAGGGGGCGGCCCGCGATGGCGTCGCGCAGGCCCCGCAGGGCGTCAATCTCGTCCAGGAACCAGGGGTCCATGCCGCTTAGCCGCGCGATCTCGGCCACGCTCAGGCCGCGATCCAGCGCCGCTACCAGATAGAATACACGGTCGGGCGTGGGCTCGATCAGCCGGTGGCGGATCTCGTCCAGGCTGGCCTGGGCAGCCTCGGCGTCGAACAGGCTATCACGGCTGTCCTCGCGCGAAGAGAGCCCCTTTTGCAGCGCCTCGGCGAATGTTCGCCCGATGGCCATCACCTCGCCCACCGACTTCATCTGGGTGCCCAGGGTGGGGTCGGCCAAGGGGAACTTTTCCATGTTCCAGCGCGGGATCTTGACCACCACATAGTCCAGCATCGGCTCGAAAGAGGCTGGGGTCTCACGGGTGATGTCGTTGGGCAACTCGTGCAGCCGGTAGCCCACGGCCAGCTTGGCCGCGATCTTGGCGATGGGAAAGCCCGTGGCCTTGCTGGCCAGGGCCGAGCTGCGCGAGACGCGGGGGTTCATCTCGATCACCAGGGTGCGGCCCGTCTCCGGGTGCACGGCGAACTGGACGTTGGAGCCCCCCGTCTCCACGCCCACCCGCTGCATCACCTGGCGCGCCTGGTTGCGCAACACCTGGTACTCTTTGTCCGTCAAGGTCTGGGCCGGGGCGATGGTGATGCTATCGCCCGTGTGGACGCCCATGGGGTCCAAGTTCTCGATGGAGCAGATCACGACAAAGCCATCGTCGGCGTCGCGCATGACCTCCAGCTCGAACTCTTTCCAACCGATGACCGATTCCTCGATGAGCACCTGGTGGGTGGGGCTCTGATCCAGGCCGTGCTGCACCATGCGCTCGAAATCCTCGCGGTTGTAGGCGATGCCGCTGCCCGAGCCGCCCAGGGTGAACGAGGGGCGGATGATGGCGGGCAGGCCGATCTGCTCCAACACCTGCTGGGCCTCCGCCAGGCTATGCACCGCCTGGCTGGCGGGCACCTCCAGCCCGATCTCTAGCATGGCCTGCTTGAAGAGGTCCCGATCCTCGGCCACATCAATGGCCTCGGCGCGGGCGCCGATCAGCTCGACGCCATAGCGCGCCAGGATGCCCTGCTGCTCCAGGGCCATGGCCAGGTTCAGCCCCGTCTGGCCGCCCATGGTGGGCAGGATGGCGTCTGGGCGCTCTTGTGCAATGATGCGCTCCAGCACGGGCACCGTCAGCGGCTCGATGTAGGTGATATCGGCGGTGGCCGGGTCGGTCATGATGGTGGCCGGGTTCGAGTTGACCAGCAGCGTGGTATAGCCCTCCTCGCGCAGGGCCTTGCACGCCTGGGTGCCGGAATAGTCGAATTCGCAGGCCTGGCCGATCACAATCGGTCCCGAGCCGATGACCAGGATCTTGTGGATGTCGGTGCGCTTGGGCATCAGCGGCCTCCCTCTTGGGCCAGCGAGGCCACAAACTCGCGCAACAGGCCCAGGCTATCGTGCGGCCCCGGCGAGGCCTCCGGGTGGTACTGGATGCTCCAGACCGGCAGCTCTAGATGGCGCATGCCCTCCACCGTGTTGTCGTACAGGTTGATATGGGTGATCTCGAAAGGCAGATCGCGCAGCGAATCGGCCTCCACGGCATAGTTGTGGTTCTGGGCGGTGATGGCCACCTGGCCGGTGCGCAGGTCTTGCACCGGGTGGTTGCCGCCGTGGTGGCCAAAGGGCAGCTTGTAGGTGCGGGCGCCCGCCGCCAGCCCGATGATCTGGTGCCCCAGGCAGATGCCCATGATCGGCAGGCGCCCTAACAGCGCCTGGGCCAGCCGGACGACGTCCATGGCCTGCTCCGGATCCCCAGGGCCGTTGGCCAGCAACACGCCATCGGGCGCCAGGGCCAATACCTCCTCCAAAGCAGCGGTTGCGGGGGCCACGGTGACGCGGGCGCCCAGGGCGGCCAGCAGCCGCAGGATGTTGTGCTTGACGCCGCAATCAATCACGACCACATGGGGGCCTTGCTCGGCTACAGGGCCGATGGCGCTGTCCGCGTGCTCGACCCAGCGGGGCGCCACGGCCTCGGCCCAGGGCTCGCTGGCCAGGCGCGAGACCTCGCTCACCGGCGCCAGGACGCTCATGTCCGGCGTGTTGCGGGCCATCTCTAGCAGGCGGGCGCGGTCCAGGTTCACGGTGGAGAGGGCGCCGCGCATGACGCCTTTGTTGCGCAGGGTCAGGGTCAGGCGGCGGGTATCCACGCCCGAGAGGGCCGGCACGCCCGTGGCCCGCAGGTAATCGGGCAGGCTCTGGGCGGCGCGCCAGTTGCTGGGGCGCTCGGCGATCTGGCGGGCGATGATGGCGCGCACAAAGGGCTGGCGCGATTCGACGTCCTCGGCGTTCACGCCCACATTGCCGATGTGCGGGCAGGTAAAGGTCACCATCTGCCCCCAATACGAAGGGTCGGTCATGATCTCCTGATAGCCCGTCATGGAGGTGTTGAACACCACCTCGCCGACGAACTCGCCCTCGGCGCCCATGGACCAGCCCTCGAACAGGCTGCCGTCCTCCAGGGCCAGCAGTCCGTTACTCTTTTGCATCGGTACTCCTCTTGACATAGCTCCCGACGTCGTCGCGTCTCGCGCACAGGCCAAGAGCGCCGAGAGGCCGGTCTGAACCAGCGCCTCTGCGCCCTCGATGCGAGATATCGTCCAGTAGGGCGAAGCGGGTCTCCGCCCTACCCATCTATCAGCGCCGGGCCTCGGCCACGGTGGGCAGGCAGGCTGGCTGACAGAGTTTAAAGGCGTAGCGCTCCATGCGCTGCCGCACCGCCTGCACCAGCGCCAGATCAAAGCCCCGTTGGGCGGCCTCCTGGTCGCCCAGGCCCATTTCCGTCAGCAGGTACAAGATCTGGTCGGCCTGGTCGTAGGTAAAGCCCAGGTCGCCCTCATCGGTCTGGCCCGCCCACAGATCGGCGCTGGGCGCCTTGGCCACGACGACCTCAGGCAGGCCCAGGTGGCGCGACAGGGCCCGCACCTGGCACTTGTACAGGTGCGCGATGGGCCGCATGGCGCAGGCGCTATCGCCATACAGGGTGAAATAGCCCAGCAAGGTCTCGGTGCGGTTGCCCGTGCCCATCACCAGCCCGTTCCAGGCGGCGGATTGGTCGTATAGCGCCACCATGCGGCAGCGCGACATGATGTTGCCCTTGCGCAGGCCGCTGATCTCGGGATCGCGGGCAAACAGAGGCTCGACCATGGGCGTGATCTCGAACAGGCTGTGGGGGATGCCGAGCTGCTCGCACACCAAGCGCCCGTGGGCTGTGCTCTGCGGGTTGCTGGCAGCGTAGGGCAGCAACATGCCATAGGCGTTCTCCGGCCCCAAGGCGCGGGCGCACAGGGCCGCCACCAGGGCCGAATCTACGCCGCCCGAGACGCCCAGCACGGCGCGCGAATAGCCCGCATCGTGGAGGTGGCGCGATACAAAGCCTACGATGCGGGCAACCTCTGGTTCTGGATCGAGTCGCAATGCGTCAAGCAAGAAAGCACCTCCCCTTTCGTCGTTCAGTACGCATACAGCCTTCCGTAGGGGCGCACGGTCTTGGGGTAGAGCTTGGCAAAGGGCCGCGCCAGCAGGGGCTCGGCTTCCAGCCCAAAGGCCCGGGCGTATTCTCCCACGTGCTTTTGCAGCACGGCGCGGTCGGCGTCGCTCAGGGGCAGCATACCCACCTCTTTGCCCAGGAAAGCTTCATTCACCTTGCCCGCGATATAGATCACGCCGCCGTGCATCCCGGCGCCAATATAGCGTGAGGGGTGCTCTCTGTCCAATGGCAGGCGACGGCCCAGGACGATCAGCACGCCCCCCGCCATATACTCGCCGAGAAAGTGCTGGGCCGTGCCGCCGATGACGATCACCGGCTGGGCAGCGCCATATTCTTTCATGTGAATGCCGACGCGATAGCCCACATTGTCTCGTATATAGATCGAGCCGCCGCGCATCGAGTGCCCGATGATATCGCCCGCCGAGCCGTGGATGGCCAGCACGCCGCTGTTCATGGTATTGCCGCAGCCATCCTGGGCATCGCCCAATACCTGGATGCGCGGGCCATCCATAAAGGCGCCCAGGTCGTTGCCGGGCACCCCCTCGATGGTGATGCGCACCGGCCGCTGCAAGTTGGTGCCCAGGTAGCGCTGCCCCGCCACGTTGATCAGACGCAGGCTCTCGACGCCCTGCTCCACCAGCCCGCGCAGCTCGTGGTTCACCTCGCGATAGTGGCGCCCCAGGCAATCCACCACCACCTCACCGGCCAGGGTCGGAGGAACCGCCACGCCCAGGGTTGCCTTATCCATAGCTCAACTCCCTCTCGATAGCCGGTTCGCGCGGCAGAACATGCTCGGGGGCCTGGGGCCGCTGGCCCAGCCGCCCCACGATAGCCTGTCCACCCTCGGGGGTCCAGGTGTACTCGATGCCGGGCTGCACCAGGTGGATGGCCGATAGCTCGGAGGATACGTACAGCAGATCATCCTTGATGCCCACGGCCAGGGGCCGCAGCCGGATGCGGTCGCCCAGGCCCACCATCTCGCCCTGGCGCGCGATAATGACGGTGAACGGGCCGTTGAGCAGCAGCGGGCCATAGGTCTGGCGGATGGCGCGGCACAGGCGCTGCTCCTCCGGCGGCAGGTGCTGGATCTCGTCCCACAGGGGACTGGCGAACACCAGGGCCGCCAGCCGGGGCGAGAGCCCGTGCTTGCGCATCACCAGGTCCGCCGCATAGGCGATCACCTCGGTGTCGGTCTGCATGGTGCACTGGTAGCCGTGGGCCTCCATATAGCGCCGGTTCGTGCCATAGGACGAGATCTCGCCATTGTGCACCACGGACCAATCCAGCAGGCCAAAGGGGTGCGCCCCGCCCCACCAACCGGGCGTGTTGGTGGGGAAGCGGTTGTGCCCCACCCAGAGATAGCCATAGTACTCGTGCACGCGATAGTACTCGGCGATCTGCTCCGGGTGCCCCACGCCCTTGAATATGGCCATGTTCTTGCCGCTGGAGTAGATAAAGGCGTCGTTCGACTCGGTGTTGATGGCCATCACCTGGCGCACCACGTCATCCTCTTCCGAGAGGCCCGGCGCCCGCTCGCCGATGGGTGACGCGAAATAGCGCCACAGGATGGGGGCGTCCAGCACGCCCGCCACCTCGCGGTGGGGGATCGGCTCGTCGTGCACGATGGTCCAGCCCTGGCGCAGGTGCGCCTCTAGCCCCTGGCGCGCCGCCTCGCTGCGGCACATGGCGTGCAGCGCATACAGCTCGGCGAAATCGGGATAGACGCCATAAACCGCATAGCCCGACCCCAGACCGTTGCCCCGCTCCTTCATCGAGATCAGGGCCTTGATCACAGCCTGGCCATCGTGCATGGCCCCCGAGGTATCAATGAAGCCGAACAGGCCACAGGCATCGAACACCTTGTCGTCGCCGTAGCGATTCTCCTGGTTGGCCCAACTCATGGTGCTCCTCCTCTATACCTCGATGCCTTCGCCGGTGACCACGTGCTTGCGGTAGCGGTCGGGCAGCGAGAGCAGCCCGAACTGCTCGCTCATCAACGCGGCCCGGCTGGCGCCCACATCAATCTTGTGGCGGATCAGCCCAGTATAGATGCCGGCGCGGTTGATGCGCCCCACCAGGATCGCCCCCACCAGCCGGTTGTCCTTGAGCACCAGGCGCTTGTAGCGGTGGGCGCGTTCGTCCAGGTCGGTCAGGAACTCGTGGCCCGGCTCGTCCTCCAGGTTCGAGTTGCCCACCGAGATGGCGGGCACGCCGTGCACCTCGATGGCGTTCATGGCCACGCCGCCCTCGTCCGGCGTCTCGACGCCCACCATGTGGGCCCCTGCAATGGCCCCCTGGCGGTAGGCGTTGGGCCAGATGGCTACGGTGCGGTTCATGTCCACCACCAGGTCGTACGCCTCAGCCACGTCGCCCGCCGCATAGATGTCGGGCGCGCTGGTGCGCATGTATTCGTCCACCACAATGCCCCGGTTGACCTGCACTTCGGTACCCTGAACGACCTGGGTGTTGGGGCGCACGCCGATCCCAAAGATGATCAGGTCGGCGGGGATCGGCGCGCCCTCACGCAGGGCCACGCCGCACACCCGACCGTCCCGGCTCTGGATCTCGGTGATGGTGTTGCCGGTGAGCACGTCCACCCCCGCCTCGGTCAGCAGATTGGTCATCAGGCGCGAGGCGGCGCTATCCAGGGCGGCCCCCAAGATGCGGGGGGCCAGCTCGATCATGGTGACGTGCACGCCGCGCTTGAGCAGGGCGTCGGTGGCCTTGATGCCGATCATGCCTCCGCCCACCACCACGGCCCGCGAGCCGCCATGCTTTTCCAGGTGCGCCAGGATGCCCTCGACGTCGGAGCGGCGGGTAAAGGTAAAGACGCCCTGGGTGTCGATGCCCGGAGTGGGCGGCACGATGGGCACCCCGCCCGTGGCGACCAGTAGCTTGTCATAAGCAATGGGCGCGCCGTTGGCGGTCAAGACGCGATGGCCCTCTACATCAATACCCGTCGCCTTGGTCTCCAGGAGGGGGGTCACATCGTGGCGTGTATAAAAGTCGCTGGGCCGGTAAGCCAGGCGGCTGCAGGCGATCTCGCCCCCCAGATAGTGGGAGAGCAGAGGTCGCGAGTAGATCAGGTGCGATTCCTCCGAGACGACCAGCACCTCGGCGCGCTGATCCACGGCCCGCAGCGCCTCGATGGCGCCCACGGCAGTGGCCGAGTTCCCAATGATCACCGCTCTCACGATGCGGCTCCTTTCTCGTCAACGACCTCAAAGGTCAACGCCTCGTTGGGGCAGTTGGCCACGCAGGCGGGCAGCTCGGCGCCATAGCACAGATCGCACTTGCTGGCGATGCGGGTGCCCAGCAGGTTCTGCTGGATGGCCCCCGCCGGGCAGACCATGATGCACATCCAGCAGCCCACACACACATCCTCATCGCACACCACGGTGCCGGTAAGGGGATCGCGATGCATGGCGCCCGAGACGCAGGCCTCGACGCAACTGGGCTCCTCGCACTGGCGGCATTGCAGGGCAAAGGATACGGGCCCGTCCTCTTCCACCGTCAGGCGGGGCATCAGGTGTGAGCGCTCGCCGCCATAGGCCTTGACAATGTCTTTTGAGGACGAATGCTGCACCAGACAGTGCACTTCGCACAGCCGGCAGCCGATGCAATGCTCTTCGTGAATGACGATCCGCTTGCTCATTGGTTTCCCTCGCTCCTACATGCCCGCTGCCTTGATGCCCAGGGCGTCCAGCTCCACTGCATTGAGGCCGATGCCGCGCAAGTGGTCGCGGTTGCCCCGCAGGCTCTCGATGGAGTTGATGCCCATGCCGCCCATCATCTCCTTGATCTCTAGCGCCCAGGCGCGCAGCAGGTTGCCCAGGCGGCGGGCGCCGATGTTGGGGTTCAGGCGCTTGGTGAGATAGGGGTCCTGGGTGGCGATGCCCCAGTTGCACTTGCCCGTGTAGCAGTGCTGGCAGAGGTGGCAGCCCATGGCCACCAGAGCCGAGGTGGCGATATAGACGGCGTCGGCGCCCAGGGCGATGGCCTTGACCACGTCGGCGCTGCAACGCATGCTGCCCGCCGCCACCAGCGAGGCGCGATGCCGCACCCCCTCGGCCCGCAGCCGGGCGTCCACGGCGGCGATGGCCAGCTCGATGGGGATGCCCACATTGTTGCGCACCATGGTGGGGGCCGCGCCCGTGCCGCCTCGCAGCCCGTCAATGGCCACGATATCGGCCCCGGCCCGCACGATGCCGCTGGCGATGGGGGCGATATTGTGCACCGCCGCCACCTTGACGCTCACCGGCTTTTGGTAGTGGGTGGCCTCTTTGATGGCATAGATGAGCTGGCGCAGGTCCTCGATGGAATAGATGTCGTGGTGGGGCGCCGGCGAGAGAGCGTCGGTGCCCTGGGGGATCATGCGGGTGCGCGAGATATCCAGGGTTACTTTTTCGCCGGGCAGGTGGCCGCCGATGCCGGGCTTGGCCCCCTGGCCGATCTTGATCTCGAGGGCAGCGGCAGCATTGAGGTAATCCAGGTGTACGCCAAAGCGCCCCGAGGCCACCTGGGCGATGGTGTTGGGCCCGTACTGGTACAGGGCCGGGTGCAGGCCGCCCTCGCCCGTGTTGTAATAGGTGCCCGCCTCGGTGGCGGCCCGCGCCAACGACTCGCAGGCGTTGAAACTGATTGAGCCGTAGGACATGGCCGAGAACATGATGGGGATATCCAGCTCGAGCTGGGGCGTGATCTCGGTGCGCAAGGTCGCTCCCTCGCCATCCTCAGTGATCTCCAGGCGCTCGGGCTTGGACCCCAGGTAGGTCTTGAGCTCCATCGGCTCGCGCACCGGGTCAATGGAAGGGTTGGTCACCTGAGAGGCGTTGAGCACCATATGGTCCCAATAGATGCGCTGGGGCTGGTCATCGCCCATGCCCGTCAGCAGCATGCCGCCCGTCTCGGCCTGCTTGTAGATATTGCGCAGGATGGCGGGCGCCCAGTTGGCGTGGGGGCGGAACTCGAGGGGGTTCTGGCGCACCGAAAGGGCCTGGGTGGGGCAGAGGGTGACGCAGCGGTGGCAGCCGACGCAGGTCAGATCGCGCGAGCGCACAACGTCGTCGTCGGCGTCGTAGAAATGCACATCGTTGGCGCACTGGCGCACGCAGACCTGGCAGGCGATGCAGCGCGCCGGATCGCGCTCGATGCAAAAGCTGGCCGTTGCCAGAGATAGAGCCATCTCTCACCTCTTGACTCAATAAACAACGCCGCCCCAAGGGAGCGGCGTCAGCGCCTCGGTGTGTGACACGTCCGAGTGTCAGGTTGGTTCTGGCTCTAGTATAAGGGCTAGGGGCGGCGGTGGGTATCCTCCAACGGAAGGATATGGCCGGTTCCGGACGGAGGATTCGACAGGGGAGATGGATATGCGTGATGCCTGGGGCGCGCGTTCAGGCTCTGCAATCCCGCGCAGAGAACGCGGAGAGCACAGAGGGGAGCCACGATCAAAGCAATACGACTCGTCAGTCCCCCGGCTGCTCGGCGCTATGGGGGCGAATGGCCTCGACCACGAGTTGCAGCGTGGTGTTGCCCTGCCACTCGTTCAGCGAGGGGCGGAACACCAGGTCAATGCGGCTGCCCTTCGGGTACTCGTCAGCCAGTTCGCCCTGGCGAAAGGCGATGCAGGGCAGGCTGGCGTTGCCCTGGCGCACATACAGGCGCAGGTGCTTGTTCTCCTGGCCGATGGCGCGGATATCCACCAACTCGACATCCAGCGCCGCCAGCGTGGGCTCCGGGTTGCCCTTGCCAAAGGGCTCCAGCGCGCCCAGGGCGACGACCGTCTCCGGCGTCAGAGCGCTCAGTGGAACGATGGCATCCACCAACAGGCGGGGCGTCAGCTTTTCCTCGTCCAGGTGCGCCTCGGCATAGGCCAGCAGCCGCTCGCGAAGCGCGGACAGGTTCTCCGTGCGCACCGTGAATCCGGCGGCCTGCTCGTGGCCGCCATAGTGCTCGAACAGCTCTTTGCAGCTTTCCAGCGCGCGGGTGATGTGCAAGCCCTCGATGCTGCGGGCCGAGCCGCGCGCCAGCGCGGTCTGCTCGTTCTCTCGCAGCACCAGTGTGGGGCGGTAGTGGATCTCGCGCAGGCGGCTGGCGATCAGCCCCACAATGCCCTCATGATAGTCTGGCCCGGCGATGATCAGAATGAGCGGTAAAGGCTCTTCCGCAACCTGGGCTCCGGCCACCTCCAACTGCTCCTCCAGCAACCTCTGGCGCTCGTCATTGGTGCGGCCCAGGGCTTCCGCTATCTCACAAGCCTGCTCCTGGGTGCGGGCCATCAGCAGGTCGTACGACATCTGGGCGTGTTCCAGACGCCCCGATGCGTTCAGGCGCGGGGCCAGACGAAAGGCGATATCAATGCTATTGGCCTTTCCTGGCTGAACGCCCGCCTGCGCCATGAGCGCCAGCAGGCCGGGGCGCGCCGTCTGGCGCAGGCGCGCCAGGCCCCTGGCCGCCAGGGTGCGGTTCTCGCCCTCCAACGGCACGATATCGGCCACGGTGCCCAGGGCCACCAAGTCGAGATAGTCGTCCAACCCGGCCGCCGCGCGCGCTCCCGCCCCGGTATCCTGCATGGCGGCGCACAGGGCCCGGCAGAGCTGGGAGGTGACGCCCACGCCTGCCAGATCCTCAAAGGCGTAGGCGCTATCGTCGCGTTTGGGGTCCACCACGGCCACGGCGGGGGGCAGCTCGTCGGGCACAGAGTGGTGATCGGCGATCACCATGTCCAGGCCACGCTCCTGGGCGCGCCTAACTTCGTCCACCGAGCGCACGCCGCAATCCACGGCGACGCACAGGGTAAAGCCGCTGTCTCTGAGGGCGTCCAGGGAATCATTGTTGAGGCCATAGCCTTCAGAAAAGCGGTCGGGGATGTGGGGCTCGGCCTGGGCGCCCAGCTCGCGCAACACCGAGACCAGCAGCGCCACGCTGGTGACGCCGTCCACGTCGAAATCGCCATAGACGCAGATGCGCTCCTGGGCGAGGATCGCCCGGCGGATGCGCTCCACGGCGGCCTGCATGTCTGCCATCTCTAGCGGGTCGCCCAGGGGGTGCTGTTCGGGGGCGAGAAAGGCGCGAATCTTGTCCGGCGTATCCATGCGGCGCGCGCAAAGCACCCGGATCACGATGGGGTCCAGGCCCTCGATGGCGCACGCATGTAACAAGGCGGCGGGGAACCGCCGCCTCAGGATCCATTCCGCTTCGTTCCTCACGCCCGCTCCTTGCGCCATGCCCTGGCCCTCTATTCTTCAGGGCCATTATACCGGAGCCGGGCCGGAACAGGAAACCAATCCGCCGGGCGCTAGAGCAGGTTGTTCTTTTGCAGCACGTCGCTGACCCAGGGGATCACCGGGGCGCGCCCGGCAAAGGCCTGCCAGCCATAGTAGGCCAGCGCGATGAGGGGCGGCACAAAGAGCACCCAGGCCACACATGCCAGGCACCCCATTATGACGGTGACCAGAAGGAAAGCAAAGAGGGCGATCAGATCGTATACGATGGCGACGGCCAGTAGCGCCAGGCTGTGCATGGCATGGTAGCGCACATAGTTGCTACGCTTGCCCTCTTGGGTCAGCAGCACGATGACGGGAAAGAGCAGCGGGATCAGGATCTGGCTCGCGTAACAGAGCCCGCCCAGCAGGCGCTCGTTCTCCGTCACCCGCTCCGGGTCGTTCCAGGGTTGCAGCGCGCGCAGGTCGAACCGGCCGCCCCCAGGGTCTGCGTCCATCGGGTCCATGATTTCTCCTCCTCAACGATATGGCTTTCGCTATCCACTACGTCGGCCCGGCGCAAGGGTTGCGCGCGCACACCTGGCCTCGCCAGGGGAGCTGTGCTAGAATGCCGGGCAAGAGATCCGCAGAAAGGGGCACACATGGCGCGCGTGGTCTTTTTTGGCACTCCGGACTATGCCATTCCGGCGCTGGAGGCGCTGCTGGCGCAGCATACCGTGGTAGCAGTGGTCACCCAGCCGGACCGGCTGGCCGGGCGAGGTCGCCGCACCCTGGTCAAGCCGCCGGTCAAGGTCGTGGCCGAGGCCCACGGCGCGCCGGTGTACCAGCCCGGGCGCCTCTCACGGGATGCCGAGACGCTGGCGGCGCTCCAGGCGGCCCAAGCAGACCTGTTTGTGTTGGCCGCCTATGGCCAGATCCTACGCCCCAATGTGCTGGCGATCCCGCCCCAGGGCGTCATTGGCCTGCATGCCTCGCTGTTGCCCCGCTGGCGCGGCGCAGCGCCCGTGGCCGCGGCCATCCGCACGGGCGACGCCGAGACGGGCGTGACGCTGATGCTCACCGAGGCCGGGCTGGATACAGGCCCCGTCCTGGCCCGGCGGGCGACCCCGATCCGCGAACGTGATACGATGGCCAGCCTGACCGAGCGGCTGGCCGTGCTGGCCGCCGAGCTGCTGATCGAGCGCCTGCCCGCCTGGCTGCGGGGCGAGATCACGCCCGTGCCCCAGGATGACGCCCAGGCCACCTATGCCCCGGAGGTTGCCAAGGCCGAGGGCGCCATTGACTGGCGCGCCAGCGCCGTGGCCATTGACCGGCACATCCGCGCCATGACGCCCTGGCCCGGCGCCTACACCCATCTGGACCGCGAGCGCATCGCCATTCTGGCGGCGCGGCCCCTGCCTGAGGGGCGCCACGGCGGGCTGCCGGGTTGCATCGTCGCGGTGGACGAGGGCCTGGCCGTGGTCACAGGCGAGGGCCTGCTGCTGCTGGAGCAGATGCAGCCCGCCGGCAAAAAGCCGATGGCCCCGGATGCCTTTGCTCGGGGGCGACCCGATGCCATCGGCGCGGTGCTGGGTTAGCGTGGCGCACACCCTGGCCTGTTATGCCCTGGGACTCACGCCCTATGGCGCAGCCCATCGCTTGCAGCGCGAGTTGGTCGAGCGGCGGCGGCTGGATCAGATCGGCGACTTGGCGCTGCTGCTGGAGCACGACCCCGTCATCACCCTGGGGCGGCGCGCCGATCCCGCCCACATCCTGGCCGGCCCCGAGGCGCTGGCTGGCCTGGGGATCACCGTGCACCGGGTGGAGCGGGGCGGCGACGCGACCTACCACGGCCCCGGCCAGCTCGTCGTCTATCCCATCCTGCGCCTACGCGACCACGACCTGGGCGCCAGCGACTATATGCACCTGCTGGAGGATGTGGCCATTGCGACGCTGGCCGATTTCGGGATCGGCGCCGGGCGCCGCGAGGGCTACATTGGCGTGTGGGTGGGCGGCGACAAGCTCTGCGCCCTGGGCGTGCGCGTCATGCGGGGGATCACGATGCACGGGCTGGCGCTGAATGTGGCGCCCGATATGGCCCACTGGGCGACCATCGTGCCCTGTGGCATCCGCGATGGCGGGGTCGGCAGCATGGCCGATGTGCTGGGCCGGGCGCCCGCTATAGATGCGGTGGGACGACGGCTGGCGGGGCATCTGGCCCGCGCCCTGGGCGCCACTTTGACCTGGGAACAGGCCGAGCGCCTGCCCTGGCCTGACGCTACGGCAGAGGACGCCCCTGCTTGGCCATAAAACGCAGCACCTCGTCCCGCGAAAAGGCGCCCTCCATAGGGCCCAGGCGCGTGGTCGCCAGCGCGCCCACTGCATTGGCGAACAAGCCCGCCTTGGCCAGCGCCCACCCCTCGGAGAGGCCCACCAGCAGGGCGGCATCGAAACAGTCGCCCGCGCCGGTGGGGTCCACCTCGGTTACGCGATAGGGCGGTATATCGAGGGCGCCCTGGGCGGTATAGAGGGTCGAACCGGCCTCGCCCCTCTTGAGGGCCACGATCTCGATGCCTCGCTCCAATAGCGCCTGCGCCCCCGTTTCGGGCGTGGGCGCGCCCGTGAGGCTGGCCAGCTCTGCGCCGCTGGGCATCACGATACGCGCTCGCTCCAGGATCGGCTCGCAGACGGCGCGAATGTGCTCGACGGGCATCAGCTCGGGCCGCAGGTTGGGGTCCAGGCTGACCACGCCACCCGCCGCGTGCACGGCGGCGGCCAGCGCATAGCAGGTCTCGCGCAACGGCTCGCTGGCGCTGAGGGACGAGCCCATGATGTGCAGGTAGCGTGTATCATTCAGATAGCCCGCCGGAAGCTGCTCCGGGTTCACCTGGGCGGCGGCGGATTGGGGCAGGTGAAAGACAAAGGAGCGGCTGCCATCAGAGCGGTAAGCCACAAAGGCGATGGCCGTGAGCAGGTGGGCGTGCACCGCCAGGGCCGCGCAGTCAATGCCTTCGGCGGCCAACCGCTGGCGGATGCAATCGCCAAAGGCATCCTGCCCGACGGCGCCGATGAACCCGACGCTGGCGCCCAGGCGCGCCGCGCAACTGGCCGAGATGGCGGGCGCGCCGCTGGGGTAGGGGCCGCTGAACAGCGCGGGGGTGTCCAGGGGCCTGTCCCGCTCTATGCGCATGATCTCGACCAGGGCTTCTCCCACGGTCACGATGGTTGCCATGATCATCTCCTCCTCTGCCCGAACAGGGTGGGTCAACCCAGCTCTGCGCGGCCTGGGGCCGGCGCCTTCACTGGCCCTTGCAGCAATCGCGGCGCCAGGGCATAGATGCCCACTGATCCCAGCGAGGCCGTCAGCACCACGGCCAGCACCGCGATGGCCAGAATGGTCTCGCCCGAGGCAACTCCCATCGCCAGGGGTATGCCGCCGATGGCGGCCTGCACGGTGGCCTTGGGTGTGTAGGCGATGGCGCAAAAGGCGCGCTCCTTGGCGTTCAGTTGCGAGCCGTGCAGGGCGATCAGGACGCCAGTGGCGCGACCCACCAGGCCGATGAGCACGACGCCCAGGCCGACCAGCCCCGCCTGGAGCGCCACCGCGACGTTAACCTCGGCGCCGATCAGGACGAACAAAAAGATCTGCGCGATGAACCAGATGCGCTCGAGGGAACGCTGTAGGTCGGCGGCGATGCCATTGGCCTTCTCCAGCAGCACAAAGCCCAGTGTCATGACGCCCAGAAGGCCTGCCAGTTGCAGACGCTCTCCCGTCACCAGCGTTGCCATGGCAGCAGCGATCACCAGGGTCAGCCGTTCCATCCCGTGCAGATGGATCTTGTCCTGCCGATAGAGGCGGTAGAGTAGCCAGCCTCCCAATACGCCCAAGAACACGCCCCCGATCACTTGCACGGGGATGCGGGCAATCTGCAACCAGAGCGACTGGCCCTCCTGGCTGGTCAAGCCCACAAAAGCTGTAAACAGCGTGATGGCGAACACGTCATCAATCGAGGAGCCTGCCAGGATGATGATCGGTATGCCTTTGTTCATCCCCAACCCGCGCTCTTTGAGGGAGAGCATGGCGGGCACCACCACCGCGGGAGAGACGGCCGCCAGGATGAACCCCAGCATCCCCGCCTCGACCAAGGGCAGATCGAGAACATAGTGGGACACCAAGAGGACCGTGAATCCCTCTAGCAGGCACGGAATGGCGCTCATCGTGACTGCCTGTTTGCCGACTTGCTGAAGTAGCTCCTTTTCCAAGCCCAGACCTGCCCGCAGCAGGATCACCACTAGCGCCACCATACGCACATCGGCAGAGACGGCCAACACGCCTGGAGCCAGTAGACCCAGGCCATAGGGGCCAATAGCCACGCCCACCAGGATCATCCCCAGGAGGCCGGGCAGGCGTAGGGCGCGAAAGAGCCTATCCGCCAGCAGGCCCAGCAAAAGTACAATGAGAATGCTTTGGATCATATCTTACCTCGCCAGCTTGTGGGGCGGTATGGAGGGGGCCGTACATAGAGAATGACCCCTACCGCCAGCCCAACCGAGCTTCAGTAGAGGCCATTGGTCTCCGCGCCGCAGGCCGGAGACGGTTTCCGCTTTGGCGAGCCTCACCGCCGCCAACGATTCTAGGGCTTATCGGCTGGCAATGCAAGTAGACGCTCCGCGCCGTGCGCCCTGCCGTCCTCGAAGCGATGGGCCCCCGCGGGCCTTGGTGCGACGCCTGGCATCTGATGGCAGAAAACGTGCCCCACAGGCACGCTATGGCAGCCGAACGCCGGCGCTTGCGCTTCTGCCCGTGGCGTTGACCGCGCGGCCCCTCACGAGTATACTCCTCTCGCTGCATGGCTGTTACGCCATGTACGAAACTCGGCCCCCCCGACCAGGCCAAAGGAAACGAAGCAAGAGATGGATGCCTCTACGAGAGACTTTGCCGCCGTGGTGCTGGCGGCGGTCAAGGGTGTGGATTATGCCATCGAGGTGCGCGAATCCGGCGGCTATGTGGCCGTGGTGGCCCTGCATGGCGGCGGGATCGAGCCGCTGACCGGCGAGCTGGCCGATGCCATCGCGGGCGCCGGGCATAACCTGTACCTGTTTCGCGGCCTGCGTGAGAGCGGCAATGACGCCTTGCGCGTCTCGCCGCTGCGCGCCCAAGAGATGCGCCTGGATAACCTGATCCGCCGTAGCAAGACCGTGCTGAGCATCGCGGGCGCGGCAGATGTGGGCCGAACGGTGCAGGTGGGCGGCGCCAACGAGATCCTGCGCGCGCTGTTGTTGCAGAGGCTCCAGGAGGCCGGTTTTGAGGCCCGCCCCAGTGAGACGCCGGGTGTGGATCACTCGCGAGCCTACTTTTTCAACCAGGCCGGGCTAGGGGGTGTGCAGCTCGAGTTGAGCGCAGCCCTGCGCGCCAGCTTGGTGAATGCGCCGCTGCACGCCTTTCGCTGGCAGGACCCCGCCTGTTGGAACGAGCGCCTGCACGACCTGGTGCGCGCCGTGCGCGCGGCCCTGGCCACCTATGTAGCCGCCGACCGGGCTGACCTGGCCAAGACCCTGGAGCGCTTTGAGCGCACCACCCAGCGCGTGCCACGCTGGATGCGCAGAGGCGATGGCCACGCCAACTAGGGCTGCCGCGACCCTGCGGGCGATCCTGCGTAGAGTCAGCGGCTGGACAAGGCGATAGCGTGGCGCACCCTACAAGGAGAACACGATGGAATACCAGATCTATGGCGGAACGCTGCCCTCGGTGGATGTGACCCTGCAGGCGGGCGAGTCGGTCTTTACCGAGAGCGGCGGCATGGCCTGGATGACAGGCGATATCCGGATGGACACGGGCACCCGAGGCGGGCTGCTGGCAGGGCTGGGCCGCAAACTGGCCGGCGAGTCGCTCTTTATGACCAGCTATACATGCCAGAGCGGCGTGGGTATGGTAACCTTTACCCCCGAGGCGCCGGGCACGATCCTGCCTTTTGAGCTGCGCGCGGGCCAAAGCCTGATCTGCCAAAAGGATGCCTTTATGGCTGCTCAAGAAGGCGTCGGCATCGAGATGCACTTTCGCAAGCGGCTGGGCGCGGGCCTCTTTGGCGGCGAGGGGTTCATCCTGCAAAAAGTCACCGGCCCGGGCCTCGCGTTCCTCGAGATCGCAGGCGATGTGCGCGAGTATACCCTGCAGGCCGGCCAGGTGATGCAGGTGGACCCCGGCCACCTGGCCCTCTATGAACCCACCGTGGACTATGATATCACCACGGTCAAGGGGCTCACCAATGTGCTCTTTTCCGGCGAGGGCCTCTTTTTGGCCACCCTGCGCGGCCCAGGGCGCGTTTGGCTCCAGAGTATGCCCATCGCCAACCTGGCCGCCAAGATCAGCAAGTATATCCCGAGCAAGAGCAGCTAGGCGCGACGCCGGGGCAAGCGCCTTGCCCTATGGGCAGGCTCGTGTGCAGGCCGGATACCGTTCGCCATCATCAAGACTCTGAGGAACTCGTCATCATGTGTTTGGCTGTGCCCGTTCGCGTGGTCGAGATCGAGGGCCAGGTGGCCCGCGTCGAGCTGGGGGGCGTGTTGCGCGAGATCAGCCTCGTGCTCACCCCCGATGCCCAGGTCGGCGACTATGTCCTGATCCATACCGGCTTTGCCATCAGCGTGCTGGATGAGGAGGAGGCCCAAGAGACCCTGCGACTCTTTGCCGAGCTGGAGGCGGCCGAGGCCCTGCTGGACAAAGAGGCATCGGATACCGAGACGGCGGACGCATGACCTATATCCAGGGCTTTCGCAATCCCGCCGCCGCTCGCCACCTGATCGAGCGCATCCACGCCCTGGGCGACGCCGCCCCCATGCGGGTGATGGAGTTCTGCGGCGGCCATACTCACGCCATCATGCGCTATGGCCTGCGCGAGGCCCTGGCTCCGGCCGTCGAGCTGCTCTCCGGTCCGGGCTGCCCTGTATGCGTCTCCGCCAGCGCCGACATTGACCAGGCCATCGGCCTGAGCCTGCGGCCCGGCGTCACCGTGGCCACCTTTGGCGATATGATCCGGGTGCCCGGCAGCGACACGAGCCTGCAAGGGGCCCGCGCCCAGGGCGGCGATGTGCGCGTGGTCTATTCGGCGCTGGACTCGCTAGAGCTGGCCCGCAAGCTGCCCCAGCGCCAGATCGTGATGCTGGGCATCGGGTTCGAGACCACCGCCCCCACGATTGCGGCGACGGTCGCCCAGGCCCGCGCCGAGGGGCTGGGCAACTGGAGCGTCTACTCGATGCACAAGCTCACCGATCCGGCCATGCGCGCCATCCTGGATGCGGGCGAGGTGCGGCTGGACGGCGTCCTGGGCCCCGGCCACGTGGCCGCCATCACGGGCTGGCAGGCCTGGGAGTTTCTGCCCCGCGAGTATGGCGTGCCCTGCGCCGTCTCCGGTTTCGAGCCCACCGACATCCTCCAGGCGATTCTGGCTCTGGTGGAGAGCCGCCGCGAGGGCGCGCCCCGGGTGATCAACGCCTATGGGCGGGGCGTCACCCCAGGGGGGAATGCCGTCGCCCAGGGGCTCATGGCGCAAGTGTTCCGCGTGGCGCCCGCCGCCTGGCGCGGCATCGGTCTGATCCCTGCCAGCGGCCTGGACCTGGCCGAGAGCTATGCCGAGTGGGACGCTCGCCGCCGATTCGATCTGCCCGATGTAGCCGAGGGGCCCCTGGATGCCGAGGCGGCCCTGGGCTGTCGCTGCGGAGAGGTGTTGCGGGGCGTGACGCTGCCCCCCGAGTGCCCCCTGTTCGGCGGCGCCTGTACCCCGGCGCACCCGGTGGGCCCCTGCATGGTCTCTGCCGAGGGGGCCTGCGCCGCTCACCATCGCTATGGAAGGAGCGCCGCATGACCTGCGATGGCATGGCGCTGATGGCCCACGGCAGCGTCCGCTGCCAGAGGGCGCGCAGCGGTAGAAACAGGAGCGTGGCATGACCCGCGATGTGCATGTGTTGATGGCCCACGGCAGCGGCGGCGTCCTGAGCCACGAGCTGATCCGGGATGTCTTTGTGCGCCAGCTCGGCAACCAGACCCTGGATGGCCTGGAGGACGCGGCCCTGTTGGCTCTCGATGGGTCGGCGGGCGGCAACTGGGCCATGACCACCGACTCGTTCGTGGTCAAGCCGCTCTTTTTCCCCGGGGGCGATATCGGCAAGCTAGCCGTGTGCGGCACGGTCAACGATCTCGCCATGCGGGGCGCACAGCCGCGCTACCTGACCGTGGGGTTCATCCTGGAGGAGGGCCTGGCCCTGGCCGAGCTGGAGCGCATCGTGGCCTCGATGGCGGCGGCGGCCTGTGAGGCGGGCGCCCAGATCGTGGCGGGCGACACCAAGGTGGTGGAGCGGGGCAGCGGCGATGGCGTGTTCATCAACACGGCGGGCCTGGGCCGGGCGCCCGAGGGGGTGGATGTCTCGGCGGCCAATGCCCGCCCCGGCGATCTGGTGCTCTTGAGCGGCGCCGTGGGCGACCACGGCCTCGCCATCATGACCCGCCGCGAGGGGTTGCGCTTTGACACGCCCCTGGAGAGCGACTGCGCCCCGCTGAACGGCCTGGTGGCCGAGATGCTGGCCGTGTGCCCCGAACTGCACGTGTTGCGCGATCCCACCCGGGGCGGGCTGGCCACGGCCCTGAACGAGCTGGCCGAGGCGTCGCGCGTGGAGATCATGGTGCGCGAGGCCGATATCCCCGTGCATCCGGCTGTGGCCGCCGCCGGCGAGCTTCTGGGGTTGGACCCCCTGTATGTGGCCAACGAGGGCAAGCTGATCGCCATCGCTCCCGCGTCTTGCGCCGAGGCGCTGCTGGCGGCTATGCGGGCGCACCCCTACGGGCGCGAGGCGGCCATTATCGGCCGCGTGATCGCCGGGCACCCGGGTCGGGTCGTGCTGGAAACCGAACTGGGCACCCGCCGCCTGCTGGACATGCTCAGCGGCGAGCAATTGCCTCGCATCTGCTAGGCTGTCGCGCCTGCAGTCGTTCACGCAGAGAGGGATGAGCATGGAGAACGACGCCCGCAAGACCTTGATCGGCGAGGCCATCGGCCACGCCCTGCACGATACATGGTTCGGCGTGACGCCGGTGCTGCTGGCCGCCGTCAGCACGTCCCTGGCGCTCAGCAACTCGGATATCGGCCTGATGCTGCTCTGTTACCAGGCCGTTTCGTCTATCACCCAGCCATTTTTCGGGCGCATGGCAGAGCGCCTGGGCGGGCGTGTCCTGGCGGTGGGGGCCATCCTGTGGACGACGCTACTGTTCACCGGCGCACTGTTTGCCCCCACCAAGCTGCTCCTGGGCGCCTGCATCGCCCTGGCCGGGTTCGGCTCGGGGGCCTTTCACCCCCAGGGCACGGCCAACGCTACGGTATCCGGCGGGCAACGCTATGGCGCCACTGCCGCCTCGCTGTTCTTTTTTGGCGGCACCCTGGGCACCGCCTTTGTGGGCTCGGCCCTGGGCGGCTTTCTCATCGGCCAGTTTGGGCGACAATCCCTGGTGTCCATCTCGGTCCTGATCGTGATCCTGACCCTGACCGTGGTGCGTCGCATGGTGCCCCGCGAGCTGAGCCAACACCAGGAGGGGGACAAGGCGCAGCCCCAGGCCCGGAACGGCGCGGCCAAAGGCGCCGCCTGGGCGATCATCGTGGTGTTGCTTGCCAGCATCGCCTTTCGCTCCCTTGCGCAGCACACCCTCAACACCTACATTCCCAAATACTACCAGGATCTGGGGGTAATGCCTGCCATCTATGGCTTGCTGCTCTCGCTCTTTCTGGCGGCCACCGCTACGGGCGGCGTGCTGGGCTCCTTCCTGGGCGACCGCATCGGCTTTCAGCGCGTGGTGGCGGGCTCGCTGCTGCTCACAGCGCTGGCCTTGTTCGGGTTCATGCGCCTGGATGGCCTGGCGGGCCAGGCCTGTTTTGTGTTGACCGGCCTCTTCTTGGGGCCCTCCCATACCCTGCTGTTGGTCTCCGGTCAACGGCGCTTCCCCCAGCGTATGGCCATGATGTCCGGCATCTTTTTAGGGTTCACCTTTGTCAGTGGGGCGGGCGGGGCCTGGCTGTTGGGCCTGCTGGCCGACCGCATCGGCCTGGGCGCCGCCCTGGGCTTGCTGCCGATCCCGCTGGTGGCGGGAGCCATCTGCGCCTGGATTGCGGTGCCCAGCGAACGGGCCAGGGAGCGGACGAGGGAGGCGGAGGCTGCCGCCCTGGAGATACCGTCTTGATTGTCAAGCGGAGACACTTTGGGCCAGATGCTTCAAGATAAGGTCTATGATAGCCACTGCACAGAATGCAGCGGCAGTACTTCCTTGCGGGCGACTCTCAGGCTCTATGGCCTGGAGCGCGGGCTTTAGCCCGCATGCTATTGGAGTTGCTTATATTCTATCTTTATAACATGTCTTGTTCTTGGAAACAGTGCAGTTCGCCTTTTGCTTTTCGGTGCGGGCTAAAGCCCGCGCTCCGATTGCGAGATGCGCCCACGCATCTGCCCAGATGCCAGCCAGCAGCAGCGCTGCGCCCCAAGAAGCGCATCCGTCTCGCCAAGCCCCTCAATGGCGCCAGCATCGCCAAACGCGATTACCCTGGTCCGGTTGGCGCGCCGCCCGTTCACGGGTAGAATCGCCGCGATGAACGTAGGCTCATAGCCCAAGAGGAGATAGCCATGCCCCACCTGTTTGATGCCGTGACGCTGCGCGGCCTGACCCTGCGCAACCGCATCATGATGTCGCCCATGTGCCAATATGTGGCCGAGAGCGATGGCCGGGCCACCGATTGGCACATGGTGCACTATGGCAGCCGCGCCGTGGGCGGCGTGGGCCTGGTGATGATCGAGGCCACGGCGGTCGAGCCACGCGGGCGCATCAGCGCCGGCGACCTGGGGCTCTGGGAGGATGGGCAGATCGAGCCCCTGGCCCGCATCGCGGCCTTTTGCCATACCCACGGGGCGGCGGTGGGCGTGCAACTGGGGCATGCCGGGCGCAAGGCATGGAGCAGCGAGCGCGGGCAGGGCCCCGAAGCGCCTGTGGCGCCCAGCGCCATCGCCTTTGACGAGGGTTGGCGCACCCCCGAAGCGTTGGACGAGGCAGGGATCGAGACGGTGACAGCGGCCTTTGGGCGCGCCGCCGCCCGTGCCCTGGAGGCCGGGCTCGACGTGATCGAGATTCACGGCGCCCACGGCTATCTGGTGAGCGCGTTCCTCTCGCCCCTGGCCAACCGGCGCGAGGATGCCTATGGCGGCAGTCATGCAGGCCGCGCCAGGTTTGCCGCGCGGGTGGCCGATGCCATCCGGGGCGAATGGCCCGAGAGCAAGCCGCTCTTTATCCGCCTCTCGTGCACCGACTGGGCCGAGGGCGGCAACCAGCCCTCGGATGCGGCCCTCTTTGGCCGCTTGCTGGCCGAGCATGGGGTGGATCTGGTGGATTGCAGCAGCGGCGGTGTAGTGAGCGTGCGGCCGCCCGCTTCGCCCGGCTATCAGGTGCCCTTTGCGGCCTGTGTGCGCGCCGAGGGCGAGGTGCCCACCGCCGCCGTCGGGCTGATCACCCGGCCCGAGCAGGCCGATGCCATCATCGCCTCAGGGCAGGCCGATCTGGTGGCTTTGGGGAGGGCGCTGTTGCGCAGCCCCTATTGGGCGCACTATGCGGCGCACAGCCTGGGCGTTGCCTCAGAATGGCCCGGCCCTTACCGTACCATAGAGAACGCCCCGGCCTATCCGGAAAACTAGGCGGCGTGGGGTTTGTGCGAAACGCAGCGAGGGCTCTGGGAAGCGACCCCAGAGCCCTCGCTCATGTCTCGCTCTAGCTCTCGACAACCGGCTCGCCCACCATTGCGGCGTGCTCATGCGCGGGCTCGGCCCCTTTGTCCTCGCCGGGGATCACCACCTCGTCTATGCGCCGTACGGCCCGCGAGGTGAGCGCCCACAGGCAGATCAGAGTCGTCATCGCGCCGGAAGCCAGGTACCAGGAGCGCAGGCCAAAGCGTTCCACCACGGGCGTCGAAAGGGCCAGGCCCAACGGGATCGCCAGCATCACCCCGCTTTGCACAGCGGATGACACGCGCCCCTGCATCTCGGGCGCTACAGCGCCCTGCAAGAGCGCCGCAAAGGTCCCGTTGCCGATGGCGCTGAAAAAGGCGAACACGAACCAGCCGACCGCCACGGCCCACAGCGCCGTAGAGGGCGCGCCGCCCATGCCCACCACAGCCAGGCTCATCAGCGCAAAGGCGCCAAAGGCCGTGGTGACGCGGCTACGCAGGCCGCCCCAGGCGCTCAGGATCAAGCCGCCCGTGATCAGGCCGATGCCAAAGGCGGATTGCACCATGCTCAGCCCGGCTGCGCCGCCGTCAAAGACGTTGCGCACATAGAGGGGCAAGAGCGTCCAGATCGGCGCGCCCAGAAAGTTGAGCCCGATGGCCACGCCGATCACGGCCAACATGCCAGGAAAGCCCCGCACATAGCGCAAGCCGTCCAGCATGTCGCCCACAACCGCCTTGGCCCCCACGCCCGTCGGCTTGTGCTCCGGCTCGGGGATCCGCACGAACAGCAGCGGCACGATGGCGATGATGGCGGTGACCACGTCAATGAACATGACCTGATGCAACGCCAGCAGCGCCAGGGCCAGGGCCCCCAGGGGCGGCCCGATGACGTTCACGGCCCCGCCCAGGGCCTGGTTCAACCCCTGCACCCGCGAGAGCTGGGCCTTGGGCACCATCATGGTTGTGGAGGCGTGCATGGCGGGATGGTGAAAGATGCCGCCCAGGGCGCGCCCGACCATGATCACGTACACATGCCATATCTGGAGGCTGCCCTGCCAAAAGAGCCACGCCAGCCAGAAGGAGAGCAGGGCGATGAACCCATCGGCGACGATCATCACCAGGCGGCGGTTCCAGCGATCCACATAGGCGCCCGCCAGGGGCCCCAGGATGATCTGGGGCAGCATGGCGACGGTGGTGGCCGTGGCCAGGACGGCGGCCGAGCCGGTGAGATCGGTGAGCCACCAGACCAGAGCGAACTGGGCGATGGCGCTGCCGACCCAGGAGAGCGCCTGGCCGGTCCAGATCGGGAAAAAGGTCCAGCCCCAACGAGGCGCGGGCTGCTTGGCGGCTTGGGTCGCGGTGGTCACGTTGGTCAGTCCTCCTCAGGGGCGGGGCTGGAAGGCTCTGCCTTGCGGCTGAACATCCGGCCCAGATCGCCCAGATCGATGTCGATATCCAGATCGCCCAGGTCGACATTGATGTCCAACCCCTTGAGCAACTCGTCCACCAGGGCGGTGCCCCGCAGGTTCGTGTGCTCGGTCTTCATGCCCTCCATGCGGGCATCCTTGAGGTTGGCCCCCAACATGCTACAGTGCTCCAAAAAGGCGTTGGTCAGATCGGCGCCGGTGAGATTGGCGGCCTGCAAGTTGCAGTGCGCCAGGCGCGCGCCGCTCAGGTTGATCTCTGCCATGCGCGCGGCTTGCAGGTTGACATGATCCAGGCGTTGCCCGGCCAGGTTGGCCTCGTTCAGAACGGCGGCCTGTAGGTTCGTGTGGGTCAGGTGGGCGCCGCGCAGATCGACCCTTGCCAGCCGGCTGGCCTGCATATTGGCGTGATCCAGCTTGGCCTCGGCCAGCGTAGCCCCTTCGAGCCGGGCGGCCTGCATGTTGGCATGGCTCAGGTCAAGGCCGCGCAGATCCAGACCCTCCAGGTTGGCCGCCTGCAGATTGGGCCGCGACATGCTCATCTCGCTCGTCTTGGCGCCGCGCAGGTCGGCAGCCTGCAGGTTGATGCGCTCCAGGTTGGCGCCGGAGAGATCGGCGTCGTTCAGGCGAGCGGCCTGGGCGTTGGCCCGCACAAGCCGGGCCCCGGCCAGTCGGGCGCCCGTCAGATTGGCGCCCTGCAGGTTGGCGCGCTCCAGGTTGGCTTTGGTCAGATCTGCCTCTTGTAGGTTGGCGCGGATCAGGTTGGCCCGCAGCAAGCGCGCGGCGCTCAGGTTGGCGCCCTGCAGGTTGGCGCCGCGAAAGTTGGCGCCCTCTAGATTCATGCCGTGCAGATCCGCGCCGCGCAGGTCGGCGCCGCGAAAGTCGCGCCGCTCCCGGTCGGGCTGCTCGTCATCCAGCCCAAAGGGTTCCCGCTCGTCTCTATCGGGACGAGGCGCGGCGGGGGGTTCCTCGTCCAGACCAAAAGGGACCGTGGCCTCACTCAAGATCGTGGTGGGGCGCTCGGGCCGGGGGGGCGCCTCGGGCGCGGCCAGGGGCCGGGTGGCGCGCTCTGCGGGCTGGGCCGGGGCGGCCTGGCCGCGCTGTTGGGCGGCCTCTTGCTCCAAGGCCGACAGCAGGCGGTTGGCCTCGGCGATGCTCAGCTTGTGCTCGGCTACCAGAGCCAGGATCTCGAGCTGCTCCGCCTCAAAGTTACGGGATTCGGTTCGGTCGGTCATGATGCTTCCTCTTCTTCGCTACGCTTGAGGCTGGCCAGTTGCCGGGCGGCCTCAGATACCTCTACGATGCCGGACTGGACTTGTTGCAGAATCTGCCTGCGCAATTCCGCAATGGGGTCGCTGGGGGGCGCCGGCTCGCCTTCCAGGCCCAGGGCCTCGATCACCTCGTTGAGCTGGGCGCGCAGTGTCCAGTACGATTCGGACATCTCGCGCTCCATCTCTTTGAGGTTGCCGCGGTTGCGCACAAACGCCTCGATAAAGGCGAGGGTCTTGGGGTCCAGCCGGCAGAACCGGCAGGGCTCCCATTGTCCGCGGATGAGGGTCTCGCACGCGGGGCAGCGCATCTCGGTTACCACCAGATCGCCGCTACAACTCGGACAGGCTTCCAAAATCTTGCGCATCGTACCTCCTTTCGTTGGGCAGTATACAAAAAGATTGCTGAAATGTCAATAGTTTTGATAGCAGATTCCAGAAAACTCGCGATATTGATGTCTCGCAAACAGCATTGGCGGCGCGCGATTACGCGACGTGAGAGCGTGTGCGCGTTGGGTTGGAGCGCGCACACGCTCTCACGTCCGCACGCTTTGCACTTGCGCGGCGATTCTCTTTCGGATAGACTAGCCTTGTACGTCTACGGAGAGGGGGCGCGCGGGGGCGCGCCAACGCAACAAGAGGAGGACATTGCATGGTTCGCTCGTTTCACAACAAGATCCTGCGCGTCAACCTGAGCACCGGCGCCATTACCGTGGATGAGCCCGGTCCCCTGTACTTTCGCAGGTACATGGGCGGCTGGAACATCATCGCCGACGTGCTCCTGAAGGAGGTGCCCCAAGGCGCCGATCCCTTGGGCCCCGAGAACAAGCTCGTCTTTGCGCCTGGCGTGCTCACCGGCCTGGCCGTCAGCGGCGCCTCGCGCAATGCCGTGGGCGCCAAGTCGCCCCTCACCGGCGGCTTTGGCGTGGGCGAGGTGGGCGGTTTCTTTCCCAACGAGCTCAAGCGCGCCGGCTTTGACGCCGTCATCGTCGAGGGCGCCTCGGATCACCCCGTCTATCTCTGGATCAAGGATGGCGAGGTGGAGATCCGCGATGCCTCGCACCTGTGGGGCCTGACCACCAAAGAGACCATGGAGGCGATCCAGGAGGAACTGGACGACCGACGCATCCGCATGGCCATGATCGGCCCGGGCGGTGAAAACATGGTCAAGTATGCCTGCGTGATGAACGAGCTCAAAGACGCCGCCGGACGCACCGGCATGGGCGCCGTCATGGGCTCCAAGATGCTCAAGGCCGTGGCCGTGCGCGGCACCACCAACCTGGATGGCGTGGACGCCGACACCATCCGCGCCATGGCCCGCCGGGCCGCCGAAGAGGTGCGCGCGGGCACCCGCTCCGCCGGCCTCTCCAAATGGGGCACCGGCGGCGGCGACCTGACCGATGGCCTGTTGCAGGGCAACCTGCCCGTCAACAACTTTCGCGATGGCGAGTGGGAAGCGATCGGCGATCTCAGTTTCATCATGAACAAGATCGGAACCGGCATGGAGGCCTGCTTTGCCTGCGCCGTGCGCTGCAAAAAGGTCGTGGCAGCCGAGGGCGTGGATTCCGACTATGGCGGACCCGAGTACGAGACCCTGGGCTCCCTGGGCTCCACCTGCGGCGTCGGCGATGTGGTGGCCGTCTCTATCGGCAACCAGCTCTGCAACGCCTACTCGCTGGATACCATCGGCGCCGGCGTCACCATCGCCCTGGCGATGGAGGCCTTTGAGAATGGCCTCCTGACCCTGGAGGACACCGACGGCATTGACCTGCGCTTTGGCAATGGCGATGCGATGGTGGCCATGATCGAAAAGATCGGCAAGCGCGAGGGGCTGGGCGATCTGCTGGCCGAGGGTATGGACACCGTCGCGGAGCGGTTGGGCGGCGACGCCTGGACCTATGCCGTGCACACCAAGGGACAGGCATTCCCCATGCACGAGCCCCGGCTCAAGCGCGGTCTGGCCATTGGCTATGCCGTCTCGCCCACGGGCGCGGACCACTGCCACTCGCTGCACGATACGGGCCTGATGAACGCTACTGAAGAGGGCTTTTTGGCGGGCGGGCTGCGCCGCTATGGCGTGCTGGAGCCGATCCCCCTGGCCGACCTGGGCCCCGCCAAGGTGCACGCCTTTATGATGAACACCATCTCGTCGGT
Organism: uncultured Anaerolineales bacterium; assembly: GCA_964482225.1. Classification (GTDB taxonomy): domain Bacteria; phylum Chloroflexota; class Anaerolineae; order UBA1429; family UBA1429; genus UBA1429. The sequence continues at coordinate 126,620 of CAYZWT010000003.1, forward strand.
GATGCCCAACTGCCTGACCATGTGCAATTTCCCCGGCTGGAGCCTGCGCGAGCTGACCGACATGGTCAACGCCGCCACCGGCTGGGATTGCACCGAGTATGAGCTGCTCAAGGTGGGCGAGCGGGCGCTAAACCTGGCGCGCGCCTTTAACATGCGCGAGGGGCTCACCGTGGAGGATGATCGCCTTTCGGAGCGCAGCTATGGCCCCACCAAGGGCGGCGCGCTGGCCGAGGGCGGCATTGACCGCGAGGAACTGCGCGAGGCCGTGCACACCTATTACGAGATGATGGGGTGGGATCGCGAGACGGGCGTCCCCGGCGCCGCCAAGCTCCACGAGCTGGGCGTCGGCTGGGCGGTCCAGTACCTCCCCAAAAAGTAGGCGCCCGAACGCGCCACGCTGTTACGCCAGGGCCTGCCGGGTTACAAGATCTGGCAGGCCCTGGCGGTTGAGGCCAGAACCCGAATGCAGTGGCTTGACCCAATGGTAGAGCGACTGCGGTGTTGTCTATGTAGCAGCCGCAGCAAGGAGGAGCGAGTGCCCGAGCAGACCCCGCCCGAGCCGATCCGCATTGCAGCAGCCGGGCCTGAGCACCTTTCCACAGCAGGCCAGGTGTTGGCGGATGCCTTCCAGGATGAGGCGTCCACCAACCATATCCTCGATCTTGCCACCCCTCAAGCTCGCCGATCCTTTGCGCACGCCATGACGCTCTCACTCATCCGCTCGTATGCTCAAGGCAGCACGATCCTGGTGGCCATGCGGGATGACGCCGTTGTGGGCGTGGCCGCCCTGGCGCGGAGTGGCGGGCCTGCGCGAGCCTCGTTCTTGGTGCGCATGCGAGGCATGTTGCCTCACATGCCTGGCCTTGTACGATTGGCTGCCCATCTGCGGTGGCGCAACTTGATCGCTGCGGGCAGAGCCATTCAGACGCCCCCTGGCCTGAGCGAGGGGAACGATCTGCTCGAATGGCTTGCCGTGGCCCCGGGGCAGCAGGGGCGCGGGATCGGGCGTATGCTGCTGGCCGCGCTCCAAACGGGGCAAGGCGGCCAGATGAGATCTCGGGGCATTTACACCTATACGGTCGGTGAGGGGAACCGTGTCTTCTATGAGCGCTGCGGATACCGTGTGCGCGCGCGACAGGGGGCTGGTCCGGCATTTGTGGTCTATCACCTAACGCTGCCGTCGGATCGGGCAACGGCCTAGGGAGTAGCAAGCAAGTTAGGCTACTCCTCGCCGGCGGGGGACGGCGCCAGCCTGGATTGGGCTGCTGGATACGCATTCTCACAATGGGCCTGTTAGGTTGTATCGGTAGGCCTGCTTGGCACAAAAGGAAGGAGCCACCATGCAAGAGATCGGTTGGGGCATCCTGGGGCCGGGGCGCATCGCCACCCTCACCACCCAGGGGCCATTGATGAACCTGCCGGGCGTCCGAAGGGTGGCTGTGGGCTCGCGCGATGCCGCCCGCGCCGCCGCCTTTGCCGAGCGTTTCGGCTTTGACCGGAGCTATGGCAGCTATCTGGAGCTAGTCCAAGACCCTGACGTGCAGGTGGTGTACGTCGCCACGCCGCACCCCTGGCACAAGGAGCATACGATCCTCTGCCTGGAGCATGGCAAGCATGTGCTCTGCGAAAAGCCGATGGCTATGAATGCAGGCGAGGTGCGCGAGATGGTCGCCTGCGCCCGCCTAAGCGGCCGCTATCTGGCCGAGGCCTTTTTCACGTATTGGAGCCCCATGCTGCGCCAGGTGCGCCGCTGGATCGAGGAGGGGCGCATCGGCGAGGTGCGCATGCTCTGGGCCAGTTGCGGCGGCCGCAATAAGCTGGATCCCGCCAACCGCCTGTTCGACAAGGCCCTGGGCGGCGGCGCCCTGCTGGACATCGGCTGCTATGCCGTCAGCCTGGCCCACCAGCTACTCGGCGCGCCCCAGCAGGTGCTGGCCTCGGGCGCCCTGGGCGAGACCGGCGTGGATGAGCAAGAGGCGATGATCCTGCGCTACCCGGGCGACAAGCTGGCCGTCCTCTCTTCTGCGATCCGCACGGCCCAGCGCAACGACGCCGTGATCCAGGGCACCGAGGGGCGCATCACCATGCTGCCCGCCTGGTGGGGCGGGCCACGCACCGCCATCCTCACCGTGGGCCAGGAGGAGACCCGTTTTCAGGACACGGAGGCCGAGCAGCTCTATGCGGGCCCCTTGAGCAGCCACGAAAAGTCGTGGATGATCGCCGAGGTCATGCAAGATATCGCTGCCGGACGGCTGGAGAGCCCCGTGATGCCTCTCGCCCTATCGCTGGGCATCGCCGAGACCATGGACGCCATCCGCGCCCAGATCGGCTTGCGCTATGCCGCCGACGGGGCCGCATGATCTGGGCGACCGCTGGCAACACAAGGAGCCAGACCAAATGAACATCCACAGCCTGCTGGATGATCTCACCGTCTATAGCTCGCTGGCCATGCTGGCCAAGACGCGCTATTTTCGCGACGACCACTCCAGCGCCGACATGCCCGCGCATCTGGCCGCCATCGAGCTAGACGTGCCCCCCATCGTGGGCGTGGGGCTCTATGAGGTGCGCGGGCGCTCGCTGGCGGGCGAGGTGGACCCCGCCTTTCGCGTGGCCCAGTGGCGCGGCCCGGGCCACGCCACCATTCTCTATCACCACGGCACCAGCGAGAATCCTTACGACATGAGTTTTCGCTACATCCTGCCGTTCCGCAAGGTCGAGATACCGGCCAATCTGATCGTGCTACGTGCACCGTTCAACCGCTCGTTCCGCGATTTCGCCGCCAGCATCGCCCGGCTGGAGAACTATGTCGCCATGATGGCTACGTCGGCGCGGCTGGTCGAGGAACTGGTGCGGCGCCTGCACGATCAAGGCGCCGGGCCGGTGGTGGTCTCAGGCACCAGCCTGGGTGGGTTCATCGCCAATTTGCACCACGCCCACTATGGCTCCGCCGATGCCTATACGCCTCTGCTGGCCGGGGCTGCCATGGACGCCGTACTGCTGGATACCATCTATCGCAAGCTGGTGGCGATCCAGGACGAGCGATCCGCCCACGACCTGCGCCGCGCGCTCAACTTTGAGGACGCCTTTTCCCGGGCAGATCTGACCAAGAGCTATCCGGTGCTGGCCCGCCATGATCGCTATATTGACTATGAGCGGCAGGCGCGCTGCTATGGCGGACGCTCGGTCCGCGTCCTGGAAAAGGGCCATGTGACGGGTGCTCTCTCCACAAGGTTCCTGCGCCAACACCTCCTCGCAGCCGCAGGCATCTCGACCGACGGCGATCCGCCAATGGTATAGGCGCACCGCTTTGCAGGGAATGCGCGACCCGACCGCTCGCTTGGCCGCCGCCTCGCCTTCTGCTAGAATGTTCGCCACGTCAGGCACAGCACCCAGGAGGCGGCGCCCGTGGAACGCACAACCATTGCACAGATTCCCGAACGTATCGGCCAGCAGGTCTGCATACAGGGCTTTGTCCATGCCGTACGCGATCAAAAGGCCGTGCAATTCCTGGTGGTGCGCGACCGCACCGGCCAGGTGCAGGTGGTTGTCGAGCGCAACGACGCCAATGCGGCGCTGAATGCCCTGGTGGCGAGCCTCACCCGCGAGTCGGCGGTGACGATCACGGGTCTGGCGGCGGCCAACCCCCGGGTGCGCCTGGGCGGCGTCGAACTCTATTGCCAAGAGCTGGTCGTCGAGTCGTTGGCCGAGGCCGAGCTGCCCATTGACGTCTGGGGTCGCACCGAGACCCTGGCCTCCAAGCGGCTGGACTGGCGCTTTCTCGATCTGCGCCAGCCCCGCTACCAGCTCCTGTTCGATGTGCAGACCACCGCAGAGCACGCCATGCGCTCTTTCTGGGTCGCGGAGGGCTTTTGCGAGATCCACTCGCCCAAGATCATGGGCAGCCCCAGCGAATCGGGCGCCGAGCTCTTTTCGCTCGACTATTTCGGGCAGACGGCCTATCTGGCCCAATCGCCCCAGTTCTACAAGCAGATGGCCATGGCCGCTGGGCTGGAGCGTGTGTTCGAGATCGGGCCGGTCTTTCGCGCCGATCCCTCCCAAACCACGCGCCACGCCGCCGAGTTTACCAGCGTAGATATGGAGATGTCCTGGATCTCTTCGCACGAGGACGTGATGGCCCTCGAGGAGCGCTGGCTCCGGCATGTGCTGGCGGCTGTGCAGGCCACCCACGGCGACGCCATCGCCGAGCAGTATGGCGTGGCGGTCGTCGCGCCCAAGCTTCCCTTTCCCCGGCTGACCATGGCCGAGGCCCAGGCACTGCTGCGCCAGGCGGGCTATACCCCGCCGGCCGATAGCCGCTCCGACGACCTGGACCCCGGCGGTGAGCGCGTGGTCGCCGAGGCCATGCGCCGCGAGCATGGGCACGCCTTTGTGTTCATCACCGACTATCCGATCTCGGTGCGCCCCTTTTACCACATGCGCCACCCCGATGACCCCACCCTGACCCGCAGTTTCGACCTGCTCTGGAAGGGCGTCGAAATCACCACCGGCGCCCAGCGCGAGCATCGCTACGACGTGTTACAGGCCCAGGCGCTGGAAAAGGGCCTCTCGCTAGAGCCGCTGCGCTTTTACCTCGATTTCTTCCGCTACGGCTGCCCGCCCCACGGCGGCCTGGGGTTCGGCCTGGGGCGCATGCTGATGCTCCTGCTGGAGCAGCCCAGCCTGCGCGAGGTCACCTTTCTCCATCGCGGCCTCAATCGCCTTACGCCCTGAGCAAAACGGCGTGCGAACGTCCACACGTTTTCACGCCAGAGGTATCAGTTCAGACTTGGGGGAAAGAGGCCAACACGTTGGGGACGGCGGCGGCGAACCGTGGAGGGCGGGCGTCTCGCCCGCCTTGTAGGGGCGCGGCATGCCGCCTCTACTATAAAACCATAGAAAAATACATTACACACGTATAGGCAAAACTGACGCCAGACGCATGTATGCGTCCATAGCGAGGCTGTGTGCTCACCGTCTGCAGGATATTGGCATCACTTCCTGGTCAACTAGGAACTCGTTCCCCCAATTCTGAACAGTTGCCGCCAGAGTCTTGTCCAAAACGCCCTTGTCGCGCTTGCCGGCTTGTGGTACGCTGGTGCCATCGGGGATTGATGCATGGGCCGCGATGGGCGCGGCCAGGAATCACCATGACGTGGAGGCCAAGATGAAAGAGAACGTGGTCGTAGCACAGCTATACACCGTGCGCGAGTTCTGCCAGGACCTGGAGGGGGTCAAGCGCAGCCTGGAAAAGGTGGCCACCATCGGCTACAAGGCGGTGCAGGTCTCGGGCTTTGGCGATGTGTCGCCCCAGCAGGTCGCCCAGATCTGCAAGGCCAACGGCCTGACCATCGCATCCAGCCACATGAACTGGGATCGCTTCCTGACCGACCTGGAGGGCATCATCGAGGAGCACCAGCTCTGGGAGTGCGCGCATCCGGCCATCGGCGGCATCTTTCGCGGGTACGAGGGGGCCGAGGGCGTGGTCAAGTTCCTGGCCGAGCTGGGGCCCGTGGCCGAGCGCCTGGCCGAGGTGGGCATGGACTTTTCCTACCACAACCACAACCACGAGTTCGCCAAGTGGGGCGAAAAGACCTGGTTCGAGATGCTGGTGGAGCAGAGCAACCCGGCGCATTTGAAGCTCGAGATTGATACCTACTGGGTGCAGGCGGGCGGCGCCGACCCGGCCTACTGGGTGCGCCGCTGCGCCGGCCGCCAGCCGCTGTTGCACCTCAAGGACATGGCCGTCACACCCCAGCGCGAGCAGCGCTTTGCCGAGATCGGCGAGGGCAACCTGAACTGGCCTGCCATCCTGGAGGCGGCTGAAGAGGCGGGCGTCGAGTGGTACTGCGTCGAGCAGGATCGTTGCTATGAGCGCGACCCATTCGAGTCGCTGGCCATCAGCTATCGCAACCTGAATGCGATGGGTTTGAGCTAACCCCAGATTGACCACGAGGGAGCCGCAGTCCGGCTCCCTCGTCGCTTGTTGTCTATGAGCTGTCGTCTGCTATGAGAGGAGCGGCATGAAGATCACAGGGATTCGTTTCGTGCAGGTCGAGGGCATGTGGGACTATCACGGGCCGATGCAAGAGGAGCGCTTGGTGCGTCCCCTGGACATCTATCCCGAGTTCCGCGCCATTGGGGCCGGTTGGGCCATGCGCGGCGGGCCCGATGGCAAGCCCCCTTACAGGCTTTCGCAGATATTCATGTTCATTGATTGCGACCAGGGCGTGAGCGGCATGTACGGGCCCATCAACGAGAGCCTGGGGCGCGCTGTCATGGGCCAGTTCGCTCGGATCGTGATCGGCGAGAACCCCCACGCCATCGAGCGCATTTGGGACAAGATGTATCGCCAGGCGATCCACGGGCGCAAGGGCGAGGCCATGATGGCCATCAGCGCCGTGGACCTGGCGCTGTGGGACCTCAAGGGCAAGCTGCTGGGCGCGCCGGTCTATGAGCTGCTGGGCGGCCCCAGCCGCGACCGCATCCCGGCCTATGCCTCTATGTTGGGGCATTCCATCGAGCCCGAGCTGGCGGCCCAACGCGCCCAAGAGGTGGTGGCCGCCGGATACAAAGCCACCAAGTGGTTCTTCCGCCACGACCCCACCGAGGGCGAGGAGGGCGCGCGCAAGAACCTTGAGTTGGTGCGCACGATCCGCGAGGCTGTGGGACCGGATGTGGAGATCATGTTCGACGCCTGGAGCAGTTGGAGTGTGCCCTATACCATTATGATGGCCGAGCGCATGCAAGAGTATCGTCCCTGGTGGATCGAGGAGCCGGTGATGCCGGACATGATCCCCCAGTACGCCGAGATCCGCCGCGAGGTCAAGGGCATCGCCATCTCGGGCGGCGAGCACGAGTATACCCGCTGGGGCATCAAGGCCCTGCTGGACGCGGGCGCGGTGGACGTGATGCAGGCCGATCCCACCTGGGCGGGCGGCATCAGCGAGATGATCAAGATCGCGGCCTTGTGCTCGTCCTATGGCATCCCGCTCATCCCGCACCACGGGGCCATGCCCTCGACCCAACTGATCGCCTCGCGCGATATCACCACCTGCCCGATGCAAGAATGGCTGATCCAGCATGGCAAGGTGAGCCAGGCCTTCCTGACCTACGAGATCGAGCCCAAGAACGGCTATATCGAGTTGCCCACGGCGCCCGGCATGAGCACAGAGCTCAACGACGACGCCATCGAATCCCGCGTCGAGCTGGACCTGGGCTAGAGCCGCACATCTCAGCCGCAAGAGGGGGCGCCAAGCCCCCTCTTTTTCATTGTCCCGGAGCGCGGGCGTCTCGCCCGCGTCGAGCTATCGTGGCTCCGCTTGCGCTTACGGGTTGCAGCGCTGGCAGGGCCGGTAGCCCTGGTGGATCGCCTCTTCGCGCGAGGGTAGGCAGACCTTGTTGTGCTCGGCCATCTGCCGCACGCTGCTGCACCCGGCCCTGTGAAACACCCCCGTGTTCCGGTTGCCGATGTAGGGGCAATCGTCTGTGACGGGCACTGTGGGCGTGGCAGGCACAGGCGTGGGGGTGGCGGTTGTCGTCGGCGCAGGCGTCTCTGTCGGCGTGGGCGTCTCGGTGGGCAACGCGGTCTCTGTGGCCGTGGGGCTGGGCGTGCGGGTGGCCGTCCGGGTTGGCGATGGCGTGGCGGTGGGTGTCGGCGAGGCCGTGTCGGTCGGCGCGGGCGTCGGCGTGGCCGTCTCCGTTGGTGGGGCTGTCGGCGTTGCCGATGCGGTGGCCGTCGGCGTGGCGGGCGCGGTGGCCGTGAGCGAGAGGGTTGCGCCATCACCGGCGCACCCCAGCAGCGTTAGGGTGAGCAGCGCAGAAGCGACGGCGGCCAACAAGAGGCATCCGCAGCCGGAGCGGGCAGTGGCCCCGGCGCGGCGGCCTCCGCCCCCGGTGAGAATGCGACCGACCTTGCGCTGTATACCCGCCCGCGTGGTGGGGATGCCCGTCGCCCTGGCCAGGCGCTGGTGCGCGCGGGTCGCGCCCAGGGCGCGCTTCCACCAAGAAGACAATCCTGGGATGCCGGTGTTGGTGCGCCGCCGCTTTGCCATCCGAACCCTCCTTGAGCGTGGCCATGACCGAGGGGCCGCACTCTCACCGGCATTCTAGCCGGATCATCGCAGGGCGCAACCCCTTCCGGGCCGCCCGGGGTCTTTTTACAGGCAATGGCCTCCCGAGACCTTGATCACCTGGCCCGTCAGCCAGGAGGCCCGTTCTGAGGCCAGAAAGAGGATGGTCTCGGCGATGTCTTCCGGCGTGCCCAGCCTGCCGGCGGGGATCGCATCCAGCAGGCGGGCCTCGGCCTGGGCGTCCAGCCAGCCGCTCTGGGTGGGGCCGGGGGCCACGGCGTTGACCGTGATGCCCAGGGGCGCCGCCTCGATGGCGACGCTGCGGGTGAACGCCTCCACTGCCGCTTTGCTGGCGCCATAGGTGATCTGGCCCGCAAAGACCTGGGCGGCGTCGGTGCTCAGGTTCACGATGCGGCCCCAGGTTGCGCCCCGCGCCCGGTGGCGCGCCACAAACGCCGCTATCAACAGCGCCGTGGCGCGGGCGTTGACGCCAAAAGTGCGGTCGAACACGCCCGCCGTCAGATCGTGGATGGTGTCCTGGGGTTCGTAATGGGCGGCATTGTTCACCAGGATCTCCACCGGCCCCAGGGCGGCCTCTGCCCGGTCGAACAGGCGAGGCGCGTTGGCGGCGTTGGTCAGGTCGCACTCCCAGGCCTCGGCCACGCCCCCGGCCGTGCGGATCTCGGCCAGCAGCGCATCGGCATTCTCGGCCCGCCGCCCGTGATAGTAGGCCAGCCCCGGCTCTTGGGCCGCCTGCGCCTCTTGCGGCGAGATGTCGTGCCCTCGCGGGTCGAGCCGCCAGTAGTGGATGAACACCCGCGCCCCCTGGGCGGCCAGGGCGTGGGCCGTGGCCGCGCCGATCCCATGCTGTGCGCCCGTCACCAACGCCACCCGTCCTTGTAGCCCCAGGTCGAACATGATTCCTCTCCCCGGCTCAGCCCATGTACATACCGCCGTTGATATCCAACACCACGCCGGTGATATAGCTGGCCAAGGGCGAGGCCAAAAAGAGCACGGCGTTGGCCACGTCCTCGGGCGTCCCGATGCGCCGCAGCAACGCCTGCTGGGCGAACTCGCTCTCGCGCCCATCCAGCAGGCCCAGCACCGTCTCGCTGCCGATGATCCCCGGCGCGATGGCGTTGACCGTGATGCCATAGGGGCCGCACTCTTTGGCCAGGGTGCGCGTCACGCCGATCAGACCCGCCTTGGAGGCGGCATAGTGCATGCCCGCCTCGATGCCGCCCACCCGCGCCGCCAGCGAGGAAAAGTTGATGACGCGGCTATCGCGGCGGCGCTTGAGGCCCTCGACGAACGCCCGGCACACCCAGACCGTCCCGCGCAGGTTCACATCCAGCACCCGATCCCATTCCTCCAGGCTGAACCCGGCGACGCCCCGGGCATAGGCCACGATGCCCGCGTTGTTGATCAAGATGTCCAGATCGCCGATGGCGGCCTGCACCTGGGCGGCCATCGCCAGGATCGCCCCGGGATCGCTCAGATCGCAATGGAACGCCAGCCCGCCGCAGGCATTGGCCGTCTCTCCGGCGCCCTCCAGGTCAATATCCACCACGGCCACCAGTGCGCCCGCCTCGGCCAGCCGCAAGGCGCAGGCGCGCCCCAAGCCCCTGGCGCCGCCGGTCAACAGGGCCCGCTTGCCGTCCAGATCAATCCCGATCATGGGCCCCTCCTACAGAGCAAAATACTTGGATACCAGATCCAGGGCATAGGCCAACTGGGCCTCGTCCACCTCGTCCAGCACCAGCGGCCCCTGGTTGCGGATGGCCGCGCACGAGACCACGCCGCGCCGCCGCAGCACCTCCTTGGCCGAGAGCCAGCCGCCCCGCAGGCTGCTGACCGTGCTCTCCAGCACCATCTTGTCCTTGTGGATCTGGCGCGCGGCCTCGATCTCGCCCATCTCTAGCAGTTCCCAGATGCGGACATCCACATCGGCCATGTGGGCGCCGGGCATCGAGCCGCACACGCCGCGCGCATAGTCGGCGATGATATAGCCACACTGGCTACCGGAAAAGACCCCCTTGACCGCCGGGCTGTGGGGGGCCAGCACCTCGCTCAGGGCCTGTCCCTTGGGATCCTTTTCCTCTTTGAGATACTGCACCAGGGGGATGCGCTCGCACAGCTCCACCACAAAGCTGCCCGGCAGGTTGGAGCCCAGGGGCGGGCTGACGTTCTGGATGAACACGGGCAGCCCCGCGGCTTCGGCGATGGCCCGGTAGTAGGCCTCGATCAAGGCATGGCTGCCCAGCTTGGTGGCCCAGGGGGGCATGGCGATCACCGCATCGGCGCCGGCGCGGGCGGCGGCCTCGGCCAGGGCCACCGCCCCGGCCAGGCTGGTATCGGCCACGCCGATCACCACGGGCACCCGTCCGGCGGCCACGTCCACGGCCCGCCGCATGCCCTCGACGCGCTCGGGAAAGGCCAGCGCCGTAAACTCGCTGGCCATCACCGGCCATACCAGGCCGTGGGCCCCGGCGCGGATCACCCAATCAAAGGTGCGCTCCAGGTCGTCCCACAGCAGGTTACCCTCATTGTCAAAGGGGGTGTTGGCGATGACGAAAATGCCTCGGTAGTTGGCGTCAGTCATTGGCCTTGCTCCTCGATCATTGTGGTTCCAGAGGCGGCTCATCTGCGCTCGCCAGGATTGCCTCTGCCCAGTCGCAGCCGCCGTGCTCCAGCGGCCAGGGGCAAACATCCAGGGGATGGCGCATCTCGAAGCCCCAGCGGGTCAACACCCGGTACAGGAGGCACAAGGGCAGCCCCACGACGTTGGCGTAGCAGTCATCCAGGCGGGCCACCGGCGCAAAACGCCGATTCTGGATGGCATAGCCCCCCGCCTTGTCCAGCGGGTCGCCGCTGTCTGCATAGGCTAGCATCTCTGCCTCGGTATAGTCCCGCATGAGCACCTGGGTGCTAGCCAGCGCCGTGCGTCCTTGGCCAGAGGCGGCATGGCGCACCGCAAGCCCGGTCAGCACCCGGTGGCTGCGCCCCCGCAACCGGCGCAACATCTCTAGCGCCTCGTCAGGCGAGGCCGGCTTGCCCAGCATGGCCTCTCCCAGAGCGACCACCGTATCCGCCGCGATCACCAGGGCATCAGGCGCATCCTGGGCTACGACGGCGGCCTTGGCGCGGCTCAGGCGCAGGGCCAGCGCCTCGGGCGTTTCGCCGGGTAGCGGCGCTTCGTCCACGACGGCGGGCCGCACGGCAAAGGCCAGCCCCAGCGCCGCCAGCAGCTCGCGCCGACGAGGCGATTCCGAGGCCAGGATGATGTCCGGCTGTGGCATGGGCGTCAGTGCCAGTCCGGCTGCAGGCGCTCGCGCCCCGAAAGGAATCGCTCCACGGCCCGGGCGGCGATGGCCCCATCTCCGGCGGCCACCACGAGCTGCTTGAGGTGGTTGCACAGCAGGTCGCCCACGGCGAAAACGCCGGGGATGTGGGTCTGCATCATCGCGTCCACCTGTAGGCAGCCCCCCTCGCTGCGGGCGATCTGGTCGCCCACAAAGCCGGTGATGGGCAGGCGCCCCTGCAAGTAGATGAACACCCCGCTCACAGCGAGCGCCTGCTCCTCTTCGCCGCGAGGCCGGATGCGCACGCCCGTGACCTCGTCCTCGCCCAGCACCTCGACAAGGCGCGTGGCCAGGTGTACCGTCACCTTGGGGTGTGCGCCGATCTCCTCGTTCAGGTGCGGGTCGGCCCGCAGCTCGGGGGTTTGGGCCAGCAGGTGGACATGGCTGGCAAAGCGGGTGAGAAAGAGCGCCTCTTCCACCGCCTCGTTGTGGTTGCCTGCCACGGCCACGATCTCATCGCGGAAAAAGGCGCCGTCGCAGGTGGCGCAGTACGAGACGCCGCGCCCCACCAGCCGCTCCTCGCCGGGCGCCTGTTCGCCGCGCCCCATCGAGCCGGTGGCGATGATGACGGCCCGCCCCTGATAGTAGCCCTGGTTGCCGCTGGCCGACTTGGGTTCGCTACGCAAATCCGATGCAACGATGGAATCCTGCACAAAGTGGGCGCCAAAGCCCTGGGCCTGGGCGTGCATGCGCCGCACCAGCTCGTCTCCGGTGATCTCTTCCGGGATGCCGGGATAGTTGACGATGCGTTCGGCCAAGGAGGCGGCGCCGGTGCCCGCGCCCCGGTGTATGACCAGGGTGCGCAGGCCGGCCCGCGCCGTATAGATGGCGGCGGTAGAGCCGGCCGGCCCCGCGCCGATGATCAAGACGTCATACGTCTCCTGCATGGCTTGTTCTGGTTCGATGGTCATGGGTGCTCTCCTAAGAACAGGCGGCCTGGCCGCCTCGATGTTGCCGTCTGGCCTGTATGGTACCATGCCCGCGCCCCGCTGTCGACACACGCAACATGACGACCGGCGATTTGACAGGCCAAGGCAACGCTACTACTATTTAGCTGACTGATGATCTGCTAGCTAAGTAAAAGGAGCTCTATGTCAGAAACCGATAGCAACACGCCCCTTAGCCATCTGGTGCCCCAGGTCTGTCGCTTGCACCACACGCGCTCTCAAACGCTGTTCAGTTCCATTGGGTTGCATCGCGGGCAGCCTTTTCTGTTGAGTGTGCTGTGGGCAGAAGAGGGCCTGGCCCATTCCGAACTGGCCGCTCGTATGCACGTCACTCCGGCCACCATCACCAAGATGCTGCAACGCATGGAGGACTCGGGGTTTGTGCACCGGGAGCCCGATCCGGATGACCAGCGCGTCTCGCGGGTCTACCTCACCGAGCATGGCCGCGTCGTTCGCCAGCGGGTCGCCGATATGTGGCAGACCCTGGAGAACGAGGCTTTCGACGGCCTTTCGGGGGAGGAGCAGGAGACGCTGCGCGAACTGATGGCCCGCGTACGTGACAACCTATCACGAGCCAACGGCGACTCGTCCAATTGAACCGAAACTGCGAATCACAAGGAGACCTACTGGAGGAAGTATGCAACTGATCCGACGGCTCTTGCCGTACCTGCGCCCTTATTGGAGAGAGGCGCTCATCGCTCCGTTCCTGATGCTGCTCGAAGTGGCCATGGACCTGGCCCAGCCCCGGCTCATGCAGCATATCGTGGATGTGGGCATTGCCCAGCTCGATATGGGCATCGTTTTGCGCACCGGCGCGCTGATGATCGGCCTGGCCCTGGTGGGGATGATCGGCGGGGTGGGCAACTGTGTGTTGGGCGTGCGCGCGGCCCAAAGCTATGGGGCCGACCTGCGCGAAGACCTGTACCGCAAGATCCAATCGCTCTCCTTTGGCAATCTGGATGCGCTGGGCACCGGCGAGCTGGTGACCCGGCTGACCAACGATGTCACCCAGATCCAAGAGGTCGTGATGATCACCTTGCGCATTCTGGTGCGCTCCCCACTGATGCTGGTGGGCAGCCTGACGATGATGATCATCACCAGCCCGCGCCTGGCCCTGCTCTTGCTGGCGCTGGTGCCCATCGTGCTGGTGGGCCTTACGATCGTCATCAAGTATGCCCATGCCCTCTTTACCGCTGTGCAAAAGGCCATTGATGGCATCAATACCGTTGTGCAGGAGAACCTGGCCAGCGTGCGGGTGATCAAGGCCTTTGTGCGCCAGAATCACGAGCGCAAACGCTTTGCGGGCGCCAATGAGGACCTCACCGCCCGCTCGATCCGCGCCGAACGTACCGTGGCCCTCTTTGGCCCATTCCTGATGATGTCCCTCAACCTGGGCATCGTGGGCGTGATCTGGTTTGGCGGTGTGGATGTCACCCGTGGAGGCTCTCAGGTGGGGCAGATCATGGCCTCGATCAACTATCTCACCACCACCCTCATGTCGTTGATGATGGTGGGCATGCTGCTAACCCGCGTCTCGCGGGCCCAAGCCTCCGCCGAGCGCGTGACCGAGGTGCTGGATAGCGAGCCCGTGGTGGTGGACGCGCCCGAGGCCGTGGCCGAGCTCTCCGGGCGAGGGCGCGTTGCGCTGGAAGGCGTGGTCTTTTCCTATGGCAGCGACGGCGAAGAGCCGGTGCTGGCCGGAGTGGATCTGGCCATCGAGCCCGGCCAGACGGTGGCGATCCTGGGGGCCACAGGCTCCGGCAAATCCACCCTGGCCCATCTGATCCCGCGCTTTTACGATGTCAAGGCGGGCCGCCTGATGGTGGACGGCCTGGATGTGCGCGAAATCCAGCAACAGACCTTGCGCCGCCAGGTGGCCATCGTCATGCAGGAGCCCTTTTTGTTCAGCGGCACCATTGCCGAGAACCTGCGCTACGGGCGCCCCGAGGCCACCGATGAAGAGGTGATCCTGGCGGCCAAGCTGGCCCAGGCCCATGATTTCATCATGTCCTTTCCCGATGGCTATGACACGCTGCTGGGGCAGCGTGGTGTGAACGTCTCCGGCGGCCAAAAGCAGCGCCTGGCCATCGCCAGGGCGCTGGTGATGCGCCCCGCCATCTTGATCCTGGATGATAGCACCAGCTCGGTGGATGTAGAGACCGAGGCATTGATCCAGGGCGCGTTGGAAGAGCACCTGAAGGATTGCACGCGCATCGTGGTGGCCCAGCGTATCAGCACGGTGCTCAATGCCGATAGCATCATCGTGCTGGAGGGCGCCCGCGTGGCGGCCCAGGGTACACACAGTGAACTGATCCAGAGCAGCCCGATCTATCGTGAAATATATGAATCCCAACTTGGAAATGGAGTAGTTGCGCATGGCTGAACGTCCTGCCAATCGAACACAATCCGGGCCTCCGCGCCCGATGCCGGGCCGCCCCGGTATGGGGCGGGGCCCCATGGGGATAGGTATGGGGGCCATCGAACGGGCCGAGAACCCCAAGGGGACTCTGCGCCGCCTCTGGCGCTATCTGAGCGCCCAGCGCGCGGCCCTGATCCTGACGGTCGTGCTGGTGGGGTTCAGCTCAGCTCTGGGTGTGGTTGGCCCCTATCTGATGGGGGTGGCCATTGATGATAATATCCTGCAAAACGATCTGCCCGGCCTGATGCGCACGGCTTTGCTCATGCTGGGCGCCTATAGCCTGGCCGCCTTGATCCACTATGGCGAGGCGTATGTGATGTCGGGCGTCTCGCAGCGCACGGTGCGACACCTGCGCCGCGACCTGTTCGACAAGCTGCAAACCCTGCCGTTGCGCTACTTTGATACGCGCACCCACGGCGAAACCATGAGCCGCCTCACCAACGACGTGGATACCATCAGCGCGGTCCTTTCGATGGGGGTGACCCAGTTCATCTCCTCGGCGCTGACCCTGGTGATGGTGGCCAGCACTATGCTGGCGCTGAACTGGCGCCTGGGGCTCGTGAGCCTGGTGACGCTGCCGCTGATGGCCGGGCTAACGCGCTTTATCACCCGTTACACGCGGCGCGGCTTTCGCGAGCAGCAGGCCACGCTGGGCGCCCTGAACGGCGTCATCGAAGAGACCGTCACCGGCCTGCCGGTGATCAAATCTATGGGCCGCGAAGAGGCTGCCATCCAGCAGTTTGGCGTTGCCAACCAGGCCTATCGGGCCGCAGCCACCTTTGCCCAGACCTATGCCGGGCTGCTGGGCCCCATGTCGAACGTGATCCACAACACGGGCATCGCCATCGTGGCCGGCGCCGGCGGCTGGCTGACCCTGGCGGGCTATGCCACCATCGGCACCATCGCCAGCTTTATCAGCTATGCGCGCCAGTTTGGCCGCCCGCTCAACATGATGGCCAATCTCTACAACATGCTGCTCTCGGCGCTGGCCGGAGCCGAGCGTGTGTTCCAGATCATGGACGAGCTGCCCGAGCCCGAGGATGTGCCCGGCGCGCGATCTCTGGACCACGTGCGCGGGGATGTGGCGTTCGAGGAGGTGTGCTTTGCGTACACCGAGGGCGTGCCGGTGCTCAAGAACGTGAGCTTTCACGCCCAACCGGGCCAGACCATTGCCCTGGTGGGGCCCACAGGCGCCGGCAAGACGACGGTGGTCAACCTGCTGACCCGTTTCTACGACATTGATTCGGGCAGCATTCGCATTGACGGCGTGGACCTGCGCGAACTGCAGATGGACTCGCTGCGGCGCGAGCTGGGCATCGTGCTGCAAGATACGGTGCTCTTTGCCGATACGGTGATGGAGAACATCCGCTACGGCAGGCTGGATGCCACCGATGAAGAGGTGATCCAGGCGGCGGTGTTGGCCAACGCCGACCACTTTATCCGGCGGCTGCCCCATGGCTATGAGACCAAGCTCTCGGAGCAGGGCGGCAACCTGAGCCAGGGCCAGCGCCAGTTGCTGGCCATCGCCCGGGTGATGCTGGCCGACCCCGGCATCCTGGTGCTGGATGAGGCGACCAGCTCGATTGACACCCGCACCGAGCAGCATATCCAAGAGGCATTGCTCAAGCTGATGGAGGGCCGCACGGCTTTTGTGATCGCCCACCGGCTGAGCACCATCCGCAACGCCGACCAGGTGTTGGTGATCAACGATGGGCAGATCATCGAGCGGGGGACGCACCAGGAGCTGCTGGATATGGGTGGGTTCTACCACCGGCTGTACATGAGCCAGTTCAAGGTGGCGACGCCGGAGATCGCCTAGCGGAGCAGGAGCGCGACAGGGGGAAGGCGTTGGCCTTCCCCCTGTTTTGTTTGGCGAACTCGCGGCGCAGCGCCTGACGATGGCGCGAGATGGGCGGGCGCCTACTCGGCGGGAGCCCCTTCGGCCATACGCGCGTCAGCCACGGTTCCGCGCCAAAAGCCACGCGCCCCCAGCCGCTTGCCCAGGGCCACCAGCCCCAGCATGATCGGCACTTCCCAAAAGAGGCCCATGGTGGTGCCCAGGGCCGCCATCGAGCCCACGCCATACATCGCCACAGCGGTGGCGATGGCGATCTCGAAATGGCTGGAGGAGCCGATCAAGACGGTGGTGATGGCTTCGCGGTAGGCCAGGCCCACTGCGCGGGTTATCAGCAGGTTATAGCCCACCACTACTGCAAAGCCCAATAGCAGCGGCGCCGACATGAGCAACAAACTCTGAAAGTTGCCCAGCAAGACGTCGCCGCTGAGGGAGAACAGCACCCCCAGGGTGGTCAGCAGGGCGGCGATGGCCACTTTTTCCACTGCGTGGCGATAGACCTGGTTGAACCAGACCTCGCCCTTGACGCGGGTCAATACCCGCTTGGATACAATGCCCAGGATCAGGGGCAGCCCGATGAACACCACCGCTGAGAGCGCCAACAATCCCCGATCGATGGGTATGCCCTGAATGCCCGTCAGCAGAGACACCAGCGGCACATAGAGCACCATGATGGTCAGTGTATTCAGGCTGGTGTTGATTACATTCTGCTCCTGGTTGCCATCGGCCAGCTTGCCCCACACCAGTACCATGGCCGTGCACGGGCTGGAGCCCAGCAGAATGGCCGCTACCATGAGCTGGGGATGGTCGCGCAAAAAGAGGTTTGCGAGGCCGAGGGTCACCAGAGGCGCCACCACCCAGTTGGAGAAGAGGCTCAGGACGATGGGTTTGGGGTCGCGACGCAGCTTTTTGAGCTCGGACACTTGCAGATTCAGCAGCGCCGGATACATCATCAGGAACAAGCAGATGCCGATGGGGATCGAGATGCCCCGCACCTGCCAGCCATCAATGGCATCGGCGACGCCGGGAACGAGCTGCGAAAGGGCGATGCCCGCCAACATGCACAGAGCCACCCAAACGGCCAGGTACTTTTCGAATCTGGACATGACACTCCTTTGCTCTAGGGCCTTGCGCAAAACCGCCTGTCTGTAAGGACGCCTCCCTGCCGCTGCAGGCAGCTAATTCAATACCTGTTGAAGTATATGCGCAAAGCCGAATGTGTCAAAGAAGGCCTGACCTGGCCGGCGCGCCGCTGGGCGTTGCGCGCCCCCCCTGGCAGCGTTATGGTAGGCGACAGATATGCTCGGCCGTCAGGCTAGGGTTGCCATATCCCTGATCCGCCAATGGGCCGGGGGGCTCGGCAGATGCCTCCAGGTCGACCTGGATCGCTGCACACAGCGCGTCCATGCCGTCCGAACCCGCCCACTCGCTCACCAGTCGCTGCGTCGCCAACGTCAGCGGCGCGCCTGGGTCCCTCTGCTCCAGCCAGGTCGCCATCGCCTTCGCCTCGCCTGCGTCCTCCAGCAGCAGATGGGCCAGCACCAGCCGAAATACCGCAAACTGACGGATGGCTGCCTCGGTCTCTGGGAGATCGTCACTGCCAAAAGGCATGGTCTCCAGATCCGGGTTCAGGATGACCTCCTCGAACAAGGCCACAGCCCCCTCCAGGTCGCCATTCTCCATGCGATTGATCCCCTCGTACAGGATCAAGTGCCGGTACGAGGTCGGGTCCGGCACCGTCTCCTGCCAACGGATCGCCTCGCCATCCCAGGCCCACACCTCGGTGTAGCTGCGCATGATGCCCGCCCCCACCGAACCGATGGTCCCGCCGTGCACCTGCAGGGTGGGTCGTCCGTCCACCTCCTGAACGCGCACCTCTGGGAACGAGATCTCGATCCAGTCGCTTTCGGGTATCGTCGTTTGCACCAGATTACGCATCGCACCGCCGACGTGGCCGATCACACGCACATAGCCATAGCAGGTATGGGCGCCGCATTCCAGGTCCATCACGATCAGCTCGGGCAGCCCATCCCCGGTGAGATCGGCCACACCTGCCAGCTCCGGCAGGAGGCCCGGCTCACGGCTGAGCAAATCAACTCCGTCATGGTGCCGGTAGGTCACCCCGTCACCATTGACCACCCAAAGGTTGCCCGGCGCGCCAAACCAGGGGCCCAGACCCTCGGCCTCGTCGAACGTGATATCGTCCAACAGCAGGATCCATTCATCCTGGAGATCGCCGTCCAGGTCTTTGCCCAGCCATGCATCGGGCGTTGCCTGCCAGTTTGCGGCCCGCAGCGCCGTGCGCACGGCTGCCGGGTTACGCCCCTCGCGCCAGGCTGCCGCCAGCCAAGCTTCCAAGGCCGCCCAGTCATTGGGAGCAGGCTCCAACGACTTCAGCGTCGGCGCGATGGCTGGCGCATCCTGGGTTGGCGTTGCGGGCACCGGCGTCGGCGAACCGGGCGCCGCGGGAGTCGGGGGGACCGGGGTTTCGGTAGGGGCAGGAGTCGGGGTGTCCACCTGAGCACCCGCCACCGCGCTAGGCGGCGCAGCGGGCTCCTGCGTCGGTGTCTCTTCCGGCGCACCGCCCGAACAGGCCGCCAGCAAGAGCAGCGACACCATCGCCAGTATCCACAACCGCCTATAGCCACGCCGCATCCTCATTGTCCCTTCTTGACTACTTGCCGCCAACTATGGGTCACCAGCCTGCACACTCCCCGCAGCCCCATGGCGCTCGCGCGCACGCGTCACTGGCGTCGGGCACGCTCGGTCTGGCGCCCAAGAGGGTAGCATGCGAGGGGTCAGGCGTCAAAGGGGCCGCGCCGCGGAAGCAGACGCCTCCCAGGGGCTTTTGGCCCCTGGGAGGCCCAGTCGCTAGCGGATGATTCCGGCCGCCTGGGCGCGCTGCGCCCAAAAGGCGTCGCTTTCCCAGGCCGGGTCGGTGTTGGCATAGGGGTTCTTTTGCCCAAAGCTGTTGAGGTCCATCACCGCCGCATAGCTGAAGTCGTCATCCAGCAGGCGCTGCTTGACCGCGGATAGATCCACGCGGTGGCGGATCAGGGCGGCATAAAAGCCGGCCTTGGCGATGTCGCCGACAAAGATCATGCCCCGCAAGATGTCGTCCTGCAGCACCAGCTTTTTGTAGACCTGGCCCTGGCGCAGCGTCATGACCTCAAAGTCCTCGGCGGAATCGGCGCCCACCAGGGTCTGCCCGAAAGAGATGGCGGGCACATGGTGGAACTGGACGGCGTTCTGGATGCCCACGGCGTCCGTATAGAGGCGGCGGCGGCCCGCCATGTTCCAGGCGGCGAACCTGCCCTGCAGGATGGCGTTGACCCACGTGGCGGAGCAGAGGCGCCGCCCGGTCGAGATATCGTCTATTTCGATGACGTCGCCCGCGGCCCAGATGTCCGGCGCCGAGGTCTGCAGATAGGCGTCCACGATGATGCCGCGCTGGGTGGCAATCCCGGCCTGCTGGGCCAGCTCCACGTTGGGGCGGGTGCCCGTGGCCACGATGACCATGTCGGCCACCAGGCTGGAGCGGTCGGTCAGGGCGACGGACGATACGGCGTCGCTGCCCTCCACGGCGGCCACGCTGTTATCCAGCAGGATACGCACGCCCGAGCGCTCCAGGTCGCTCTGGATGATGGCGCTGCCGGTCCAGTCGAGCTGGTTGGGCAGGATCTGGCCCATGCGCTCCACGACGGTGACCTGCTTGCCCCGCCGTGCCAGGGCATAGGCGGCCTCCAACCCGGCAAAGCCCGCCCCCAGGACGACGACCTGCCGGGCGTCTTGGGCAGCCGACACAATGGCCTCGGCATCGGCCATGCTGTGGAAGGTGAACACGTTGCCCTGCTTCAGCCCAGGGATGCCGGGCACAAAGGGGCGTGCGCCTGTGGCAATGAGCAGCCGGTCATAGGGCGCCTGGCGGCCGTCGGCCAGATGCACCGTCTTGCCCTCTGAGTTGATGCGCTCGACGCGCGAGCCCAGCCAGCCGTTGATGCCGTGCTGCTCGAAAAAACGGCCCGTGCGAAAGCGCAGACCCTCGGGGGCCAGCTTGCCTTCGACATGGCGCGAGATCAGGCAACGGGAGTAAGGATAGTGGGGCTCGTCCGAGATGACGGTGATTTCGGCCTGGGGCTCCAGGCCGCGCAGCTCCTCCGCCGCCTGGATGCCGGCAGCGCTCCCACCGATGATGACAGCTTTCATGCGATGCCTCCTTGTCGCGCTGGGTCAGTCATCCAGCACCTCGATGGCGTTGTTGGGGCAGACCTCGACGCAGGCGGGCGTATCGCGCTGGGGGCAGAAATCGCACTTGATGGCCTGGGCAAAGGGGCTGCCCCCGATGACGGCCACATCCTGCGAGGGGGTGATCACGCCATAGGGGCAGGCCATGATGCACATCCAGCAGCCGACGCATTGCTGCTCGTGGCCCATGTTGGTCACGATGCCGGTTTTCGGGTCCTTTTGCATGCAGCCGCTCATGCAGGCGCTGACGCACAGGGCCTCGTGGCAATGGCGGCAGACCAGGGGCACGGCCCGGCCGTCGCCGCCCGATTCCACCAGGATGCGGGTGATGGGCGCGGGTGCCTTGGCCGCCGCTGCGGCGGCGCGTGCGGTATAATAGTCCTGGCCAGGCGCGTGCTCGGCCATGCAGCCGATCTCGCAGCGCTGGCAGCCGGTGCAACGCTCCAATCGTACCGAGAGTCTCTTCATAATGCTCCTCGCGGTGTCACTTGTTAGATGCCCAGCGCCTGGCGCTTGGCCAGGATATGGGCCTCGATGGCATCCGCCGCCTCCTTGGCCGTCAGCGCCACGAACACCTTGCCTCCGGTGAGCGCCTCCACGTCCTCGGTCAGGATCTGGGTGACGAGGGGGCTGCCCAGCACCGGGGGCGCGGGGGCCAGGTGCAGCGCCAGGCCAAAGGCAACGGCGGTAAAGGCGTCGGCGACGGCCTTTTGCTCCATGTACTCGGGGGCCGAGGCCACGACGGGCAGGTCGGATACGTCCACGCCCAGGTGCTCGGCGATGGCGACGGCCGTGCCGATGATCTTGCCGATATCGGTGCAGCTTCCGTAAGAGAGGCAGGGGGGCGTGCCCAGGGCGCCGCAGATGGCCTCCAGCCCGGCGCCCGCCTCGCTGGCGGCATCGGCGGACATGAGCCCGGCGTTTTGCATGGCGCTGCTGCAGCAGCCTGCGCCCAGCACCAGGATGTCGCGCTGGATCAGCTCGCGGGCCAGCTCGGTGATGTGGCGCCCGGAATGGTACTCGCGCACGGTGGTGCAGCCCACGATGGCGGCCACGCCCTTGATCTGGCCGCTGACGATGGCGTCCGCCAGGGGCTTCACAGAGCCGCCCAGGGCGTTGACCACGCTTTCGGTGGTGAACCCGGCCACGGCGGTCTCCTTGAGGGGCGGGACGTGCACGGCGCCGCGCTGCCCAAAGGCCTCGATGCCGTAGCGCAGGAGGGTGCGGGCGATCTTGGCGGCGTTGTCCGACTCGAACTCGAGTCGTTCCACGCCCGCTTGGCGGATCACCTTGTCGGTGGAGACCAGCTTGGTGTGATAGCGGGGAGCGTACTCCTCCGAGATGGTGGGCATGACGCAGTTATAATCAAAGGCCATCACGTCCACGACGCCGGTGGCCAGGATCAGCTCCTGCTGGATCCAGTTGCCGATCTGCCCAAAGAAAACGTCCTTGTACTCGGAGGCGATGTTAAAGATCTGTTGGCCCTCGCACAGGGCGCCATAGATCTTGATGCCGTTCTTGGCGCCGGCGGCGCGGGCCTGGGCCTGGAGCTCCGAATCGCGGGCGGCCTCCAGCACCTTGACGGCCAGCAGCGGCTGATGGCCGTGCATCAGGATGTTGACGGCGTCCGGATCCAGGATGCCGATGTTGACGGGGCCCTCGTTGGGGCTGGCGGTGCCCGTCAGTATCTCCTGGACGGAGGTGATGACCATCAGCCCGGCGTACTCGTTGGCGATGCCCAGGCGCAGGCAGTGCAGCAGCAGGTCCACCACGTCGTTGTTGACGTTGGTCATGGCCTTGGAGAGGGCGGTGGCCGCCTCAGAGTTGGGGCCGCCGGGGATGATGCCCAGCTTGCGCCAGACTTCCAGGCGCTTGGCGGGGGCAAAGGCGTGCACCAGCGCCAGCTCGTCATAATCATTGGCGTTGATCTGGGAGATCAAAAAGGCGCCAAACTCGGCGGCGATCTCGTTGATGGGACGCTCGCCGTTGATGCCCACCTTGGCGGCCATGGCGCGCAGCTTTTGCTCGTCGCGGATCTCGTAATCGGCGCGGCCCTCGCCTACGGCCTGCAGGGTGCGGGCCACATTGCGGGCGTGATAGACGTTGGCCACGGCGCCCTGGACGCACTTTTGCAGGAGGTTGCGCGTCACGATCAGGTCGGCCGTCGCGCCACAGACGCCCCGCGAGGCGCGGCGGGTGATCTGGCAGGGGCCGTCGGTACAGAGGGTGCAGCAGACGCCCAGGGTGCCAAAGGCGCACTGGGGCTGTTGCTTGGCAAAGCGCTCATAGATGGTCTCCATGCCATCCTCCCGGGTGACCCGGTACATGGACATGGAGAGTTCGTCGGCGGGCTGGTTGCGATAGGGGCTCTCGGTCATGGTTGCTCCTCTCGGCAGCAGGTTGGGGGCGCACGTTGCGCACCTTGGCGGATGCCTGCCTAGAGCATAGCAGAGGCCACGCGCCGCGAATGTGACCTGGGTTACAGTGGGCCGAGTCGGTGTGGCGCGGGCGTTCGACACACTGGCGAGGCGGCAGTATAATCGGCGGCAATTCGCGCTCGCAAGCACATGGGAGGCCGCCATGCTACCTGATCTGTCGCTCTGTCGCTTTCACCGGAACGGTTCTGGGCCGCGCCTGGGGCTGATCCGCGATGGCCAACTCTACGACCTGACCGCCCTGGGCGAGCCCGCCTATGCCGACCTGGGCGCCTGGCTGGTGGCCGCTTCGGGGCGCGCCAAGGAGGCCCTGGCCACGCTGGAGGCCGCTGTCGCCGATGCCAGCCCCGTTGCGGCTGCCGAGGCGCTGTTGGCGGGCGAAGAATTGGGTCTGCTGGCGCCCATTGATCGGCAAGAGGTTTGGGCCTGCGGCGTGACCTATGAGATGAGCCGCGCCGCCCGGATGCGGGAATCAGAAGAGCCCACGATCTATGGCCGCGTGTACGACGCCGAGCGCCCCGAGATCTTTTTCAAGGCCACAGCCCATCGGGTGGTGGGGCACGGGGAGGCGGTGGCCATCCGAGCCGATTCCGATTGGGACGTGCCCGAGGCCGAGCTGACCCTGGTGGTCACCCCCGCGATGGAGATCGTAGGCTATACCATCGGCAACGACATGAGCTCCCGCGATATCGAGGGCGAGAACCCCCTCTATCTGCCCCAGGCCAAGGTCTATGATCGCAGTTGCGCCCTGGGGCCTGTGGTGCGCCTGGCGGCGGGCTTTGATCCCCTGGATCTGGCCGTTACGTGCACCATTGAGCGGGGCGGGGAGAGGGTATTCGAGGGCCAGACCCACACCCGCCAGATCCATCGTTCGTTGGAGGAACTGGTCCACTATATCGGGCGCTGCAATAGCTTTCCCGAGGGCGTGCTGGTGATGACCGGTACCGGCGTGGTGCCGCCGGATACGTTCACGCTGCAAGCGGGCGACGTGGTGCACATCGCCTTTGAGGGGCTGGGCGCCCTGACGAATTCGGTGATCGAGCTGCCGGCGGCGTAACGCCTGCACTGTGGCGATAGAGAGCGCGCATCCGATGCATAGATGCGCGCCTCTGGCGTCTCGGGTATGGCGTGGCTATTCCCCACTCAGTAATAACTGGTAGCTGGCTTTCCAGGTTTCGGGGTTGCGGGTGAACTTGATGATCTTGATATCGGCAAAGCGCGGCATAAGGCCGACCAGCTCCTCCGGTAGGCGCTCCCAAGCGCCCTCGCGGATCAGGGCTTCGAGGCGCTCTGCATAGGGGTGCACCCACTCCCACTCCAGGCGAAAGCGATCAGCCTTGAGGTAATAGTTGCGCTTTTCCCAGGCCTCGGTGGTCACGTCAATGGTGGCCTCGATGGCGCGCAGCGAGTATACGATGGCGGCGGCCATGTCGCGGGCCTCGTCATCCAGGCTGCGCTTGGCCACCAGGCGTCGCAGGATCTCGGCGATGGTGCGGCGCTCCTGGTTGCGCAGCTTGCCCGGGTTGGCCGTGTTGATGATGCGGGGCATGTGGTTTCCTTTGCGTTGGCTTGCGATAGGGGCCGAGTATAGGGGCAGAGAGCGGGCGCGTCAAACGGGACATTCAGGATGCTCACGGAGTCTGGTGATAGGCCACCGCGCGCCGTCGCTCCGACAGGACAAAGGGGGGAGCCCAGGGTGATAACGCAACGTGTGCCGGGCCTGCGCCATCTAGGGCGCGCGCTCACCGTATGGGGCGGCGCGCCAATCGCCACGCTCGGCTACCTGGCGGCTGCGTTGGTGCTGCTATACCCCGTTTCGCTGCATCCACTCACGCTCCTGCCCGTCCATGCCTACGACACCTACCAGCACGTCTGGTCTCTCTGGTGGGTGCGCTATAGCCTGCTGCACGGGATCTCCCCCGCCCAAGTGACCCATCTCTATGCCCCCTCTGGCCTCTACTTTCCCTTGGTCTGGACCTGGTTCGTATCCTTGGCCCGTGGCGTTCTGCTCCAGCCCCTGGTTGGGTTGGTGGGAACATACAACATCCTCACCATCGCCACTTTTCCCATAACCGGCCTGACCACGTACCTGCTGGCCCGGGAGGTGACGGGATCCAGAATCGGCGCGTTCTTTGCGGGCTTGGTCATGGTCTTTGCCCCTATGCGGACCATCCGTCTGGTGGGGCATTTCTTTCTCTTGGATACGAGTTGGCTCGCCCTCTATACGCTCTTTCTCTGGCGCCTGCTCAAGAAGCCCTGCTGGAAAAACGCCCTGGGGTGTGGCATCTCATTGGCGTTGATCGCCTTTAGCCACATGCTGTATGTGGCCTATTTCGCCCTTCCCGTGACCTTGCTCTTGGTGCTGTACACCCTTGCGACGGGTTGGCGCGCGCTGCCCAAGGGGGCCTTGTTGCGTTTCGGCATGGCGGCGGTGGTCATTGCCCTGGTGATCGTGGCCCCTCTTTACGCCCCCTACCTGCGCGACCATCTCCAGGACCCCGCGCGGTTCGTGCAAGAGGGGGGGAATGCGGCCTTTTGCGCCGACCTATTCAGTTTCTTTGTGCCATCGCAGTTCAATCCGCTCGTGGAGCGCCTGCCCTGGCTAGAGCACTATGCCTGGAGCCTGATACCGCCCGGCGGCAATGGCGCCGAGAGCACAACCTATCTGGGCTGGATGGCGATCCTGTGGAGCGGAGTTGGCATCGTTGCGCACCGCCGCCAGAGCTGCCCCTGGCTCTTGGTCGCCGTGGCGACGGCGATCCTTGCGCTGGGGCCCATACTGCGCATCGGCGGCCAACCGGTCATGTTCGGCCCCGAAGGCGCTCAGAGCCCTGTCTCGCTCCCCTATGCCTGGCTATCAGAACTCCCGTTGATGTCCATCGGCCGCACGCCCGGCCGCTTTAGCGTGACGACCTTGTTGGCGGTGGCGCTTCTGGCTGCCCTTGGCGTCAGCCGGTTCTGGGCAAGCAAACTGCCTCGCTGGGGCAAGGGCGGGCTGGTGGGGTTGAGCGCGCTGTTGCTGGTGCTGGAATACATGGTGTGGTGGCCGCTGCCGGCCTTTCCCACCCCCGTTTCGCCATTCTACCAGGAGCTCAGGGTCACGCACGCCCCGGGAGAGATCGCGGTGCTCGATTTCCCTATGTTCTTTTTGCGCAATGGGCATCTCTCCGCCGGCCCCAACTATGGCATGATCTACCAGACGGTGCACGAGCAACGTATCTCGGGGGGCTATTTCACGCGTTGGCCCACCCGCGAGCGCGGCTATGCCCAGGGGCTCGACCATATGCTACTGCCAGAGCGGGAGCTTGACATATTTGCGTATAGCGCGTCGGACCCTGTCGCCGCCACATTGGGGCGCATGGGCTTTACGTACGTGGTGGTACACAGGCCCGTCACCCAGGATAGCCCGCCAGACGTGATCGCGCAGGCCTGGGCATACTCGGGCTTTATGCACGCTGCGGATGCCCGCACAGCGGCCAGGGAAAGGCTGAACGCCATGTTGGGCCGGCCGATCTATGAGGACGCTATCCTATGGGCCTGGCGCGTTCCCGAGGCGCCGCCCACTGGCCAGGGCCTCTTGATGTATGCGGGCCGCGGCTGGTATGACCCGCAGCGGGCCGAGGATCTGACCTTTCGCTGGATGCAGGGCTCCGAAGCCGAGATCTGGGTCGAGCTGAACGAGCCCACCTGGGCGGCGCTCAAGCTTGATGTCTCGTCGCGGGCGCAAGGGGTGCTCCGCTTCTCTCTCAACGGGCAGCCCTTTGGAGAGGCGCCGATCTCGCAGGACTGGACGGGGGTTCGCTCGTTGCCGGTATATCTGGATGGCGCGTCGAACCGCCTCGTGCTCCATGCAGAGCTGGCCGGTGATTTCAGCGTGGACTATAACGCGCGCTTTGCCCAGGTGTCACTGGAGCCGTTGGAGACGTCTGGGGAGCCCATGTCGGCGAGTGTTGCGCTGGAGGATAGCCTGCATCTGGTCGGCATCTCGCCCATCCTGGCCGAGAATGGGCCGCCAACGAGCCTGTATGCGTCCCTGGCCTGGCGCGCCGACGCGGTTCCATCCGATGCGTTCAAGAGCTATATCCACCTGGTGGGGCAGGATGGCGCCATCGTTGCGCAGGACGACCCCCAATCCGCAGCCTGGGGGCGCCCCGCCACGTCGTGGGCTCCGGGCGAGGCTGTGTGGGTGCGCTATACGCTAGACCTGCCGTCCGAGCTTGCGCCGGGCAACTATCGGCTCTATGCCGGGCTATATCATCCGGAAACGCTACGGCGGCTCGACGTTATCGCCAGCGACCTGCCTACCGGCGAGCACGGGGTGCTCATCGGCCAGGTTGACCTGGACGCATCAGGGGTCCGGTAAGCCGCCTGTGCAGGCCAGCCCCTGATACCATGCAGGCGTACCCCTCGGGCGCTAGCGCAGGATCTCGTAGATCAGCGGCCCTCGCTCCACCGGTGCATCGGACCAGGCGACGGCCCCCAACAGGCTTTCGGCGGCGGCCTGGGCCTCTTGCGCAGTGCGGGCGTGCACGGTAAAGAGCGGCTCGCCCTGGCCGATGCGTTCCCCCACCTTGGCGTGCAGCACAATGCCGACGCTATGATCAATGGGCGCGCCCTTGGTCTCGCGGCCCGCGCCCAGCGCCACGGCCGTCATGCCGCAGGTGCGGGCGTCCAGGCCCGCGAGGTAGCCGCTCCTGGGCGCGGGAACGGGCATCTGCACGGGGGCCTGGGGCAGCCGCGCTGGGTCATCCACCACGCCCGGATCGCCCCCTTGTGCCGCGACCCAGCGCCGGAAACGCTCCAGCGCCCGCCCTGTATCCAGAAGGCTGGCCAGTTGTGTGCGTGCGCCCTCGGGTGTGCTTGCCAGGCCGCCCAGCAGCAGCATCTCTGCCGCCAGGGCCAGGCAGTGCCCCCGCAGATCGGCGGGGCCCTCGCCCCGCAGCGTCTCGATGGCCTCGCACACCTCCAGGCTGTTGCCGATGGCGCGCCCCAGGGGCTGGTTCATGTCGGCCAGTAGCGCCGTCACCCGGCGGCCCACGCCGTGGCCGATCTCGATCATGCGCCGGGCCAGCTCGCGGGCCTCGGGCAGGGTCTCCATAAAGGCGCCCCGCCCCACCTTGACATCCAGGACGATGGCATCGGCGCCCCCGGCGATCTTTTTGCTCATGATCGAGCTGGCGATCAGCGGCAGGCTAGGCACCGTGCCGGTGACATCGCGCAGGGCATAGAGCTTGCCGTCGGCGGGCGCCAGGTCGGCGGTCTGGCCCACTACGGCGATGCCATGCTCGGCGACGGTGCGGTAGAACCGCTCAGGTGAGAGGTTCACGCAAAAGCCCGGGATGGATTCCAGCTTGTCCAGGGTGCCGCCGGAATAGCCCAGCCCCCGGCCCGACATTTTGGCCACAGGCAGCCCCGCCTCGGCCACCAGCGGCCCCACGATCAGGGTGGTCTTGTCGCCCACGCCGCCGGTGGAGTGCTTGTCCACCACGATAGGCCCCAAGCGCCGCAGGGAGAGGGTCTCGCCGGAGGCGACCATCGCCAGGGTGAGGTCAATGGTCTCGCGCACGCTCATGCCGCGCAGCAGCACGGCCATGGCCCAGGCCGCGGCCTGATAATCGGGGATGCGATCCTCGGCATAGCCCTGGATGAAAAAGCGGATCTCTTCCGCCGTCAGTTCGTATCCGTCGCGCTTGCGTTCGATGATGTCTATGGCTCGCATGGCATCCTCCCGTCGGCTCAGGGCACCAAGAGGGTAGCCGTGAACAAGGGCGCTGTCAACAGGTCGGGAGCGGCGGCACTGTTGCGCCCCGGTGGCTGCGAACGAGGTCCACTCCAAAAGGCAGATGCCCTGCGAATGTGCGCCAACCGTTGCCGCCGCGTGCCTGCTTTGCTATAATGGCTGCACAAGGTGGCCAACGCGATTCGCACAGCAGGAGGGCGCATGGATCCAAGTATGACTGCTTACCAGAACCCCCTGGACATCAACTCGGCCTCGGCGGAGCAGCTCGAGGCGCTGGATGGCATCGGGCCTGTCCTCGCGGAGCGGATCGTGGCCGACCGAGCCGCTGCCGGTTCGTATGCCTCGGTGGAGGATATCGTGCGCGTGCCGGGGATCGGCCCCGCGCTGCTGGAGCGCGTGCGCCCCTACCTCGCCGTCATGGCACCCCAGGAGCCCTCTGGCCTCGAAGCGCCACCCTCGCCCTGGGAAGAGACGCCCGTCTTTGAGCCGGATGAGAGCCTGCTCTTTGCCAAAGATGAGGATGCGCTGGAGGCCGAGCTGCTGGCCTATGAGCAGCTCCCCGTCTCTGAAGAAGAGTTGCCGCCCATGATGGAGGAGAGCGACGACGAGCCGGAACCGGCGCCAGCAGACGCAACTGCGGCAGAGCCCGAGATGGCGCCCGCAGCCGTAGATACCGCCCCGACGCAAGCCGCGCAGCCCGAGGCCGTTGCAGAGGCGCCCGCCTCTCGGTCCAAGCCCATGACGCCGCAGACGACGACCCCGCAGACGACGACCCCGCAGATGGCGGCGACCCCTGCCAGGGGCGGGTTTGGGCGTGGGGCGCTGTTGGTGCTGCTGGGTGGGCTACTGGGCGTCCTGCTCACCGCCCTGTTATTCATGCTCTATTCCGGCACGCTGGACTATGCGCCGCGCCGCTTGGTGACGGCCCTGAGCCGCAACATGGATACCATGCAGGCCAACCAGGAGATCGCCTGGGGGCGCCTGAATGAGGTCATTGTCAGGACCAACGATCTGGAAAGCCGTATGGCCCGCCTGGAGGGTCTGGCCGACCGCGTGGCGGACATCGAGGCCCAGGCCGACGCCAATACAGACGAGCTGGCTGCGCTGGAGAAAACCCTGGACGATCTAGAGGCCAACCTGGCGGGGTTCGAGGCCGAGGCGATGCGGCTGTTGGGCGGGATAAGCGAGCAAGTTGCAGCCCAAGAGGGTGAGTTGTCCGTACTGGGCGAGATGGTGGGGGCAATGCAGGCGGACATGGAGAGCATACGCGAGCGGGTCTCCCAGTTCGATCTCTTTATCCAGGCCCTGCGCGAGCTGCTGATCGAGCTGGATGGCGTGACCGGGGAGTAACGCTCTCCGCAAGAGCCTGCGATCCAATGTCCGGCGCGGGTATGATGCCTGCGCCGGTCTGCGCGTCTAGACCAAGTGCTCGGGCGCGACCACCACGGGCGTTCCCCGGCCTGCCCCCAACGCCTCACTGGCGCTGCCCTCGCGCACGGCGATCTCGAGATAGCCGTGGCTGCCCACCAGGGCCAGGGGCTGGCCCGGCGCGACCTCCGAGTAACTGCGTCTGAGAGGCTGGGGCGTCATCTTGCCCAGGGAGACCTGGGCGCGGGGCGGCAGGCGCCCTGCCGGGATGTTGCTGATCAGGTTGCCAAAGCGATCCACATGGATCACAACCCCGGCCAGGCCGCCCTCGCGGGTCTCGACCGGGGCGGGCAGCACAAGCGCCAGGAGGTCCGATGCCGGCTTTCCCAGGGCGGCCAGGGGCACGCCGTTGGCCAGGTGGGCGGCCACTGGCCCCATGATGTCGCGCCCGTGAAATGTGTGGCTGATCTCGCCCGCGCGCCAATAGCGGCGCTCGGTGAGCGCCACGATCTCTATGGGGCGATCCTGGCGCAACGCCAGGGCCAGCACGCCGTTATCAGGGGCTACATAACAGGCGCGGGCGGTGCGCACCGCCAACATGCGCCGCTCGCTGCCCACCCCCGGGTCCACCACCACCAGGTGTACCGCGCCGACTGGGAAAAAGGGCGCGGCGCTGGCCAGCGCGAACGCCGCCGCCACGAGATCGTGAGGCGGCGCCTCGTGGGTGATATCCACGAGCTGGGCCTGCGGCGCGATGCTCAGCAGCACGCCCTTGACGGCGGCCACATAGCCATCCCGCAGGCCGAAATCGGTGGTCAGGGTGATCAGGCCGGGCATGCCGCGCCTGCTAGCCCTGCACCCGCTCCAGCAGGGGGCGGAACTTGTAGTTATAGTGGATCAGACCTTGCTCGCCCTCTTGGCGCATCTGGCGGGTGACCATCTCCACCGGCATGCCGATATAGACATCCTCAGGATCCACGTCGGTGAGTTGGGCCGTCAGCAGGGGGCCTTCATCCAATGCCACCAGCGCCACCATATAGGGGGCATAGGCCTCGAACCCGGCCGGGGCCGCGTTCACCTGCGAGAACGAATAGATGGCGCCGCGCCCGCAGAAATCAAAGCGCGTCTTGGCGGGGCCCCCGCAGTGTGGACAGACATCCCTGGGCGGGAACAGCTTGGCCTCGCAAGTGGGGCAGACCTCACCCACCAGGGCCAGACGTTGCTGTCGCGAACGCCAATAAGATGGTATACTCACAATACTACCTCCCCCAATTCAAGAAACTCGCTCCAGGATGTGCGTGATCACGTTGGCGCCGCTGCCGCCGATGCTCTGGGCCATGCCCAGCCGGCAGCCGGGCAACTGGTTCGGCCCGGCCTGGCCGCGCAACTGCTGCACGGCCTCGACGATCTGATAGACGCCCGAGGCGCCCACCGGGTGCCCGCGCGCCTTGAGCCCGCCCAGGGTGCAGATGGGCAGCCTGCCCTGGCGGGTGATCTCGCCATCCAGGGCCAGGGCCACCCCCTTGCCCCGGGGCGCAAACCCGCACGCCTCTAGCGAAAGGGCCGACATGATGGTAAAGGCGTCGTGCAGCTCGAAAAAGTCGAGATCGGCGGGCGTGATCCCCGCCTGGGCATAGGCGCGCTGGGCCGAGTCGGACATGCCTTGCAGGAACAGCGGCTCGCGCCGGTCGTGCAGCGCCACCGCATCGGTGGCCGCGGCCGAGGCCGCCACCCGCACCAACGGCCCGCCCAGCCGCGCGGCAAACTCGGCGCTGGCCAGCACCACAGCGGCGGCGCCATCGCCGATGCCCGAGGAATCCAACAGGGTGATGGGCGTGGCAATGGGGCGCGCCCGCAGGTACTGCTCGCGGGTGATGGGGCGCGGGAACATGGCGTTCGGATTGGCCGCCGCGTTCTGGTGCGCGTTGATGGCGAATGGGGCGAAATCGTCATGCTCGTAGCCGTACTCGTGCATGTAGCGCTGCATCAGCAGGGCATTGATCGCCACGAAGGACAGGCCGTGCTCCGCCTCGTACTCGGCATCCGCCGCGCCCGCAAGGGCCGCTGTGGCCTCATCGGGGCCGCCATCGGTCATCTTTTCCACGCCGCAGGCCAGGGCCACTTCGCAGGCGCCCCCGGCCACCGCCAGGTAGGCTATGCGAGCCGCTGCCGCCCCCGAGGCGCAGGCCGCCTCGACCTTGAACGCCTCGATGCCGCGCAGCCCCGCATGGTCCGCCACCAGCGCGCCCAGGTTCTGTTGCCCCGAGAGCACCGCAGAAAGCATGTTGCCCACAAAGAGCATCTGGGGACGCTCGACCTGGGCGTCCAGCAGAGCCGCCTGCACCGCTTGCACGGCCAGGTCGCGCAGGGCGATCTCCCAATGCTCGGCCACGGGCGTCTGCCCGATACCGATGATGGCTACGTCTCTCACAAGCCCTCGCCTCGCTCAATCCATCTGTAGGAGCAGCCGGTAACGCACATAGGTCGCATAGTCTATCTCACAAACGCGATTGACATAAGCCTCTGTCAAGGGGGCATTCGCGCGACGCTCCTCGATGCGCGCGGTTACGCGCCACACAAAAGCATCGCTGCCGGCCCCCGAGCCATACGAGACGTGCAGGATACGGTCGCCCGGCCGGGCCACGTCCAGCAGGGCGGAGAGCCCCAGCAGAGACGAGCCCGCGTAGGCGTTGCCGATGCGATCCACCAGGAGCCCGGGCGCAATCTGCTCCGGACGAAAGCCCAACTCGGCAGCTGCCTGCCGGGGAAAGCGGGCGTTGGGCTGGTGGAACACGGCCAGGGCATAGTCCTGGGCGGTATGGCCCAGGGCGGCCATCAGCTCCCGGGCGGCAGCCAGGGTGTGCCGAAAGTAGCCCGGCTCGCCGGTAAAGCGCCCGCCGTGCTCGGGATAGTGGCGCTGGGGCCGCCGCCAAAAGTCGGGGCTCTCGGTGACAAAAGAGAGCGAGCCCTCTAGCACGGCCACGGCCTCGTCGGCGGGCCCCAGGATATAGGCCGCGCCGCCCGCCCCGGCGGTATATTCCAGCGCGTCGCCCGGCTTGCTCTGGGCGGTATCGGCGCCGATGGACAGGGCATAGCGCGCCATGCCCGAGCCCACCAGCCCCGCCGCCGCCTGCAACGCCTCGGTGCCCGCCTTGCAGGCGAACTGCCAGTCGGCGGCCAAGACATAGGGCGTCGCGCCGATGGCCTCGGCGACGATGGCCGAGGTGGGCTTGACGGCGTAGGGGTGCGACTCGCTGCCCACCCAGACGGCGCCGAGTTGGGCGGGGTCCACGCCGGCCCGCACCAGGGCGTTGCGGGCCGCCTCGATGGAGATGGTAGCAGCGTCCTCATCAGGACCGGCCACCGCCTTTTGCCGCACCGGTGCGGCATCGTCGCCCGCTTGCCAGATGCGGCTCACCTCGGTTGCGGGCAGACGGTAGCGCGGCACATAGGCCCCATAGCCGACGATGCCCACGTCCAGGGCAGGCTTCATCAGCGGCATCACGCGCCCCGCAGCTCGCGCAGGATCACCTCGGCCCGGTCGGGCCGCACAATTCCCTCGGCGGCCAGCCGCACCGCCACCTGGGCGATCTCGTCGCCCTCGGCGCCCACAGAGATGGCGACCTGGCGCGCATGGAGCTTCATGTGGCCGCGCTGGATACCCTCCATCGCCAGGGCTCGCAGGGCTGCCAGGTTCTGGGCCAGGCCCACGGCGGCCACGATCTCGGCCAGCTCGCGGGCCGATTGGACGGCCATGATCTTGAGGGCCAGGCGGGCCATTGGGTGCACCCGGGTGGCCCCCCCCACGATGCCCACCGCCAGGGGAATCTCGATGGCGCCCACCAGGTCGCCTGCCGCGTTGCGCTCCCAGGTGGTGACCGGGCGATACGCGCCACTATGCGCGGCATAGGCGTGCACGCCCGCCTCGATGGCGCGCCAATCGTTGCCGGTGGCGATCACCACCGCGTCAATGCCGTTCATGACGCCCTTGTTGTGGGTCGCCGCCCGGTAGGGATCGGCGGCGGCAAAGGCATACGCCTCCAGGATGCGGGTCACGCCCTCTTCGGGGCTGAGCCCTTCCTGGGCCAACGTCTCCTTGGGCACCACGCCGCTGGCGCGGGCCAGGCGGCGGTCGGCCAGGTTGCTCAGGATGCGCAGCCCCACCCGGCCCCCGGAGAGCTCCTCGATCAAGGGCGTGAGGGCCTCTGAGGCGGTGTTGACGGTGTTGGCGCCCATGGCGTCGCGCGCATCATAGATCAGGTGCACCACCAACATGGGAGTGGCCGTTTGCCCGAACACGCGCACCTCGACATCGCACGCGCCTCCGCCCAACGAGACGATGATGGGGTCCTGGGCGTTGGCGAGCTCGATCAAGCGCTGGCGCGCCGCCAAGATGCGCAGGCGCGCGGCGTGCAGATCGGGCACATCCAGCACCTGGATCTGGCCGATCATGCGCGGCTCGTCGGCAAAGGCGGCGAACCCGCCACCCTCGCGCACCATGCGGGCGGCATAGCTCAGGCCCGCCACCACCGAAGGCTCCTCGATGGCCATTGGCACCAACACATCGCGGCCGTTGACCTGCATGTTGGTCGCCACGGCCAGGGGCAGGGCATAGCTGCCGATGACGTTCTCGATCATGCGGTCGCCCCGCGCCAGGTCGTCGGGGCGCGCCTGGCAGAGCAGGGCCAGTTCCTCATCGGTCAGGCCGGCCAACTGGGCCACGCGCTGGGCGCGCTCCTGGGTGGTAAGCTGGAAAAAGCCGGGCAAGCGCGAGCTATAGGTTGTCAATATCTCCTCCAGGGCGGTCTTCGAGTCGTTCCTGGGACCTAGTATACCGCGTGAGGGCTGTCAAAAGCTGTCACAAGGTGGCGGAAAGCTACCAACACCGAGGCGCGATGCGAAAGGAGAGAGAGCCGAGGCTCTCTCTCCTGTGGAGACGGTCGGGACCGACAGGGGCCTAGAAGGCGGGTTCGTCCTTCTGGCCGGGTAGGAACGCATCCAGGGTCGTGGGCGGATGGGCCTCTGCCGCTACCTGGCCGTAGGCATGCATACCGACGAGGGTGCCGTAGAACGATGTAAAGATCACGCCTACGATGCACAGGATCGTGCCCAGGCCGCTGACGAGGCTGGCGATGATCATGGTGAGGATCGCCATGCCATATGCGCCCAAGTTGCCGCTGATCAGCGCCCAGATCTCGCCAAAGCGGAAAAAGGCGCCAAACTCGTCTGTGGTGGCGTACTGAATCGTGGCGGCCGGCATCCACAAGGCCATCGCGATGCCCCAGAGTACGCTGAGGCACTGGACGCCAAAGAAACAGGTGGCGCCCACACCGCTCAGGTTGCCATATTGGTCGGAAGAAATCGCGCCGATGATCGCGCCAACGCCGCTCAGAAGGATGACCGGCAGCGCATAGATCACGCCCGCGATAGCGATCATCAAGCCTCTGACAAAGTCGCCGCCCCAATCGTCCCATTCGGGGAGGGGCTTTTCCTCGCCCCGCGCGACGTTCCTGAGGGCGCGCAGGCCATAGCCCGCCGCGATCAGGTTGACGACGGGGATAATGGTCACGATACCCCCGATGAGGATCTTTTTGATCCAGTTCTCGTCATCGAATACGTAGGTAAACGCCTTGCCGATGTCCATGGGACCCTCCTCGTGCGGCCGACGCTTGAACGCCGACCTGTCTGCTGATGCGATATGCCGCTACCTCGAACCCATTATAACAGGCAGCCATCCGGTGCACAACCCAACTTTTTCCCCCCAGACCCAAGCCCCTACACCCCCAGCCACCTCCGCAGCAGGGCCAGCCCGCCCGCCTCCGCCAGGGCCAGCAGCGCGCCCCCGAACGCCAGGGCCGCCAGCCGCCTGCGCGAGAGCGTCCCCGGCTCGCCCCCCAGGACGATCGTCAGCAGCAGGGCATTGGCGCCTCCCAACAGCAGGGCTACCCCCAGCGTGGACCAGGCCGCGGCCAGGGCATAGGGCAGGCGGCCCCGCAGCAGCAACGCCGCCAACGCTGCCTGACACGCCAACAGCACCGCCAGCTCGCGAGGGCGCTGGATCACGCCACGCGGATC
This sequence comes from uncultured Anaerolineales bacterium, assembly GCA_964482225.1. Taxonomy (GTDB): domain Bacteria; phylum Chloroflexota; class Anaerolineae; order UBA1429; family UBA1429; genus UBA1429. Next base: position 163,135 of record CAYZWT010000003.1, read on the forward strand.
GCCCCGAGCGACCAGGACTTGGGCCGCTGCAGGCAGCAGTTCGATACCGGCGGCCAGCCCCAGGCCCAGGCCGGTAGCCAGGCGCAAGGCGTTGGTGGGCTCATAGAGCCACGGTCGCCCCAGCAACCCGAACAGGAACGAGTTCAGGCCGTCCAGCGCCCACCATGTGGCCAGGGCCGCCAGCGCCCCTTGCGCCCACCAGGGCGCAAACCCCGTGCGGCGACCCCGCCCCCAGGCCAGCAGGATCGCCAGGGCCAAGAACGCGCCGCCAAAGAGCCCCGTGCAGCGGGCGCACAAGGGCAGCGCTACGCCCTGGAAGCGCAACGCATGCTCGGGATACTGGTGGCAGACGCCGCTGAGCAGAAACTCGATCCATGCGGGCATGGTGTGCGCTCGCCTCCCTCGCTCCGGTTACCATACGATCAGATGCGGCCCGAGTTGCGCTTTCCGGCGCTAGATGGGCAGGTCCTGCAGGCGCTCGGCGCGCTTGACAAAGGTCTGGGCGTCCACCTGGCAAAAGCCCTGGCGCAAGAGATGGTTCGCATCCGTGCGCCCCACGATGCGGATCTCTTGCTCGTAGGGCGGCCCTGGGATGACAAAGGGCGCGATCTCGCCCGGGTGGGCCGCTGCCAACGCTGCCGAAGCAGCGTCCGCCGCGGTATCGCGCACCAGGTCGCGGGCGTCCTCGGGGGCCAGGTGCAGGGCGAGTTGCGGCCCCAGCCCGACCTTGACCTGGGCGCCATAGATGTTGGGGATCAGCGCCCGCGCCTCGGCCATCATCTTGTCGTCGCCGCTGACGAATACCGTGGGCACGCCCAGGCTGCCGGCCAGGGCGGCGCGACAGCCAAACTCGCCCAGCTCCAGGCCGTTGATTTTGAACCAACCGTAGCCTTGGGACGAGTAGGTGTGGGCCAGGTTGCCGTTGAGGGTGCCCGCCCTGGCGTGCTGGCCGAGAAAGAACACGGCGTCGAACGAGCTGTCCAGAAAGGCGGGCGGCTCGATGGGGCCGCGATTGAGCAGCAGCGCGCCGCGCGGGAAACGCTCCACGTCAATGGCGCCCGGTCCGTGGGCGTCCCAGACCCAGATCTCGGCGTCGGCCTCCACCGCCTGGATGCCCGCCACACAGGCGCGCAGCTCCTCTGTCATCAGGCGGCTGGCCTGGGCGTAACCGGGCTGGTCGCTGCCGGTCTGATCCCAGCGCGCCACCCCTGCAATGCCCTCCAAATCGGTGATGAGATAGATCTTCATCTGTAACCTCCCTCATATGCTGATACAGACGAGCCTCGCACAGAAAGGTGCATGTTGCCTATTGCTCGTTCATGACGGTGTAGCCGTGGCGCTGGCCTGCGGCAACGATGCGTTCCCAGGCGGCCTCGGGCACCTCGATGCCATCGCGCAGGCGCTGCTCGCGGGTGCGCCATTCCATTTCGCCGGGGACCAGGATCTCGGTGACGCCAGGCGCCTTGCG